>JAGYJW010000021.1 GCA_018401435.1 Deltaproteobacteria bacterium | reverse complement strand
AGCGGGACTACATCGACCGGGCGGCCTTCGAGCGGCTCTGCGCCGAGCGGGCCGATGCATTCGCCAAGGCCCACGACGACTACAGCAGCATCCTGCTCAAGGCCCTTGCCGACCGCCTCGCCGAGGCCTTCGCCGAATACCTGCACCGCGAGCTGCGCACCCGCCTGTGGGCCTATGCCACCGACGAGGCGCTGCCCGTCGAAGAGCTGGTGAAGGAGCGCTACCAGGGCATTCGGCCCGCCCCCGGCTACCCCGCCAGCCCCGATCACACCGAGAAGCAGACCCTGTGGTCCTTGCTGGATGTCGAAGCCCGCACGGGACTTCAGCTCACCGAGTCCATGGCCATGCTGCCCGCCGCCGCCGTCAGCGGCTTCTACTATGCCCACCCCCGGTCCCACTACTTTGGCGTGGGCAAGATCGAAGCCGACCAGGTGGCGGATTATGCGCGTCGCAAGGGCTGGACGGTTGAAGAGACGGAGCGCTGGCTGTCGTCCAACCTGGCCACCTGATCACTCGCAGGTGGCCCCACAGGGGCAGAGCATCGGCGGCGGCGGACCCCACCAGCGGTCCAAGGCGGCCGCGGCATAGGGTGCGGGATCGGTCTCCCAAAGCGAAGCATCAATCTGCGATTCGGCGACCAGGGCAGGCATCCAGTCGCGGGCCAGGCCCAGCCCATAGCCGGCCTGCAGGTCGGCGTGCAGACTGGGGGCGAGGCCCACGGGCAGGGGCAGGCGGTCCTGGGGCCCCCACTCCTCGGCCAGGCCTGCCCCCAGACCCAGGGCGAAGGGACCCAGGCCCCGAGGCTCCAAGGTGGGCAAGACAAGCGAGGCCGGCGCCGCCCAACGCCCCTCCACCTTGCCGAGTCGCCGCCCCCAGGCCACCAGCCAGGCCTCGGCCAGGGGGCGGGAAACGCTGCGCAACAGCGTGCGTTGGCGATCCAGATCCGCGGCGTGAAAGCCACCCCGCCCCAGGCTGAAGCGCGACTGCCGGTAGACCCGGCGCCAGGCCGCCTCGGCCAGGGCCGCCTGCTGCACGGTTGGATCGAGGCGGGCCACAGCCTCGGCCACCGCCTGCAAGCGCCGCAGGCTGCCTTCCGAGTCGGGGTCGAGGTGATCGACGAGGCCGCCGCCCACACCCTCGCCGA
The DNA here is from genome assembly GCA_018401435.1 of Deltaproteobacteria bacterium. Lineage (GTDB taxonomy): Bacteria > Myxococcota_A > UBA796 > UBA796 > UBA2385 > M30B51. The sequence goes on along the minus strand of JAGYJW010000021.1, from coordinate 103,083 downwards.
AGGCGCGAAGCTGCGCTGGCGGCGCCTCCAGACCCGCCATCGACTCGCCCCGCTCCAGCCGGGACTGGGCGCCCCGACGGCCCAGCGCATAGGCGTGAAGGGCCATGGAGCGTGGATCCTGCGCCCCACAGTCGCGGTGCTCCCCCGCCTCCAGCAGGTAGACCGCCTGCCCCCGGAAGTGGTCCCAGTCTGCCGCCTCGAAGCGGCTGGCGGCCGTGCTGGGAAAGGGGGCCGTCAGCGTGGCCGCCCGGGCCAGGATGCCGGTCAGCAGCGGCACGGCAAGCAGGAGCAGGCGCGCCTTGTGGGCCCCCGACGCCACCCTCCCCACACAAGCAGACAGCAAGACCAACCCAAAGAGCCAGGCCGGCGCAACATAACGCAGACCCGAGGCCGCGGGGACCTCGGGCCAGCCCGGCTGGTGCAGCTCGAAGCCCAGCAGCAGATAGGCCCCCAGCCAGGTCAGCAGGCAGAGGGTGGCCAGCCTGGCGATGCCCCTGCCGCCAACCCAAGCCGGAGGCCCCCAGCAGGCTGACCAGGAAGCCATAACCAAGGGGCACCCCCAGCTCCAGGCGCGGCAGCCCGAAGAGGCCCGCCACCTGGGCCGGCGCCAGCAGTCCGGCGAGCTGCCGCGGCAGGCGCCGGGGATCGGGCAGGAACTCGCCGGGATTGTAGATGGTGCCAAAGGGGATCGGCCCGCCCAACAGGCGCTGCAGCACCCACAAGATGGGCGCGAGGGCGAGGCCCTGGGCCAGCGGCAGCAGCATGCGCCAGTCTCGAAGGGCCACAAAGAGGGCCACCGCCGCCACCGGCACCGCCATGGAGAAGCCCACCCACAGCCCGAAGCCGCCCAGCAGGCCCAGCAGCCGCGCCCGGCGCACGGTCAGGGTGCCCGCGGCCAGAACCAGCATGGGCAGTGCGATCACACCGCATTCCAAGTGGTTGCCCCATGACAGCAGCAGCAGCCGGATGAAGCTGAGGGGCGCAAGGCTGAGCAAGGCCACGAAGATGAAGGCAGCGAGCCCATTCTCGCGGCGCCACAAACCGGCCGCCCCCAGGGCCCCCGCCAGGCCGGTGAAGGCCAGGGCCACCCCTTTCCAGGCCGCGAAGCTGGGCCCCAGCAGGCCCATGGCCAGGGCCCCCAGCCCCGCCGTGAGCGTGCAGCCACCGCAGAAAGGGCGGTATTGGAGCCGAAAGAGCGCGTCGAGGTGGCCCTGCAGCAGCATCCAGGCGTGGCCGGCGTTGTAGCGCTCCTCGCAGTCGATGACCGGGATGTCGGGGTTGAGCAGGGCCAGGGCTTGAAGGGCCATGGGGACCAGCGCGGCGAGCAGCAGCAGGGGCAAGCGGGGCACGGCGGCAGCCTAGCACCTGCGGCGGGCCCGGCGAGCGATTAGCCAGACCCCTCCCCCGGTCCGGCCCCCCCGTGTCTTCCACCGCGCCGTCGCCCCCATCGCCGGCACCGCCTTCGGACCCCGGCCCCTGGGGCCCCTGGGCGGCGCCCCTGGCCTGTTTCCTGGTGGCCCTGGCGCTGCGCCTGCTGCTGGTGGCGCTGGTTCCGGGCAATTGGCACTACGATGGCTACCAGCGCTGGGCCGGCCGCGACCACCTGGTGGTGCAGGTCTGGCTGCCGGCGACCCAGCTGCTGGTGTGGGGGGTGGCCAAGCTGGGTGGCGGGCTGGTGGCCTTGCGGGTCTTGCTGTCGGTGGTGGGCGCGGTGGGCGTGGCCCTGGGATCCGCCCTCGCCCAAGGCCTCGCGGGGCCCCGTGCCGGCTGGGCCTTTCTGCCCATGGCCCTGTTCGGGCCCTTCTTGTGCTGGTCGGTGGTGCCCTACCAGGAGTCCACCTTCCTGCTGCTGGTCTTTGGGGCCTTGCTGCTGCGGGAGCGCTGGCCGGCGCTGGCCGACCTCACCATGGGGGCCCTCGCCCTCGTTCGCTATGAAGGCTGGCCGCTCATTCTCGTGTGGATGGCCATGCGCCGCACGCCGGCCACCCTGCTCAGCCTGTGGGGGGTGGCGCTGTGGCTGAGGCTCAAGACCACGGGCCTGGCCGAGCCCTTCGCCGCCTCTCCGGACAGCTTCGCCGACTGGCAGGACCTGACGGAGCGCTGGACCCTCAAGCGGCAGACCCGGCTCTTCCGGCAGCTCTGGTACCAGGGGTCAGCGGCGGGCACGCCCTGGCTGGTGATGGGCCTGCTGTTGGCCCCGCTGCGCCGGCCGTGGAGCTTCGAGCTGCGCTTCTTGCTTTGGGCGCTGGCGGGACAGGTGGCGGCCCTGCTGGGATGGGCGGCGGCCCTGGGCGTGACCTCCAGCCGCATGATGGTGCTTCCCAGCCTCTTTCTCGGCGTGATGACCGCCGCTGCCCTGGCCCGCCGTTGGCCCACCCTGGGGCCCCGCGGGCGGATCGTCCTGGTGCTCTTCACGGTTGGCCTGAGCGGCTGGACCCTCAGAGACGGCATCAGCGACGGCTACAAATATATGCGCTGGGTGCATTGGGAGCTGCCGCTGGTGGCCAGTATCGAGGCCTGCCCGGGAGATCGCTGGGCCATCTCACCCCGGACCCAGAAGGGCATCCGCAAGCGCCACGATGGCTGCGAGGTGGTGCAAGGCCTGACCACCCTGCGCGCGGGGGAGGACTTTGACTGCCTGACCTGGGGATGGGGCGGCCCCCCGCCCAGCCTGGTGGCCACCTGGACGCCCGAGACCGACCGCTACGAGGTGCAGCGGGTAGACGGAGCCGGCGCGGCGACCTGCCCCCATTGAGGCCGGGCCGGCCGCCAATACGCAACTGTTACAGGGGGGTGGATGTGCGCGCGGGGCAACGCTAAGCGGGACGGGTCTCCAGCGGCAAACAAATCCCAATATCCCAGAGGCATTCCATGTCCGCAGCAACCTACCGAAACTATGGCGGCGTCTTCCACCTCCACCTTGCTGGTCCTGAAGACCTCGAGCGCATCGACGGTCTGGACAAGGCCCGGTGGGCGGCCACCTCGGCCCCCATCGCGCAGTTCAACTGCGACCCGGCCTTCCTGTCCGCCATGGACGCCGACAAGGATGGCCGGATCCGCCTCTACGACTTGAGGGATGCCCGCAAGTGGTATTGGGAGCGCGTGTCGAATCGGGGCCCGCTGGCCGATTCGACCGAGACGCTGCGCCTGGGCGATCTGGATGGCAACAACGGAGACGCCAAGGCGGCAAAGGCGCTCGCCGTGCTGCTCCTCGACAAGCTGGGCAGCAGCGGCAAGGACCAGATCACCCTGGCCCAGGTCCGCCAGTTCCGCGACGCCTATGCCCGCACCTTCCCCAATGGCGACGGGGTCGTGACCCCAGGCCAGATCGAAGACGCGGAAGAGAAGGCCGCGTTGGAACGCATCATCGGCAGCACGGGCGGCAGCGCCGACCTGAGTGGCGACATGGGCGCTTCGGCGGCCGATGTGGACCGTTATGTGGCGGGCGCGCGCGGCTTTGCGGCCTGGAAGGCGCGGACCACCGACGAGGCCGACAGCATCTTCCCCTTGGGCGAAGACACGGCCGCGGCGGCCGAGCTGCTGGCCCGTCTCGGCACCAAGATGGACCAATTCTACAGCCAGTGCGCGCTGGTGGCACTGGAGGCGGGCGCCACCGAGCGCCTGCAGGCCACCCCCGAACAGCTCGCCGCCCTGGACGTCAACGACCCCGCCGCCATCTCCACCTGGCTGGCGTCGGCGCCGATGGCCCGCCCGATGGCCGATGGCCTGCTGCGTTTCGACGGCGCCTTGAACCCCCACTACCTGGCGGACCTCAAGTTGCTGGCCGAGTCCTACGGTCCCCGCCTGCTGGAGCGGGAGGGCCCCCTCACCGAGCTGCGCCAGGCCGACTGGGCCGCCCTCAAGGCCCGCGTCTCGGCCTTCACCGGCTGGCGGGACGGTCAACCCGCGGGCATCCCCAACGACGCCGATCCGGCCGACCTGGTGGCCTTTGCCGACAGCCCCATGCCCGAACGGCTCAAGGCCCTGTCCGCCCAAGACCAGGCGGTGGCCAATGAGATCCAGCAGTTCAACAACCTCGAGAAGCTGGTGCTCTACCAGCGTTGGCTGCTGGAATTCGCCCGCAACTTCGTCACCTTGTCCAAGCTCTTCTCGGTGGAGGAGAGGGCGCTGTTCCAAGAGGGCCTGCTGGTCATCGACGGGCGCCGGGTGCAGCTCACCATGAAGGTCACCGACAAGGCCGCCCATCGCAAGGTGGCTGCAAAGAGCGGTATCTTCCTCACCTATCTGGATATCGAACGCAAGGATGGCGCGGGCGCCACCCAGAAGCAGCAGGTGGTGGCCGCCATCACCTCGGGGCTGCGGGGCGGCATCGACGTGGGCAAGCGCGGCGTCTTCTATGACCGGGCCGACCAGGAGTGGGACGCCGTCGTCACCGAGGTCGAGGTCAACCCCATCAGCTTGTGGGAGGCGATGATCGCGCCCTTTGTGCGGCTGAAGGACACCATCGCGGCCCGCATCGAGAAGGCGGCGGGGGACAAGGCCGGCGCCCTGGAGGCCGACATGAACAAGCAGGCCGACGCGGCGCAGGCTGCCGCCATGAGGCCGCGGCGGCTCCTCCGCCGCCCCGGGCGCTCCCACGGCCCCGCCGCCGGCAGAGCCCCCGGGCAACTTCCAGAATATGCTGATTGGCGGTTCGATTGCATTCGCCGCCCTGGCCTCGGCCGGCGCCCTGATCATCAACGCGCTGAGCAGCGTCAGCCCGGTGGACCTGCTCCTGATCGTGCTGGGCGTCATCGCCCTGCTGATGGCTGTCAGCGCCTTCATCGCCTGGCTGCGCCTGCGCAAGCGGGACCTCAGCACCTTCATCGAGGCGGCAGGCTTCGCGCTGAATGGGCGCATGTACCTGAACCGCTACCTGGCGGGCACCTTCACGGCCACGCCCATGGTGCCCAAGGGCAGCAAGCTGGAGCAGGGCACGCCCAGCGGCACCCTGGAGAAGGTGCTGCTGCTGATGGTGCTGGTGGTCGTGGGTGTGGCCGTGCTGATGTGGCAGCGCCCCGACATCTGGCAGTCCCTGCTCAGCATGATGTAGGCGCCGACAGCACCCGGCCCCGCACCCGCGCCTGGCGGACGGGGCCGAAGTCCAGGCGGAAGAGCAAGGCGTCCCACAAGGCGTCGGTGCTGGCCGCCTCTGGCCGGTCCACGGCCACGAGATCGGCGTCGAAACCCGGCTCCAGCAGCCCGATCCGATCGCCCTGGCCCAAGGCCAGGGCGCCGCCGCGTGTGGCCTGCCAGAGCAGGCTCTCGGCATTGACGGGCTCGCCCACCAGCAAGGCGGCGTCATAGGCCCGAGCCGCGCAGCGGCGCACCGAGAAGCTGCGGCCACCGCCCACATCCGTGCCCAGCCCCACCCGAATGCCCAGACGCCGGGCGTGCGCCAGGCGCATGGCCCCCGAACCCAAGAAGAAGTTGCTGTCCGGGCAGTGGGCCAGGGCAGCGCCCGATGCCGCCAGTCGGCCCCACTCCCCGTCAGAGAGGTGGATGCCATGGGCAAAGAGGGCGCGAGGACCCAACAGGCCATGGTCTGCATAGACGCCCAGGTAGTCTGCAGAATCGGGGAAGAGCTCCATCGTGTAGGCGATCTCGGCGGCGTTCTCGGACAGATGCGTCTGCATGGGCAGGTCGTGGCGCTGCACCAGGGCGGCGGCCCCAGCCAGCAGCTCCGGCGTGCAGGCGATGGCGAAGCGGGGCGTCACACAAAAGGAGAGCCGCCCGCCGTCGTGGCCGTGCCAGCGCGCGATGAGGGCCGCACAGGCCTGCAAGGCCGGGCCGGCAGCCAGCAGGTTGGGCGGGGGCGCGCCGCGGTCCATCAGGGTCATGCCAGCCAGGGCGCGCAGGCCCCAGCGGTCCAAGGCGGCAAAGAGCACGTCGGTGGCGCCGGGGTGCGGGCTGCCGAAGATGGCGGCGGCGGTGGTGCCCTGGGCCACCAGCGCGGCGCAGAAGTCCTCGGCCACGGCCTCGGCATAGGCGCGGTCGGCAAAACGCGCCTCTTCGGGGAAGGTGGTCTTCTCCAGCCAATCCAGCAGCGGCCCCGAGGCCGACCCCACCATGCGGGTCTGGGGATAGTGCACATGGGCGTCCACGAAGCCGGGCATCCACAAGGCGCCGGGCTCGGTCTCGGGCAGGGGCTCCCCCTCGGCCGCGGGGCCGATGGACGCGATGCGGCCCTGGGCGTCCACGTCCAGGATGGCGTCTGGCATCAGGGTGAAGCCGGCGCGGTCCCGCAGGGGGCGAAGGACGGCGCCGCGGATGCGGCAGGCAGGGGAAGCAGCAGACATCGGATCCTCAGCAGGGGCAGACCGGCAGGCTCCCCCGTGGCGGGTCAGGCCGGGGTCCCGAGAAGGTCAAAGAACCGTCATCACGCAGGAGGCCCTTTGCGTCCAGCCCCACCAGTGGTTCCATGGTCATCATGTCGACCTCGCGCATCCGCAAGACTGGTGGCTCCATCGGACCCCTCCCCCACTTCATCGGGCGCGGCTTCGCCCGACTGCTGGGCTGGAAGGTCCAAGGCCCCTTCCCCGACGTGGACAAGGCGATCTTCATCGCCTCGCCCCACACGTCGAACTGGGACGGCTTCTACATGTTGATGTGCGCCTGGGTGTTGCGGGTGCGCCTGTCCTGGATCACCAAGGACAGCATGTTCAAGCCGGGCATCGGCTGGTTCATCCGCTGGATGGGCGGCGTCCCGGTGGACCGCAGCAAGAACAACGACACGGTCAAGCAGATCGCCGAGCAATTCGCGGCGGCAGACCAGCTCTACCTGGCCATCGCACCGGACGGCACCCGGTCCTTGCGCGACCGCTGGCGCAGCGGCTTCTACTATATGGCCGTCGAGGCCCAGGTGCCGCTGGTGCTGGGCTTCCTGGACTATAAGCGCAAGATAGGCGGCTGCGGCCCCTGCTTCATGCCCACCGGGGACGTCTCTGCAGATATGGACCGCATCCGGGACTTCTACGCCGACATCGGCGGCAAGTTCCCCGAGCTGACCTCGCCAGCCCGGCTCAGCGTCGAAGACGAGCTGGAGGCGGCCCGCGCCGTGGGGCGCGAGGCCAGCTGAGGCTCAGGCCTCGACCGGCGCGGCCTGGTGCACCACGATCTGGGCGAAGGGAATGTCGATGCCTGCGGCGTTGAGGCCGTCATAGACCCGGGAGCGCACCTGGTCGAGCATGGGCATGTAGTGGTCGGCGTCGGCCCAGACCTGCACCTTGAAGTCCAGGCTGCTGGCGCCCAGATTGCCGAAGACCACCGCGGGAGCGGGGTCGGCCAGCACCTGGTCGGCGCCGGTGGCGGCTTCGAGCAACACCGCGCGCACGGCCTGCAGATCGGAGCCATAGGCCACGCCCACCTCGACGGTGCCGCGCCGGGTGCCCAAGCGCGTAAAGTTGGTCAAGGGCCCACCCGTCACCGCGCTATTGGGCAGGATGATGGTGTGGTTTTCAGGGGTGACCAGCGTGCTGGCGAAGAGCCCGATGTCGGTGACCGTGCCGGTGCAGCCCGCCGCCACCACCGTGTCGCCGATGGACAGGGGCCGAAAGATGAGGATCATGACCCCGCTGGCGAAGTTGGCGAGGTTGTCTTTCAGGGCGAGGCCCACCGCGAGGCCGGCCGAGGCCAGCAAGGCCACGAGGCTGGTGGTCTCGACCCCCACCCGGCCCAGGGCCGAGATGCCGGCCGCCGCGATGACCCCCCACTGGGCGAGGCTGGCGAGGAAGCGCCCCAACATGGGGTCCTTGCTGCGCTTCTGGCTGAGGCCCAGCACATAGGCATAGGCTCGTTTGCTGATCACCCAACCCACCGCAAAGATCACGATGGCGGTGATCGCACTCCAGCCCAAGCTCATGGCGCTCTTGAGCAACTCACTGCTTTCCGAGACATCAAACTGCAAAGAACTTTCCGGGGTTGGAGGTCAGGGATCCGAGGATAACGGACTACAGGATGCTCGCAACCAGGGTCACCATCACCACCTGGTCGAGAGGACGGAAACCTTCGACCGGTACATTGTCGAAGACCAGCCCATAGCTGGTCTTGAAGGTGAAGCTGTCGCTGATGCGACTGGTGACCGCCAGCGTCTCCAGCAGGCGAAGGTCGGCGGGCGTCAGCACATTCTCGAAGACTTCGAGGTCGTTGGTGATGGCGAAGTTCTCCGAGAGGTTGGCCACCGCACCCAGGAAGACCCGCGCCGCCAGGATGTTCTGGTAGTTGGGGTCGATGCCCTCGACATAATTCTCCTGGGCGTAGTCAAAGCCGATCTCGGAGATGAGCTTGAACTTCTTCTGGTCGACCAGGCTGCGCGAGAAGCCGATCTGTTCGTGGGTGCGCAGGTCATAGCCGGCGAAGGGATCGAGCAAGGCGCCGGCGAGGGCATAGATGCTCGAGCGCTTGGCCACATAGCGGTCATAACGAAGGTCCAGGCTGAGCCGCCGGGCGGTCTCCTGGTAGCCCACTGCGCGTTCGGCGTCGGTGAGCAGGCCGTCTCCATCGGCGTCCACGACGCTGCGGCCCAGGTTTCCGGTGATGTTGGTGGCCAGGCCGTTGGCCTTCCAGCGGCGGGTCAGGACCATGCGCCCCTGGGCGGTCTGGTACTGAACATTGCCGCCGGCCAGCACGCCACCCAGCTCGACCGACAGGCCGGTCTTGGGCCCATCGACCACATCCTCGTCCACCACGACGGGCTTGGCGAATTCGGGATCCTCCGCGAGGGCGAGGCTGGGCAGCAGCCCCAGGGTGGCGAGGGTGCAGAGACGGACAAGTGCGGCAGGATTCGTCTTCATGGCTCTTCCGATGCATGGGGTGACGAACGAAGACTATCGGACCGGCCGACCGGCTCCTCCTACATCAGCCTTACGCCATCGCGCCGCCCCTGTCCCCCGGGCGCTTGCCATCGCGTCAGGCATGGGACAGATGGTCACATCAAGGACAGAAGGTCAGAGGTGCCCATGCCCCATGTGCTGGTGGTGGACGACGAGGAGGCCAACCGCCTCGCCCTGGACCGCATCCTGGCCCGCGAGGGCATTACGGTGAGCCACGCCTCGGACGGCCGCGAGGCCCTGGACCGCATCCGCGCCGAGCCCCCCGATCTCATGCTCACCGACCTCAAGATGCCGGGCATGACCGGGCTGGAGCTGATGAAGGCCGCACGCACGCTGGATCCGGATCTGGAAGTCATCGTAATGACGGCCTATGGCACCGTCGAGACGGCGGTGGAGGCCATGAAGGAGGGGGCCTGGGACTTCGTGACCAAGCCCCTGCGGCGCTCCGACATCGTGCGCGCCGTGCGAAAGGCCCTGGAAAAGCGCCGCTTGGTGGCGGAAAACCGCGCCTTGAAGGATGAGCTGGCCCGTGCCGTGCCCGACGACCTGGTGGGCCGCAGCGCCCGCATGCGCGGGGTGCTGGACGAGGCCCGACAGGTGGCCGATTCGGTCGCCAGCGTCCTGATCACCGGAGAGAGCGGCACCGGCAAGGGCATGCTGGCGCGCTGGATTCACCAGGCCTCTCCGCGGCGGGCCAAGCGGCTGGTGACCGTCAACTGCGGCGCCCTGCCCGAGAGCCTGCTGGAGAGCGAGCTCTTCGGCCACGAGGCGGGGGCCTTCACCGGCGCCCAGGGCCGGCGGGAGGGCCGCTTCGAGCTGGCCCGCGGCGGCACCATCTTCCTGGACGAGGTGACCGAGATGTCGCCCCAGGTGCAGGTTCGCCTGCTGCGGGTGCTGCAGGAGGGCGAATATGAGCGGGTGGGCGGCAGCAAGACCCTGCAGGCCGATGTGCGGGTGATCGCCGCCACCAACCGGGTGCCCGAGAAGGCCATCGCAGAGGGGCGCCTGCGCGAGGACCTCTTCTACCGGCTCAATGTCATCCGCATCCACATGCCCGGCCTGCGGGAGCGCCCCGACGACATCCCGCTGCTGGCGCGTCATTTCGCCACGCTCTACGCCAGCCGGAACAGCCGGGCCATCCGCGGCATCAGCCCCGAGGCCGCCGACGCCCTGTCGGCCTGGCCCTGGCCCGGGAATGTGCGGGAGCTGGAGAATGCAATCGAGCGGGCGGTAGTGCTGAATCGCGATGACATCATCGATCTGGACGATCTGCCCCCGGCGATTCGCCGCCGCGAAGGGGTGCAGGCCGCCCTCACCTTCCCGGTGGGCACCCCCATCAAGCAGGTGGAGCGGCGCATGATCGAGGCCACCTTGCAGAGCGTCGATGGCGACAAGGCGCTGGCCGCTCAGCTCCTGGGCATTACGGCCCGCACCATCTACCGCCGCGAGGCGGAGTGGCGCGAAGAGGAGGCTTGAGCCGCATGACCCCGCCGCAAGAGAACGGGGCAGCCCTCGACCCCACCGCGCGGCTGCTGCGGGCGGTGGCGTTGACCTGCACCGTCGCCGGACTGGCCTTCATCCTGCTTTGTGGCGGCCCCGCCGATGTCTTCGGCCAGGAGATCGCCGCGCGCTACTGCCCGGTGCTGCCCGAGCTGCTGGCCCCGGTGCCCGCCGGCCCGGCCCGCGCCCTGGCCCTGGGGCAGGTGGACGCCTGCCCCCGCCTGGTGGCCGAAGGCAAGGCGACCCTGCTGGAGGTGGCCAACTACACCGTCGCCCTGTCGGACTCGGCCGAAGATGGCAAGCTGGATATTGCAGAGACGCTGGTGCTGGAGCGTGCTTTCTCTGCGATGGAGACGCCAGGCCCTTAGTCGTCGAGTGGGCCGGCCGCTGCAGAGTCGTCACCAGCGGGCGGGTCGAAGTCTACGGTGCCGTCGTCGGGCAGCGGTGCAGCGGCGGGCGTCGCGGCGCCGGCCAAGGGGGCCTCGGGGCCCAAGCGCCACAGCCGCAGGGCCACAGCCGCCCCGCCCACAAACATGACCGCCATGCCCCACTGGGCCGGGGTGAGCCCCGCCCAGCGCACATCGGCGCCTGCGAGGTCATCGTTGCGCAGGAAGTCCAGGGCGAAGCGGGCCGGCGCATAGAGCGTGGCGAAGAGGGCGAGGAAGAAGCCCGACCGCAGCGGCTTGTTGCGCAACAGGAAGAAGCTGGTGGCGATCACCATCGTCCACAGGGCCTCATAGAGGCCCAGATCGTGGCGGGGCCCGCCATACCAGGCGGTGGGAAAGTCCACGGCCAGGAAGAAGTCGCTGCGGCTGCCCACATGATCGTGGGCGGTGAAGCAGCCCAGGCGGCCCAGCACCCAGGCGAAGGGGAAACCAAAGACGATGGCGTCGGCGTGGGGCCAGAAGGGGCGCTTTCGAATCAGGCCGTAAAAGAGCACCGCCCCCAGCACCGCGCCGATGAAGCCGCCGGTGGACGAGAAGCCCTCCCACACCCTGACCAGGGACATGATCCCGTCTTCGGACAGCCGGTGGGGGTTGTAGGCCAGGACGTGCACGAGGTGGCCCACCAGGAAGCCCATGCCCACGATGGCGACCGATCCGTCCACCACATCCTTGACGTCCAGGCCCTTCTGGATGCCGCGGGAGCGGGCGACTTCGAGGCCGAGGATGAAGCCCAGCGCCACCAGGGTGGCCCAGGCGTCCAGCACGACGGGGCCCAGCTCGAGGGTGGGCACCGTGAAGTAGGGGATGAGGGCCAGCAACAGCGCTCCAGATCGCGGCGGAAGCATAGCCCCCTGCGGGGCTCCGCGTGTTAGACCGGGCTGCGTCGAGCTCGGAGGACCGCCATGGCCATCGTCACCACCGATATCCTCCTCGAGGGGATCCGACGCGACAGCGCATTTGCCTGGCTGTCCGATCCGGCCAACCACCGGCTGCTGGTGCAGGACGCATTTGACGGTTTCGCCGAAAACGGCACGGGTGACTTCACCCTCACCCTGAAGTCCGGGGGGCGGTCCCGCGAGATGGGCTACCGCTTCGACCGCGCCGACGACAGCCACGGCGGCCGCCGCGTGCTGGTGGACACCAGCGGAAAGCGCTTCAAGGGCCACCTGCACTACAGCTTGCGCACCATGAAGCCCAGCAGCAACACGCTGGTCACGCTGCATGTCGACTACGATCCGGGCGCGGTCCTGGGCGCGCTCCTGGACCGCAGCGGCATGAACCAGCGCCTGGACGCCTGCTGCCGGCGGGTGCTGGAGAACCTCAGCCGGGTGATCCCCCGGACCTGAGGGTGCGGGCCATCAACAGATCATCGCGCAGGCGCCCGTCGTCCTCGCGGTATTCGCCGACACGCCGGCCCTCCTCCACAAAGCCCAGGCTGCGGTAGAGGGCGATGGCGGGGGCGTTGTCGGCCAAGACGGCGAGGCTGAGCTTTTCGAGCAGGCGGTGGGCCTGGGCCCGCAGCAGGGCCTCCTCGGCCAGGGCCCGCCCCACGCCCAGACCCCGGGCCTCGGCGGCCACCCGCAACTCGAAGCGGCCCACATGGCGCAAGCGGCGCAGGCTGCCGCCGCTGATGGTGACCACGCCCAGCAGGCCCGAGGGAGCATCGGCCACTAGGCACAGGCCATTGTCGGCGGACCCGATGCGACGGAAGGACTCGATCAAGCCCTGGGGCCCGCTGCGAAGCTCGTCGGCATGGGCGATGAAGAAGCGCCCCTCGGTCGCCACCGACAGGACGAGGGCGTGCAAGGCCTCGGCATCTTCGACGCGGGGAGGACGCAGGCGCAAGGGGCCGGCCCGACTCTGCACGAAGCGGGTCTGCATGCGTTCGGCCCGGCGGCGCGGGGCGTCCACGCCTACTTGTCGTGAATCTCGGCGATCACGTCGTCGTCGAGGATGACCTCGCGAAAGAAGACCCTCTCGGCCTTGTATTCGGTCTTGCTGTCGGGCTGCCAGACCAGGACCGAGCCGTCGGGGTGCTTCTCGAATTTGTAGATGTAGAGCAGGCTGCGTTCGGCCTGGCGACCGGGCAGCTTGCGGCTCTTCATGGGCGGCCCCCAGGACATCATCAGCATGTCCACGGTCCAGCCCTTCTGCACCTCGCCCGCGAGGATCTTTTCGCGGATGCGGGCGTCGTATTTGTAGTAGGTGTCCCACAAAGACACCGGCGGCAGCCCCGGCAACATGAAGTCCTTGAGGTACTGGTCGCGCTCTTCCTGGGTCTTGAGCTTGAGGTACTCCGCGCGCTGATCCTCGTTCATATAGGAGCGCATGGCGTAGTAGTGGTCGAACTCCGTGTCGCTGAGGTTCTTGACCAGGCGCGTATAGGAGCACGCCGACATCAAGATCAGGGCGAAGAGCAGGCGACGCATGGAGCCTCCGGCGGTTGCAGCGCGCCCAGGGTAACCCCCGGGGGGGGCCGTTGCAGCCCGCCCCCTGTACTTGCCTTCAGTACTTGACCGAGCAGCCATAGGGCTTCTGGCGGCCATAGGGGGCGCCCGCACCCGAGGTCACCCCGGCCAGCACCTCGTCGGCGTAGATCCGCAGGTCGGCCCCGGCCGGCCGGTCGCCCAGGGGCGCGTTGTCCAGGGCGCCGTTGTAGACCATGCGCCCCTGGTCGTCGATCACGACGATCTGCGGCGTGGTCCTGGCATCGAAGAGACGCCCCACGCGCCCATCTTCATCGAGGAGCACCGGTCCGGGCATCGACCAGTCGGCCTGGGCCTTGCGGTTGCGATCCGCTCCGGAGCCCTGCTTGCCGGGGGCGCCGGAATTGACCGCCACCCACACCACACCCTGGGCGCTCCAGCGCTGGGAGAGGCCCTGGAGCGGCCCGTCGTCATAGGCATATTCGACAAAGGGGCAGTCGGGGTTGAACCACTCCAAGACCACGGTCTTGCCGCGCTGCGCCGACAAGCTGAAGGCCGATCCGTCCACCGCCTGCAAGGTGAAGTCGGGCACCACAGCATCCATCTCGGCCAGGCCCAGCGGGGGGAGGGCGGCGGTGGGCGCCGCGGTGGGGGCGGCATCGGCGGCGTCGGGACCGACGGCACCGCAGCCGACGAGGAGGAGGGCGAGACAGGCGAGGCGCAACATCAGAGAGACTCCATAGGAGGCCGCTGCGGGCTACCCCGTCCACGCGGTGCCGCCAGCCGGCCCCGCGGGTGGCACAATGGGAGCCACGCGGCCGGGGAACCCCGGGGAAGGAGTGCATGAAGGAGACCATCCGGGGTCCGGTGACCAGCTTGGAAGCAGCCTGGCGCGTCATCGGCGACACCGACCACCTGAACCGGCTAGCGGCCAACCCGCCGCTGGTGGTGCGCATGGTCCCCGACGATCGGGGCTACCCCGAGATCCAGGGCAGCCTGCTGGGTCCGGGGCCCATCCGCCACCGCTATGTGGAGCGGGACAGCCGCTGGCTGCGCGACCAGTGGTTCGAGCAGGACCGGGTGATCACCGGACCGCTGATGCGCCGCACCCACTACCGGGCGCGCCTGATCCCTGCCGAAGGGGGCGGGGTGATCCCCGAGATCACCTTGGAGGTCAGCGCCAGCAACGCCCTCACCGCCTTGGGTGTGGACGCCATCGCCCGGCGGGGCCTGCAGACCTGGAAAGAGGAGTTGGACCGGCTTCCCCCCCCGGGCGAGGTGGCGGATCCGCCGCCCAAGCGCCACCTGCCACAGGTGGTGCTGGAGGCCCTGGCCCGCTGGCGCGGCGCGGCCGACCCGAGCATCGTCGATCGGGTGGAGGGCTGGCTGCAGGGCGCAAAGCCGGCGCAGCTGCGCACCCTGCGGCCCTTCGCGCTGGCCGACCAGTGGGGGCTGGACCGCAGGGAGGTGCTGGTGGCCATGCTCGAAGGTGCCAAGTCGGGTGCCTTGGAGCTGTATTGGACGCTGCATTGCCCCCGCTGTGACGCTGGGGTCGGCGTCGCCGATTCGCTGTCCAACCTCGCAGACCAGGCCGACTGCCCCTCCTGCCGCATCCACTTCGGCGCGGACCTGGCCGACAATGTCGAGGTGATGCTGGCGGCACACCCGGCCATCCGACCCCCGGCCGCAGAGAAATTCTGTACCTTGTACCCGGCCGATCGTCCCGATGTCCTGCTGCTGCTCACCCTGGACGCCGGGGCCGAGGAGACCGTGGAGATGGACCTGCCGCCGGGCCGGTGGTTTGTCGGAGCGGGGGGCGCCGCACCGGACCTGGAGCTGGTCGCCGGCGAGTCGGGTTGCGCCGCCTTGCGTTGGTCCCCCGAGGTTGGTGCTGGCCCCATTTCCGCGCGCAGCGGCCCCTTTCAGCTGACGCTGGCCAACCCGACCCCCGGGCGTCTGCGCATCCAATGTGCGGGGGAGAAGGCTATGCTGGACCGCGTCAGCGCCGCCTGGCTCTCCACCATGCCCGAGTACCGGCGCACCTTTGGGGCCGAGGTACTCGCGCCGGATGTGCGCATCGCCGTCAAGGCCATGGCCATCCTCTTCACCGACCTGACGGGGTCGGCCTCGCTCTACCACGAGCAGGGCGACGCCCAGGCCTTCAAGCTGGTACACGACCACTTCGCCGTGCTGGAGCAGGTGGTGGAGCGCTTTGGCGGCGTGCGCATCAAGACCATCGGCGACGCCTTGATGGCCGCCTTCAACGATCCGGGCCCTGCCCTGGCGGCCGCCATCGCGATGCACGAGCACTTCGACGCCTGGGCGGGCACCCTGGACATGCAGGCGCCTCCGGGGCTCAAGATCGGCCTGCACTATGGGCCGGTCATGGCGGTTCACACCGACCAGGCGGGCCTGGACTTCTTTGGTGGCACCGTCAACCTGGCGGCCCGATGCGAGGGGCGGTCCGGTCGCGGACAGGTGATCTGGACCGAATCCGTGCACGCGGTGCCCGCGGTGTCCCGGGCCTTGGATGCCTGGGGCGGCCCGGTGGAGCCCTTCAGCGCCGACATCAAGGGGATCCCCGGCCCCCAGCGGCTCTTCCGGGCCCAGGTGGGCGCCGGGACGCCGCGCGGCGCGTGAGCACCCTCTGCGCACGGGGCCTGGCCTGTCGGCTGGGCGACCGCACCCTGTTTCAGCAGCTGGACCTGGCGGTCTCGGCGGGGGAAGCCCTGGCGGTCATCGGGCCATCGGGAAGCGGGAAGACCTTGCTGCTGCGTATTCTGGCGGATCTGGATCCCCGCGCGGCCGGCAGCCTGACGCTGGACGGCCAGAGCCCCGAGCAGCTGGGCGGTCCGGGCTGGCGGCGGCAGGTGTGCCTGGTGGCCCAGCAGCCGGCGGTGCTGGACGGCAGCCCCGCCGATCTGCACCAGCGGGTGCGCCAGCTGGCCAGCCAGCGCGAGACGCCAGGCGAGGATCCCCTCAGCCTGGCGGCGTCGTGGGGCTTGCCCGCGGCATCCTGGCAGCGGCCCTGGATGCAGCTCAGCGGGGGGGAGCGCCAGCGGGCGGCCCTGGCCCTGGCCCTGTCGCGCCGCCCGGCAGTGCTGCTGCTGGACGAGCCCACCAGCGCGCTGGACGCGGAGGCGCGGGCGGCGGTGGAGGCCAGCCTGCGCGGTCGCACGCTGGTGATGGTCACCCATGAGGCCGACCAGGTGGAGCGCCTGGGCGCGCGCTGCCTGCGGTTGGGGCCATGAACGGGCCCATCAGCCTGGGTTGGCCGGCGCTGGCCGGGGCGGCCGCGCTGCTGCTGCTCAACGGGCTGCTCAGCCTGTGGTTGGGACTGGGCCTCGAAAAGAAGCTGCTGGTGGCGTCTCTGCGCATGGTGGTCCAGCTGCTGCTGTTGGGTGCCGTGCTGGTGCCGGTCTTTCAGATTGAGCACCCCGCGCCTGTTCTGGGCCTGTGCCTGGTGATGGTGCTGCTGGCCGGCCGAGAGGCCACCCAGCGGGGCGCCCGGGGCATGCGCGGCGACCAGGCCATGGCCGCGGCCTCCATGCTGCTGAGCGGCGGCCTGACCACCGTGCTGGGCACCGCCGTGCTCATCGGCGTGCAGCCCTGGTGGAGCCCGCAATACCTCATCCCGTTGTTGGGCATGGTGCTGGGCAACACCCTGAGCGGCGTGAGCCTGGGCATGGATCAAGTGCTGGAGCAGCTGGATTCGGGGCGGGGCCGGGTCGAGGCGCTGCTGGCCCTGGGGGCCACCCGCTGGGAGGCCGGGCGATCGGTGGCTGCCGCCGCGATCCGAAGCGGGATGGTGCCCATCCTCAACACCATGAGCGTGGTGGGGCTGGTGACCATTCCGGGCATGATGACGGGGCAGATCCTGGGCGGAACCGAGCCCTGGCTGGCCGCCCGCTACCAGATCCTGATCCTCTTTCTGATCGCCGCCGGAACGGGTCTGGGCACCACCAGCGCCGTCTTGCTGGTGCTGCGCGGCGCCTTCGACGGGCAGCACCGGCTGCGCCCCGAGAGAATCCGGCGCCGATAGACCGACGGGGCGCGGGCTTTCCCCGTGGTTGCAGCACCGTACGCCCGTGGGCCCGACGTGGTAGGTTGAGCGTTCTGGAGGTTCCATGGCCCGAGCCATTCCCACCCCCGAATACCGCCATCCCCCTCGCCACGGTGAGGGCTCGGGTGACACCCAGGGGGGCACCGCTGCCACCGGAGGCGGCGGCGGCGGCAGCGCTGGTGCGGGCGGCGGCGGCGGCGGCGGCGCGGGGCCGGCGCTGGCGGGGCCACCGATATGAGCAGCCCGGGCAGCGCAGCGGCGCGGGGTGTGAGCGGGGGCAACCCCCACACCAACAAGCCCACCCCCACCGAGGTCTACCTGCGTCGGAACCAGGACGGCAGCTTCTCCCTCAATGTGCTCAACGGGCGCAACATGGGCGGCCTGCGCATCGGGCCCGATGGGCGCATCAACGCGAATATGTCTGGAAATGGCTTTGGCGGCTCGTTTTCACGCAACAGCTGGGGGCGGAGTTCGGGCTACCTGGGCGGAATGATCGGCGACACGCGGGTTGCGGGACGGGGCAGCAGCGACGGCAGCTGGACCGGCAGCGCCTTTGGCCGAGGCTGGACCGGCGGGGCCGCCCGCGACACCAACGGGCAGATCCGCGGCGGCATCAGTGGATCCACCGCCGACAACGCAGCCCGGGGCAACCTCGCCGTTCGCAACAGCGGTGACGACATCGAGGCCAACGGCGAGATCCCCGGCGCACGCGTGAATGTGCGGGCCACGCGCAACAGCGGGCCGCCAGGGCCCGGCAGCTCCAGCGGCACCGGCAGCACCGGCAGCTCCAGCAGCGGCATGGGCGGCAGCTCCAGCAGCGGCATGGGCGGCAGCTCCAGCGGATCCAGCGCAGGCGGCGGTGCGGCGGCCAGCTCCGGCGGCGGCGCCAGCTCCGGCGGCGGCGCCAGCTCCGGCGGCGGTGCGGCGGCCAGCTCCGGCGGCGGTGCGGCGGCCAGCTCCGGCGGCGGCGCCAGCTCCGGCGGCGGCGCCAGCTCCGGCGGCGGCGGGGGTCCACCACCCGCGCAGCCAGCAGCAGCAGCGGCGGCGCGACGGCCAACTCCGGCGCGGGCCTCTCCAGCGGCGCGGGCGGCGGGAGCGGCGCGGGCGCAGGCGGACGGGCCACCTCCACAAGCGGTGGACGCGGCGGCGGCGGCGCGCGCTCCCGCCCCGGTGGCGGCGGCGGCGCAGGTGCCGGTGCGTCGGCCAGCCCTGGCAGCGGGGGCGCGAGCGGGACCGGGGCCAGCGGGGCTGGGACCTCCGGCGGCGCCAGCGCCTCGGGTGGGGCGGGTGGCGCGACGGCGCGATCCGGCGGCGCGACCGCAGGCGGCGCGGCAGCGGCAGCCGGGGCGGCGGCGCCAGCGCGGCCAGCCGAGGCGGCGGAAGCAGCGCAGGTGGGGCGACAAGCGGCGGCGCGGCCAGCAGCAGCTCCGGCGGCGGCGCGACAAGCGGCGGCGCGACAAGCGGCGGCGCGGGCGCCAGCGCGGCCAGCGGCGGCGCGGCCAGCAGCAGCTCCGGCGGCGGCGCGGGCGTGGGCGGCACCCGCCCTGGCGGTGCGGCCAGCATGGGCGGCGCGGCCAGCAGCAGCTCCGGCGGCGCGGCCAGCATGGGCGGCGCGGCCAGCAGCAGCTCCGGCGGCGCTGGGGCGGGCCTGGGCGGCAGCAGCGCGGGCGCGACCGCCCAGAGTGCGGGTGCAGCGGGTCGTCCCAGCATCCCAACCGGAGGCGAGGGCCCCAGCATCAAGCACAGCGCAGCCAGCTTCGGCACCACGCCGGCGGGGCCCAGGTAGGCTCGGTGGGCGGTGGCACCAGCGGGTCGGTGGGCGGCGGTGGCACGCCCGGCGGCGCCAAGACCGGCCGCGCGCCGGACTTCGGCTTTGGCGGGGCCCCCGATGCAGGCGGCGGGGCGCGGTCGACCGGCCTGCCGGCCGCACCGGGCAAGCTCGGCGGCAACCTCAACCTCGACAAGATCGACGCGGACAAGCTCAAGCCCAAGGGCTGAGGCCAGCGGTCCCGCAGCCCCGGCGCGGTCGGCTAAGCTGCCGGGGTTCGGAGTTCCCATGCGCCTGGTCGCCCGTCTCGTCCTTTGCCCTGTCCTGCTGACCGGCTGCCCCGATCAGGCGCTGCAGCGCTTCAACGCTGAACCCGACGCCTTCATCATGTCCCACCAGGACGGCTCGCCCGTGGTGGCCGAGGTTCCGGTGGAGTTTCGGGGGTCGGTCAGCGACGCCAACCACGACGCGGGGCAGCTGACCGTGGCCTGGACGGCAGGCGGACGGGCGATCTGCCCACCCGGGCCACCGGCCACCGACGGCACGACCACCTGCACCGCCGCGATCTCGGCGGGTGAGGAGCTGTTGCAGCTCACCGTGCGGGATCCCGACGATGCCGCCACCAGCGCCAGCCTGACCCTGCAGCTGCTCGCCGGCACCCCGCCCCGGGCCGAGATCACCGCCCCCACGACCAGCACCCGCCTCTACAGCGACCAGCCCGTCGCCCTTGTGGGGCAAGTCGATGACGATGAAGACAGCGCCGATGCCCTGGTGGTGCAATGGCAGCTGGACGGCGCCGACATCGCCACCGTGAGCCCCGCCTCAGATGGGCAGGTGACCGGCAGCATCGGCCCCCTCAGCGAGGGCAGCCACAGCCTGGGCCTGGCGGTGACCGACAGCGCAGGAGAGGGGGCGCTGGACACGCTCACCCTCACCGTCGGTGGCCCCAACCAGCTGCCCAGCTGCAGCATCGACGCCCCCGACGACGAGGCCTCGGTGCCCGAGGGCGAGGCCGTCATCTTTCGGGGCAGCGCCCTGGACCCCGACATCTCCGCCGAAGCGCTGCTGGCGGTCTGGACCAGCAACCGGGACGGCGAGCTGGACCGCGGCGCGCCCAGCGCCGGCGGCGACCTGATCTTCTCCACCCCGCTGTCCACCGGCGTGCACACCATTCGGCTGACCGTGACCGACGAGGTGGGCGGGGCCTGCTCTGACCAGCGTCTGCTTCGGGTCAGCGCCCGACCCACCCTCAACGTCACGGCGCCCACCGCCGGATCGGTCTGGACCAGCGAGCAGAATGTGGGCTTCGCCGCCACGGTATCGGACGCCGAAGATCTGCCCGACGACCTTATCCTCACCTGGACATCGGACCAGGACGGCACCTTCGCCACCTCGACCCCCGACAGCAGCGGCGCGGTGGCCTTCAGCACCGACGACCTGAGCCCGGCGGTGCACGCGATCACCGCCACCGTGACCGACCGGGACGGGCTGGCCACCAGCCGTCTCTTCAATATCGAGATCACCGACTGCGGGCTGATTTGGTGGTATCGAGACCTGGATGGCGATGGCTTTGGGGACAGCGCCCAACGCTACGACGGCTGCACCCCGCCCTCGGGCTATATCCGGCAGGATGGCGACTGCGACGACAGCGTCGCCGCGGTGAACCCCGGGGCCAGCGAGCGATGCAGCACCGCAGGTGTGGACGACGACTGTGACGGCCTGATCGACGAGGCCGACGCGGTGGACGCGCCGGTCTACTACGCCGATCTGGATGGCGACGGCTATGGCGACCCCACCTCCGCCGCAGGCTCCTGCACTCCGCCCAGCGGCCGGGTGACGCGCACCGGCGACTGCGACGACAGCGCATCCGACGTGAACCCGGGCGAGGACGAGATCTGCGGCGATGCCATCGACGAAGACTGCGATGGGCTGGCCCCCAGCTGCCAGGTCCCCGTCAGCCTGGCCGACGCCGACGCCCGCTTCTATGGGGTGTCTGCCGGAGATGAGGCCGGGACCGCCGTTCTGGGCGCAGGAGACGTGGACGGTGACGGCTATGGCGACCTGGTCATCGGCGCCCCCGGAGACGACGACGGCGGGACCGACGCCGGCGCCGCCAACCTCTTCCTGGGGCCGATTCTGGGCGATCACAGCCTGTCAACGGCCGACGCCATCTTGCTGGGCGCACGCAGCAGCGATCGGGGCGGCCGGGCCATGGCCGCGCTGGGGGATGTCGACGGCGATGGCTTGGATGATGTGTTGGTGGGCGCCGCGACGGAGTGCTCCTCGTCCACAACGGGCAGCAGCACGCCAGGAGAGGCCTGGCTGCTGCTGGGGCCCCTGGCTTCGGGCGGCGGCGCCAGCCAGGCCCACGCGCTGATCACGGGCCAGGCCAATGGCGACAAGGCCGGCATCGCGGTGGCCCGGGCCGGCGATGTCGATGGCGACGGCACCATCGACCTGCTCGTCGGCGCCTGCGGCGAAGACAGCGGCGGCAGCAGCGCGGGCATGGCCTACCTGCTCCTGGGGCCCATCAGCGGCAGCGTCGGGCTGAGCAGCGCCGACGCCCGCCTGATTGGCGAACGCAGCGCGGACCTCGCTGGATCCGCGGTGGCCGGCGCGGGCGACTTCGACGGAGATGGGCACGACGACCTCATCATCGGCGCCTATGCCGAAGACACCGGCGGCAACGCGGCCGGCTCGGCCTACCTGGCCTACGGCCCGGTCGTCGGGGATCTGGACCTGGCCTATGCCGACCTCCAGCTGGTGGGCGTCGCGGCGCAGGACTTCGCCGGACGCAGCGTGGCCGGCGTGGGCGACACCGACGGCGATGGCACCGACGACCTGCTGGTGGGCGCCAGCGGCAACGACGACAACGGCACCAGCGCCGGTGCGGCCTACCTCCTCCTGGGCAGCTCCAGCCCCCGCACGGGCAGCCTGAGCCTGTCCGGTGCAGACGCGACCTTCTTGGGCGAGAGCACCCTGGCCTATGCGGGCCGATCGGTCCAGTCGGCCGGCGATCTCGATGGCGACGGCCTGCCAGACCTGCTGATCGGCGCCCATGGCGACGATGGCGCGGGCACCGCTGCGGGGGCCGCCTACCTCGCCTTCAGCCCCAGCAGCGGCACCATCCCCCTGGACGAGCCCCAGTACAAGCTGCTGGGGGAGGCCGCCGGGGACGAGGCCGGCTTTGCGGTCGCCCCGGCAGGCGACATCGACGGCGACGGCGCACCCGACCTGCTCGTCGGCGCCTACAAGGAGCCCAGCTACGGCCTGCAGGCCGGCGCGGCCTACCTCATCCTGAACGCGTCCTTGCCCTGAGGGATCAGGCCGGCAGGAAGCCGCGACCCACCACCACGGCGGCGATGGGGTGCTGGCCGTGCAAGACGGTCAGGCGCTTGAAGAGGTCCTTGACGGCGCTGACCTCGGCGCGGCCCGCGTCGATGTGGACCACCATCGCGCGATCCGAGAGGGCGACCAGCTCGTCCACCTCGTGGAAGCGGCCGCGATCGGCGGTGCCAAAGGCCCCATCGAAGCCCGCGCGGTACCAGTCGCCCACGATGTCGGTGAAGGCCGACAAGGGCTGGCCGGCGGCATGCTGAAAGGCCACCTGCACCCGCAGGTGGTTCCAGGGGGTCTGGGTGCTGATCCAGGCGGGGAAGGGCAGGTCGTTCTCGGGCCAGCGAATCAGCACGGGAGCCTGCGCCAGGGCTTCATAGTCGGCGAGGGCCACCACCATGGGCTGGTCCCCCACCCGGCCGGGCTGGCCGGTCTCGGGGTTGACCAGGTCCACGCGCACGCCGGCCCATTCGGGGGCGCCATCGGGCACGCTGAGAACGACCTTGCCGTCGTCGTCTCGGTGCATCCGCGCGGCCTCGGCGATCCAGCCCTCGGCCTCCAGCCGGTTGGCGTGATGGTCGAAGAACTCCACATAGGACCCGCGATGGGCGTTGAGCAGCTCCACCGGGTGGATCTCCTCGCGCAGCAGGGTGCGGAGCTGGGTGGCGAAGCCGTCCATGGCCTCCAGGAACTCCTCCTCGTCGACCCCGTCGTCCAGGTAGGCGTCCAGCGCCTCCAGGCCCTCCTCGGTGCGGGCCCAGGCCAGGAGCAGGTGGGCGATGCCCTGCCGCGCGCGGGGGTTCTGGTCTTCGTGGCGCAGGATCTCGTTGAAGGCGGCCAGCGCCCCCGCCGGATCGAAGAGGTCCTCACAGGCCGCCGCCCGAACCAGGTAGAGCTGCGGCAGAAGCACGGTGGCCGCTTCATTCTGGACCTCGCGGGCCACACGCTCGCCCTGGTCGCAGAGGGCCAGCGCCGTCGCGGGCTCGCCCAGCCGCAGCTGGGTCACCGCCAGGGCGTGCAGGAAGTCCAGGCGCTCGGGATCCTCTTCCAAGGCGGCCTGCAAGGCCTTGGCGGCCTCTACCGGATCATCGCCACGAAGGGCTGCCATCGCCTGCTCTGCCCGATCCGACCCGTCGCCCATGGAAGCCTCCAGTCTGAGGCGGGAGGATAACGCGGCGCGGCGTCCTGCTAGCGCTCCTGCTCCCAGGAGGCGGAATCTGCGGGGCGGCCGGCTTCGGCCTGCACGTCGGGAGGGTAGGGACAATGCCGACAACCCGCGCCACAACAGAAGCCGCGGCGCAGGTGGTAGGCCGCCGTCATCACCAGGAGCCCCGAGCTGGGGTCGATATAGGAGCTGTCCCCACGCTGGCTGGCGCTGTCGTGGATGCGCTGGATTCGGGCCTTGTCCATGGGCCCCGCCGTACCCCGTCTCCGGCCCTCGGCAAAGGGGGCCCGCCAGGGGGCCCAGCCGTTAAGCCGCCCGACGCACCCAGGAGCCCCCATGAAGCTGTCCGCCGAGGCGCAGGTCGAGCTGGACCAGGCCCGCTCGCAGTCCCACACCACCTTGCGCCCCACCGTCGCGGCCCTCGAGGCCCAGATGTTCTTGGCCACCCCGGTGCTGGACCACGGATTCGTGCGCCTGGTGGACTATATGGGCGATGACGCCGCCGTCGTGCAGGCCGCCCGGGTCTCCTATGGCAAGGGCACCCGCAAGCGCCTCGAAGACCGCGGCCTCATCCGCTACCTGATGCGCCACGCCCACACCTCGCCCTTCGAGATGTGCGAGCTGAAGCTGCACATCAAGATGCCCATCTTCGTTGCGCGCCAGTGGATCCGCCACCGCACGGCCAATGTCAACGAGGTGAGCGCCCGCTACTCCATCCTCGACCGGGAGTTCTACCTCCCCCGGCCCGAAGACCTCGCCGTGCAGTCCACGGACAACAAGCAGGGGCGGGGCAGCAGCCTGAGTGAAGAAGAGGCCGCAGCGGTGCTGCACCTGCTCAAGCGCGACGCCGAACAGGCCCATGACACCTATGAAGGCCTGATGGGCCGCTTCGACCTCGCCCGGGAGCTGGCGCGCATCAACCTGGGACTCAACACCTATACGCAGTGGTATTGGAAGATCGACCTGCACAACCTGCTGCACTTCCTGCGCCTGCGGCTGCACCCCCACGCCCAATACGAGATCCGCGTCTATGGCGACGCCATCGCCGATCTGGTCAAGCTCTGGACCCCGCTGAGCTGGGAGGCCTTCGAAGACTACCGTCTCGGCGGCACCTTCCTGAGCCGCCAGGGCATCGACCTGGTGCGCAAGGCGCTGCGCGGGCAAAGCGTCGGACGGGCCGACAGCGGCCTGTCCAAGCGCGAATGGAAGGAGCTGATGGAGGTCTTGGAGTTGGACCCGGACACCGAGATCGTCGGTCCAGGTCCAGCCGCGACCTGAAGCTCAGCGGGCTTCCGGTGCCTCGACCTCGCGCAGATCCTCGGTGACAAGGTCGATCAGCGCGGCGGAGAGCTCGATGATCTGCCGGTGGGTGAAGCCCTCGGAGCGGAGCTGGCGGTAGAAGCTGCGGGCGACGATCTGGTTGCGGCTGCGGAGGAGCTCGGGGGAGGCGGGAGCGTTCATGGGGAACCCGGAGGCGGTGGTGGGAGGGCCGTTTCGACCCGCACCCAATCCGAGCAAGGGCCATGCCAACCCGTCAGCCTCCCGTCAACAGCCCACTCTCAGCGGTTTCTGCGCCCATGGGCGAAGCGGACTTCGCAGTTGGTGCCGTCTGCATGCGAAAGGCGCTACGCAGCCCGAAGGCTCGGAAGCCCGCTATGGGCAGAGATCATCGCTCTGCGCGTTCCATCGCCTTGCGGGCCATCTGCACATATTTGCGCAGATTCGGAATGTCGGGATCCAGCGACACGGCCTTCTGCAGATCCTTGAAGGCCTGGCTGTGGTTCTTCCGGTAGTGGTGACAGATGCCGCGCCGGCACCAGGCCATCGCGTGGTCGGGCGCCATCTCCACCGCCTGGTCGTAATAGGTGATGGACTTGCGGTACTCCTTGCGCGCAAAAAACAGGTTGCCCATCTCCACGATTGGATCCGGCGAGTGGGGCGCGATGTCCTCGGCTCGCTGGAAGTCGCTCATCGCAGCGGCGTAGTCGCCCAGCTCGACCAGCGACCGACCCCGGCCCAGGTGGGCTTCGAGGTTGCTGGGCTGCAAGCTGAGGAGGTCGCCATAATGCAGCACCGCCTCTTGCAGGTTGCCCCGGGCCTCGGCGGCCCGGGCATCCGACAGCAGGTTCTTGAGCTGGCCTGCGTCCACATCGGCGTCGGCCACAGAAGCGCCGTCGCGGTGCTGCAAGCCGTCCTGGGTCACCACCACCAGGCTCTCGCCATCGGGCTCGACATCGGCAGTCAACTCCGGGATCGCCGCGCGGGGCTCCGCGTCGTATTCCGGCTCTTCGAAGCTCACCCGCAGGCCCGGATCGTCACCGTCGGCGGGATCGTCGTATTCGGGCTCCTCATCGGCCCCGCTGGCATCGCCCAGCTCCAGGGTGGGGCTGAGGGCGCGCGCCTTGCCCACGCCGAGAATCTGCACGGCAGCCACATTGGTGGCGTCGTCGAAGCTGTCGTGTTCGACCAGCTCGGGCGGGGTGAGCACCGAGGCCCGACCGCTCTGGGTCTGCCGATCGCTCCAGTCCTCCGCGTCCTCCCAGCTGGACCGCGCGGCGGGAGCCGGCGCAGGCGCGGGATCATCGGCCCACCGCACCAGGGGGCGGTCCGCATCTGCGGCCGGGCCCACCGCCGGGCTGACCGAGCGCGGCCGCGCGATGGCGGCGAAGAGCTCCGAGCTCATGCGCGCGACGTGGGTGGGCTCCACATCCTCGTTCTCGAAGTCGGCTTCCTCAAGGTCGGGGGCGGCCGCAGCGTCGTCGTCGGCGCCATCGTCCGCGTCCAGATCGTCGGCCCAGGTGCGGCTGGGTTCAGGCTCGGCCGCGGGATCGGGCACCTGCATGTCATCTTCGGGCTCGCGTCCGGCCGCCACGGGCAAGGCGAAGCGACCCAGGAAGGTCTGCTCGTCCTCCCCAGGGTCTTCCACCGGCAGATTGCCGATGCTGGGGGCGAGATCGGCCTCGGCGCTGCGCTTCCAGGCGCTCTCCAGACCCAGGTCCGCATCGTCGTGCACGAGGTCGTCCAGCGAGATGGGATCGCCGTCGTCACCGGCATTCTCAACCCGATAGGCCGCGGCCAGGGCTGCCGCCGCCGCGCCGGTTGCAGCCGCTGCGGCCAGGCCCGCGCCCACAAAGGTGGCCTCTTCATCTGCGTCACCGGCAGCGGAACCGGCCGCAGAATGCAGGGACACCGGCTCGAATTCGCCGGTAGGGATCTCGCTGGCGTCCAAGCCTTCGCGCCCGGGAGAGGTCGGCAGGGCGGCTGCGGGCAGGCGCGTGGCGGCCGGTGCCGGTGGCGCCGCGCGCCGCTCTGCAGAGAAGGCCACCGACAGCCGGATCAGGTCGATGGGCGAATAGGGCAGCCCGAGCATGGCCCGCTCGGCCGAGGCCCCGACCGTGCCATCCACTTCGAGGGCCAGCGCCACAGAGAAGGGCAGGCGCTGGTGGGCGATCGCCCGCATCTGGCCCCGGGCCGCCTCAACCGTGGCCAGCAGGGCCTCGGCCGCTTCAAGATTCGAGCTCATGCACGGGTCCCGGCAAAGGAGGCAGCCCGGGCAGGCGCCGGGCGAGAGGCGGGGCCAGCTACTCGGGGGAGCCGCCGGCCAGGGTGGACATCTGGGCGGTCAGGCCGCTGATGCTGCTCATCAGCTCCTCTTTGATCTTCTGCATCCGCAAGATGTTCTCTTCAAGGGTCTTGAGCTTGACGCGCAAGGACTGGTTTTCGGAGCGCAGGGCCTCGGCCTCGGCCTCGAGGTCGGTGACCCGCCCGCGGGTGCGCTCGACCTCGACCTCTACGCCGCGGACCTCGTCCTCCAGGCGAAGGACCTCGTCGCGCTGGCGTTCGCGCTCCGTGTTGAGGTCGCGTTCGCGCTGGGCCAGGGAGCGGGCGCGCTCGCGGCCCTCGTCCAGATCGGCCTGGAGGTGTTCGATCTGGCCGTCCAAAGAGGCCTGCGCGCCGCGGTGGCGCTCGATCTCGACCTCGGCGCTGATGATGCGACGGGTGGCGGCTTCGGTGTCGCGGAGGGTGCGGTTCAACTCGGCCAGGCGGGCCTCGAGGATGGTCGCCAGCTCGCCCTGGATGGCTTCAAGGCGCTGGCTCGTGTCGTCGCTCATCGAGGAATCCTCCAGGGGGGGCCGGTGCGAGACCTCATCGGAGCCGGATCTTGGGTTCCAGGTCAGCGCGCACAGACGAGCAGGTCGCTCTTGACCGCGGACCGTAGCAAGTCGGGCGAATTGATGTCAACGCCCCCCCTCCGTCGGAGACCGCTGTTGACGCCACCACCTCCGCCGGGTGACGCCAGGAGTCGCCTGGATTAGCCTTGAGGGCAGCGCCGCTGGCGGGATCCGAAAAGGATCTTGCGCCCCCATCCACCCCAGCCCAAGACCGCTGCACTCCCCATGGATCGCGTCCCTTACCTGACAGGCACGGCCGGGCTCCTCAAGGGTCGGCGCAATGTCATTGACGCCGAGGGCCTCGTGCTGGGGCGCGATCCGGGCTGCTCCGTCCAGATCGACGATCCCGGCGTCTCTCGCGAACATGCCAGGGTCTTCCTTCACAATGGGTCGGTCTGGGTCCAGGACGCGGGCAGCCGCAACGGCGTCTTTGTCAACGACAAGCGCGTGGTGCGGCCCAAGACGGTGTCCCCGGGCGATGACATTCGGGTGGGCGACCACAGCTTCACCATCGAGCTTGCCGAGGCCGGCGAGCTTCCTTCGGGCCCGACGCCGCCCCCCCGCAGCAAGCCCGCACCCTACCAGGGCCCGGACTCGCCCACCCTCGACGCTCCTCGGCAAGTCGCCGAGGCTCCCGCCCCCAAGGGTCTCTGGCTGGGCGGCGCCATCGTCTTGCTCCTCGCAGGCATCGGACTGGCCTATGCGCTCCTGACTTAGCCCTCTGGCGGCGGTCGGATCGCGCGATCCTGGTTATCACCACCCCCGATCCAGCAGGTAGAGGCGGCGCTCGTGGCTACACGTCAGGTTGAACTTGTCGTTCGTCGAACTGGACAGCCCGAGAAGCGGCTGCCCATCGGCCCTGGCATCACCCATATGGGTCGGGCGGAAGACAACGACCTCGTCCTGCCCGACATCGGCGTCAGCCGACGGCACGCGCGGATCTCCGTCGATGGCGACTCGGTGCGCTTCGAAGACCTTGGCAGCGGCAACGGCTCCTTCTACCGGGGCCGGCGGGTGGAACAGCAGGTGGTGGTCGATGGCGACGAGATCGTCATCGAACCCTTCGTCCTGCAGTTCCGGATCACCGAGCCCGTCAGCCTGGGCCGCTCCCTCGAAGACGACGAGACCATGCGGGCGCCCGACATCGACGCCATCGGCGCCGCGCCGGCCCGTTTGGTGGTTCTGGCCGGCCACCGCCTCGCTTCGGCCTATCCCCTGGGCGGCGCCCCCGTGTCCATGGGCCGCAGCGAAGCCCGCGAGGTCGTGCTCTACGACCCCGCCGCCAGCCGCGAACACGCCCGGGTCGAGCTTCGGGCCGAGGGCTACTGGCTCATCGACAATGGCAGCGCCAATGGCACCTATGTCAACGGCCGCCGGGCCAGCCAGCACCCGCTGAGCAGCGGCGACGTCATCCGCATCGGCTCCACGGAATTCCGCTTCGAGCTGCTCGGGCCCCTGCCCGATCCCGGCCGCCCCGGAGACGATCCCACCATTCGGGCTCCCGAAGCCCTGCCCGTCGTGCCCCCGCGCCGCCGGCTCCGGCCGCCCCGCCGCCGCAGCGTCCGGCGCCCCAGCCTGTCGCCGCCCCGGCCCCCGCCGCCGCAGGCCGTCGCCCCGGTCGCGGTCGCCCCGGTCGCCCCGGTCGCCCACGTCGCTCAGGCGCGGTCTCGCCGGCCGAGCAGGCCATGTGGGCGCAGCCCCTGCCCGCAGAGGCCGAAGCCCCGCCGGCCCCCGAGGCCAGCAACAAAGGCGCCCTCATCATCGCCCTGTCGGCCGCCGCCGGCTTCGTGCTGCTGGTGGCCATGGTTGGCGCGGGCGCGGGCGGCTGGTACCTCTACCAGCAGCAGCAGCAGGCCACCGCCAAGGCCGCCCAGGTCGCCGCCGCCACCCAGGCCGCGACCCCCAAGCAGGATAGCGACGAGGTCAGCGCCCTCATGGACGAGGGCCGCCTGCTGCTGCACGAGCGCCGCTATCTGGACTCGGCCTCGCGCTTCTACAAGGTCCTCCAGACCGAGCCCGAACACGTTGAAGCCAAGCGCATGGGCTTCCTGGTGGTCGAAGAGATCGCCCTGAACGCCCTCGCCGAGGACGCCGCATTGCGCGGCACCGACGAGGCCACCCGCCGCAGCCAGGCCAAGGACGCGCACGCCCTGGCCCGCCGCGCTTTGGGCGCCGGCACCGGCCTGGTCGAGGCCCGCGAGGCTGTCGCCGCGGCCCTGCGGCTAAACCCCGGGAACGCCGAACTCACCGACGATCTCGACCGCCTGCGCGCCGACATCGCCAAGGGTATGACCCCCGCAGAGCTGGCCCGCCTCGCCCGCAAGGTCTCCAAGATCTACCAAGAGGGCGCCGAAGCCCTGGCAGCTGGCCGCAGCGCCGAGGCCGTCAAGGCCTTCGAGAAGGTGCAGAAGGCCGACCCCGACCGACGCACCTGGTATTGGTACGAGGCCAACTATGGCCTGCACGAGGCGA
Organism: Deltaproteobacteria bacterium; assembly: GCA_018401435.1. Classification (GTDB taxonomy): domain Bacteria; phylum Myxococcota_A; class UBA796; order UBA796; family UBA2385; genus M30B51. The sequence continues at coordinate 72,904 of JAGYJW010000021.1, read as the reverse complement.
AGGCCCGCTGAAGCCACGCAGCGCGCGGGAACCTGCAGAGCGGGTCTGGGGTCGGTGAGCGCGACGGGCCCCGCCCCCGCCCAAGGACCCCCACCATGACGCCTGCCCGCATCCTCGTCGCCCTGGCCGTGCTGGTCGCCGCCTGCGCCCGCCACGCCGGCCCGGCCGTGCCGGTGGGCGCGACGGCTCTGCAGAACCGACACCACCCCGCCGCCGAGGCCGCCTTGCAGCAGGCTGCGGCCGATCTCGACCCGGCGGTGCGCGCCCGGGCCCTGGCCCTGCTGGTTCGCTTCAGCGACGCGCCGGGCGGTGGAGACTGGACCCCACGGGGTCTGGGGGATCCCAGCCCCTGGGTGCGACGCGCGACCTTGGAAGCCCTGGCCAGCCGGGGTGAAGAAGCTGCCGCTCTGGGCCATCTCGCAGAGCTGGCCGCACTGGCGGGGGCGGACAGCTACCTGCGCTGCGCTGCGGGCCTGCGGCTGGCCCAAGGGGGCCACACCGGCAGCCTCGCCGCGATTCAAGCGGCCGAGGCCGCCGAGAGCGAGTCCTGGCGCGCCGCCCCCTGCGCGCTCGCCGCAGCGGCCTCGGCGACCCGGGCGCCGAAGCCCGCCTGGCCACCATGCTCGCGGAGGGCGACCTGCCCCTGGACATCGCATTTATCGATGATGTCGGCCGAAGTGGCCTCACCGGGCTCATCCCCGGCCTGGAGGAGGCGGCCGACCTGGTGGAGGAGCCCCTGCGACCCGCCATCGGCGCCGCCCTGATGCGCCTGGGAGCCAGCCGCGGCGAGGCGATCCTGCGGGAGGGCCTGGACGCCCCGATGGCCGAGGCCCAGCTGGAGTCCCTGGACTACCTTGCCGCCCTGTCCATCCCCGCGGCCGAGGCCCTGCTGAAGAAGGCGGCGGGGGCGACGCGGCCCGAGGTGCGCACCTACGCCCGCTTGATCCTCCTGGCGCGGGGGGAAGGCAGCCTGGCCACCGCCGAGGAGGCCGCGGCCTCCGAGAACCGCGAGCTGCGGGCCATGGCCTTGCGGCTGCTGGGCACGGCCTTGTCCGACGCCGGGCGAGGCGACGATCGCAAGGCCACCCGCGCGGCCCAGAAGCTGCTCGAAGCCGGCCTGCAAGACCCCGACGATCCCGTGCGGGAGGCAGCCGCCGAAGGCCTGGCGGCCCTCGCCAGCCCTGTTGGCACGCCGGCCCTCGAAGCCACGCTGGCGGATGAAAACGCGCGGGTGCGGGTTGAAGCCGCCGGCGCCCTGCTCGCCATCGCCGCGGCGCGCTGACCCCGGGGCGCGGGGGCATTACAGTTGGCCCAGCATCTGCCCGGAGCGCCCCATGCCCGTCCCCGCAACTGAGCCCGTCTTCCCGCCTTGGGCCCAGGAATTGCGCCTGCGCTACGTCAGTGGCGAAGCCAGCATGTTTCTGCTGCATGGCAATGTCCGGGACGTCTTCCCTTGGACCGACCCAGACGGAAAGGTGCGCTACGTCCCCATTCGCGAGTATCTGGAGCGCTTCCTGGCCCGCACCAAGGAGCTGGTCCTCTACTACAACCTGAGCGAGGGGGTCGAGTTTCCCGACCGCAAGATCGAAGACCGCGTGCGGTCGGTGGTCAACGCCCAGCGGCTGATTCGCGGCGAGGGCTTGCTGGATGGCTGGCCCCAGGGTCCCGACAAGGTCCTGCCCCTGGTCGAGCACCTCATCACCGACACCACCCAGCGGGCCGCGGTGGTGCTGGACTATGTCGAGACCATCGTGCCCATGGCCGAAATCGGCTTCATGGGAGAGGCCGACAAGCAGAACCTCATCGCCCTGCAGCGCTGGTCCAGCGACCCCAACCTGCTGCAGAGCGACAACATCATCATCCTGGTGACGGAAAACCTCTCGGATGTGCACCGCCGGGTGAGCGCCAGCGCCCAACTCGCCCACCTCAACGTGAGCCTGCCCGACGCCAACGCGCGCCTGGGCTTCATTCACGAGATGGACCACCACGGCGTCGAACTCGAAATGTCCGACGAGTCCCTGGCCAAGGTCACCGCCGGGCTGTCCCTGGTGCAGATCCGGGGGCTGTTCCGCCGGGCGCGCCAGTCCGGCGAACCCATCACCTTCCGCACGGTCAGCCGGCGCAAGAAGGCCATCATCGAGCAGGAGTGCCACGGGCTGGTCGAGTTCGTCGATCCCGGCCACGACTTCAGCCATGTGGGCGGCATGGATCGCCTCAAGCGCGACCTGATGCGCGTGGCTCGGGCCATCAAGGCAGGCCAGGTCAACCGTGTGCCGATGGGCGCGATGTTCGTCGGCCCGATGGGCACCGGAAAGACCTTCCTGGCCGAGGCCTTCGCCGCCGAGAGCGGGCTCACCTGCATCAAGTTCAAGAATTTCCGCGAGAAGTGGGTGGGCAGCACCGAAGGCAACCTGGAAAAGATCCTCCAGGTCGTCGAAGGTCTCGGCTACGTGCTGCTCATCATCGACGAGGCCGACCGCTCGATGGGCGGCGGAGACAACGACGGTGGCACCTCCTCCCGCGTGATCTCGCGCCTCAAGGAGTTCATGAGCGACACCCGGCACCGGGGCCGCATCGTGGTCATCATGATGACCAACCGCCCCGACAAGCTGGATGTGGACCTCAAGCGACCAGGGCGCCTGGACCTCAAGATCCCCTTCTTCTTTCCCGAGACCGCCCACGAGCGCCAGCTGATCTACGAGGCGCTGATTCGCAAGAACAAGCTCGACGTGGTGAAAGACCTCGACCTCACCCACGCCAGCGCAGCCACCGACGGCTACTCCGGCGCCGAGCTCGAGGCCGTGCTTCTGGCCGCCGCGAACCGGGCCATGGACCAGGAGCGGGACGTCATCGAACAGATCGATCTGGACGGGGCCGTGGGCGATGTGATCCCCAGCCGGGACATCCGAATGCTCGACTATATGGAGATGCTGGCCGTCTTCGAGAGCAGCAGCCGCGCGATGCTCCCCGAGCGTTTCCAGGCCCTGGACACCGACGCCGTGCAGGAACGCCTGGACAAGCTGCGGCTGCAGCTGGGGGCGCGGCTTCGCTGACCGGGATCCACCGGCGCTGGATCGCGCGCGCGCGCCTTGACAGAGGGCGCTGCGCGCCGTACAGCCCCCCGGCCTCGTGACCGGGTGACGGCGTGGGCAGGCTGACGCGTTCAGCCCGCCCGAGCCATGAGGGCCTGCCCTCTCGCTCCCGCGCTGGTTCGCACCCGAGGGCCCCGCATCTGGGGCCCGCATCTGGGTCCGCTAAAGGTCCGATTCTGGAGAATTTCATGTACGCCGTCATTGCCACTGGTGGGCAGCAGTACCGGGTGTCCCAGGGCGACACCATCATCGTCAAGAGCCTGGCCGCCGAAGCCGGCAGCACCATCACCCTCGACCAGGTCCTCCTGGTGGGTGGCGAAGGTGTTGAAGCCCGCATCGGTGCTCCCGTCGTCGCCGGCGCCTCCGTCACCGCGGAGGTCGTCTCTACCGACAAGGGTGCCAAGCGCGACATCTACAAGTTCCGGCGGCGGAAGCGGTACCGGAAGGGCGGCAGCTTCCGTCCGACCGAGACCACGCTGACCATCACCGGCATCAACGCCTGATTCGGAGTCCACGATGGCACACAAGAAGGGCCAGGGAAGCACCCGGAACGGCCGTGATTCCAACCCGAAGTACCGGGGTGTGAAGCGCGGCGACGGCCAGTTCGTGCTTGCCGGCAACATCCTCGTCCGCCAGTGCGGCACCAAGTTCCACGCCGGCGACGGCGTGGGCACGGGCCGGGACTGGACGCTCTTCGCCCTGCGTGATGGGCACGTCAAGTTCACCTCCCGGCGGAACCGGCGCACCGTCCTGGTCGTGCCCGCCGAGACTGCAGAGGCCTGAACCGGCGGGGTCATCTGACCCCTACGGGATCGGGACCCCGGGAATCGCGCATGCGCTTCGTTGACGAGGTCTCGATCCATATCGAGAGTGGCAAGGGAGGCGACGGAGCGGTCGCCTTCCGCCGCGAAAAATTCGTACCCCTTGGTGGGCCCGACGGTGGCGATGGAGGCCGAGGCGGCAATGTCGTCCTGGTCACCACCACCCGTCGCAGCAGCCTGCTCGAGCTTCGGGGCCACGCCATCTGGCGGGCCAAGGATGGCGAGCGGGGTGGCGGCCGGCAACGGACCGGCAAATCCGCCGAAGATGTCGAGCTGATGGTGCCCGCGGGCACCCGGGTCTTCGACGAAGAGACGGGCGAACTCCTGGCCGACCTGACCGAGGAGGGCCTGCGCTTTGTCGCCGCCAAGGGCGGGGCGCCGGGCAAGGGCAACTGGCACTTCAAGTCCAGCACCAACCGCTCGCCCACCGAATCCACTCCGGGTGAGCCGGGTGTGGAACGGCGCTTGCGCCTCGAGCTGATGCTCATGGCGGATGTGGGCCTGCTGGGCTTCCCCAACGCGGGAAAAAGCACGCTGATCAGCCGGATTTCGGCTGCTCGGCCCAAGGTGGCCGACTACCCCTTCACCACCCTGGTGCCCAACCTGGGTGTGGTGGACCGCGGGATCGAAGGCAACTTCGTCGTCGCCGACATTCCGGGGCTGATTCGCGGGGCGGCCGATGGCGCCGGCCTGGGCCACCAGTTCCTGCGACACCTCCAGCGCACCCGCACCCTGCTGCACCTGGTGAGCCTGGGTCCCGACGAGCTGGACCCGCCCGAAGAGCGCTACAGCGCGATCCGGGACGAGCTGATGCGCTATGATCCCGACTTGGCCACCCGCCCCGAGCGCATCGTGCTGACCAAGGTCGACCTGGTGGACGAAGAAGAGATCGCCGCCGCCCGCGACGCCATCCTGGCCCGCGCCACGGGCCGGGCCCGCCCCAGGGTGCACAGCATCAGCGCCGCCACCGGCGCCGGCATCAAGGAGCTGGTGGACCACACCGCCCTGGACGTCCAGCGCCTGCGCGAGGCCGCCCAGGCCGATGGCCCCAGCGTGGTCCAGCCCCCCGGCGTCGGTCCCAACGCGTGAGGGCGCTGGGCAAGGCCTTGGCCCTGGCCTCTGGCCTGGCTGCAGGTCTGCTCGGCGCTTGCGACAGTGACGCGGGGCCGACCCTGGCCCAGGCCTCGCAAGAGGTGCAATTCGACTCGGTGGCCCGCCTCGGCCCCCACCGCCTCTCCGCCAGCATCCGGCGACAAGATCTCCGCGACGACGTCGTGCTGACCGATGTTCTTGAAGGGGTCGAGGTCCAGTGGCAGAGCTGGGACGCCTTCGAGATGCGGCGCGCCGTGGATGGCGAGCGGGTGTCTGCGGTTCGGGTGACCGGCGGCAGCGCTTGGAGCGAGCGAGAGGATGGCGGCTGGACCAACCGCGGCGACCCCGAACCCTGGCGGCAAGAGCTGCGCCTGGCCTGGAATGCCTGGGACCAGGCCCTGAGTCCCTTTCAATCCCGACTGCTGCTTACCGAGATCGACGAAGACGTGGTCGAAGGCCGGCGCGTGCGGCGTTATGCGGTGGGGCTGCGTCCCTTGCCGGAGCCCCCGGCCCCCGACGACGACGACGACAAGGCCAAGGGCAAGGGCCGGCGGCGCAACAAGAAGCCGGCAGACGACGGCTTGATCGACCTCAGCGGTGAGGTCACCCTTGACGCCGCCACGGCAGCCCGCCTCGTCGCCCAGGTGCAAGGACGCTACCGGCAAGGGGACCGCATCCGCACCGTCCGCCTCGACCTCACCCGCTCCGGCATCGGCGCCGACCTGGACCTCGCGGTCCCGACCCCTGCCCGCAAGAAGGCCAAGGCGGGCAAGGCCAAGCGCCCTGCCCCCGACGCGGCCCCCCCCTCCGCGGCCGACGCCGCCGCCCCCGCATCCAATCCCCCAGGAAGCCCATGAAGACCCAGTCCGAAGGCGCCCGCCCGCGCGAAGAGAACCCCGAGCTGTACACGGTCGCCCGCGGCTCGGGCCAGCTTGACCCGGTGGTCAAGGACATCGCCCGGCTGGCCGCCCAGGCCGTGATCGACCAGAAGGGCGGCCGCGTGGTGGTCCTCGATGTGTCCGGTCGCACCTCCTACTGCGATGTGTTGGTGCTCACGACCGGCAGCCAGGCCCGCCATGTGCAAGCCATCGCCGACGCCGTCGTCAAAGCCTACAAGCAGGGGCGCAACGAGCGGCCCCTGGGCGTGGAAGGCACCGCATCGGGGCGCTGGGTGCTGGTGGACCTGGGCGATGTCATCGTGCACGCCTTCGACGGTCCCATGCGCGGCTACTACGATCTCGACGGCCTGTGGGTCGATGCCCGCGTGGTGCCCTTCTCCGAGCTGGACCTCGAGGCCCCCGGCCCCGACGAGGCCGGCGACGACGACGCCTGGCCCGAGGACGACGAGGGGTGAAGGTCCTCCTGCTGCGCGTGGGCAAGGGCCGCACCCGCTGGGCAGACGAGGCCACCGCCGACTATGCCAGGCGGCTGAAACGCAGCCTGCCCTTTGACGAGGAGCTGGTGCGCCCTGCCCCCTTTCGCGGCGACGAGCAGGCGGTCAAGGACGCAGAGGCGCGCGCCATCCTCGACCGCATCCGGCCCGATGACCGCCTGGTGGCGCTGGACGAGCGCGGAGAGCTGCCCAGCACCGAGGGCTTCACCGGCATGGTTCAAGAGGCCACCCGAGAAGGGGCCCACAGGCTGGTCTTTGCCATCGGCGGGCCCTATGGCCACGGCGCGGCCGTGCGGGATCAGGCCTGGCGCACCCTGGCGCTGAGCCGCATGGTGCTCAACCACGAGCTGGCGCGGGTGGTCCTGGTCGAGCAGCTCTACCGGGCCAGCACGCTGCTCTGGGGCGGCGCCTACCACCACTGAGGTCTGAAAGGGTCACGGGGGCCTCCCCCCCCCGATCTCCCCCCCCTGCGGCCGCCGCCATGGACCGATACCGGCCCGCATGTCCATCGCGCTGGCCTTGCTCGACGTCCTCCTGCCCGACCCCTGCCCCGGCTGTGGTGGCCTGCGCGGCCAGCAGCCCGGCCGCGTGCTGTGCGCCGCCTGCGCCCCCGATCCCCCTCCCCTGCCCCGCTGGGTGGACCCCCCGGCCCCTGTGGCCGCCGCCTGGGCCCTGGGGCCCTATGACGGCGTCTTTGGTGCCTTGGTGCGGCGGGGCAGACCGCCCCGACCCGGCCTGCATCGGGGACCTGGGCCGCTGGATGGCCCAGGCCGCCCGGGGTCGGCTGCCCCCGTGGACGCGGTCTGCCCGGTGCCGGTGCCCACGATCCGTCGCATGCGCCGCGGCTTTGACCAGGCCGAGCTGCTGGCCCGGGCGGTGGCCGCCGCTCTGCAACGCCCAATGGTCCAGCCGCTGCGCCGGGTCCGCCAGGCCGAACAAGCGGGGCGGGACGGTTGGGCCCGCCGCCACCAGGCCAACCAGGCCTTCCTCGCCGAGGGCGACCTCACCGGCCACATCCTGTTGATCGACGACGTGATCACCACCGGCGCCACCGCTGCGGCCTGCGCATCCGAGCTGCTTGGCTGCGGGGCCCGGCGGGGCTACCTCTTCTGCGCCGTCCAAGCCGGCGCCGGGGACGCGGCTACCCCGTATGCCGAAGCGCCCGATCGCCCCTGACCCGTATCGCCACAGATACGCCCTGGGGCGGGCCCCGACCCCGCCTCAGGGGCCCGCACAGCTCCCATTTTGTCGCCCCTGATGGACAGTGTCCGAAAATATGAACAGAAGCCGTCCCAATTCCCGGACGACACGGGGCCGGGCCTCGATTTCTCGCCCATTCTATTGGGGGCTGGGGACTGGCACGCATCCTGCATGTGTTCACACCGCAGGCGGCCGCGCAGGTCGTTGCACCCACCGATAGAAGAGGGGAGGCCCCATGACCCAGACCATCCAGACCAACCTCGGCGACCTGATCTCCCTCTTCTACGACGAGTTCGTGGGCCTGTATGGCGACGAGGAGCTGGCCAGCGTGGCCGCTGCTGCGGTCATCAACGAGCTGCTGCACGCCGCCGCATTCGAAGACCAGCGCATCGAAGACGCAGCCTGATCCGGGCGCGGCCCCCTGGGGCCAGTCCGCCCACCCTCCGCCGAGGCCGGCCCTGCACCAAGGGCCGGCCTTTGTGTTGAGGCGGCATCCTGGCCTAGCCTTTTTCGCACCCAGACGCAGGGAGGTCTTTTGGCATGTCAAGAGATGGGTTAGACTGGGGGTCCTCTCGTTTTGATTCCCTGCGGGCCTCCTGATCTCCATGCTCAATGGCTCTTCACTCGCCGCCGCTCCGGCCTCCGATCCGGACCTCTGGGTCCCCGTGACCATTCGCGTCGCGTGGGAGCTGGCGATGGCCCGCGTGCGCGTGCAGCCCGAGATCCTGGCCGATGTGCGGGAGCACTGCCTGCGCAGCCTGTCGGAGGACTGCAAGGCCCCCGACGCCGAAGCCCTCGTGCCGTCCCTGGTGGCCGACTACATCGCCCGGGTCCGCAGCCAACGCTACCAGCGCGTGCGCCCCCCCGAAGAGCTGGGAATCAAGCCCCGGGCCGACTGGGTCGAGCGCATCTTCGACGGCCTCGACCGCCTGAGCGACGAGGTCGCCCGCCTGCACTATGGCGACGGCCTGCCCCTCGCTTCCGTGGCGCGGCAGCTCCGCATCAGCGAGGCCCGCGTGTCGGCATCCCGCGAGGGTTTGCGCGAGCTCGCACGCACGGTGGCCGGCCTGAGCGACGCCGAAGACGCCGAAGTGGCCGCCCTGGAGGCCGACCGGGTGCTCAGCCACCTGGCCAGCCCTGCCCCGCCCCGGCTGCCCCGGGCCCTCGGGCTGACCACCGACGCCGGCCTGCGGCACGCCGACCGCTGCCCCCGGTGCAGCCGCGCCGTGCGGCTGGTGCGGGGAGGCCTGCTCAACCCCCGCGAGCTCTTCCGACCCAGCGGCCCCATGGTGGAGGATGGCCAGACGGAAGTGCTGGCGCTCGCTTCTCCACCCGGACGCCCGCCGCCACAAGCGGGCGGTGGACGCGGCCACGGCGGGGCGGGGCGTGCCTGCCGGCACCGACGCCTGGCTGATCCGTGGCGAGCACCTGCCCGCGGTGCTGGCCGAGCTTCGGGTGCTCTGCGAGGAGGGCTCGCCCGCCCGCCACCACCTGCGGGGCGCCCTGGTCAACGGTCCCGGACGCTGGAGCCGCGGCGTGCTGCTGGGGCCCCTGGGCGTGGCCGCGCTCGAAGCCGCCCGCGCGCGCCCCTGGTCCGATCTCGGCGGCATCGGCGAGCTGCCCGCCCCCCTTCCCGAGCCCCCCTCCGCTGTGCGATGGTGGATGGGCGCCGTAGCCGCCGCAGCCGCCACCATCAGCCTGGCGGCCGTCAGCTTCATGCCCCGCCCCCACAGCCCAGACACGCCGATCGAAGCCAGCTTCAACCCGACGGCCGAGGGCTGGAGCCTGCGTTTCGACACCGCCGAGCTGGCCACCGTGGACATCGTGGTCATTGATGGGGGCGAGCTGCGCAGCCACCGCCGCGACGTGCGGGCCAGCAAAGGCGCCTGGGCCAGCGGAAACGGCGACTACCAGCTCGAGATCCCCGGCGACGCAGTGGCCGTCTTTGCCAGCCCTGCGGGCCTGCCGGGTATGGAAGGCTGGTTGTTGGAGGCCGCCCGCGCCCCCGACCCCCTGGCCCTGCTCTCCGAGCGGGTGCAGGCAGCAGAGCCACGGGCCGACGTGGCCCTGTCCCCGCCAAGACCCCACCCCATCGCCCGCAGCACGGCCTATACTTCCGACCGGCCCTGAAGGACGGGAGCCCCCAGGGGACAGATGCGCGTCACGCCACTCGACATCATCCAGAAGCAGTTTTCGCCGGCCCGCCGCGCGGGCTACGAGTCCGATGAGGTCCGGCAGTTCCTCGAAGCCGTGCGCGAGAGCATGGAGGAGCTGCTCAAGGAGTCCCAGCGCCTGCGCGAGCAGGTGGCCCAGCGGGACGCCGAGATCGAGGAGCTCCGCAGCAAAGAATCCGACATCAAGAGCACCTTGATGCTGGCCCGGCGCCTGTCCGACGACATGGAGCGCGCCTCTCGACGCGAATCCGACGTGCTCATCGGCGAGGCCCGCCTGGAGGCCGAGCGCATCCTGATGGCGGTGAGCGACGAGCGCCGCGAGCTTCAGGCCGACATCCTCCGCCTGCGCTCCGGGCGCAACCGCCTGATCGCCGACCTGCGCGCGGTCATCGAGACCCAGAGCCGCGCGCTGGCCGAGCTCGACGCCGACCCTCCGGCCGCGCGCTGACCCCGGCCGCGGCCATGCCCGCGCCGACCCCGCTCGGCCCAAAAGCCCGCTTCGATCTGCATATTCACAGCAGCGATTCGGACGGGACCCTGGCACCGCTGGCCCTGGCCACCCGCGCCGCCGCGGCGGGCATCGATGTCCTGGCCATCACCGACCACGATCTGCCCCCGTCCCTGCCGGCCGGTCCCCAGCGCCTGGCCGGCCGCACCCTGCACCTGGTGCACGCCGCCGAGGTCTCCGCCCGGCTGCTCGACCGCGAGATCCACATCCTGGTGTATTTTCCCGGCGAGATGCCAGCGGACTTTCGCGCCTTCCTGCGCAGCCGGGCCGCCTGGCGCGCCGCCCGACACGACGCCGCCATCGCCGACCTGGGGCTGGTCAATCAGCTGCCCCCTGCCGGGAGTGAGGCCCACGCCGGCCTCCGCGCCCTCACCCGCCACCACCTCGCCCACGCCCTGGTCGAGGCCGGGCTGGAGGGCACGGTGCACGGCGCCTTCAGCAACCGCTTGAGCCATGCCCGAGGAGTCATCCCACCCACGGACCTGCCCGCCGACGCCCTGCTGGCCCGGGCCCGGGCGGCCGGGGCCTTCACCTCCTGGGCCCACCCGCCCCTGGACCAGGTCTTCGATCACACGCCCCTCCTCAAGGAGATGGGCATCCACGCCCTGGAGACCTCGCGCCCCGCGCTGGGACGGCACAACCGCGCGGTGCTCGCCCGCCTGGCGCACCAGCACGGCCTGGCCATCACCGGCGGCAGCGACTGGCATGGGTGGACGGGTGGCGGGCCGGGCCAGTTCTCGGTGCCGCTTCGGGAGCTGCGCCCCTTTGTCGCCGCGACCGGCCTCCCTGCCGCCTGATCGGGCCCATGGCGCTGAATGGCGCTTCATTCCGTGCTTGCCCGGCCCCCCTTCGCGGGGATAGGCCGGACACCTGACCGTCACCCTCCCATCGAAATGGAGCGACCCATGAGCAAGACCGCCGGCTTCTTCAACGAGTACCTGCCCAGCAAGCTGGAGAAGAACCCCGACCTGGCCAAGATCAACGCCGTCTTCCAGTTCGACATCACGGGCGCGGGCACCTGGACCCTCGACCTCAAGAATGGCGGCGGCGTCAGCGAAGGTGCGGGGGCCAACCCCGCCGACTGCGTGCTCACCACCGACCAGGCCACCTGGGAAACCATCCTCGAGAAGCCCAGCCAGGCCGTCGCTTCCGTCATGATGGGCAAGCTCAAGGTCTCGAATCTGGGCCTGGCCACCTCGCTGCAGAAGATCCTGGCCTGATCGGCCACCGGGCCCCCGGCCCGGCCCCCAGACCCAAGGCCTCGCCCCCAGCTTGGAGGCGGGGCCTTCGTCGATCCGCCTTCAGCGCCCCTGGCGGCTGCGCCAGGTGCCCACCGCCGCCACCAGCGCGATGCCCGGCACAAAGAGCAGCGCGGCCAGGGCCACCATCAGGAACTGCAGCCCGTTCATCTCCAGGCTGCCGCGGCTGGCCTCGGTGCTGCGGATGCTCACCTGGCTGTCCTCCCCCACCAACCACGCGATGGTATTGAGGAAGAGGTCGGCGTTCTGGAGCTGATCCACAAGCTCGTTGGCGGCAAAGTCGGTGTCGCCCACCACCACCACCCGGCCGCCCTCCTTGCGGGGAAGCTCGGCCGGCGCGGCCTCGGTCGGCTCGCCCTCGGGGGGGGTGGCCCCCATCGTGTAGCCACCTTGGCCCAGGCGGGTGTCGCCCACCACCAGGGCCGCCGGGTCAGTGATCTCGGACACCACCATCAGCGGCACCGGGCCCGCGCGGTCCACGCTCAGGTCGGGGGCGATATTGGCCACATCTGCATAGTCGCGCTCCCCCCAGCCATAGGCGGTGGTGTGGGCGAGGGCCTGGGTGCGAACACCTGCGGCGCCTTCCATGCGGCCCACCGATCGGGCGATGCGCAGCAAGGCGCCGCCCTTGAGGGGCTCGGTGATGGGGTGGAAGTCGAAGCTGGCCTCGCTCAGCACCAGGTAGGAGATGTCGCCGCCAGCCACCTGGAAGTTGGGGTTGGCCTCCAGCACCAGGTCATCGCCGACCTCCACGCCATAGCGGGAGAGGTCCAGCGCGGTCTCCGGCGCATGGAGCGGATCCATGAGAATGAAGACCTGGCCTCCATTCACAACGTAGGCGGCCACCATCTCGCGCTCGGCCGGCAGCAGGTCCACCTGGGGCCCGGCAATCAGCAGGACCTCGCAGTCCGGTGGCACCCGCCCCTCGCGGGCCAAGGCCAGCGGCGCGAGATCGTAGTTGAGGGCCAGCATGCGCTGGGCGACGCTGCCCAAGCCCACCGTGGTGGTGGTGTCTTCGGGGTCCAGCTCCTCGTGGCCGATGCTGGCGCAGACACGGTGGCGTCGGGTGCTGCTCAGGCGCAGCAAGGCGTTGGTCAGCCCCTCCTCGTCAAAGCCCTCGGTCAGGCGCTGGCTGCGCTCGCCCAGCTTGAGCACCGCGGTGCCATAGCCGTTGGTGACCTCGTATTCGCGCGCCACCAGCGGATCCTCCTGGGGATCGATGAAGCGCACCTTCAGCTTTGGGCTGTGGGCGGCATAGCCCTCCACCAGCGTGCGGAAGGCGTCCCCCTCCAGGCCCGCCCGGTCGAAGAAGGCCAGCAGCTCGACCTCGCCCGGCAGGGCGTCCAGGGCCTTCACAGTCTGGGGTGAGAGGCCGAAGCGCTGGCTGGCGGTGATGTCCCAGCGCTTGTCGTAGCGGCTGGCCAGGATGTTGGCGGCGACGGTGAGGCCCACGGCCATGGACACCAGGGCCAGCGAGCCCACCAGCAGCCGGGTGCCGCGGGCCTCGACCCCCTGCTTGAGTTGGGCGCGGTTGCGCCACAGCCAGACACCCATGGCGACCGCGCCCACCGAAACCAGGGCCAACCAGATCAGGTTGCCCGCCCCTTCGGCGATGCCGTTGCTGCCCGAAACCAGCAGCCGGACCACCTTGCTGATCACCAGCAGCAGCCCGAAGCCGGCGGCGACATCGATGGCCGCATCGGCCGCGCCGCGGCTGGATCCGCCCAGCCCGCTGGACCAACGGAAGCTCTCCACTCGCTGCTGGGTGGCGAAGATCATCAGGCCGATGAAGCTGACGAAGTAGACCAGGTCTTCGAGGTGCAGCAGCCCCTTCATCAGCTCTTCGATGTGGCTGAGCATGCTCAAGGCGCCCAGCGCCCCGGTGAAGCCCTCCTCGTCCTGGAACCAGCCCAGGATGAAGAGCATGAGCAGGGCCGCAAAGGAGATCATGAAGGCGACCAGCTGGTTGTCCGTCAGGCTGCTCGCAAACATGCCAACCGCACCAAAGACCAGTGCCAAGGCCAACATCGCGCCATAGCTGGCGGCGACGATGCCCGGGTCGGGGCTGCCCAGCCAGTAGAGCACCCCCACCTGGTAGAGGGTCAAACCGAAGAGCACGCTCAGAAAGCCCACCACGCCGAGGTACTTACCCAGGACGATCTGGGCGCTGGACACCGGCGAGCTGAGCAGCAGCTCGAAGCTGCGCTGACGGACGTCCTCGGCGAAGAGCCGCATGGTGAGCCCAGGCACAACCAGGAGCAGGATGATGGCCCAGTTGCCGAAGATGGCGGGCAGCAGCCAGTCGTTGACCGTGGGCGCGCCTTGCCCATAGGGCATCGCGGCGGCCTGGATGCTGACCTCTTGGAACTCGTAGAGCCCAAAAGCAAAGAAGAAGCCCGTGATCGCCAGGAAGGCGGTCAGGACGATCCAGCCCAGGGGGGTGGCGAAGTAGCCGTCGAGCTCGCGGCGGGCGATGGCGAGGATGGGGCTCATGCGGCACCCACCCGACCCGCGGTCAGCTCCAGGTAGACGTCTTCCAGGCCGCGGGCGGCCGACAGCTCGGTCAGGCCAAAGGGCACCGCGGCCGCAGCGAGGTACTCCCGCACATCCCGGGATGCGACCACGCGCCAGGCCCCATCTGTCTCGGTGTGAACAGCGGTCACGCCGTCAATGCGGGCGACGCGCTCGGCGAAGTCGTCGGCGGGCCGGCTCACCCGCAACCGGGTGTGGAAGGCGGCCGAGGCCAGCGAGGCGATGCTGTCCTGGGCGACCACCCGCCCGCGGTTGATGATGATGACGCGCTCGCAGACGGCCTCGATCTCGGCCAGCACATGGGTGGAGAGGATGACCGTGCGCTCGCCGGCAGCCAGCTCCAACAGCAGGTCGCGGATCTCCTTGCGCTGGGCGGGATCCAGGCCGCTGGTGGGCTCGTCGAGGACCAGCACCTCGGGATCGTGTACCAGGGCCTGGGCCAGGCCCACACGCTGCCGGTAGCCCTTGGACAGGTGGTCGATGATGCGCCCCCCCACATCGGCCAGGCCCACGCGGGAGAGGGCTCGATCAGCCGCTTGAATGGGGTCTTTCACCCCACGCATCTGGGCGGCGAAGACCACATAGTCGCGCACGGGCATCGCCGGGTAGAGCGGCGGGACCTCGGGGAGGTAGCCGATGCGGCGCTTGACCTCGGCGGAGGCCTCCATCACGTCATGGCCCGCGACCCGCGCGACCCCGCCCGAAGCGCCGATGCAGCCGCACAAGATCCGCATGGTGGTAGATTTTCCCGCGCCGTTGGGGCCCAGGAAGCCGACGACCTCGCCCCTCTCCACCCGGAAGGAGACGCCGTCGACGGCGGTGAAATCGCCATATCGGCGCGTCAGACCTTCTACTTCAATCATCGGTGCACCTCACCCGCGGGCTCGCCAGCGGGGCCTGGGCAGCGCCCTAAGCACCGGGCCCCCCTGGGGTCAAGCCCGCGCGCGCGGCCGACCATCCGGCGCCTCCCAAGCGCGTTAGGGTGAGGTGCTTTCCCTCCCGGTGATCGAGTCATGCGCAACACCCTGTCCTTGTCCTTCGGCCTCGCCTTCCTGCTCGCCGGCTGCGGCACCAAGTGGGACCCGCAGGATCAGGACGGCGACGGCATCAGCCCCGCCATGGGCGACTGCTGGGACCAGGTTGAGGGGCCCGAGGGCACCGAACTCAGCGGCGCCGACATCTACCCCGGGGCCGACGACACCCCCTATGACGGCATCGACGCCAATTGCGCCGGGGACGACGACTTCGACCTGGACGGAGATGGCTGGGTCATGGAGCCCGACCACATCGGCCGCGCCACCCTGGGGGTGCCCGGCAGCGGCGCCCACGAGGGCGCGGGCGACTGTTGGGACGATCCGGCCGCCGGACCTGCCGACGCCGACCTCACCGCCGCCGAGGTCAACCCCGGTGTACAGGCCGCAGACGACGCCTGGTATGACGGCATCGACGCAGACTGCGCCGGGAACGACGACTTCGACCAGGATCTCGACGGGTTCAGGCGCAGCGGCGACGAGGACCGTAGCACCTTTCCCACCGCCGACAGCAGCCTGCCTGGGGGCGACTGCGACGACATCGACGCGGCCATCCACCCCGACGCGCAAGAGATCTGCGATCTCGCTGGCATCGACGAGGACTGCGACGGCTACGTCAATGGCGAGGATGAGTCCGTGGATCTGGCCACCGCCCTCACCTGGTTTGCCGACACGGATGGCGACGGCTTCGGTGACGCATCCGCAGACACCCTCTCCTGCGACCAACCCGACGGCTACACCAGCGACGACACCGACTGCGACGACAGCAACGACGCAAACTACCCCGACGCAGACGAATATTGCGACGGCGCAGACAACGACTGCGACGGCGACATCGACGAAGACGACGCGGTGGACGCCACGACCTGGTATACCGACGCCGACGCAGACGGCCACGGCGAGATCGGCAGCGGCCGGCGCAGCTGCGAGCAGCCCGAGGGCACCGTCGACATTGGCGGGGACTGCAACGACGCCGATGGCACGATCAACCCCGACGCCCAAGAGGTCTGCGACGACGCCAACATCGACGAGGATTGCGACAACCTCGCCGACGACCTCGACAGCGACGTCGATCCGGGTGGGTTCACCACCTTCTGGGCCGACACCGACGGCGACAGCTACGGCGACCCCGCCGCCCCCCGGGACAGCTGCGACCTGCCGGCCGCCCACGCCACCAACAACCTGGATTGCGACGACGGGACAGCGGCCATCAACCCCGGCGCAACCGAAGTCTGCGATGCTGCAAATACCGACGAAGACTGCGACGGGCTGGCCGACGACGCCGATAGCTCGGTCAGCGCCGCCACCAAGACCACCTGGTACCGGGACGCCGACGGCGACAGCTACGGCAGCAGCACCGTAACCACCAGCACCTGCGACCTGCCCACGGGCTACGTCAGCAACAACACGGACTGCAACGACGCGTCCGCGGCCATCAACCCGGCCGCTACGGAAGTCTGCGACGCCGGCAACACCGACGAGGACTGCGACGGGCTGGCCGACGACGCCGATAGCTCGGTCAGCGCCGCCACCTACTCCACCTTCTACCGGGATGCCGACGGCGACGGCTACGGCGACGCCACCACCACACGCCAGAGCTGCGATGTCAGCACCGGCTATGTGGTCAACAGCACCGACTGCAACGACGCCGCGGCCGACATCAACCCCGGCGCAACCGAGGTCTGCGATGCGTCCGATGTGGACGAGGACTGCGACGGGCTGGCCGATGACAACGACAGCAGCGCTTCGGGCAAGACCACCTGGTACTACGACTATGACGGCGACACCTATGGCCAGACGCTGACCACCCTCTCGGCCTGCGATCAGCCCACCAGCTACGCCAACCGGGGGGGCGACTGCGACGACCTCAACGCCGCCATCAACCCCGCCGCCCAGGAGATCTGCGACACCGACAATACCGACGAAGACTGCGACGGAGTGGCCGACAACTACGACAGCTCGGCCCTGGCCTCGGGCTTCTCGACCTTCTACCTCGACAGCGACGGCGACGACTTCGGCGTCACCGGCAGCACCCAGGACAACTGCGACGAACCCAGCGGCTACGCCCTGGTAGACGGCGACTGCGACGACAGCGACCCGCTGATCAACCCCGACGCCTTTGAAGCCTGCAACGACGGCGACGACAACGACTGCGACGGCACCCTGGGCAGCCGCGACCCCTCTGCCGCCTTTGGCGAGTGCGCCTATAGCGACGCGGCGATCACCGTGGCCCACTGGATCTACACCGCCGGCAGCAACAACACCGAGCTCGGCGACTCGCTCGCATTCATCGGCGACATCAACGGCGACGGCAACGACGACATCGCGGTCGGCGTGCCCAAATACGACCGGCCCGCCAACTCCAATGCCGGCGGCGTCTACATCCTGTCCAACCTGGACGCGACGGTCAACGACCTGGACGCGACGGTATCCAGCACCGCAAGCAGCTTCGGCACCCTGTTCTATGGCGCCAACGTGGCCGACCGGGCGGGGCAGGCCGTCGCGGGTGGCGACATCGACAGCGACGCCACCGCCGAGGTCTTCATCGGCGCGCCCTATGCCAACCCAGCCACCGGAGCCGACGCAGGAACGGTCTACTACCTCAGCGGCGCTGCCGGATGGAACACCGGCGGCGACCTGTCTGCGGTGGCCGTCGGGGGCAATGGATTGGGCGCCTCCGACTTCTTGGGTTGGGACATCTCCCTGGACGGGGACTTTGACGGAGACAACAAGGCCGACCTGCTGATGGGCGCCCCCGAGGGCGACACCCTCAGCACCGCGGGCGCCGGCTACGCCCTGCTGCTCACCAGCACCACCCTGCAGGCCTCTGGTTTTGCGACCACGGGCACCATCCCCTACAACGCAAAGCTGGAGGGCGCGGGCACCGAGTCTGCAGGCTGGGCGGTGGACTTCGTGGACCTCGACGGCGACGGCCTCGCCGACCCGGTGGTGGGCGCACCCCATGCCGACGGCTCGGGCACGGACCGCGGGCGGGTTTATGTGGCAGAGGCCCCGGTCTCGGGCGTGGTCACCCTGTCAGGCGAGAGCATCCTCACCGGCACGGGCAACAACGCCTTCACCGGCTACTCGCTGGCCCATGGCGACGTGAACGGTGACGGCCACGACGACCTGCTGGCCGGCGGGCGCGGCGCCCTCTACCGGGCGGGCACGGTCGAGGTGGTCTTTGGCAGCGCCACCGTCTTCTCGTCGAGCACCCTCACCATCGGCGCCACCATCTTGGGCACCGCCAACCAGCAGGACGCCTGGTCCATCGCCGCCGGCGACACTGACGCTGACGGCATCGACGACGTCATCGTCGGCTCGCCCTCCACCCCCAGCAACGGGGCCATCTACCTGGTCAGCGGCCCCATCAGCTCCGGCACCGTAGCGCTCACCACCGCCACCAATGTGGCCCAGCTGTCTGGCGCCGCATCGGGCGACGGCCTGGGGCGCGCGGTGGCCAGCGGCGGTGACGCCAATGGCGACGGCAATATGGACATCCTCGCCGGCGCCCCCTACCACGGCACCGACGCCGGCCGCGCCTACCTGCTCTTCGGCCTCGGCTTGTGATCCTGCGGCAGGGCGGGGCCCCGGATGGCGCCGCCCCCGGGCCGCCGTCCGAGCGCGCCGCCCGTCACCCCCTGTGAAGCCTGGGGCCCGCGCCTTGATCCTGGGCCGAAGCCGTCGTAGTGTGAGGTTCTCGACTGTGTCCGGAGCCTCCGCATGTCTGCTCGTTTTGCCCTCTGCGCCGCGATCCTCGCGCTCACGAGCGGCTGTGGAACCGTGTGGAACCTGCAGGATGACGACGGCGACGGCATCTCCGCCGCCGAGGGCGATTGTTGGGACCAGGCCGATGGTCCCCCCGGCAGCGGGCTCAAGGGCAGCGACATCTATCCGGGGGCACCCGATCTGCCCTATGACGGCATCGACGCCGACTGCGCGGGCAACGACGACTACGACCTGGACAACGACGGCTGGGTGCCGCTGCAAGCCCATATCGGTCTGAGCACCCTCGGCGTCCCCGACTCTGGCGCCAACCACCTCGGTGCCGGCGACTGCTTCGATGCCCCCAATGACATCGTCACCTCGGCCTTCGAGGCCGACCTGCGCGCCTATGCCAGCGGTCTGAACGCGCTGGGGGTGCCAGTTCAGGTCATCGCGGTGCCGGCCGATGTCGACACCGACCGCAACGGCAGCCCCTACGTGCAGCTGCGTCCCGACGAGGTCAACCCGGCCGTCGCTGACGATCCCTTCTACGACGGCATCGACGCCGACTGCGCCGGCAACGACGACTTCGACCAGGACGGCGACGGCGAGCCCACCCTGCACCACTCCCGGGTGGACGAGAATGGCGCTGCGGGCCCGGCCGGCGGGGACTGCATCGACGGCTCTCCCCTGGATGATCCCAACCCCGCGGCCACCCCCGCCGCCGAGGTCCGCCCCGGCGCCGAAGAGACCTACTGGGACGGCACCGACCAGGACTGCGACTACGACCTCACCCGCGACTGCGACTATGACCGGGACGGCTTCCGGGGCGACCCCACGGTGGCCGACGACGGCGACAGCGCCTGCGCCTATGAGCCCGGCGAGCTGATCGACTGCAATGACCTCAACGACAGCGCCATCCCCGACCCCGACATCGCCGAGATCTTCTACAACGGCGTGGACGACAACTGCACCTATGCCCTGGCGGGCGGAGAGCCCGACCGCGACGGCGACATGGACCGCGACGGCTTCTTCGCCCACGACTACTGCGACCGCGTGCCCGGCGGCTGCGAGGCCGTAGACACCGACACGGTGACCATCCCCGACCTGTCGGTGCGCTTTGACTGCTGGGACGACCTCAGTCAAGCGGCCGAAGAGGTGAACTTCCCCGCCGACGCCCCCGTCGGCTACACCGATATGGTGCCGGCTTCCGGTTTCTCGGCCCTGACCCAGGCCGATGTGAACTCCGGCGCCGCCGACCGCCCCTATGACGGGGTGGACCAGGACTGCGGGGGCTGGTTGGGCGCCATGGGCGTGCCCACCGACTTCGACTGGGATGGCGACGGCGAGCTGACCGACATCGACTATACCGACGATGCCTCGGGCGAGCTGGGCAGCGACTGCATCGACTGCCCCAACGACTGCTACAACGGCACGGCCACCGGCGACCGCTTGGCCCACTGCACCGAGTATTGCGCCGCCCAGGACCCCAACCCCGCGGGCCTCTCCACCACCGAGATCTACAGCGGGGCCTATGACGAGTGGTATGACGGCACCGACGCCGACTGCGACGACTGGTCCGACTATGACGCCGACCGCGACGGCTATGACCACGAGCAATATGGCGGCGGCGACTGCTTCGAAGACACCTTCGTAGACATCTACAACCCGCCCGGCAGCCCCGACCCCACCACCTTCAACCCGGGTGTGGCCGAGATCCCCGGCGACGAGATCGACCAGGACTGCGACGGCACCGAGATCTGCTTTCTCGACAACGACGATGACGGCTACCGCCCTGACGCCACCAGCACCTTGGCTTCGGCCAACCTGAGCTGCGGCGACACCCGAGAGGCCCGCGCCACCGAGCCCACCACCGACTGCGACGACACCGACGCCGGCGACTATCCGGGCGCCACCGAGATCGTCGGCAACGAGGACGACGAGGACTGTGACGGCGGCGAGATCTGCTTCCTGGACAACGACGACGACGGCTACCGGCCCAATGCCACCGCCACCATCGTCTCTGCCGACACCGACTGCCAGGATAGCCGCGAGGCCACCCGCACCGAACCCATCACCGACTGCGACGACGACGCCAGCACCTGCACCACCGACTGCAGCACCGACAGCGACAGCGACGGCTTCGCCAACTGCATCGACGCCTGCAGCGACAATGACGACGACAACTACGGCACCACCAACAGCGCCGCCGTGGGCTGCGTAGACGGCAGCGGGGCCTCTTGTGTGGCCGATGCGGCCTGCACCGCCACCGACTGCGACGACAACGCCAGCACCTGCACCACCGACTGCAGCACCGATGTGGACGCCGACGGATTCGCCGACTGTCGAGACGCCTGTGACGACGACGACGACGACAACTACGGCCTGACCAATGCCAGCGCGGTGGGCTGCGTCACTGCCACCGGCGCCAGCTGCGTGCAAGACGCCGCATGCACCGCGACGGACTGCAACGACAACGCAAGCACCTGCACCACCGATTGCACCACCGACGTCGATGCCGACGGATTCGCCGACTGCAGAGACGCCTGCGACGACGACGACGACGACAACTACGGAGTCACCAATAGCAGCGCCTCCAGCTGCGTCACCGCCAGCGGCGCCAGCTGCGTGCAAGACGCCGCATGCACCGCCACCGACTGCAATGACAACGCCAGCACCTGCACCACCGACTGCACCACCGACAGCGATGGCGACGGATTCGCCGACTGTCGCGACGCCTGTGACGACGACGACGACGACAACTACGGCCTCACCAACAGCGCCGCCGTGGGCTGCGTCACCGCCACCGGCGCCAGCTGCGTGCAGGACGCCGCATGCTCCGCCAGCGACTGCGACGACAACGCCAGCACCTGCACCACCGACTGCAGCACAGATGTGGACGGCGACGGATTCGCCGACTGTCGAGACGCCTGCGACGACGACGACCGCGACAACTACGGCCTAACCAACAGCGCCGCCGTGGGCTGCGTCACCGCCACCGGCACCAGCTGTGTGCAAGACGCCGCATGCACCGCGACGGACTGCAACGACAACGCAAGCACCTGCACCACCGACTGCACCACCGACAGCGATGGCGACGGATTCGCCGACTGCAGAGACGCCTGCGACGACGACGACGACGACAACTACGGAGTCACCAATAGCAGCGCCTCCAGCTGCGTCACCGCCAGCGGCGCCAGCTGCGTGCAAGACGCCGCATGCACCGCCACCGACTGCAATGACAACGCGAGCACCTGCACCACCGACTGCAGCACAGATAGCGACGGCGACGGATTCGCCGACTGTCGAGACGCCTGCGACGACGACGACCGCGACAACTACGGCCTAACCAACAGCGCCGCCGTGGGCTGCGTCACCGCCAGCGGCGCCAGCTGTGTGCAAGACGCCGCATGCACCGCCACCGACTGCAATGACAACGCAAGCACCTGCACCACCGACTGCAGCACCGACAGCGATGGCGACGGCTTCGCCGACTGCAGAGACGCCTGCGACGACGACGACGACGACAACTACGGAGTCACCAATAGCAGCGCCACCAGCTGCGTCACCGCCAGCGGCGCCAGCTGCGTGCAAGACGCCGCATGCACCGCGACGGACTGCAACGACAACGCCAGCACCTGCACCACCGACTGCAGCACCGACAGCGACGGCGACGGATTCGCCGACTGTCGAGACGCCTGCGACGACGACGACGACGACAACTACGGAGTCACCAATACGGCGGCTTCGACCTGTGTGACCGCCACCGGCGCCAGCTGCGTACAGGACACAGTCTGCACATCCACCGACTGCAACGACAACGCAAGCACCTGCACCACCGACTGCAGCACAGATAGCGACGGCGACGGCTTCGTGGACTGTCGCGACGCCTGCGACGACGACGACGACGACAACTACGGCACGGTCAACGCGGGCGCTGCCGGCTGCCTGACCGCCAGCGGCGCATCCTGCATCCAGGACGCCGCCTGCCTGGCACCCGACTGCAACGACGACGCCAGCACCTGCACCACCGACTGCAGCACCGACAGCGACGGCGACGGCTTCGTGGACTGTCGCGACGCCTGCGACGACGACGACCGCGACAACTACGGCAACACCAATAGCAGCGCCACGAGCTGCCTGACCTCAGCTGGCGCCAGCTGCGTACAAGACGCCGCATGCACCGCGACGGACTGCAACGACAGCGCCAGCACCTGCACCACGGTCTGCACCGGTGACAGCGACGGCGACGGCTTCGTGGACTGCCTGGACGGCTGCACCGATGTGGACCTCGACGACTACGGCATGACCAATAGCAGCGCCACCAGCTGCTCCACGGGGTCGGGCGCCTGCGCCGAGGCCGCGGCCTGTCTGGACACCGACTGCGATGACACCGATGTCGACGTCAATCCGGGCCTGGACGAAGGCGTGACCGAAGCCCTGACCATCGACGCCGTGGACAACGACTGCGACGACATCTACGACGAGTACCTGATCGAGGCTGGCGACCTCCTCATCACCGAGATCATGGTCAACCCCACCGGCAGCGTCGAGACGGATACCGAGTGGTTCGAGATCTACAACAACTCCGGCGTAGACCTCATCCTGGGTGATGGCTGGAGCTTCACCAGCGGCTCGGCCTCCCATGTGATCACTACCGTGCTGCCCATCGAGGCCGGTGGCTACCTGCTCTTCGCCCGCAACACCCTGGCCACCAACCACGGCCTGGGCACCATCCTCGAGGACTTCGAGTATGGGACGGGGGGCAGCTCGGATGTGAGCTTCAGCAACAGCAGCGCAGACAGCCTGGAGTTCATCTTCGACTCCTATGGTGGGGCGACCGCCACCATCTCCAGCCGCAGCTGGGGCACCGGGTCGGGCATCTCGCCCAGCTCCGGCGCGTCCATCCAGCTGGACCTGGACGGCACCTACCCGGCCGACCCCTCGCTGGCGGCGGGCTGGTGCAACTCGACCCAACGCATCGACAGCAACCCGGCCCTGGATTTTGGGTCGCCGGGCTCGGCCAACGAGGCCTGCCCCTGAGGGGGCGGCCAAGGGGTCAGGCCATCAAGAAGCGCAGACGGCGCCCCCATTCTGGAAGGGCGCCCACATCTGCCAGACGCTCAGGCCAAAGCCCGCCGCCGTGGCCACCAGCAAGGCCAGGGCGAGCAGCTGCACGCCGCGTCCCTCGTGTCGGCCTTCGAATTTCGGCATCAGGAAGGCGATGGCCATGCCGGCCAGAAAGCCGCCGGCGTGCCCCCAGTTGTTGACGTTGGGGATGGCGAAGCTGATCGCGAAGCCGATGGCGGCGTATTTGAGCATCGTGCTCTTCATGGCCGCGCCGATGGTGCCGCCCCGCCGCCAGCCAAAGACCATCAAGCCACCCATGAGCCCGAAGAGGCCGCAAGACGCGCCGATGGTGGGGGTGCCCGACACGACGTTGCTGAGCAGGAAGCCGCCCACCCCCGACAGAAAAAAGAGCACCACAAAGCGCGCCGGCCCCAGCAGCTGCACGGTCATGGGCCCCAGGGCCCGCAGCCACTGCAGGTTGAAGAAGATGTGCAGGATGCTGCCATGCAGCAGGCTGGCGGTGAGCAGGGTCCAAAGATGGCCGCAAGCCCAGGCCGCGCCGCCCGTCATGCCCATCAGGTAGAGCACCTTGCCCGAGGGCGACCCAATGTCGAGCAGTGAGGGCGGCGAGAGCAGGGTCTCGAAGCTGCCCAGCAAGCTGCCTGCATAGAGGGTGACGCTGGCGCCGGTGAGCAGGTTGACCGGATCCAGCGAGTCGCGGAAGAGGGCCCGAAGCGGGCCGCCATAGCCAAAGAGGTCGGGCTGCAAGGCGCCGCAGTGGGGGCAGGTCTTCTCCTGGTTGGAGATCAGCTGCCGACACTTGCTGCACAGCACGGCGCGGGACTCGCGGGCCTTGGCCATTCAGCGCCGCCGGCGCGGAATCAGCGCGAACAGACCCAAGAAGAGCCCCACGAGTCCGCCCGCCCCCACCGGTGTCGCGCAGCCCCCGGCCTCGGCCTGGTAGCGGCTGCCCGCATCCGGCGCGACCACGATGATGTCCACCACATCCGGGGCCGAGGTCTCGCCGCCCGCGCCCACCACCAGCTCGATGCTGTAGGTGCCGGGCTCATCCACCTGGAAGCGTGGGCGCGGGCCCCCGGTGGCTTCGAGGGCCACCGCCGGCCCGCCCACCTGGGACCAGGCCCATGCCGTAATGGCGTCCCCATCGGGATCGGCCGATTCAGAGCCATTCAGCTCGATCAGGTCGCCGGGGTAGGCCAGGAAGGGCCGGCCGGCCAGGGCCACCGGCGCGGCCGCCGTCGCAGCGCCCGAGGACAGCAGGGCGAAAAAGACCATCAAGGAGACCATGGCGGTCAGCGCTCCAAGGGTGCCCGAAAAGGGCGAGGACAGGACCGCCGATGCAATAACCGCTCCGCGCCAGGGGTACTGCGCTTGCCGGCCCGGCCGCCGACGCGCTACGGACCAGCCACCCCCCCGGTTCCTCTGGAGATTTCGCGATGGGCTTCTTCGACAGGCTCTCTCAGGTTTGGAAGGGCTTCCTCGGCCTTTGGATTTCCGACATCGAGAACCGCAACCCCGAGGCGGTCTACGAGGCCGCCATCGAGGAGCGCATCAAGAAGCACCGGGAGCTCAAGAAGGCGGTGTCGGGCATCGTCTACCTGCGCAACAAGACCCAGACCGAGCTCGAAGCCAAGACCAAGGAGCTGGGCGAGGTCAACCTGCAGATCCCCATCGCGGTCGAAGAGGGCGAAGACGAGGCTGCCCTCATCCTCCTGCAGAAGAAGGACGAGCTGGAAGCCCGCATCACCACCCTGCAAGCCGAGCTCGAGAAGATCTCGGGCCAGGCCGAAGAGGCCAAGGGCGGCCTCATCGCCTTCCAGGGTGAGATCGAGAAGCTCAAGCGCGAAAAGACCGAGATGCTGGCCAAGAAGGCCAACGCCGAGGCTCGCATCTCGATCCAGGAGACCCTGGACGGCCTGTCCACCGACGCCGACATCAAGGCCCTCGAAAACATCCGCGAGAACATCCACAAGAAGGCCGCCGAGGCCGATGTGGCCGGCGAGATCAAGGGCGAGAGCCTCGATCGCAAGCTGGAAAAGATCAAGGCCAAGACGGCGAATGCCTCGGCCAAGGCCCAGCTTGCCGAACTCAAGAAGCAGATGGCCGCCAAGCAGGAGTCGGCCGCAGCGGCCGCCGTCAAGAAGACGATGTAGCAGCCTGGGGGCCGGCCCACGGCGACGGGGGCCTCCCCGGGCTACCTTGGCCGCCCCTCACGGACCCTCTCGATGGACCAGGTGCCCCAGCGTCTCGCCCGGTGGTGGAGCGGCCTTGACGGGCACGCTCGGCGGCACGCCTCTGTCCTGGCGCTGATCAGCCTGGGCTATATCGTCCACTACCTGGTCTACTGCATCCCCCAGCCCTTCTTCATTGAAGACGCGGCGATCTCCTTTGCCTATGCAAAGAACCTGGTGATGGGCGAGGGCCTGGTGCCCTTTGCCGGGGGCGAGCGGGTCGAGGGCTATAGCAACGCGACCTGGACCCTGCTGGTCGCGGCCTTCTATGCCCTGGGGGTGCCCACCTTCACCTCCTCCAAGATCCTGGGGGCGGTCTTTGGCGTGGCCACCCTGCCCATCGCCTATGACCTGGTGCGGCGGGCCCGCCCGGGCCAACGGGACGATGTGGCCCTGGCCGCGCCCCTGCTGCTGGCCGCCAGCACCCAGTTCGTGATCTGGAATGCATCGGGCCTGGAAAACAGCCTCTTCTGCCTGCTGCTGGCCGCGGGCACGCGGCGCCTGCTGCAAGAGCTGGAGCCCCTTCCGGCCGAGGCCGCGACGGCCCACCGCCCCTGGTCGGCCCTGCTCTTCTTCTTGCTGAGCGCCACGCGGCCCGAGGCCGTGGCCTATGCGGCCTTTGCCCTGGTGGCCCTGGGTCTGGACGCGGCCGCCACCCGCCGATTCGCGCCGACTCTACGGTGGTTACCCGCCTTCATCCTGCCCTTTTTCGCCTACAACCTCTGGCGCTACAGCTACTTCGCCTGGGAATTCCCCAACACCTACTACGCCAAGCTGGCCCTGCAGAGCGACAGCTTCCAGCCCTGGAACTGGTCGGGCGGCGGCTGGAAATATGTGCGCAACTGGTTCGGAGACCACCATGTCGGCTGGGTGCTGCCCCTGCTGGGCCTGGCCATGGCCGGCTTTGCGGGCTGGCGGCGCTGGTTTGTGGTGGTCGCCGCGGCCTGGCTGGCCCTCACCATCGGCTGGGATGGCTGCGAGGGGCTGGACCGCCTGCCGGACTGGTGGCGGCCGGTGCAGCGGGAGTGGGTCGAGATCCGCGTCTGGAGCATCGCCGGCATCACCGCGACCCTGGGCCTGATCACCCTGGGCCGGCCGGGATGGCGGTCCCGGGGCCTGCTGTGGATCAGCGCCAGCTTCGCCGTCTTCTTTGCGCTCTACAGCAAGGGCGACTGGATGAAGGCCCACCGCTGGTTCAACCTCGCCGCCCCCACGCTGCTGCCCCTGCTAGCCATCGGCCTGGGCGAGCTGCTGGACGCCCTGCGCCTGGACCGCTGGCGCCTGTCTGCGCCGGCGTCCTGGGCGGGCAAGGTGCCGGAGGGCTGGCTGACCGGCCTGCCCCTGCGCGGCGTGCTCCTGGGCCTGCCCCTCGTGGCCTGGGTGGGGTCCGAATCGGTCTGGGCCAACGACTTCGCCAACAGCCCCGAGACGGCCACCCGCGACATCCACCGCCGCGTTCGCTACATGACCTGGGTGCAGAGACGGCTGGACCTGGACCACGTCACGCTGATCGATGTGGACATGGGGGCCCACCTCTACTTCACTGACTGGCGCATCCTCGACATCGCCGGCCTTGTCGATGTTCCCATCGCGCGGCACCGCGACTTCGACATGGACTTCATGCGGGAATATGTCTTTGAAGAGGCCAACCCCGAGTTTGCCCATGTGCATTCGGGTTGGGCCCGGGCCTCCAAGATCCCCAAACACAAGGAGTGGAAGGACCGCTACATCGAGATCCCGGGCTACCCCATCGGCGGCATGAAGCTGCATGTGGGCAGCTTCATCCGCAAGGACATCTTCGTGCACGACCAGGACGGCCCCCTGCCCGATGACGCCCAGCGCTTTGGCGGCGGCATCCGGCTGGTCTCTGCCCGGCTGCCGGCCCCCGAGGTCGCCGCGGGCGGCCTGCTCTCCTTGCACACCCGGTGGCAGGCGGGCTTTCGGCGGCAGGGCTTCCGCATCCTGGCGGTGCTGGACGATGGCGCAGGCCACCGCAGCATCCAGGCCCTGCCCACCGGCTACGATTGGTACCACCCCAAGCTATGGAAGACCCGCGAGGTGGTGGAGAGCCGCTTCCGTGTGCCCCTTCCCGCTGACTTGCCAACCGGCGAATACAAGGTCTACCTGCTGCTTCTCGACGAGAAGTCCGGCGAGACCCTGCCCTGGCTGGGCAGCATGGGCGAGTACCGCAGCCAGGCCGGCACCGACCGCGAGGCGCCGCTGCCTGCCGACGAGGCGGCCGAGGGCACAGACGACGCCCAAGCGCCGCCGGCGCCGGCCACGCGCACCAAGGATGGAGCCTTGGACACGGGCCTGGTCTTCCACATCGTGTCGGCAGCCGAGGCCGAGGCCGCCGCCGCGTCCGACCTGGCCGCCGTCGCCGATCTCGCCGCCGCCGGCGACTGCGAAGGCGCCTGGGAACGCCACAAGGACGCCACCCGCCACGTCTTGCAGAACGCAGACTGGGCCGAGGCGCAGGCCCCCGCCAGCCGGCGGACCGTGGCCCGCTGCCTGGTGGCCCGGGCCGACGCCGCAGAGCCCGGTCCCGACCGCATCGCCGCGCTGATCGAGGCCCGACGCTGGGACCGCCACCTGCCCGAGCTGCTCGCGCGCGCCCGCCACCTGGCCGCCGAGCTAGACGCCCGCGGCGACGCGCTCTTCGCCGAAGAGCGCTGGGCCGAGGCCTATGACGCCTTCGCCAAGGCGGTGGCCCTGGACCCCCGCCGCAGCTGGAGCCGCCGCAAGGCCGAAGACGCCCGCGACCTCAAGCTGGACATCATCCGTCCAGGCCGAGAACGCCCTGAAGACGCCGAGGCCGAGCCCCCCACCTTGGACGGTCGGGCCGCCACGGTGGGCCGCAAGGGTCGGGCCTTGCCCCTGGCCCCAGAGGACGGGCCCGAGGACGAAGACGAGCCCGGCGCCGAGGCCCCCGACGAAGGCGCCGAGGGCGGGGACTGAGCCCCCTCAGCGGAAGCGGATATTCCTGCCGGAGAGGGTCAACAGGGCGCCGCCCTTGCCCGTGGTGCCCTTGACCACGGTCGCCGTCTGGGTGGTGGCCGTGAGATAGGGCATCTGCACCGTGATGTTGTCGCCGGTCGCCGACACCCCGGTGTTGAAGTAGGGCATCTGCACGGTGATGTCGCCCTTGGGCGCCGACACCGTGGAGGCCACCGACAGGGTGCCCGCACCCAAGGTCAGGGACAGGTTGCCTTCGGGAGACAGCAGGTCCAAGGCCGTGAAGTTGCCATTTACAGAGATGTCGCCCTTGAGGTTGCGGGCGTTGAGGGTGCCCGAGCAGCCGCCCACCACGACGGCGCCGTCGCCGCCGGTGACCGTGAAGTTGCCCCCGGCCGGCACATTGACCTCCAGGCCAACCACTGAGCCGGTGGGCAGGCTGGGGGCCTTCACCGTCAGGGTCGCGCCGCTGGCGGTCTTGGTGACCTCGGGCAGGATCTGATCGGTGAGGGTCTTGAGCTCGATGGCCATGCCCGGAATCGACCAGCTCACCTTGCCCGAGGCGCGGGTGCTGTCGCTGCAGGTGACGTTGACCGGACCCAGATCGTTGCGCACGACATAGGTGCCCGAGGTCGCGGGCAGGCCCACCACGGCATTGGTGCGATCGCCCGTCGCGACGGGCTGGGCGTGGGCGAGGGTGCCGCTGAGAAATAGAAAAAGCAGGCGCATGGCACTTCCGAGGCGACGGGTGGAGCTTAGGGAGCATAAACCACGCGCCATGGACGGAGGCCAGCAGCGGTGACAGATGCCCCCCCCCGCGCGCGCGTCGGCGCCTTCGAGTTGCGGCGTCCGATCGGCAAAGGCGGCCAGGGGGCCGTCTGGCAGGCCGAACACCCGCTGACCGGCACCCGGGTGGCGATCAAGGTGCTGGGCAGCCTGCGGGCAGAAGACGGCGGGGCGCGGGCGGCCTTTCGGCGAGAGGTGCGGGCCGCCGCTGGGCTCGATCACCCCAACATCATCGTGGTGCTGGACCAGGGCGTGGTGGATGTGCGCACCGAGGCCGCCACCGATGGCGCGCTGCGGGCCGGCAGCCCCTGGCTGGCCATGGAGCTGGCCCGCACCTCCTTGGCCAGCCTGCCCGGCCCCCACCGCTGGGCCGACACCCGCGCCGTGCTCACGGCCCTGCTTCAGGGCCTGTCCCACGCCCACGCCCGGGGGGTGGTGCACCGCGACATCAAGCCCCCCAACATCCTCTTCATGGAGCAGCCCCGCACGCAGGAGCGGCTGGCGGCCGCCCGTCTCGCCGACTTTGGCCTGGCCTTTCGGGCCGAGGACGGC
Organism: Deltaproteobacteria bacterium; assembly: GCA_018401435.1. GTDB lineage: Bacteria > Myxococcota_A > UBA796 > UBA796 > UBA2385 > M30B51. The sequence goes on along the minus strand of JAGYJW010000021.1, from coordinate 42,482 downwards.
ATGGACCCCACCCGCCGGGTGATGGCGGGCACGCCGCTCTATATGGCGCCGGAACAATTCGGCGGCCACCTGGTCGAGCTGGGGCCCTGGACCGACCTGTACGCCGTAGGCTGGGTGGGCTGGGAGCTGTGCGCGGGCCACCCCATGCGAGGCCAGGAGATCCTGGAGATCCGCAGCCGAAAGTGTACGGGAAACCTTCCTTACTGGCCCGACCACGCCGCTGCTCCTCCGGAGTTCGGCGCCTGGGTGCGCCGCCTGCTGGAGCTGGATCCCCGCCAGCGCTATGCCTGCGCCGCGGACGCCCTGGCCGCCCTGTTGGCCCTGCCCGACGAGGCCCCCGAGCCCGTCGTGCAGCCGGTGGCCCAGGAGCCCACCGCCCCCACCTCCAGCACCACCCTGGACATGGTGGACGCGCCGATCTGGATCGGGCCGGGGCGCGAGCAGACCGGCGCCACCGCACCCACCAGCGAGCCCACCTGGGACGGCTCCGATCAACTGCTGGCGGCCGACCCAGAGCCCGACCCGGCGCCGACCCGGCGGGCTGCCAGCCTGATTCCGCGCCTGGAAGCCGCTCCCCGACAGCCCGCGCCCCTGGACCGCCGCTGGCACCGCAAGAGCCACCTCCGCCCTCCTGCCCTGCAAGGCGCGGGTTTGGGCCTGCTGGGCCTGCGGGTGCCGCCGCTGCTGGGGCGGGACGAGGCCTGCGAATCCGCCTGGAGCTGCCTGGTGCAGGTCGCTGAAGACAGGCGCCCACGCTCCATTCTGGTTGAGGGGGGTGCTGGGCAGGGCAAGACCCGCTTCGTCGCCTGGATGGGTCAACGCTGCATCGAGGTGGGGGCCGCCGAGCGCCTGGAGCTGAGCGCGGGCCCCCGCACCCCCGATCCGGGCATCTCCGAGATGCTGATGCGGCGCTTTGGGCTGCATGGCCTGCCCAAGGACGACGCGCGAGACCTGATGGCGCGCCAGCTGCGCCACCTCGGCCTGCACGACCCCGTGGACCTGCTCCCGCTCCTGGAGCTGGCGGGGCTGCGCGACGAGGGCCACAGCGATCGCGCCGAGCGCCGGGCCGCCCTCAACCGCCTGGTGCAGGGCCTGGCTCGCGAGCGCCCGGTCCTGCTGCTGGTGGACGACGCCCCCCACGCCGCCGAGGCCCTGGACTGGATCCGCAGCCTGCTGGACTTCGAGGACCTGCCGCTGCTGGTGGTGCTGACCGCCCGCACCGAGGACCTCGCCGAGGCCAGGGACCGCAGAGAGGCCCTCGCCGACCTGCGCCCAAAGCTCCTGCCGCTGCCGCCGCTGCACCCAGCCCCGCTTCGCGAGATTGTGCGCTGGTTGCTCTATCTGGACGAGGGCCTGCTGACGGGCCTGGTGAGCCGGGCCGGCGGCAACCCCGCCTTCGCCTTGCAGCTGCTGGGGGACTGGGCCAGCCGCGATCTGCTGGTGCCCGATGGGGGGGGCTACACCTTGATCGCCGGGGCCCGCCCCCGCCTGCCCGACGATCTGCATGAGGCATGGAATGCGCGCCTGGAGCGCATTGTCGTCGAGCAAGGCGCCTCTGCCTACCGGGCGGTCGAGCTGGCCGCCACCCTGGATATGGAGGTCGATCTCGCCACCTGGACCGCGGTCTGCGCCGAGGCCGGCGTGCAGCCCCCCGAAGACCTCGTGGAGCGCCTGCTGGACGCCGCCCTGGCCCGCCCCGGGGACCACCCCGAACGCTCCTGGTCCTTTGCCCACGGCATGTTGCGGGAGAGCGCCCAGCGCCGGGCCGCCGAAGAGGGCCGCGAGGCCACCAACCACGCCGCCTGCGCCGCCGTCTTGGACCGGCTGGGCGCGCCGGACGCCCAGGTGGGCGCCCACCTCGCCAAGGCCGGCGCCTTGCGGGCCGCCTTGCCCCGACTGCTGGCCGGCGCCCGAGCGGCTGCAGGCCGACGCCTTGAGAGCGCCCGCAGCCTGCTGGACGAGGCCCGCCGGGCCGCGACCGCCCTGCGCCTGGGGCCCGAGTCCCCGAGCAGGTGGAGATCGCCCTGGTGCAGGGCCTGGCCGCGCTCACCGCCGGGCGCTTCAACCTCGCCCGCGAGGGCCTGGGCCGCCTGCTCGACGCCGGGGTCGGCCCCCGCCCGCTGCTCCTGGAGGCCACCGAGGCCCTCGCCATGGCCGCCATGGGCACCCTGGACCTTCGCGCCGCCCTGGAGTCGGGCCAAGAGGCCCTGCAGGCCGCAAGAGAGGCCGGAAACGCGGCCGCGATCCGGCGCCTGACCGTGCTCTTGGGAGGGGCCTGCGTGGCCGCCGGGCAGGTGGACGCCGCGGCGGCCTGGTTCGACGAGGCCACCCTGGCGCTGGCCGGCACCGAACCCGACCTGGACCATGCCCGGGTGGTGATGGGGCGGGTGGAGATCGCCCGGGCCCGGCGCCGCATCCCCGAGGCCCTCGCCCTGGCCGACACCGCCATCGCCTTGCTGGAGGGGCTGGGCTCCCGACGCCGGCTGGCGCAGGTGCTCAACAGCAAGGGAGACCTGCTGCGCTACCAGGGCGATCTGCCCGGCGCCATCGCCACCTACCAGCGCACCGAGCGGCTCTTCGTCGCCCTGGGCACCGCCTATGCCACTGTGCCCCGCATCAACCTCGGCCTCGCCCTGCTCAGCCAGGAGCGCTTCGAAGAGGCCAGCCAGCTGCTGCGCCTCACCCTGGGGGAGGTCCGCACCCAGGGCCACGCCGGCTACGAATATGCGGTGCGCCACGCCTTGCTGCCGGTGGCCGCGGCCGCGCGGGATCAGGCCGAATTCCAGCGCCAGCGCGCCGCCATCGCCGCCCTGAAGCCGCATGGCCACTTCGTAGACGCCGATCTCGCCGCTGTGGCCGAGCAGGCGGGCGATCTGTGGTTGCGGGCATGGTCGCGCGCCCCCGCGCAAGAGGCCTGGGCATTGGCCGAAGATCAGCTTGCAGCGCTGAAAGACACCGAGGGCGTCGAGCGTCTGCGCCGCAAGCGGGGCAGCGGGCGCTGAGGAGCCCGGCGTCCCTTCAGGGCAGGGCGCCGCGCCGCTTGAATTCCCGGAAGTCGTCGCCGCCGATCTCGATGAAGTCGCTCATCTCGCGCAGGCGGCTGAAGACCCGGTCGCCCACGCGATCCCCAACGGTCTGCGGGGCGGCGGCGGTCTGCCCCAGGCTGGGGATGGCGGCGCCGGTGGGGCCCCCGGGCGAGAAGTTGGTGGTGCCCAGGGTGCAGGCCATGGCGTTGTAGCGGCGGCTCACCAGCTCATCGATGACGGTCAGCTCCCAGTCGGTCATGCGCCCCTTGCCGATCTCGTCGATGCCCAGCACGGGCACGGCGACCAGCTCGGCCATGGTGGAGGCGCCGGAGCGGCCGGCATCAAAGCCCTCCCGCAGCTCGGCCAGCAGGCGGGTGAACTCGATGAAACGCACGCGCACGCCGTGGTTCAGCGCCAGGGCGCGCAAGGTGGCCACCAGCAGGTGGGTCTTGCCGCGGCCCACCGCCCCGTGCAGCACGAAGCCGCGGTTCTCTTCGGTGGGGCGGAACTCCTTCTCCCAGCTCATCACCTTCAAGAAGGCTTCGAACTTGGGGTTTCGTTGCTGCCCCTGGGCGATGGCGCTTGCGCCGGTGGCGAAGCTGGGAAAGTCGGCGGCGGCATAGCGGCCGGGGATGCGGGCGTGGTTGAACAAGGCGGCGCGATCGCCATGGATCTGGCAGCGGCAGCGCCCCACCTGGACGCCGTCCTCGCCATGGATCACCACCCGGCCCGAGCCGCTGCAGCGGCCGCAGAAGGGGATGCAGTCGCAGACCTCGGCCACCGCCAGCTCGCCCTGGGCGATGGCGACCGTGCCCGCGCCGCGGCAACGCGGGCAGTCGGCCTGGGGGCGGGCAGCGGGGGGCAGATCGGCGGCGCGGGTGGCCGGCGGCGTGGGTTCGGGACGGGTCATCAGCCAGCAAGCTCCCCAGTGGAAGGCAGCCTATCCCACAGCTCCGAGGCACACACCCGCGGCCAGCAGGCCCGCAGGCGGCTGCGGGCGGCCTCCTCCACCAGGTCGGCGAAGACGGCGGTCCCCAGGCTCTCTTGCAGGGGGGCCAGCTCGTCGGCAGCGGCCTGGCGCAGGGCGGCCTGCTCGTCGGGATCGCGCTCCCAGAGCGCATCGTGGAAGCGGCGGCAGCAGCCCGCGAGCTGCTCGATCAGGGCGTGGGCTCCCTCGGCCCGACCCAGTGCCACCCGGCAGTCGGCCACCAACGCCGCGACCAGGGGGTCTGCGCCCTGGCCCCGGGCCAGCTCCTCCACCCAGGCCGCCAGGGCGGCGGTCGCCACCGGGCCGGGCGGGGGTGGCGGCGCCGAAACCAGGCCTCCCCAGAGCTTTTCGACCGCCATTCGCGCGCTGTTCAGGCTCATGCGGCCCCGGCTGCGCCGCTGCCTGCGCTGCTCGGCCACCTGGTCCAGGGCCCCCAGGATCAAGGCGACGGGTACGCCCTGGTCCAGCCAGCCCAGCAGCAGGCGGGCGTCGGCAGAGGACAGAAAGGGCGCGCCGCCGCGCAGGGCCACCAGGTAGGCCCGCACCGATTCGGCCCGCTCCGCCTGTTCCGGGTCCGCGATGGCTTCGTCAATCATGAGGGGGGAGGGTCCTTGGGAGGCGGTCGTGGTCAAGGGGAGGACAAGCTGCGGTCCGGCCAGTTGCGCCGCTTCGGGGCGCGTCCTAATATCCCCGGCCCGAGCGCCCCACGCTCGCCCTCCCTGGAGCTGTCATGGGCCACGCCTTCCGCTTTCGCGCCGCCCTGTTGGGCCTCGCCCTGGCCGTCTCGCCAGCGCTGTCGGGTCCCGCATGGGCCCAGGACTTCGGTGATCTCGACGAGGACGAGCCCGCCGACGACGAGAAGGCCGACCAGCCCAAGCCCGCCGACGATGACGGTCCCATCGACGACAGCGAGCCCGACGACGATGAATTCCTGGTGCGGCCCGACGCCGACGACGGCCAGGAGCTGAAGTTCGACGACGAGCTGGAGTCCGAGATCGAGGAGGTCAAGACCCGGGGGCCCGGTGAAGACACGGCCAAGATCTACCGCGAGGCCTTGGATGAGTATGCGCGCCTGGGGCCCGACGAAGAGGCGCTGGCCTGGGAGCGCTACATGCGCAAATACCCCAACAGCACCTTCAAGGCGCGGATCGAGACCCGCCTGGACGAGCTGAACCAGGAGCTCTACGACGGCAAGCTGGACGCCAGCTACGAGCGCACCGCCGACGCCGGCAAGGCCGAGATCAACTTCTCCCAGCCCCTGCTCCTCGAAAATATCGACCCCCGGTCCAAGCTGCGCGCCGGCTTCGAGTGGGGCATCCCCAACTACATCAACTTCTTCGCCGACTACGAGCAGCAGCTCTTCCGCGAGATGAGCGTACACGCCGGCCTGCGGCGCCGCTTCACCGGCTGGACCATCGAAGCCGGCACCCACTACGCCATCGTGAAGTCCGCTCGCACCAACTTCCTGCTCACCGCCATCGGCGATGTGCGGCTGAATGTGGGCCCGGCCTTTCCCGCCATCCGCCCCCAGCTGGCCATGGGCAAGCGCTTCAAGTTCGGCGGCGACTTTGCCATCGACCTGAACGTGCAGGGCGGCAGCGACATCGCCTTCATCAAGAATGAGGGCGGCGACATGATCTTCTCGCCGCGGGCCATCGGCGGCGCCAACATCATGATCATCCCGACGCCCACCGTGCGCGTCTACCTGGAAAGCAGCACCTATATGAAGGGCTTCGGCGCCGACCAGGTCGGCACCTTCGCCTTCAACCAGTTCAGCGTGGGCATCCGCTTCGTGGGTCGCAAGTCCAAGACCCAGGAACGCTACGATGTCGGCCTGGGGGCCTCCGTGCCTTACCAGCAGCGCTACTGGGGCTACCACAATGGCTCGGTGGCCGCGGATATGAACTACTTCTTGTAGGTTGGCCAGGGGCACCCCATTGGGGGTGCTCGCGGGCAGATCACCCGACAGGATGCGTGAAATGGGGGGGGCGACCGACCCAAGGGTGCGCTGCTTTCACCCGGTTCCAGCACCCAACCTACCGTTGGGTTGCATGTCAAGAAATTGTCAAGCTGGGCAGAGGCAGAGGCAGAGGCAGAGGCAGAGGCAGAGGCAGAGGCAGAGGCTACCCTTGTCTTGCTGCCGGCGTTGGTGTCCGGCAGACTCTTCCTGGCATTTTGCGAGGTGCCCCATGGCCAGCTCTTGCGCGGACGACGACGGGGTCACGCGGGTGGACTTCGCGTACTTCGGATCGGTGCCCGCCATTGACCCCTAGCCTTCGGCCACCACCCCTCAGTACCGTCGAGGAATCCCATGTACCACCCCCGTCTCATCGCCCTCGCCCTCGCCATCACGGCCCTGCATGCCGCCGCCTGTTCCGACAAGCGGGGGCCGGACGGGCGCGATTCCGGCGGCGATGATGGGGCGGACGGGAGCAGTGGTGGTTACCGGTGCAAATGGTATGAGCGGCCTGTGGACAATGCCCAGGTCCCGGCCGAGGACGAGGAAGGCGTTGCGACCGATACGACGATACGACTGGTACTGGAAGGCGAACCGATCTGGCTTGACGACCCTTACTGCGCCGATGGAATCTGGGGTTTCCTGGAGATGGCTCCGGAATGGGGCGACGTGTGGACGTGGGTTGAAGGAAGCGAGCGCACGGCCTTTGCCGACAACGGTAGGGTCACCTGGGAGTTTGAGCCCGACGAGGCCCTCAGAGCCAATACCGAATACTATGTGAGTGTCAATTTCGACGAGCACCTCTGGGGCGGTGGCGGCTATTTCTGGCTCTTCACCACCGGCTCCAGCTCGTCGGCCACCCGCCAAAGCGCCCCCGCAACGCGGCTTGCCCCGACGTCTGCAACCCCCGCCGCGGCCAGCCAGGGCGCGCCTTGACACTCCACAATCCCGCGGCCAGACTCCAACCTGGAGGTCCAACCCTGCACCACCCCCGTCTCTTCGCTCTCGCCGTCGCGGCCCTGCTTGCCGCCGCCTGTTCCGACAAACGGGGGCCGAACGGGCGCGATTCGGGCGGCGATGATGGGGTGGACGGAACCAGCGGAGGATACCGATGTCGCGCGGATTGGCGGCGCGAGGACATTTCTACCGTCCCGACCGATGACGAGGCAGGCGTTGCGACCGATACGGCCATTCGGTGGGTGGTCGAAGGCGAACCGATCTGGCTCGACACGCCGTCCTGCGCGGATGGGTTCTTTGGTTACGTTGAGAGGCCTCCGGATGGGGGAGGTGGGTCGACGTCGGTTCAGGGAAGGCAGCAGACGACCTTTGCCGACAACGGCAGGATCACCTGGGAGTTTGAGCCCGACGAGGCCCTTAGAGCCAACACCGAATACTATGTGAGTATCGATTTCGAAGACCACCTCTGGGGCGATGGCGGCTACTCCTGGGACTTCACCACCCGCTCCACCTCATCGACCTCCGCCACGGCCGCCGCGCCCCACCAGGACGCGCCTTGAACCCGGAGTTTCCATGAACAGACGCCGCATCGTCCGCTGTCTCCTCGCCGCCGCCACCCTCGCCGGACCGACCGCCTGCGACAAGGGCGGAGGGAGTGCCGGAACGGATAGCGCCGCATCGTCGGACGCATCGTCGGGCGATGCGGATGGCGGTGATGGGTCCGACGGCAGCGATGGCTCGCCTGGAGCCTGCGACCTGACCGGCCGGGCCTTCCTTCTCGACGTCGCATCGGCGAATGTCGTGGAGCCACCCGACCTGGGCGCCTTGCTGCTCTCCAACCCAGACGAGCAGGTCACCCTGGGCGTCGCGGGCCACGGCGCGACCACCATCGACCCGTACTTCGGCCTCACCGACGGCAGCCAGGACCCCTGCGCGGCGACGGAGGGCCTGTCGGGCACCTGGGCAGAGCCCACCCTCTCCGCCGGCCCTGGCACCCTGCCCCTGTCGATGATGGGCGGGCCGGCCCAGGTCGTTGGCGCCACGGTGGCCCTGAATGTGGACGCGGCCTGCGACGGCCTCGAAGGCGGGCTGCTGACGGGGCAGCTCGACACCCGCAGCCTGGTGGGCCTGCGCGAGGCGCTCGACGCCGCCGACCCCGATGCGCTCTGTGCATTGGGTCCGAACTTCGGCTTCGCTTGCGTGGACTGCGCCGACGCGGAGCCTCTCTGCATCGACCTGCGCATCGAGGACCTGGCCGGCCAGCCCGCAGGCTTCGACTTCGTGGAGCGCACGGCCGCCGACATCGGCAGCGACCCCGCCTGCCGCTGAGGTCCCCGGCGGGCCAAGCGCACGCACTTCTTGCGGGTCCACCCTGCGGCCGGGATAGATCGCCTCTCGACCCCAAGCGGGAGCGCGATCATGTCCGAGACCATGTGGGCCCTCACCTTCGACCGCTCCCGCGAGCAGTGGGACTCCTCCACCGGATTGGTGAAAGAGCGGGTTCCCCGCCCCGTTCTGGCTGAGCCCGACGGTGTGGACCGCTCCAATGTCATCATCCGGGTCAAATACGCCGGCTTCTGCGGGTCCGACCGCGGCATCTGGTGGCGCAAGGCCTTTGGCGACATGATCCTCGACAGCCTGGCCGCCGAGGGCCAGCCCAAGCGCATCGTGGGCCACGAGCTGCTGGGTGAGGTCGTCGAGGTGGGTTGCCGGGTCACCGAGAAATACGGCTACCAGCCCGGTGACGTGGTCTCCACCGAGAGCCACATCATCTGTGGCGTGTGCATGCAGTGCCGGGTGGGCGACACCCACGTCTGCGCCGACGACAAGATCATCGGCATCAGCCGGGATGGGGTCTTCGCCGAGTATGTGAAGCTGCCCGCCAAGGCGCTCTGGGCCACCGATCTGGACAAGATCCGCCCCGAGGTCGCCGCGGTGCAGGAGCCCTTTGGCAACGCGGTGCACGCCTGCCAGGTGACCGAGCTTCGCGGCCGCACCGTGGCCATCCTGGGCTGCGGCACCATCGGCCTCTTCGCCATCCTGATCGCCCGGGGCCTGGGCGCCAGCCGCATCATCGGCATCGAGCCCGACCCCCACCACGCCGAGATGGCCCGCAAGCTGGGCTGCGACGCGGTGATCAGCCCCGCCCTGCCCACCGGCGACAAGCCCTGGGCCCACGACCCGGCCCTGGTGGCCCAGGTGCGCGAGCTGACCGGTGGTGCCGGCGTGGACGTGGCCATGGAGATGGCCGGCTTCAACTCGGCGGTCAACAACGCCATCCAGATCACCCGGCGGGGCGGCCATGTGGTGCTCTTCGGGGTCAAGAATGGCGACGCCGTGATCGAGGACTACCACCGCATCGTGATGAATGGGCTCAGCCTGCACGCCGTCGTGGGCCGCCGCATCTTCAGCACCTGGGAGATCACCAAGGCCCTGCTGGAGGACAGCAAGAACGGCATCCAGGACGCCGTCTTCGAGACCATCCTGAATGGGGCCGACGGCACGCTGGTGGACATCGGCGACTGGGAAAAAGACAGCTTCGAGGCAATGATCAAGGCCCACCCCAAGGTCCTCATCCGCTTCGCGGGCTGAGGGGCTCAGGCGGATCGGGCTCGCCCCGTGCCTCGGGCGGAGCGAGTCAGGCAACGCAGAAAACCCGCCTTCGACCAGGGTCAAAGGCGGGTTCAAGCTTTTAGAGTGGCGCGGCCAGAGGGAGTCGAACCCCCAACCTTCGGATCCGTAGTCCGACGCTCTATCCAATTGAGCTATGGCCGCAGCGCGAGGCTCTTATCCAGCAGCAGGCGCGCTTTCAAGAGCTTTTTTGGTGCTTTCGCACCCCCGTTGGGCGAGTGGCGGAGACGGAGGGATTCGAACCCTCGGTGGAGTTTAATCCCCACACGCGATTAGCAATCGCGCACCTTCGGCCACTCGGTCACGTCTCCAAAGTACACACGCCCAACGGACGGAAGGCGGAGGCGGTGGGATTCGAACCCACGGTTCCTTGCGGAACGGCGGTTTTCAAGACCGCTGCCTTCAACCACTCGGCCACGCCTCCCGGCGGGCACAACGCTATTACTCCCTCGGCCCGATCCTGGCAAGGCCTCCCATATAGGGGCGCAGCACGTCGGGGATCACCACGCTGCCATCGGCCTGCTGGTAGTTCTCGATGATCGCCACCACGGTGCGCCCCACCGCCAGACCGGATCCGTTGACCGTGTGGCAGAAGGCCGGCTTTCCGCCGTCTGCCGGCCGGTAGCGCAGGTTCATGCGCCGGGCCTGGAAGTCGCTGAAGCTCGAACAGGACGAGATCTCGCGGTATTTGCCCTGGCTGGGGATCCAGACCTCCAGGTCATAGGTCATGCAGGACGAAAACCCCGTGTCCCCGCCGCAGAGCAGCTCCACCCGGTAAGGCAGCTCCAAGGCCTGCAACAGGCCCTCGGCGTGGCCGGTCAGGCTTTCGAGGGCATCGGCGGACTGTTCTGGCGTGCACAGCTTGACCAGCTCCACCTTGTGAAACTGGTGCTGGCGCATCAGGCCGCGCACATCGCGCCCATGGCTGCCCGCCTCGGAGCGGAAGCAGGGGGTGAAGGCCGTGTAGGACAGCGGCAGGTCAGCCTCTTCGAGGATCTCGCCGGCGTGCAGGTTGGTCAGCGGGACCTCTGCCGTGGGGATCAGGAAGGCGTCCTGGCCGTCCAGCTGAGTGGTCAGCTTGAAGGCGTCATTCTCGAATTTGGGCAGCTGCCCGGTGCCCGTCATCGTGGAGCGGCTGACGATGTAGGGGACCACGAATTCGGTGTAGCCGTTCTTTTCGGTGGCCTGGTCCAGGAAGAAGCTGATCAGGGCGCGCTCCAACCGCGCGCCGGCGCCCCGGGCCACGGGGAAGCGGGCCCCCGACAGCCGGGCCGCCCGGCCAAAATCGAAGATGCCCAGCCCCTCGCCCACCGTCACGTGATCCTGGGCCTCGAAGTCCATCTTTCGGGGCTGACCCCAGCGGCGCACTTCGACGTTGTCGTCTTCGCTGCGGCCGGCCGGCACCCGCTCATGCAGGGGGTTGGGCACGCTCAGCAGCAGGTCCAGCTCGTCGGCTTCCAGCTGCTTCAGCTCGCTCTCCAGGCCCTCCATGCGCTGGGCCAGGGCGTTGACCTGGTCGCGCAGCGGGCCCGCCTCGTCCTTGCGCCCGGCCTTCATCAGCGGGCCGATCTGCCGGGTGAGCTCGTTGCGCTCGGCCCGCAGGTTGTCGGTCTCGGTCTGGAGCTCGCGGCGGCGGCTGAGCACGGTCACGACGCGCTCAAAGGCGTCGCGCTGGTCGGCGGGCGCGTTGCGCCGGTCGAGGTTGGCGCGCACGCGATCCGGCTCCTGGGCGACCAGGCGGCGATCGAGCATGGGTCCTCCTGTGCGGTCCCGGGTGGGTGGACCGCGCCGACCCCGCTATCCGGTCTGGGAGAGGCCGTCCCCCGACCCCGCGGGCAGCGCCGACCAGGCCGACCACCAGCGCCGGAAGGCCGCGCCCGCGGCGTCGCGCACCTCGGCCAGCCGCGGCGTCTTGTCCAGGTGGTCGGCCATGCGCGTGACCAGATCGCTGTCCATGCCGCAGGGGTGGATGCGGCGGAAGGCGTCCAGATCGGTGCTCACGTTGAGGGCGAAGCCATGCCAGGTGACCCAGCGCCGACAGGCGATGCCGATGGCGGCGATCTTGCGGCCCTCCACCCACACGCCGGTATTGCGCGCATCGGGCCCGCCCACGATGCCCCAAGGCGCCAGGGTGGCCACGCAGACGGATTCCAGGCCATGCAGCCAGGCGTGCAGATCCCGGCGGTGCGGGGGCAAGGCGCAGATGGGGTAGCCCACCAGCTGACCGGGCCCATGGTAGGTGACATCCCCTCCCCGCTCGACCGGGATCACCGGAATAGCGCCGGCATCCAACACATTGGCCGCGGCCCCCCGCGCGCGTCCCAGGGTGTAGACCGGGTCGTGCTCGCAGAGCAGCAGGGTGTCCTGGCCCTCGCCACGGACCCGAAGCTCGACCAGGGCCTTCATCTGGGCGTGGGCGTCGGCATAGGCCACCCGCCCCAGCCACTGGACCCGCAGGCTCACGCCGCGCCGTCCAGCGCCGCCCCGAGCAGCCGCTGAAGCAGTTGGGGGTTGGCCCGGCCTTCGGTGGCCTTCATGACCTGCCCGACAAAGAAGCCCTTGAGCTGCTTCTTGCCGTCGCGGTAGGCGGCCAGCTCTTCGGGGGCACCGGCGAGCACCGTCGCGATGGTGGCCTTCAAGGCGGCCTCATCGGAGAGCTGCGACCAGCCCCGGGCATCCACGATGGCCTTGGGATCGCCGCCTTCGTCCAGCAGCACGGCGAAGACATCGCGGCCGATGCGGCTGCTGATGCTATTGGCCGCCACCAGCTTGACCAGCCGACCCAGGGCCACCGGCGTCAGGGGCAAGGAGGCCAGGGGCCGGTCCTTGGTGGCCGCGCGCAGGTCGTTCACCACCCAGTTCGCGGTGGCGCCCGGGTCGCCGGACTCCTGGACAGCCGCAGCGAAAAAGGCCGCCAGTGCTTCATCCTGGACGAGAATACGCGCGTCGTCTGCGCCGATGCCGGCCTTCTTGGCGAAGGCCTCCACCCGGGCCTGCTCCTCGGGGCTGAGGCCGGATCCCGGGTCTTGCACCGGAGCCGCCGCGGGGGCCGGCGCAGGCGCGGGTACCGGCGCGGGGGCGGCCTCTTCGCGCTGCTTGCGGTCCCAGGAGTCCTTCAGCGGCACGATGCGGTTGTAGACCAGGCGGTCGGGGCGGGAGTCCTCGGAATCGCTCACAAAATAGCCCTGGCGCTCGAACTGGTAGCGACTGCCCGGCGGATCCTTGGCGATGGAGGGCTCCACCTTGCAATGGTAGAGGCGGCTGACGCTGGCGGGGTTCAGCTCTTCGCGCCAGTCGCGGTCCTGGCCGGGGTTCTCCACGGTGAAGAGCCGATCGTAGAGCCGGACCTGGGCGTCCACGGCGGCGTCGGCGCTCACCCAGTGGATGGTGCCCTTGACCTTGCGGCCGTCAGCGGGGTTGCTGCCCCCCCGAGTGCTGGGGTCGAAGCTGCACTTCAGCTCGATCACCTGGCGGGTCTTGGGGTCGCGCACGACCTCTTCGCAGCGGATGAAGTAGCCATAGCGCAGCCGGACCTCACCCCCGGGGACCAGGCGCCGGAAGCCATCGGGCGGATCCTCTTCAAAGTCCTCGCGCTCGATATAGAGGCTGCCAGAGAAGGGCAGCTTGCGGGTGCCTTCTTTGGGCACGTCGTGGGGGTAGAGCGGCGCGTCCATCCACTCGATCTCGCCGTCGGGCCAGCCCAGCAGCGTGACCTTGAGCGGCCGCAGCACCGCCATCACCCGGGGGACCTCGGGGTTGAGGACATCGCGAATCGTGCCTTCGAAGCGGCTGTATTCGGCTGTTGCATTGGACTTGGCCACGCCCAGGTCATCCACCAGCTTGCGCAGCGCGGCGGCGGGGATTCCCCGTCGACGCATGCCCGACAGGGTGGGCATGCGGGGGTCGTCCCAGCCCGACACCACCCGCTCCTGCACCATGGCTTTCAGGTTGCGCTTGCTGAGCAGGATGTAGGTGAAGCCGAGCTTGGCGAACTCGGTCTGTTCGGGGGGGCGTTCAAAGCCCGCCTCCTTGAGCAGCCAGTCGTAGAGTTCGCGGTTGTTGTCGAATTCCAGCGTACACAGGCTGTGGGTGATGCCTTCGATGGCATCCGACAGGCAGTGGGCGAAGTCATACATCGGGTAGATGCACCACTCGTCGCCGGTGCGGAAGTGGTGCTTGTGGCGGATGCGGTAGAGCAGGGGGTCCCGCATCTTCATATTGGAGCTGGAGAGCCCGATCTTTGCCCGCAGCACATGGGCGCCGTCGGGGAACTCGCCGGCCTTCATCCGGGCCAGCAGGTCAAGGTTCTCCGCCACCGAGCGGTCGCGGTAGGGGCTGGGCTGTCCGGGCTCGGTGACGGTGCCCCGCAGGCGCCGCAGCTCCTCCTCGTCCACCGAGTCCACATAGGCCTTGCCCGCCTGGACCAGCTTCACGGCGATCTCGTAGAAGCGGCCGTAGTAGTCCGAGGCGAAGTAGACCCGGTCCCCGGGGTCGAAGCCCAGCCACTTCAGGTCGCGCTGGATGGCCTCGACGAATTCCATATCCTCGGTTTCGGGGTTGGTGTCGTCAAAGCGCAGGTTGCAGACGCCGCCGAATTCCTCGGCCAGCCCGAAGTCGATGCAGATGGCCTTGGCGTGACCCAGGTGCAGGTAGCCATTGGGTTCGGGCGGGAAGCGCGTCATGACGGGCCGGCCATACTTCTGGGTGGCCACGTCCTGGGCCACAAGGGCGCGCAGGAAGTCCGGCGGACGCGAATCAGCGGCGTCGGACGCGGGCGCTGAAGCGGCGGTGGGGGCCGTCTCGGCAGCGGGGGCGGTGGGCTTGCGCGGCATGGGGGGCCTCGATCAGGTGGTCCCCGCTCCTATCACGGAGCGGAGGGCCCGGACCCGCGGCGGCTCAGCGGCCCCGCGAGGCCACCACATAGTCGCGGGTCACGCGCAGGGCCTCGTCCAGCCAGGGGTCCTTGTCTTCGACCCCCAGGCCCGCGGCCTCGGCCCGGTCATCCAGGGCCTGCTGGCTGTCGCGCTCGGCACGGCGGGTGGCCAGATCCAGGCTCAGCGGCAGATCCTCGCGCTCCCTGCGCAGCTTGCGCATCTCCTCCATGACCTGGAAGGCGGGGTCCTTTGCCACCCGGGCGCGGCTGGCGGCTTGCAGGGCCGCGAGGTCGGCCTTGGACTTGCCCACCTTCTTGAAGCGGGCCGGGGCGATCTCGTCATAGGGCAGCGCCCCGGGCAGGTCGCCCTCGCGGATGTCGAGATCGTCGGCGGGAGCGGGCACGATCACATCGGCGGCCACGCCCTCGACCTGGGTGCTGCGGCCGCTCACCCGGTAGAACTGGTCGGTGGTGAACTTGAGGGCGCCTCCGAAACGGGCCGCGTCGCGATCGCCCGACAGCTTGGCCAACATGCCCGACAGGTCGATCAGCTCCTGCACCGTGCCCTTGCCATGGGTGGACGGCGCGCCCACGACGATGCCTCGGCCATAGTCCTGGATGGCGCCCGCAAAGATCTCCGAAGCCGAGGCGCTGAAGATGCTGCTGAGCACCACCAGGGGGCCCTCCCACTGGATGGTGGGGTCGGGGTCGGGGAAGGCGTCCACCTTGCCGTCGCGGTCCTTGACCTGCACCACGGGCCCGCTCTCGATGAAGAGCCCCGACACCTCGATGGCCTGCCCCAAGGACCCGCCGCCATTCTGCCGGAGATCGACGACAACCGCGTCCACGCCCTGCTTCTTGAAGTCCGCGAGGATGCGGCGCATATCGGCGGCCGTGTTGCGATCCTCGGCCTTTGCGGCCTTGGACGAGCCGCCGGCCTGGTAGAAGCTGGGCACGTCGATGACCCCCAGCTTGAGGCCCTCCACCTCGCGCACGGTGCCCTTGGCTGCGGCCTGGGCCACGATCACCTTGTCGCGGATGATGTGGATGTCGCGGGTGTCGGCGGGGTCGGTGCTCTCGGCGGGCCACACGGTGAGCACCACCTCGGTGCCCTTGGGGCCGCGAATCAGCTTGACCACGTCGTCCAGCCGCATGTCGATGACGTCCACGGGCTCATCGTCGCCCTGGGCCACCGCCACGATGCGGTCGCCGGGCTGAAGCTCGCCGGCGCTCTTGGCCGGGCCGCCCGCCACCAGGTCCTTGACCACCGTGTATTCGGCCTCCACCTGCAGGGTGGCGCCGATGCCTTCGAGGCTGTCGGACATGGAGATGTTGAAATTCTCTTGGGTGGTCGGCTTGAACCACACGCTGTGGGGGTCGAAGCTGCCGCCCAGGGCCGCGAGGTAGGCCTCCATGACATCGGCGGAGGTCTGCTGCTCGATATCGCCCAGGATGCGGTGGTAGCGCTTGCGGAGCTTTTCGCGGGACTGCTCCTCGGTCTCGACGCGGATCTTCGAGACGTCCTCGCCCTTCTCGGTCTTTTCGGCGATGGAGGCTTCGAGGGCCTCGCGGCGAAGCTCGGCCCGGACCATCTGCTCGACGATGCGGTCGCGCCACAGCTGGTCCAGCTCGGCGGCGTCCCTGGCCCAGGGGTCATCGTCGCGATCGAGGTCCAGCTGCCCCTTTCCGTCCAGGGGCACCGGCTCGTCCAGCATCTTCATGGCCCGGCCGATGCGCTCCTCCACCCGGGCCCGGTAGACCCGGTCGATGTCAAAGGCCGCCGTCAGGTCCACCGGCATCTGGTGGATGCTATCGTCCAGGGTCTTCCTATGTTTTTCGAAGGCCGCGATATCGCTGGCCACGAAGAACATCTTGTTGGGGTCCAAGGACTCGACATAGGCGTCCAGCCAGCGGGACGACATGGCGTCGTCGATGCTGCGGCCCGCGTAGTGGTAGCGCTCCAGGCTGAAGGCGACGATGCCGGCCAGGGCGGCGTCGTGTTCGCCCGATTCGATGGGGCGGGCGGCGGCGGGCTGGGCCTTGCAAGCCAGGGCGACCGAGGCGACCAGGGGCAGCAGCCAGGGGACGAAGCGAGAGCGGAAGGTCATGCGGCCTCGGCGAGGGTGCGGGAGCGGCGCTGGGCCGCGGGGGCTGAGGCCCCAGCGGACCTGGCGGCCAGTTCAGGAGGCAAAGACAAGGGGCGAGACATGGGCGCGGATCTGTTCAAAGACCGCGTCGCGGTCCCCCGAGGCGTCCACCCGCACCACCGCCTCTCCGCGGGTGCGGCAGAGCACCACCACCGCGTCATAGGCGTCGCGGACCTGACGCAGGCGGGCCAGCTCTTCAAAGCGATCGCGGGTGCCGCCCCGCGCCAGGATGCGCTGCAGGCAGACCTCCGGCGAGAGGTCGAGCACCACCGTCAGGTCTGGGGCGCGAAAGCCGTGGTTGAGTTCGGCCACCGCGTGCAGGCCGGCTGACAGCGACTGGTAGGCCAGAGAGGAGTGGTAGTAACGATCCGACACCACGCAGGCCCCCCGGCCCAGCCCCTCCAGCACGACGCGGTCCAGGTGATCCCGGCGATCGGCGGCAAAGAGGTAGGGGAAGACGTTGTCCGCCAGGCGCGTGGCGGGCTGGGTGTCGGCCAGGGCGGTGCGGATGAAGCGCCCGACGGGACCATCGGAGGGTTCGCGGGTGGAGACCACGTCGCGGGCCCCATTCTCAGCCAGCCAGGCGCAGAGGCGCGCGACCTGGGTGGTGCCGCCCGAGCCGTCGAGACCTTCAATGACGATGAAGCGTGGAAGCATCGCCCCGACCTAACGCATCCATGACGCCGAAACGTCCCCGACGCGTGTGCGGGGGGGGGCATCGGGTGCTAGCCTGCTGCCCATGCTGATCCTGCTGCTGCTCTGCTGTGCCGCCACCCCCCGCTCCAGCAGCGGGGAGGGCTGGAAGCTCGACCCCGTAAAGACCGAGGGGGCGGCCGGGTTGAGCGGCCTGGCCCAAGGCCCCGACGGCCAGCTCTGGTCGGTCACCGAGCGGCCGCCCGCCCTGCTGCGCCTGTCCGAAGACGGCCGCCGGGTGATCGCCCGCCTGCCCATCACCGGCCTGCCCGATGGCGCCGAGCCCGAGTCCGTTGCCGTCACCGACGGTGGCGCGATCTGGGTGGGCACCGAGGGGCGCCTGCGGGGGCGGGCCATCGACGAGATCGTAGAGCTGACGCTGGATGCCGAGGAGGCCCGCGCCGGTCGCCGCCGACCCCTGCCCTGGGCGGCCTGGGGCATCGAGGCCGGCGGCAACGAAGGCGTCGAAGGCCTCTGTGCCGCGGGCCCCCAGCTGGTCGCCGCGGGCGAGCCGGTTCGCAGCCAGGAAGGCCGGCGCCTGGCCCCGATCGGCCTCTACCAGGACGGGCGCTGGCTGCCCCTCTGGCTGCCCCTGCCATCCGAGAATGGCAAGGTGTCGGCATTGTGGTGCCAGATCAGCGAAGATGGGGGACTGGACATCGCTTTCATCGAGCGCCACTACGATGTGCTGCGCCTGGGCCAGACCCGGATCCCTGCGGGGATCACGGCCGGCGCCGAGCTGCCCGCCGCCACGGCGCTGCCCCTGTCCAAGTCCCTGCGGGTGCATGTGCCCACGGCCAACTTCGAGGGCTTGGCCCTGCAGGGCGAGAGCTGGCTGATGCTCAGCGACAACCAGGGGGCCGGGCTGGTCGGCACCACCTGGCTGGCGCGGCTGCCCGCCCGCTGAGCCTCAGGCCTCGGGGGTGGCTTCGACCGGCTCGGCGGCGTCCACCGGCTCGGCGGCGTCCACCGGCTCGGCGGCGTCCACCGGCTCGGCGGCGTCCACGGCTTCGACCGGCTCCACGGCTTCGGCCGCTGGGGCCTCACCCGCTTCGGCGGCGGCGGCGGCGGCGGCGGCGGCGCGCTGGGTCTTGCGCAGGATGGTGGTCGAGCCCGCGTCGCGGCGGGGCCGTCCATGGGCAGCCCGGCCTCGTTGGCCTCCTGCACCACATGACCGGCCTGGCGCATCATCTCGGAGGCGGCCCCGGACTCGATCAGGGCGCCCAGCTCCTGCATGCGCAGCTCGTAGCGGGCGCGCTCGGGGGCCGTGCGGGGGCTGCGCTCGCGGGCCTTCTTATAGCTCTCGAAGGCCATGAAGACCTGGCCCTCGGCCAGCTCAATCTCGGCCAGCACCGCAAAGGCGGGGTGGTAGCTCGGGGTCTTCTTGACGGCGCGCTCGATGAGCTGGCGGGCGTCGGCGAAGGCCTGGCGCCGCAGCAGCACCCGGGCGCGCTGCACCAGGGCCTCCACCGTCTCCAGCGTCTTGAGCGCCTTCTTGAGCAGCCACTCGGCCTGCTCCAGATCGCCGTCACGGTCGAGAATCACAGAGGCCAGCAGCGTCTGGACATGCCAGGACTCGGGGTCGAGTTGCAACGCCTCGCGCAGCTGGGTCTCGGCCGCTTCCAGGCCGCTGGCACGGGCTTCCGGGGTCTCGGCCACCATGGCGCGCCGGTAGACCAGGTCCGCCTTGCGCCGCAGGTGCATGGGGTTCTCGGGGGAGAGCCGCAGGGCCTCGTCCAGGCTGGCCTCGGCGTCGGCCCAGTGCTCCACACCCATCTCGGTGTAGATGCCGCCCAACATGCCGTAGCTGTCGGGCATCATGGGCTCGAGCTCCTGGGCGCGGCGCAGCACGGTGACGGCGTCCTCCACGCGGTTCTGGGCGAGGTAGACCCCACCCAGGCGGCGGTGCAGGCGGCCATCTTCGGGGAAGGCGGCGATGCCCTTCTCCAAGGCCTCGGCGGCCTTGCCCCGAGACTTGCGGCTGCGGTGCAGGTTGGCCTCGGCGTGGAAGACCTCGGGCACCGGCGCGATCCGGGCGGCCTCGTCAAAGGCAGCCACAATGGCGTCCAGGTCGGCCTTCTCCATGCCCCGAAGCTCGGCGTCGAGGATCAGGAGCTCGGAGTTCCGGGGGTCGGCCTTGCGGCCCTCGTTGATGCGCATGCGCGCGATGTCCAGGCGCGGGTTCTTGCGCCGCCCCATAATCTCGCGGATGCTGCCCAGGAGCCCGTCGTTGTCGGGGTAGGGCAGCATCAGGCGGTCGCGGCCCTGCCGGGAGGCCACCAGCAGGCGGTTGGCCTCTTGGGCATAGGCGAAGCTCTCCACCAGGTTGCCCGCGTTCTTGAGCTCCTTGCTGCGGGCGACGAAGTGGCGCGCCAGGTCGGTCATCACGGCGAAGTCAGCGGACTCGCGGCTGTCCAGGTGCTCGGCCACCAGGGCGTGCACATAGTAGCGGCGCCCCTCGCCCTGAATGGGGGTCTGCTCGAGCAGGCCATCGGCCAGCAGGCGCAGGCGCACATTGCGGCTGATGCCCAGCACCATGAGGTCGTCGGGACGGCCACCCAGCAGCAGGTGGCTGGACCGGGCCAGGGCGCTGCGGTGTTCGGCGTCCAGGGCCTCGACCTTCTTCTTGAGGTTGCGCTTGAGGGCGGCACGGTCGCCCAGGGCCTCGGCCTTCAAGAAGCGCGGCTGCTCGAGAACTTCCTCCACGTCTCCATTTTCACGGATCGCGATGGCCAGCTGCCGGGCGAGGATCGGGTGGCCGAAGCTGCGCTCGAAGATCTTGCCGAAGCGGTCGCGGGGGAACTCGGGCGCCTGGTAGCTGGAGAACAGCTCGTGCAGCTCGCGGCCCTTGATGCCGGCCAGGGCCAGCACCCGCAGGTCGAGGGCCTGGCCCTCCCGGTAGAAGACGGGGGCGGCGTCGGTCAGAACGACCACACGCAGCTTGGGCCGGCTGGTGAGCACGGCGCTGAGCGCCATCTCCAGGCGACCATCGCGCCAGAAGGCGCCATCGCGGGCGTCGAGCAGGCGGTGGAGGCCATGCAGCACCCAAGCCTTGCCCGCGAAGCCCTCGCTGGCGAGCACCTCTGCGCAGAGCCGGGCGAGATCGGCGGGCGTGGCGTCGCTGCTGGGTCGCAAGGCGGCGTGCAGGCGGTCGTCCCCGACGGTCTTGGCCATCAGGGCCACGCGACCGAGGAAGGCGTCAGCGCCCACGCCCGGCACGAAGGCGAAGTCGGGCAGCAGGTCCAGGCCGCTGTCGGCCAGGGTGGCCTCGACCAGCCAGCGGCGGCCGACGCCGGGGGCCTGTCACCAGGATGGGCCCGCCATCCGTGGGACAGCATCTCGGCCAGGGCGGCCTTCTCGTCCTCGCGGCCCACAAGTTCGGGGCGGGGAGCGGGGATGCGGCCCGAGGCCGACGCGGCAGCCGGCGCGGCCGCAGCCACCACCAACGGCGCGGCAGCGGCGGCGGGACTGGCGGGCAGGGCCAGGGAAGTCCGTGGCCCGCGACTTGATCTGCTCGAACTTGAGCAGGCGCAGGGCCATGGGCAGACCGAAGGGGTTGAAGGCCTTGGCCACCACCGCGAGGCGGGGCTTGTGGGCGCCGGCCTTCACGATGCGCTCGAGCTCGCCCAGGGCGCGGCCGTCCACGCCCGCGTCGGGTTCAACGAGAACAAGCACGCCGCCCTCACTCCCAAGCACGGCATCCAGGGATTCGGCGCTGGGGGCGACGGCCGGAGCCAGCGGCTCCGAGCCCAGGGAGACGACGACAAGGTTGCGGCGGCGGAGCTCGGCGAGCACCTCGGGCTGGGGCAGGGCCCGCCCGCCGATGGCCAGCACGCAACGTCCTTCCTCGATGGCAGCTTCAACGCGGTTCATGATGGGCTTCTCAGGGAATCTGACCGACCGCGCCGATGAATGGCGAAGCCAGCGGGGGGTTTCGGACCCGACCAGCCAGAAAGCGGTGCCTTCCGGGGAGCACGGAGTGCGGCGGGAGGGCGGCCCGGGGTTGACGGGAGGTCGTGATGAGATGGGCCACAGGGCCGGAAGCAGGCCGAGGCCGCCAAGAGCGCGCCAGCTAACCCCGGTCGGGACGCGCAACAAGGGCAGACCGGGCGCGGCGCCCCTCAGCTGGATAGCTTGCAGGCGCAATGTCCGACGAATCAAACTACGCCGGCTACTCCCTCCGAAGCCGACAGGCTGCGGCCTCTGCCGCCGTGGAGCTGTGGAGCGCCCACGGCCCCGATGGGGACGCCGAGGTCTTCCTGGGCCCCGAGATGCTGGTGCGCCGGGCCCGCGCCCTGCCCGCCTGGGGCCCCTTCCCCCGCGTGCTCACCGGATCGCGCCAGGGGCGGTGGTTCGTGGTGGTCCCCGGCCGCATCCACCAGGATCTCGAGGCGCTGCGCGACCGGCTCACCGGCGGCACCTGCCTGGCCTTTGCCTGGCACATCGCCGCGGCCCTGGCCGAAGTGCACGAGCAGGGGCGCGCGCATGGCGCCTTGCACGGCAGCCACATGTCGGCCTGGACAGCCGGGGCCTGCTCACGATCCGGCCGGCCCTGGCCTCGGCCGTCCGCAGCGACCCCGACGCCGACGCCACCGCACAGGCCACCGACTGCCTGCAGCTGGGCGGCCTGCTGGACCTGCTGGACCTGGAGCGGGCCGAGGATCGCAGCGTCGAGCTGTTGATGGCCGGGCTGCGCCGAGAGCGCGCCCGCCTGCGCATGCAGCCGGGGCGGGCCGTGCGCCAGGCCATCGCCGCCATCCTCGCCCGCCACCCCGAATGGGTGGAGCGCCTGAAAGAGGAGCTGGGGCCCAGCTGGACCACCGACCAGGCGCCGCGCGCTCCTTATGTCCCCGGCGCGGCCGCTCCGGCCCACAGCCCGCCCTGGAGCACCGCAGCGACCGTGGCCGCACCCACGGGCAGCCTGGCGGCAGACCGACACCACACCGGTGAGATTGAGCCTGCAGTGGTCCATCTGGGCGCGGTCACGGCCGGTCGGTCCGTCGGCGGAACGGGCAGCCCCGCAGCCGCTCCGGCCGCCCCGTCCGCCGCGGCATCCAGCGCCCGACGCCGACCCAAGCAGCCGCGCGCCTCGACCTGAAGGCCGCGACCGCCGGCGCCCGGCAGAGCCCCACGCCTGTGCTCACCCCCGTAGCCTGCGGGCCCCGATCCCAGCGAGGCCCAGGACGCCCCCGAGGCCCCACCCCGCGCGGCCCTGCCCGCCGCCGCGGCCCCGCCCACAGAGGACGCGCCGATTGCCGGCCCCCCGGTCGCCCAGGCTGCCGAGATCCCTGCAGCAGCATCCCCGGAAGACCCCTCGGCAGACCCCCCGACCGACGCCACCCAGGTCGCCGCCGAAGAGACCCCCGACGAAGACGCAACCGATACGCCAGATCCAGATTGGTCGGCGGCACCGGTCCCGGTCGCGGCCCAGCCGGCGGTGGCGGCCGAATCCGACGCCAGAGATCCGGGCCCTGAACCCGACGAAGAAGAGCCTGCAGACGACGAAGACAGCGTGCTGCCCGCCGACGACGCCCCCACGCCCGGGCCCCGCCCGGCGCTGACCGCCATGCAGCCCACCATCGCGCCCGAAGCGGTCCCGACGGCGCACCTGCAGCGCGCGCCTCAGCCCGCGCAACCTGCCCGCCGCACAGAGCGAGGATCCGCCGCCAGCCCGGGTCGCCCTGACGCCGGCCGATGGCGCCCCCAAGTGGGCGGGCGCGGCAGGTGTCACGGGCAATGCGTCGCGGGAATCGGAGCTTGGATCCGGAAAGTGGGCGGAAGACGCTGGCAATCCACGAGAGCCCCGCCAGCGCGACACCAACGACGCGCCGGTGCGCGAGATCGACCTGGAGCCGCCGGGCCCCAACTGGGGCATGTTGGCGGCGGGCGCCGTCGTGGTGATGATCCTCATCGCATGGGCGCTCTTTGCGTCCATGGGCACCGCAGAGACCGCCCCCGAAGCCGCTGCCGCACCTGCCGCCACGGCCGCACCCCCCAGCCGGCCCGCGCGCGTCGAGATCCGCGTCACTGGCGGCACAGGAACGGTGACCCTGGACGGCCGCAGCTATGGCGCGGCCCCCGCCCTGGTGCCCGTGCCCACCGACACCGGCCCCCACAGCCTCTGCGTGCAGGCCGAGGGCCAGGAGCCCGTCTGCCGAGACGTGGACGCCGCCACGCTGACCGCCGGCCCGGCCTATGATCTTGACCTCGGCGGATGAGGGCGGGCGCGCCTTGACTCCCCTGCAGCTCCTCGAAGCCCGCGCCGCCGCCCTGCCCACCGACCCCGGCGTCTACCTCTTCAAGAACGCCCGCGGCAAGGTGCTCTATGTGGGCAAAGCCCGCAACCTGCGCGCCCGGGTTCGCCAATACCTGAGCGGCCAGGACGAGCGCCTGATGGTGCCCTACCTCGTGGCCGCCGCCCGGGACATCGGCGCGGTGGTGGTACGCACCGACAAAGAGGCGTTGATCCTCGAAAATTCGCTCATAAAGGAGCATCGCCCCCGCTACAATGTGAAGCTGGTGGACGACGCCAGCTTCTTGCACCTGCGCATCGACCGCCGCGAGCCCTGGCCCCGCTACCAGCTGGTGCGCCACATCCAAGACACCGAGGCGCGGCACTTCGGGCCCTTCACCTCGGCCAGCCGGGCCCGCGCCACCCTGGACTTCCTCAACCGGCGCTTCCCCCTGCGAACCTGCACCGATCGCGAGCTTCAAGGCCGTCAACGGCCCTGCCTCCTGCACCAGATGGGCCGCTGCATCGCCCCCTGTGTGCAGCTGTGCACCCCGGAAGAGTATGCCGACGTGGTGGACCAGAGCGTGCTCTTCCTGGAGGGCCGCAACGACGAATTGCAGCGCCGCCTGGCCGAACGCATGGAGGCCGCGGCCGAGGACCTGAAGTTCGAGGAGGCCGCCCGCCTGCGGGATCTGCTGCGGGCGATCCAGGCCACGGTCGAGCGCCAGACCGTGATGGACCGCAAGCTCGGAGATCGCGACGCCTGGGGCATCGTGGCCGAGGGTGCCCGCGGGGCCGTCGCCCTGGTGCCGGTGCGCCAGGGCATGATGCAGGAGGCCGTCACCTGGACCTTTGACGCCGCCCCCGACGCGCTGGCCGAGACCCTCTCCAGCTTGATCAACACCTGGTATGACGGCCGGGCCGAGCTACCCCCCGAGATCCTGCTCAGCGAGCAGCCCAGCGACCATGAGGCCCTGGCCGAGGTCCTGGCCGACCGCCGGGGGGCCCGCCTGCAGCTGCGGGTACCCCAACGCGGCGACAAGGTAGGCCTGGTCGAGATCGCCGTCGAAAACGCCCGGACCGCGGTCCGCCGGGCCGAGGCCGGGCGCGACGACCGGGAGCAGGCCCTCGCCGAGCTTCAGCGCCTCTGCCGCCTGCAGCGCCCGCCTCGCCGCATCGAGTGCTTCGACAACTCCAACATCCAGGGAAGCGACCCCGTGGCCGCCATGGCCGTCTTTGTGGACGGGCAGGCCGCCCGTGGAGAATACCGCCGCTATCGGGTCAAGACCGTGGTGGGGGCCGACGATTACGCGTCCATGGCCGAGATCCTGGGCCGTCGCCTGCGCCGGGGCCTGGCCGAGGGCAGCCTGCCCGATCTCATCGTGGTGGACGGCGGAAAGGGCCAACTCAACGCGGCGCGGGCCATCTTTGACGAGGTCGGGCTGGCCGAGCAGCTGCAACAGGCCGCGGGCGTGGCCGGCGACCGCCCGGTGGTGGGGCTGGTCGGCCTGGTCAAGCCCCGCACCGAGCAGGCCCAAGGCGACCGCGAGGCCCTCGACAAGATCGTGCTGCCCGGCATCAAGAATGTGCTGCGCCCGCCGGCCAGCAGCCGCGGCCTGCGCCTGCTGCAGGCCCTGCGCGACGAGACCCACGACACCGCCATCCGCTACCACCGCAAGGTCCGCAGCCGCCGCACCCTCACCAGCGTGCTCGACGGTCTGCCCGGGGTGGGCGCCACCCGACGAAAGGCCCTGCTGGTGCACTTTGGCACGGTGGCCGCCGTTCGCTCCGCCACGGTGGACGCCCTGGCCGAGGTGCCCGGCTTTGGCCCGCGGCTGGCCGAGCAGGTGCATGGCGCCCTGGTCGCAGAGTGGGCCAGCGACGCGCCAGAAGGCGCCGAGGACGATCCGGGCGAGGGCTGAGGGCCCGCCGCGTTCAGAGGTCCAGCGCACACCAGGGTCGATCGCGCTGCCCCGGAACCGCCCAGCCCGCGCAGCCGTCGCAGCGTTCGGCCCCGTCGAGGTCGAGGGCGTGGCGCCGAAGCCCCCGCAGCGCCAGGGCGCCGTTGGTGGGCTCTTCGGGGCAGGCGGCCGAATCGATGCTCCAGGCGCCTTCCACCGATACCAGGGCGTCGTTGCTGCCCACCGCGCCGGTCACCGTCACATCGTAGGCGGCGGGGTAGGCGCTGGCGGGAAAGAGGCTGAAAGAGAGGTCCACGGTGAGCGCGTCGGCGTCGCAAAGCGGCCCGCCAGGACCACACCAGGTGGCCGCCGCGTCCAAGAGCAGCAGCTCGCCCTGTTCAAAGGCCTCAATCGCCCCATCCAGCGCGAACTCGACCTCGCCATTGCGCCACAGCACCGCGCGATCCCCCACCAGGGACAGCTGATCGGGGCCGCGGGTCCAGACCAGGCTGCCTTCCAGCACCACGTCGGGGTCAGTCAAGCAGTCCGCCGTCCAGACCTCGCGTTCGGCCACCTTCAGGCCCATCGGGCCCACCCGGGCCAGGCTGGGGTCCAAGGGCCCGCAAAAGGGGTCGAAAGCGAGCTGCAGGCGAGGATCTTCAACCAGATCCAGCAGGGCTTCGGGGCTGAGGCCGGCCAGGGCGATGGCCACCGAGCTGTCGTCGGCGGGCAGCCCGAGGGGGTCGACGGGATCCACCGCACCACAGGCGATGCTGGCGATCAGCGGGAGGGGAGCGACGCGCATACCCCACCAATATGGCGCACCTGGGGCCGGCGTCAACCACCCGGCCACGTTGCCCAGGCGCCGACGCGCGGGTACACAGGGCGCCCACAGGAGCATCCTTGACTTCCCAGCAGAGCGCGCCGAAGGCCGCAGACGCCCCGAAGGTCGAGCAGACCGCGGGCAAGTACATCCTCTTCGGCGCGGTCGCGGTGGTGGCCACGGTGCTGGACCAGGTCACCAAGATCTGGGTGCAGCGCAACGTCGATCTCTACCGCGAAGAGATCCCCGTCATCGATGGCTTCCTCAGCATTGTGCACGCCGAAAACTCCGGCGCAGCCTTTGGCATTCTCAACGACAGCCCCTACCGCATGTGGGTCTTTGCCGCCTTCACCGTGCTGGCGGTGGGCGTGCTCTTCCAGATGGTCTGGCAGCTCCCCAAGGACGAGCGCTTCCAGAACGTCGCCCTGGGCCTGATCACCTCGGGTGCGGTGGGCAATGCCATCGACCGGGTGGACAAGCAGTCCGTCACCGACTTCATCAAGGTCTACACCGACAACCCATCGGCCTCGGCCTGGC
Organism: Deltaproteobacteria bacterium; assembly: GCA_018401435.1. Lineage (GTDB taxonomy): Bacteria > Myxococcota_A > UBA796 > UBA796 > UBA2385 > M30B51. The sequence goes on along the minus strand of JAGYJW010000021.1, from coordinate 15,717 downwards.
TGGTGGACAAGTTCGGCACCAGCCAGTGGCCCAGCTTCAACGTCGCCGACGCCGCCATCGTGATCGGCCTGGGCATGTTCCTGGTGCACTTCTTGTTCTTGCAGAAGGACGAGGAGGTGGCCCCAGCGCCCGCCGAGCAGCCGGTGGACACCGACCGCAGCCTCGCGGCCCCCGCGCCGGCTCCTGCGCCCGTCGCCGCCCCCGCTCCGCCGGCAACGGGCCCCGACGCGGGCCTGCCCGACGAAGAGGACGACGAGGCCCCCACCGAGATGGTCAGCCCCGAGCTGCTCGACAAGCTGCGCAACGGGCAGAGCTGACGCCCGGGTCCTTCAGCCCGCGATGCTGCGCTTCCAGACGATGAAGAGGGCCAGCGTCCACAGCTTCAGGCCGTGGTTGGCCTTGCCCGACAGGTGCTCGTCGGACAGGCGCCGCACCGTCGCCGGCAAGAAGATGCCCGCCGGATCGTTGGCCAGCGTCTCGACCGTCTCCAGCAGGAAGCCGCGACCGGCCCCCCGCAGCCAGGTGCCCAGCGGGTTGGGCAAGGAGCGCTTGGGCCGGTTGAGCACCTGCTTGGGCAGGCGCTGGGCCATGGACACCCGCAGGGGCCACTTGGTCTGAAAGCCCATGCCCTGGGCCACCACCTTGGCCGAACCGGGCAAGGAGCGGGCCGCCGCCACCAGCTCCGTGTCCAGCATGGGGTAGCGCACCTCCAGCCCATTCCAGGCTGCCGTGCGATCCCCCCGCAGCAGCGAGTCTTCGGGCAGCCAGCCGCGTTGCCAGGCGTGCAACACCGCGTTGATGGGGTCCGTGTCGACCTCCTGGTAGAAGGGGTCGAGCACCGTGCGCCGGATGCCCGGCCGCACCAGGCCGGGGTCCCGCAACAGCTCCACCCGCTCGGCGGAATGAAAGACCCGGCTGCCCCCGATGGAGCGATCGCGGCCGAACTGGTTGCTGGACGCGGCAAGGTCAGTCAAACCTGCCTTTTCAGCCACACCGCGGCCCATGCGCCGCAGCGGACCCGGCAGGTGGCCCAGCAGCCGGTTGCGGCGCAGCCGGGCGGCCAGCACATTCATGCCCCGGCCCCCCAGCACCTCGTCGCCCCCATCGCCGGACAACACCACGCGCGCATCGCTGCGAAGCTCGGCCATCAGCCGATTCTGCAAGACCGCCGCGGCGCTGGGCAGGGGCTGGCCGAATTGGCGGGTGACCTCCCACAGATCATCCACCAGGGCGCTGCCATCCACGCGCACCACCTGGTGCTGCACGTCCATCACCTTGGCGATTCGGGCGGCGAATGCCGTCTCGTCGGCGGGGTCGCCATCGAAGGCCAGCGTGACCGCGCCGGGAGAGGCCCCCAGCTCGCGGGCGTGAAAGAGGATGGCCGAGCTGTCCAAGCCGCCGCTGAGCAGCACCGAGACCGGCCCAGGCCCCTCCAGCCGCCGCCGCACGCTCTCGCGCAGAGAGGCGTCCACCATGCCGGCGGCGTCGGCCTCGTCGATGCGCGACCCGGGCGGCGCCCAGCGCGGACGGTGCCAGCGATCCGTGCGCACCCCCGACGCGTCGATGCGCACGACATGGCCCGGCGGCACCGCCTGCACATCCTGCAGCAGGGTGCGCGGAGCGTGCACATAGCGAAAGCTCAGGTACTCGGCGACGTGGTCCAGCGCGACCGCACGACTCACCCAGGACAGGCCCAGCAAGGGGTGGATCTCGGAGCAGAAGGCGACCTTGTCGCCCTTGCGCACCCAGTAGAGGGGCCGGGTGCCCAGCGGATCCCGAGCCAGGCTGAGCACCTTGCTCCGGCGATCCCAGGATGCCAGCGCAAAATCAGCGTTTATGGTACGCAATCCGTCCAGACCGTCGCGGTCCCAGGCCGCCGCAAGGGCGGCATTGCCACCCGGCTGGTAGCAGCGGGCGTCCAAGAGCAGGACCCGGGCCGCGTTGACCCGGGGCTCCGGGGCTTCGGCGCCGCCGCCGGCCTGTCGTCGGTGCACCAGGACCGCCGGCCCATCGGCGAACCAGCCCTTGTCATCCCGACCGCGGTGGGCCACCCCCGTCGAGAGCTGCTGCGCTTCGTCGCGGAGGGGCGGCGCGCCCGACAGGTGGAGGATGCCCGCGATGCCGCTCACGCCGATGCCTCGGGGAGGGAGGGAGCGGGCATCCTAGCCTGTCGGACGCAGGCGCGGGCCTATCGGCCGCTATCCCAGCCCGTGTCGCCGCCGCTCATGCCGCATTCGTCGCCGGTGTAGACCTCGGCGCAGGCCGAATCCACGTCGCCCGAACTGTCGCAGGTGGCGTCATCCAGCGCGTTGAGGCAGTCCTTGGCCGCCTTCTTGTCGTAGTCGCAGCCTCCGGTGCCCAGGCTGAGCGCCAGCGCAAAGAAGCTCTCGCACTCCTCCTGGCTGTCAAAGAAGAAGCCGGTGCTCTCGTCGGCGGAGCACTCCATGGTGAGGGTGCAGGCCTTCTCGGCATACTGCTCGTAGAACTTCTCTTCGCTCACGCCGCAGGCGCCGAGCAATAGCAGGACAGGGACAAGACGCTTCATCGGGGGCTCTCCAAGAGCAGGAGGGGGAGGGTGCAGCCCCGCCAGCCATGGCGTAGGCTGCGGGCATGAAGCCTTCGACGTTTCTGGCCCTCGCGCCATTCATTTTTTCTTGCACGGGCGATGAAGTCGTCGTTCCGACCCCGGAAACCGCCCCGGCCGCAGCCCCAGCTCCTGATGAGAACCCGCCCGCGGCGGTCGCTTCAGGCCCGGGGGACGCATCTGATCTGCCCGTGCCCGACGCCCCCGCCGGCGGACGCCCCGACATCGTCCTGGTGGTCTACGACACGGCGCGCGCGGATCACCTGGGCATCTACGGCCACGACCGCCCCACCTCGCCGCGCCTGGACGCCTTGGCCCGCGACGGCATGGTCTTTTCCCGGGCCTATGCCCAGTCGGGCTGGACCCTGGCCAGCTTCGCCAGCCTGCTGTCGGGGCAGTACCCACACCAGCACCGGGTCATCCGCGATCTCAAGGTGCAGTCGCGCTTTGGCTGCCTGACCCCCGAGCAGGTCACCCTGGCCGAGGCCATGAAGCGGGCGGGCTACCGCACGGCCGCCTTCGTCAACAACACCTTCCTGGCCCCCGAATTCGGCATTCAGCAGGGCTTTGATCGCTACGACTACAAGGGCGCCACCAACGTCCAGTTCCGGTCGGCCCAAGACACCGTGCAGACGGCCCTGGCGTGGATGGACGAGGGGCCGGCCGAGGCACCGGTCTTTGCCCTGGTGCACTTCATGGAGCCCCACCTGGACTATGCGCCCCCAGCCGCGGTGCGCGGCCGCTTCGCCGACCCCAAGGCCGTGCCCGACCAGCTCATCCCCCGCGAGGGCCAGAACCCCTTCACCCTCATGCAGGTGGGCGCCCTGAAGGCCGATCCAGCCACCCAGGCCTATAGCCAGGCCCTCTACGACGAGGAGCTGCTGGCGGTGGACCAGGCCCTGGGCGCGCTGAGCGACGGCCTGCACCAACGCGGCCGCATGGATCGCAGCTACCTGGTGGTGACCGCCGATCACGGCGAGGAATTCTGGGAGCACGGCGGCTTTGAGCACGGCCACGCCTTGTGGTCCGAGCTGACTCGGGTGCCCCTCATCGTGCACCTGCCCAAGTCCGACCCCGGCCCCCGCGGCCAGCGCGTCGACACGGTGGTCGAGCATGTCGACCTGGTCCGGGGCCTGCTCACCCGCGCCGGCGCCCCCATCCCCGCCACCGTCCAGGGCGAGGACATCTTCACCGTCGCGGCCACTGGCGGAGATCGGGCGTCCATGCAGGAGAATTGCCTCTATGGGCCCGCCTGCCTCAGCCTGATCACCCAGCAGCACCGCCTGACCTTCGACCCCCAGAAGGGCGCGGGCGGCGTCTGGTTGGTGGACCCCGACGGCCACGAGCGCACCCGCCTGCAGGGCGAGGCCCAGACCCAGGCCGCCACCCCTCTGGTCGACCTGCTCACCCAGCGCCGGGGCAACCTCGCCCCCATCGACGCCGCCGCCGGCCCCAAGGTGCCCAGCTACGGCACCTTCAGCCAGCTCGCGGCATTGGGCTATGTCGATGCCGCCGACGTGGAGGCCGCCGAAAATGGCGAAGGCTGGCAGGGTTGCAACGGCGGCTGAACGCGGCCCTCAGCCCGTCCAGCCCGCCTGCTCGAAGAGCTCGGCCAGGTCCGCTGGAACCGGTGAGCTGATGTTGATGGGTTCTCCAGTGCGGGGCTGGGGGAAACGAAGATTCCAGGCATGCAATGCAAGGCGGGGCCAGACCCGACCCGCCGCGCCGCCGTGCTTGCGATCGCCCACCACGGGGTGGCCGGCACCCGCCGCATGAAGGCGGATCTGATGGGTGCGACCGGTCTCCAGGCGCACCTCCAGCACGCTCATCCCGGCGCCGGTGGCCACCCGGCGGAAGGCCGAGGCGGCGCTGCGCCCGTCGATGTCCTGATCCCAGCGGCCGGCCTCGCCCGGATCCCCCACCACCACCACCAGGTAGCGGCGCTCGATGGCGCCGCTGCCCAGGGCCTCGGCCACGGCGGCGTTGGCCGAGGGGTCCACCGTCAACAGCAGCAGGCCCGAGGCCGGCGTGTCCAGCCGATGGTGCAGACCGGCATAGCGCTCCCGGGCCTTGACGATGCCGTAGACATGGTCCGCCCCGCCCCGCGGGCCCGCCTGGCTGGGCAGGCCGCAGGGCTTGTCCACCACCACCACCTGGTCGTCGCGGTAGCGCTCTGGAAGGGCCGGGGCCCGGGCGGTGGGCGGCGCGGTCCGCACCTCCACCACCGCGCCTTTGTCTACTTTAAAGGCGGGATGACGGGCCGGCTTGCCGTCCACCTGGATGCCGCCGCGCTGGGCCAGGCTGCGGGCCTTCTGGCGCGAGAGGTTGGTATTGTCCGCGATGAGGCGGTCCAGACGGTCGTCCTGTGGGGCGACGAAGCGATGACGCATGGGAAGCAGCCGGGGCAGGGTCGCCGCCAATAGCCGCCGAGGGCCCGGTGTGCGAGGGCGACTCCGGGGACCGCGGGGGGCCGTGCTGCCCGGATGCGAGGCCGGCGCCGGCCACCGGGCGCCGCAGGCCGGATTCCGACCCTCCTGGCTGGCCAGGGATCCGCCCCAGGTGCCCGCTCCCTGACCACGCGGCAAAGGGAGCATCGGCCGCTGCGCCCCAGCGGGATAACAGGCGACCCTGTGGATGGAGCCCCGATGACTGAGTCCCGCGAACAGACCTGGAGCCGCCTCGCGGCCAGCACCTTTGACCTCGTGATCATCGGGGGCGGCGTCATTGGCGCGGCTGCCGCCCGGGACGCCGCCCTGCGTGGGCTCAAGGTCGCGGTCTTCGACAGCAACGACACCGCGGCGGGCACCTCCTCCAAGTCCTCCAAGCTGGTGCACGGGGGGCTGCGCTACCTCGAACAGCGGGAGTTCTCCCTGGTCTTCGAGTCGGTGAACGAGCGCCGGGTGCTGCTGCAGATCGCCCCGCACCTGGTTCACCCCATGGGATTCGCCTTCCCCATCTATGACGACTCTCCGGTCAAGCTCACCGCCTTGCGGGTGGGCCTGATGGTCTACGAGGGCCTCGCCCTCTTCCGCTCCCCCAAGCGGCACCGCACCCTCACCCGCAAGGAAACCCAGGTCGCCTTCCCCGAGCTGCGCAGCAAGGGCCTCAAGGGCAGCCCCTTGTATTGGGACTGCATGACCGACGACGCCCGCATCACCCTGGAACACCTGCTGGACGCCCAGCAGAATGGGGCGGCGGTGCTCACCTATGGCCGGGTGATGGGCCTGCTGCGCGATGGCCACGGCCGCATCTCCGGCGTGCGGGTCAAAGATGCGCTGGACGACTCCGCGAATCCCCGCGAGGTCGAGGTTCAGGCCCATGCCGTCATCAACGCCACCGGCCCCTGGTCCGACCGGGTGCGCGGCCTCAGCCAGCCCGACAGCCACCAGCTTCGGTGCACCAAGGGCGTACACATCGTGGTGCCAGCCGAACGCATCCAAGCCAAGCATGTGGTGGTGTGCACCCACCCCAAAGACAAGCGGGTGCTCTTCGTCATCCCGTGGGGCGACATGGTCTATGTCGGCACCACCGACTCCGACTACGAGGGCAACCCCCGCGAGGTGGCCGCGGACCGGGCTGACGTGGACTACCTGATCGACTCGGTGAATGCCTACTTCCCTGGGGTCAACCTCACAGATGCCGACGTGACCGCGACCTGGGCGGGCCTGCGCCCCCTCATCCGGGCCGAGGGCCTGTCCCCCTCCGAGGTGTCGCGCGAGCACACCATCACCGTGGACCCCGACGGCTTGATCAGCATCGCCGGCGGCAAGCTCACCACCTGCCGCCGCATGGGGGCCGAGGTGGTGCAGCAGGCCATCGATTGGATGGCCTTGTCGGGCAACCCCCGCGACAACCTGCACATCGCCAACACGGCCCAGCAGCCGCTGCCCGGCGCCGTGGGTTGGCCCGAAAACGACGAAGACGGCCAGAGCGTGGTGAGGCTGGTGGTGGAGGCCGCCGCCGGCAAGCTGCCCAAGCCCACCTGCCGCTACCTGACCGAACGCTATGGCACGCGGGCCATCGATCTGGCGCGCATGGCGGTCACCGACCAGCGCCTGCTGCAACCCCTTCTGCCCCACCGGCCCGAGATCCTCGCCCAGGTGGACTGGGCGGTGAAACGCGAGATGGCCCTGACGGTGACGGACTTCATGGCGCGGCGCACCCAGCTCTTCTTCCGAGATGCCAACCAGGGGCTGGACGCGGTGGAGACCGTGGCCGAGCGCATGGCCGAGCTGCTGGGTTGGGGGCCCGAGCGCCGCCAGCGCTCCAGCGACGCCTACCGGGCCGAGGTGGCCATGAGCCGCCGCTGGCGCATCGACCCGACGGCCGCGGACCAGGGCGAGCCAGCCCGGGGCTGAGGGCTCAAGGCTTGGGTGGGGCCTCGTCCTCGGCGGGCGCGCGCCCCAGCTCGCGGCTGGCGCCCAGAACCGGCGCCCCCGCGTCATCGACATAGCCCAGGGCCTCCAGCTGCATCAGCAGGGCCTGGTCGGCGGCATCGGGGGCCGACGCATCGAGGGCCAGCGAGGCGTCCTCCACCTGCCAGGTGGGCCAAGGAGCCGGATGATCGCCGATGACGAAGAGCTCATCGAGCACCCGGCCCGTCCAGTCTGCCGCGCCGGGCAGGCCCAGCAGGGCGGCAAAGGTGGGGGCCATATCCATCACCGTGGGCTCGACCCGCGCGGTCGCCCCCGGCCGCACCGCGGCACCCCAGGCCAGCAGCACGGCGAGATCGCGGTGACCCCCGCTCAAGACGGGGGCCTTGCGCCCAGGCTGGAAGCCATGGTCGCTGAGTACCACCACCGTGTCTACCGTTGGGTCCACCGTGGCCATCACCCGCCCCAGGGCTTCATCCAGCCAATCGTAGACCAGGGGCACCTGGGCCGCCCCCATCGCGAAGTCCTCGGGGGTCATGGGCGCCTGGGCATAGGGGTAGGCCCGCGTGCCCGTGCCCGCGCGGTGATCCCGAGCGGCCGCCCGCATGCGGGCGTCGGGGTCCTGGCGCAGGGTGCGGGCCACCCGGTCGTCGGTGAAGGGCCAGAACAGGTGGCTGACCTGGTCGGCAGACACCAGGTAGACCGCCTGCAGGCGCTCGTCCTGGCCCTTGCCGGCCTCGAGGTGCCGCAGCTGGGTCTCGTCCCGGGTCCACGGGTGGAAGGGGGCGCCAAAGGCCTCGACCTGGGCGCGCAAGGGGGAGGACCCCAGCTCGTCCAAGGTGGGAATGCGCGCCATGGCTTCATCTTCGACCGAAGGGGGCCAGGCCAGGGCCCCCAGCTTTCCGTGCTCGCGCTGGGCCATGGCCACCGTCGGATCGTCGGGCGACTTGTTCATGGGCATGGCAAAGACCAGCTTGTCACTGAAGAGCTGACCGGACACCGGGCTGGCGGGCCAGGTCATCAGCCAGCCGGCCACCCGCAGCGGCAGATCGGCGGCGCTGGCCACATCCCACAGCCGGCGGCTGCGCACATCCGCGCCGCTGAAGGGCTTCCCGTTGGCGCTGGTCCAGCCGCCCACCCCATGCAAGGACCCCGGATAGCCGCTGGCCACGGTGGTCCAGATGATGGGCGACAGGATGGGCTCGGTGGTGCGCAGGTCGGCGATCAGCCCCTGGTCGATGAAGCGGGCAAAATGGGGGAGATGGCCCGCAGAGAGCCGATCTTCGAGGAAGCCGCGGTCCAGGCCGTCCATGCCCACGATCACCAGCTTGCCCGGGACGGGCGCCGGCTGACAGCCCACCAGAAGGGCCAGCAGCAGGGCCACCCGGGGCAAGGACAAGGCGAAGCTGGGGATGGGCACCTCCGATGGCAGCGTAGCGGCCTTCCGGCCGGTCGGCACATCGGCTACGCTACCGGCTCCTGGAGGTCCCATGATCCGTCGCGCCCTGCCGTTGATGCTGCTCCCCCTCAGCCTGGCCTTGTCGGCCCCGGCCTTTGCCGATGTCGCCGATGGCACCGACGGCGGAGAGGACACCAACTCCGACGACGATGACGACGATGACGACGACAAGGGCTGCTCCACCACCGGCTTGAACCCCGTCACCGGCGCCAGCCTGCTGCTGGGAGCGGCCCTGGTCTTTGGCCTGCGGCGGCGTGACTGAAGCTGCGGCCGGCCCTCGGCCGCGGGTCCTGCCAACCCCGGCGATCTCCCTCACCCTGATGGCTTCGGCCGCCTTGGCCGCGACCTGCGCGCCTCTGGCCACATATGGCCTGACCTTGGCGGTCTTTGGCGGCGCCCATGTGTTGGCGGAGCTTCGATTCGTCGAGGCCCGCTACGCCCGCCGCATGGAGGACCGGGTCGCCCAGGGGGTCGGCCTGCTGCTGATCCTGGTGGCCGCCCTGCGCCTGGCCAAGCAGGCCCACCTCGCTGGGGGCACCCCGGCCACCCAGCTGGAGCTGCTGCTGGTGGCCGGGCTGGTGGCGACCACCCTGCCCTCCCTGGCCCGGCGAGGCCGGCGCCCCCTGGCCATCGGCCTGGTCGCGGTTGTGGCGGTGGGCCTGGGTCTGGCCCTGGCCCCCATCTGGACCATGCTCGGCCTCGCCTGCCTGCACAACTGGACGCCAGTGGGCTTTCTGGCAGAGGGCTTGCCGGCCGCGGAGCGCGCGCGGGGCCTCCGCCTCGGGCTCCTGGCCTTTGTCGCAGCGCCCCTGGCCATCGCCACGGGTCTGCCCACGGCCGCGCTATCGGCCTTCGATCTGGCCTGGCCCCAGCTCAGCCTGCTGCCCACCGGCAGCCTGAAATCCAACTTCAGCGCCTATCTGCACCCCAGTCTGCATGAACGCGACTGGGCGACCGCAGCCTTCAGCGCCCTGGTCTTTGCCCAGTGTATGCACTACGCAGCGGTGATCGGCGTGTTGCCCCGGCTCTCGCCGGGTGGCCCCTATGCAGACAGCCGCCTGGGGCTCAGCCGCCTGAGCACCCGCCGCTTCGTGGCGCTGGTGGGGGTGCTGACCGCCGTGGGCTTGGTGGGCTATGGCATGGACTTCAAGGTGGCCCGCGGCTGGTATGGGGTGCTGGCCGCCCTTCACGCCTGGCTGGAGCTGCCGGTCCTCCTTCTCGCCCTGGCCCCGATGGCCGTCAGCAGCAGGCCCAGGGCGCAGAATCCGGGGAAGGTCCACCCGCCCGCTGCATAGACGGTGTCGGTGTGAAAGAGGGGCAGCTCCACCACCCGGGCCACCCGGGTGAAGGGCTCGGTGGCGTGCCGGATCTCGCCGTTGGCGGCTACCACCCAGCTCACCCCGGTGGTGGCCTGGCGAACCATGGGGCGCCCAAAGGCGACCGCCTGCACCGCGGTCAGCCCCGCGTGCTGGTAGGGCGAGGCCGTGTCGCCAAACCAGGCGTCGTTGGAGATCACAACGAAGAGGTCGGCGGGTGGCCCGTCTTCGCCGCGATAGAGCCAGCGCATGGTGCCGCTGAGGATGGCCTCGTAGCAGATGGGCACGGTGTAGCGGTAGGGCACCCCCGCCGCCGTCTGGTCGCTCACGGCGATGGGGCGGATGCCGGGACGCAGATCGTCCCGACCACTGCCAAAGAGGGCCGCGATGGCCGGGATGCTGCCCGCGAAGGGTCGGATCTCGCCAATTGGCATCAGCTCCCGCTTGTCGGTGCGGGCCAGCAGCGCGCCCTGGCGGCTGATGGACCAGGCCGCGCTGGTGCGCACCGGCTGCCCCGCCTCCTGTCCGATGTGCAAGCCGCCGGCCAGCAGGTGGAGCTTGCCTTCGCGGGCGATCTTGCCAAAGAAGTCCAGGGGGCTGTGGCCGCCAAAGAGCTTGCTGGGCTTGTCGCTCTCGACCTCGGTGCGCAGCGCGCCCTCGGGAAAGATCACCAGGTCGGGGCGGTCCGCACGGGCCTCCACCAGCAGGTCCATCCAGGTCTTCAGGCGCTTGGGGCCGTCCAGTCGGCTCTGGGCGGCGATGTCGAGGTCCACCTGCAGCTGGGCCACCCGAAGCTGGGGTCCCGCCGCCTGCTGCCGGGCGAGGTCCATCTGTCGAAAGGCGCCCCAACCCTGGGTGACCAGCAGCAGGCAAGCACCCAATACAAGGGGCACCAGTGGGGGCGGCCGGCCCTCGGCCCGCCGCAGGATCAGCTCGGCCAGCAGCCCATTGACCAGCAGCACCAGGAAGCTGATGCCCGAGGCCCCAAAGAGGCTGGCCAGCTGGATGGTGGGCAGGTCGCGGATGTGGGCGGCCCCGATCTGCCAGGGAAAGAGGGCCGGCGCCTGCTCGGTCACCACCCACAAGGCCGGCAGCAGCAGCAGCCACCCAGCGCCAGAACGCGCCCGCAGCCGCGGTCCCAGGCCAAAGACCAGCGCAAAGGGCCAGGCGTGAACCAGCGAGAAGACCAGCAGCACCGCCACGCCCACGGCCAGGGGCAGCCCGCCAAAGGTCACCACCGTCTGCGCCAGCCAGGAGAAGAAGGCCGCGTGGGCCAGGGTGCCATAGGCCAGGCCCAGCAAGGCGGCGCGCTTGGGCGACAGGCGCATCGACGCCACCATCAACGGCACCCAAGCCACCCAATCCAAGAGCGACCAGGCCTGGGGCGGCCACACCAGCTGCCAGGCAGCGGCGATCAGCAGGGCGAGCAGGATCCAGGGGAAGCGCATGGGCCCTGGGCTATCCCGCGCGGCCTCAGCGGGCGGGGTCGAGCACCCGGAAGGAGCGCACCGTGGCCTCTCCCACCGTCCAGGACTCCTCTTCGGCCAAGCGCAGGCCGCGGATCAAGGCGCCGCCGGGCTCGCCATAGTCGGCGACCACCAGGCTGGATCCTATCGCCAGGGCATCCGGCGTGGTGCGCATGCTGTAGACCCGGAAGTCGCGCTGGGGCTGGTCCACGCGCCCGGCCCAGGGCTGGCTGAGGCCGGCCGCCTGGTGGCTGCCCACCCACACCGGGCGAATCGCCGCCTTCTCCGCGATCCATGGGGCGGCGAGCACCTCGGCCCGGGCCACGTCGATGCCCCACAAGGACCCCTCTGGCCCATAAGGCGACCGACTGTGCAGAAAGAGCAGGCCGGGCAAGGCCAACACCGGCCAGCGCGCCCCCAACATCACCACCAGCACCGCCATCCCCGGCACGAAGTAGCGCACATGGGTGAGCACGAAGCCCGGTCGGCTGCCGGTGGAGAAGCCCACCATCGAAAAGAAGAAGAGCCAGGTCATGCCCAGCACCATGCAGAGCTGGGCGCTCAGATCGCCGCCCCAACGCTTGACCAGAAAGGGCAGCGCCAGGAGCATCACGAAGCGCCCCTGCTCGATGAAGACCAGGCGGGCGCTCAGCAGCAGATCGCGAGACAGCCAGGTCCAGGCGTCGCTGGGCAAGGTCTCGGGGCGGGCCAGGCCACCGGGATGCAGCAGGGCCCAGGCGCCCAGGGCCAACAGGGGGGCAAAGGCCGCAAGGCGGAAGCGGCGCTCTCGCAGCAGGCGCAGCACCGCGGGCGCCAGGAGCAGCACCCCCGGCTCTTTGCAGAGGGTGGCCAGGGCGGCCAGCACCGCGAAGCGCCGCCAGGCCCCATCGGCCAGGGCCACCAGGGCCCAGGGCACCAGGGCCAGCAGCGGCAGATCCAGCTCGGGGCGCCAGAGCTGGGCGAGGACAGGGGGCAGCAGGAAGGGCGTGAGCCCAGCCCAGGGGTTGCCCAGTCGCCGCCCCAGCTCGACAAAGCCCAGGGCCGCCGCCGCCGCGGGAAGGAAGCAGGCCAGGTGGATGGCCACCACCGACACCTGCACCTTCAGAAAGAGGGCCAACCACAGATACCACAAGGTTGGATGCCCATAATCCGGCAGACCCGCGGCCCACTGGGGCGGCGTGGTGGTGGGGCTGAGGGCCTCGGCCATGACCTGGGGCAAGGGGCCGGCCAAGACCCGGGCGGGGCCGTCCTGGGCCACCAGCAGGGCCTTGGGCACCCACCAGAACAGGCTGTCCTCTACCAGCGGCGCGTCGATCCCCCAGACCATCCAGCCCAGAACCAGCGCCAGCGCGATCACCCGGGCCGGGCCAGGGGCAAGCAGCCGGGCGCGCCAGGTCGGGGGAGCAGCGGAGGAGGCAGGCAGCAGAGGCTCCAGGCGCGGACGAAAAGGCAAGAAGGCTGTCAACCGCCTCCCTGTCCGGGGCCCGCCACCCTATCTTGCCGGCGGACCGCCTGACCGTGGAGACCCCGTGTCCGCACCGACGCCCCGCCGCCGCCGCAGCTCGCCCGCTTGGGGCCTGGCCCTGCTCGCCGCCCCCCTGCTGGCCGCCCCGATCGCCCGCGCCGAGTCCGCGGAGGGCTACCGCATGAACGACCTCGGTGGCACGGTCAAGCTGCCCGCCGGCTACGAGAACGACCTGTGGGCCGACTGGGAGCTGAAGTCCAAATCCAGCCGGGGCGTGCTCTTCAAGCTGTGGTTGAGCGAGTACCAGGTGCCCGTCAACGCCGACAGCCTCGCCGCCTGGGCCGCCCACTACAAGGAGGAGCTGGAGGACGAGGGGGTCAGCCAGGTGCAGATCGCCCGCACCGAGATGAATGACCGGGGCGGCCGGCGCACCGGCATGGTCACCTTGTCCCTGCAGATCGCCGGCGGCGCAGGTGTGGCCTACTACGCCTTCTTTGAAGGAGCGGGTCACACCGTCCACCTGCGCACCGTGTCCGCAGCGAGCAGCACCCGGGCCGCCGAAGCCGACCTGGACGCGATCCTCGCCCAGATGCAGCTGGATGGCGGCCCGCTTTCCGGCGGCGACGGCACCGTCTCGACGGCCGCGGGCTTTCAGGCCACCCTGCCCGAGGGCTGGCGGCTGCCCGTGGGCAAGGAGATCGAGCCCATCCGCAAGATCACCGCCAAGATGGGCGAAGCCGAGCTGGCCGAAGACCGCTGCTGGACCGCCCTGCACCCCAACGCCGCAGCCGAACCCGACCTGCTCTTTGCCTGCAAGACCGGGCTCCAGGTGGGGCCCTTGGACGAATACAGCTTCGATGCGGTCGAGGCCGAGGTGCACGCCCGCTATTTTGGACGGGCAGAGACGCCCGTGGCCGCCGCAAAGCCCGTCCCAGTGGGCGACCGGACGGGCCTGCTCTACAGCCCGCCGGTGGCCGGACAGCCCGTCAAGCTCGCCCTGGCCCCCTATGCTGCGTCCATGATGCAGCTGTGGGGCCGGGCAGGGGCCTTGGACGAGGCTGGCCTCGAAGCCGCGGTCACCCAGACGCTGGCCGCCACCCGCTTCACCGGAGACGACGGCGGCAAGCCCATCATCGGCTTCGACAGCTGGGTTGGCTATTACCTCAAGCACCGCCCGACCTCGCCCCTGGTGCTGGGGCCCGGCCTGCTGCTGGTGGGCCTGGTCGGAGGCGGCGCGGCCTTGTCCCGGCGAAAGCGGCCCGACGCGGATCTCGACTGAGGGTCGGGCTCCAAAGGCGACCGCTGGGTGGCCAAACGGTTAGCCCCTCTTCAGGCCGACGAGGAAGCCATGCACACCGCCATCCAGACCCTCCATGCCCTTCGCGCCCGCACCGGGCCCGCCTTCTCCACCGGGCTGAGCGACGCGACGGTTGAGAAGTTCCTCGCCTTGGACCCGGATCTCGGCGCCGCAATCGATGCCGCCGCTGAGGCCTTCGAGGCCCTGGCGGCCCAACGACCGGACCTGCTCTCGGGGCCCGAGACCGAAGCCATCGCGGCGGTGCAGGCCGACTTCGTCAACTTCTACGCCACCGACGCGCTGAACCCCTACCTCGCGCTGGCCGCGCGGGGGCCCTGGCTGGTCACCGCCTATGGCGCCGTCATCCACGACAGCGGCGGCTACGGCATGTTGGGCTTCGGCCACGCCCCCGCCGATGTGCTGGAGGCCCTGGCCCGACCCCAGGTCATGGCCAACATCATGACCGCCTCCCGCAGCCAGCTCGACTTCACCGAGAAGATGCGCCAGGAGCTGGGTCACACCCGCCAGGACGGCTGTCCCTTCGCCCGCTTCATCTGCATGAATTCCGGCAGCGAGGCCGTCACCGTCGGCGCGCGCATCTGCGACATCAACGCCCGGCGCCAGACCGATCCCGGCGGCCCCCATGCGGGCAAACGTCGCGTAATGATGGGCATTGAACGCGCCTTCCATGGAAGAACCGACCGCCCAGCCCGCTTCAGCCACAGCAGCCGGGCCAACTACCTCAAGCACCTGGCCAGCTACCGCGACCGCAACGACGATCTGTGGGTGGTGCCGGCCAACGACCTGGACGCTTTGCAAGCGGCCTTTGACCGGGCAGCGAAAGAGCAGGTCTTCATCGAGGCCTTCTTCGCCGAGCCGGTGCAGGGCGAAGGCGCGCCGGGCGTTTCCATGACCCGGGCCTTCTACGACCGCCTGCGCCGCCTCACCCGCGAACATGGCACCTTGCTGCTGATTGACAGCATCCAGGCCGGATTGCGCGCCTGGGGCACCTTGTCGATGATGGACTACCCCGGCTTCGAAGACGCCGAGCCCCCCGACATGGAGACCTGGTCCAAGGCCATCAACGCCGGGCAGTTCCCGCTGTCGGTGCTCGGCCTCACCCAGCACGCCGCCGACCTCTACCGGGTGGGCGTCTACGGCAACACCATGACCACCAACCCCCGGGGTCTGGATGTGGCCTGCGCGGTGCTGGACAGGATCACCCCGGCGGTGCGGGCCAATATCCGCGACCAGGGCTGCAATTTCGTCGGGGATCTCAAGGCCCTTCAGGCCCGCTTCCCCGACCTGATCACCAGCGTGCAGGGCACGGGCCTGCTCTTCTGCTGCGAGCTGAACGCCGCGCGGGTCCAGGCCATCGGGCCCGGCAGCGCCGAAGAGCGCTGTCGCCAGCGCGGCCTGGGCATCATCCATGGCGGCCGCAACGCCCTGCGCTTCACCCCGCATTTCGAGATCACCGACGCAGAGCGCCAGCTGATGATGGCGCTGCTCGCCGAGGTCTTCGAAGAGATCGACGCCGAGGTCGGCCAGGCCGCCCGATAGACGAGGCGCGCGTTGTGTTGGCAATCCCTGCACTCGCATTGACGCTGGCGGCCGGTCTCGCATTTCCTGGCCGCCGAGCTGCAAAGGCTGGGCCTGGGCGCGGGGGGCGTGGCCGTGACCCCGATGCCGCTTTCGCTTCCGAAATGTGCGCCAATCGCTCATTCTCAACGAGTTGGACTGGTCTGCGTGGCCCGGCT
>JAGYJW010000204.1 GCA_018401435.1 Deltaproteobacteria bacterium | reverse complement strand
TGGAAGAGCAGGCGCGGCGGCCGCAAGGTGGCATCCCGGGCCTTGCGGAAGGCGACGAAGTCCTCCTGCGAGGTGCTGCCGGTCAGCTGGATGTTGTCGGCCTTGCTCTGGCCCACCGTGGTCTCGTAGGCCAGCTCCCGCCCACCGGGCTGGTAGTCGTGTCCGACAAAGATGCGGGTATCATCGGGCATGGCGTAGAGACGGCGCACAGAGGCGTAGAGCTGCTCCGCGCTGCCCTTGGGAAAGTCGCAGCGTCCGGTGCCGGAGTCGGGCATGAAGAGGGCATCCCCGGTGAACAGGGCGCCGCCGATGCGCCAGGTCACACAGGCCGGGGTGTGGCCCGGCGTGGCGATGACCTCACAGGACAGGGCCCCGGCCTGCACGGTCTGACCGTCCTCCACCAGGGCGTCGAACTGGCTGCCATCGGTGGCCAGATCCGCCAGGTCAAAGAGCCCGGCAAAGACCTCCTGCACCTCGGTGATGCGGCTGCCGATCGCAATCCTGGCGCCGTGGCGCTCCGCGAGCACCTGGCTGGCGCTCAGGTGGTCGGCGTGGGCGTGGGTCTCCAGCACCCAATGCAGGCGCAGGCCCTTCTCGTCCACGAAGGCCGTGACCTTGTCTGCAGACTCGGTGAAGGTGGAGACGGCGATGGGGTCGTAGTCCAACACCGGGTCGATGACGACGGCATCGCGGGTCTCGGCATCCCAGACCAGGTAGGTCAAGGTGAAGGTGCGGGGGTCGAACCAGGTCTCGATATTCATCATCCCTCCGTGGGCTTCGTCGGTTTCGTCCTGGGGCCCTATCCAGGCCGGTGTTGCGGATCACATGCGCCCGCGCAGCTTCCCGCTCCAATACAGCTCGGGAAGGGCATAGGCCTTCAGCGCAGATGCGGACCAGCGCTCCTGGCCCTGGGTGAAGGGGAGGCTCTCCTGGGGCTGCTGATCGGAGTCGAACCCAGCCAGGATGGGCTTGCCATAGCCGGTCAGCAGGGGACGGCTGGTGTCGCCATGC
>JAGYJW010000203.1 GCA_018401435.1 Deltaproteobacteria bacterium | reverse complement strand
TGGCTTCGGCCGAGGCCTGCATCGCGCTGCTCCGAGAGGGTGACCCGGCAGGGGTCCTCGGAGAGCTTCACCACCTCAGGGGCGGGGGGCGCGGGGTTTCGCTGACCGCAGCTGACCGCGCTGACCGCGGGATGGCCTCCGGGGGGACTTCGCGATGCGCATGTCGGTGACCTGTGACTGCCAAGGCTGACTGCCTCGCGAATTCCGACATCGCCCCATGCACGGCGTCGAATTAGGCACAGGTCCACCGAGGGAGACCCAAGTGCATCGTGTCGTGGCCGTTCTCATCATGGCATCGGCGTCCGGCTGCGCAATGCACCGCAAGGTCTACGACGCGGCCGGAATCCCCGCCTACCGAATCAACTGCAGCGGTACCGCCCTCACCTGGGGTGTCTGTCAGCAACGCGCCTCACGGCTGTGCGGAGCCGAGGGATACACCATCACAGACCAGACCCATGAAACGGGGGTCATGTCACTGCCAGATGGCAAGGGAGGCATCAACCAGGTTGCCATGACCACCCGGATCATGACCGTTCGGTGCGGGAATGGTGGTTCAGACGCGTCGCGTCATGCCTCGCCGGTTGAATACAACTCGTCGGTTGCCCCGATTGACCGCACGAACACGCCGACTCAGCCCCCCGTGAGGGACAACAACCTATACGTGGTCAGCGACGACCCATCGCCGACCATTCTCGGTTGCCTGACCTGCAATGAATACGACCCGAACAGCATTATCAACGGCCTGGGAACCTATGGGAGCCCGATGTCCCCCAATAGCATGGCAAATCCGATGAGTATCCATGGTTCAAGGGTGTCCCCTTCATCGGCCTGCAATCCCCTCGCCATGAGGCCACCCTGGATCGTTGATGTTGGCGGCACGCGCTACGGGCGATTCACTGCCAACACTATGCACCCCGAGCGGAACGACTCGGCGGGTGTCGCGGCGTTGCTGCAGCGGATCTGCGCCAGCCAGTAGCCAAGCCAGACCGATGTAGGCGTTCAGGCAGGGTGGCCCGCACTTGGCTCACGTGTCTC
>JAGYJW010000202.1 GCA_018401435.1 Deltaproteobacteria bacterium | reverse complement strand
GGCCCGTGACGCGTCGGTGGCGGGGGTCTTGGAGCGGGTGGCCGGCGCCCGGGTGCTGTCCCTGGGGGGCCTGGGCGACTTCTCGGCGGTGGGCATCCGGGGCTCGTCTCTGCGGCAGGTGCAGGTCTTCATCGACGGCATCCCGCTGAACCCCGATGGGCAGCAGGTGGTCAACCTCGCCGAGCTGCCGCTGCTGGCCTTTGAGCGGGTGGAGGTCTACCGCGGGGGCGGCCCGGCCCGCTTTGCCGCCGCCCCCATCGGCGGCGTCGTCAACCTGGTGACGCCGGAGCGCAGCCTCGCCGCCCCCAGCCTGCTTCAGGTCTCGGCCGGCCAGCTGGGCAGCGCCCGCATGGACGCCTTGCAGGCCGGGGCGGGCGAGCTGGGCGGGGTGCCGGTGGATGCCCTGGCCTTTGCCGAGGTCTTCAGCACCCGGGGCGACTTCCGCTACTTCTCGGACAATGGCACCCCCTACAACCTCACCGACGACAGCCGGCCCCGACGCGCCAACAACGACAAGGACCAGCTCACGGTCCATGGGCGGGTGCGCCTGGGCCAGGGGCCCCTGCGCTTTACGCTGCTCGACGCCTTCCTCAGCCGGGATGAGGGGCTGCCGGGCCATGCCAACGCCCCCGCGGGGGCCACCCGCATGCAGACCACCCGCAACCTGCTGGTGGGGCAGGTGGATGGGCAGCAGGGCCAGGGGCGGCTGACGGGGCAGGCCTGGCTGCAGCAGCGCACCGAGACCCTGGATGACCGGCTGGGCGAGGTGGGCCTGGGGGAGCAGTGGTCCCGCTATGGCTTCCGGTCCTTGGGCGGCCTGCTGCATGGCGCCCGCGCGCTGGGGCCCCAGCTGGTGCCGGCCCTCACCCTGTCGCTGCGGCAGGACCAGGTGCGCACCGACGACCTGCTCGCCGAGACCGCGGCGCCGGACCGAAGGCGGCTCAGCGGCACCCTGGCCGCCAGCGCCGAGATCTACGCCTGGCAGGACCGCCTGCGGGTGAGCCCGGTGCTGCAAGGCCAGGTGCTGGACAACCGGGCCCTGG
>JAGYJW010000201.1 GCA_018401435.1 Deltaproteobacteria bacterium | reverse complement strand
CCAGCGGCTTTGTTCAACCGTTGCGTTCTCAAGGTGGAATTCGGGAACCCCACCCTACCCCCCCCTTCGGGGAAATGCGTTATGTAAACTCACTCTGCGAAAACGTCGCCCACACGGGGCTCCTCAACTTGCGGGAACCTCAGGATGAACACTGCGTTCTCAGCGAGGCCCGAGATCCACGCTTTTTGGCTTCCCTGGAGCCTCGCCTGGGGGCGACCGCAGCGGCTCCAAGCCCACCGCGCCCGGGGACCGGCAGCGATGGGGCCATCGGCCCCCCGGGGACAGGGGGCATCTGGACCATGCGGCGATGTCAGAGAGCCGGGGGGGTCCCGGTCGGGACGCCGGCAGGTTCGCAGGCCCCGCCCACGGCGTCAAGCGGGCGGCTGCGACCCTATAGAAAGAGGGGGGCTGACGGGTCGGGCAGCGGGGCGGCGACGCCGTAGAGCCGCGCGCTGCGCCGACAGGACTCGCACATCGAAAAGATGCGCACGCTGTCCTTGCTCAGGTCGATGACCCGGGTGACGGCGCGGTGCATGGGGGGCAGCACATTGGGCAGGATGTGGCCTTCGAAGACGCTGCGCTGCACGGGCTCCAGCCAGCCCGCCAGGGCCTTTTGCAAGCGGCGGCGGCGCTTGTCGGACACCACGTCATAGGCGGCGAGCAGGTACATGGGTCACCTCCAGGTGAAGGGCGTGTAGGAGGGGGTCTCGGCCCGCAACCCGGTGGCCAGGCGGCGCGCTTGCATGGCGATGAGGTCGGACACGGTGAAGCTGGCGTCCAGGGTGGGGTCGCGCAGGCGCTCGTCCAGGCGGCGGCGCCAGGCGGCCAGCACGACCTTGCGGCCAAAGCGGGCCAGGTAGACGGCGGGCAGGTCGGGGTCGCCTTCGCCGTCCTCGGGTCCGACCACATCGCCATCACCGGGAAGCCCGTCGCCCACCCCGTCATCGGCGCCGTCGTCTTCGTCCTCGTCGGGCTCGGGCGGGGCGGCGATGGTCTGCACCGTGGCCCGGGGGTCCTGGAAGTCACCGGGGTGAAGCTGCCGGC
>JAGYJW010000200.1 GCA_018401435.1 Deltaproteobacteria bacterium | reverse complement strand
GCGGCTATGTCTCCAGCGACAGCGACTGCGACGACAGCGACGCCGTGATCAACCCGACCACCAGCTGGTATGGCGACGTGGACGGTGACGGCTACGGCGACCTCAGCGCGATGATCCAGCAGTGCGCCCAGCCCTCGGGCAGCGTGTTGGACGCCACCGACTGCAACGACAGCGACGCCCTGATCAACCCCGACACCGCCTGGTATGCCGACATCGACCTGGATGGATTCGGTGACCCCAGCAGCGAGATCGTCCAGTGCGCCCAGCCCCTGGGCTATGTGATGGACGGCCAGGACTGCAACGACAGCAACGCCTCCATCAACCCCAACTCCAGCTGGTACGCAGACATCGACGGCGACGGCTACGGCGACGTCAGCTCGATGATTCAGCAGTGCAGCCAGCCCGCAGGCTATGTGGGCGACAGCTCCGACTGCAACGACGGGGGCAGCTGGCAGAACCCGGCCACCTCCTGGTACGCCGACGCCGACAACGACGGCTACGGCGACCCCCTGGTGAGCATGGTGCAGTGCGCCCAGCCTTCCGGCTACCTCATCGACAACACCGACTGCGACGACAGCGACGTCAGCATCAACCCGCAGACCCCCTGGTATGTCGATGCCGACAGCGACGGCTTCGGTGACAGCGCCACCACCCTGGTGCAATGCACCCAGCCCAGCGGCTTCGTTCGGGTGTCGGGTGACTGCGACGACGCCGACCTGCAGATCAACCCCGACACGACCTGGTTCGCGGATCTGGACCTGGACGGCTACGGCGACGACCTGAACAGCATCGTGCAGTGCACCGAGCCCTCGGGCTACCTGCTGGTGGCCGGCGACTGCGACGACCTGGACGACACCGTCAGCCCCGATGCTATCGAGATCTGCGACGGCATCGACAATGACTGCGATGCAGGCACCCCTGAGACCGGCATGGTGTCCTTTGAGGATGTCACCGGGCTGATGGATGTCAGCAGCTACTTCTCGGGCGGCGGGGTTGGTGCTCCGGTGAGCGTGGTCCTGGCTGACCCCGGCGAGCTGAACTTCTGC
>JAGYJW010000020.1 GCA_018401435.1 Deltaproteobacteria bacterium | reverse complement strand
CATGGACCGCCTCTACGAGGGGCTGGTGGGCCCCACCGAATCCTCCTGGTCGCAGGCCGCCGCCATCTTCAACGACGAGCCCATCGGGGAGCACCTGCTGCCGCCGGGCCAGGATCTCAGCCCCATCGCCGAGGCCGCCGGCGAGCGCGTTCACGAGCTGGGCAAGGAGGCCCTGGAGGCGAATGGCCCGGAAGACCGCAGCGCCCGCTTTGCCGAGGCGATGATCGCCTGCGCGACCTGCCACAGCGAGGTGGGCGCCTTCCAGACCCCGGCCGACCCCTCGCCTTAGCTTGGGTTGATCGCGCCGTGGCGGGGGTCCCGGGGCCCCGCCACCCGCTGCACCGCCACGCCATGGCCCTCCAGGTAGTCGATGCCATTGGCGCCGGCATAGCCGCCTTCGACGATGAGCACGCGGTCGATGCCGGCGTGGTGGATGAGCTTGGCGCACAGGATGCAGGGCTCACCCGTCACGATCATCCAGGCGCCGCGGGTGGTCACGCCATTGGCTGCGGCATTGCAGATGACATTCATCTCGGCGTGGTGGCAGCCCACCTCCATGCGGGTGCCCGATTCGACATGGTGGGCGTCACGCAGGCAGATCTCCCCCCCACACAGCCGGCCGCCCCCGCGGGGTCCGCCATTGTAGCCATCCATCAGGATGACGTTTCGGGCGGGATCGACCAGCAAGGCGCCGAATTTGCGCCGCGGGCAGTTGCTGGCCCGCGCCAGGGACAAGCACTGCTCGATGCGGATGGCGATGTGCTTCTCCTTGAGGGACACGACGGGCTCCAGGGGACTCAGGACGGGCGGGACCGGGCGGCCGCCAGGGCGTTGGTGGACAGCTGGATGCGCACGAGGTCGCGGGGCGCGCCCGGCAACAAGGACAAGGCCACCAACCAGCGCCCCTCGCCCGTCGCTTCGATGGCCAGGGGCTGCCGATCATCCACCCAGGGCGATACCAGCGCGGCCTCGCGAATACAACGCAAGGCCTCGGCCCCCGCCAGGTCCGGGGGCAGCTGCAGCTCTGCGCGGAGCGCACGCGCAGCACCCTGCTCCAAGACGAAGCTGGCGCGCATCAGGCGCCCATTGGGCACCCGCAGGCTGCGGCCATCCAGACTTCGCACCGTGCTGGACCGGGCGCCGAGCTTCAGCAGCTCGCCATTGAGGCCGCTTCTCGCCCTTGCAGCTGGACGCCGGGGCGCGCATTCGCTGACAGCCGCCGACGCCCGCGACCAGATCGGCCAGGATGGGCCTCAGCCCAGGGCAGCCGCCGCCGCGATGCCGACCGCCGCCAGCCAAGGCAGCCAGGCCAGGGGCAACAAAGCCACCAGCGCCCACATCGCGGTGGCGCCCAGCAGGCCGACGCTGCCCGTGACCAGGAGCAGCAGGGCCCGGCGGGTGGCCCGACGCGATGCGCCGCGCCAGGGTGCGCGCCAGCAGCGCGATGAGCCCAAAGAGCAGCGCCCAGACCCCGCGGCGCAGGGCCAGGGGCAAGCCCCGGTCGTCCAGGCGGTCCATGGCGAGGTCGATGCCCCGGTCCAGGGCGCTGGGGGCGGCGACAGGGGCCACCGGCGCGCTCACCGTGGCAGGCCGGGCCCCCGCCAGCCAGGGCAGCAGCCAGTCCACCCGCGCCGTTGCCGCGGTTGGGGGCCGCGCCGCCGGCGCAGCCGGCGCGGGGCAGCGGGGCCCCGGTGGCGACGACGGGTGGGCCCGGCAGGGGGTCGGGGTCGGCGCCCCGGCAGCGGGGACCCGGCAGCGGGGACCTCGGCAGCGGGGACTCCGGCCAGGGCTCGGCGGGATCGGTGTCGGGCGCGGGGGCCGGGGCACGCGCGGGCGCGACCTCCGCCGGAATGGGCGCAGCGACTTCATCTTCGGCGGGATCAACCGACGGGACGGGGCCTGCTCGGCCCCTTCTGGCGGCGCGCTCCAGGATTTGGCGGGGCGCCGGGTCGGCTGGACGGCGGGATCGCCCCAAGCCGCCGACAAGAACCAGCAGAAGAGCAGTCTCATCGCCAGCCCTCCAGGCTCAGCGCGCTGCGCACCGGACCCAGCAGGTGCTCGGGCACGGTGTAGCGATCGCCGCTGCCCACCAGCAGGCCTTTCGCGGCCATGGCCGCCAGCCGCGCCCGCAGATCCGTCTCCGCTTCACCCAGCACCCGGGCGAGGCTGGCTGGATCCAGGTGGCCCTGGCGCAGGGCGTGGCGCAGCAAGGCCAGGCTGGGCGCCGGCAGGACGCGCAGGGGCGTTTCGGTGGGCAGCCGCCGCACCGGGCTCCAGCTCCACCGTGCCCTTCTCGTCGTCCACCTTGCGCACGGCGGCCATCCACAAGGACAAGGCGTCGGCCAGGCGCCCCTCGGCGCGGCTGTGCAGGTGGGCGAACCAGGCCTCGCGCAGGCGTCGGGGACGCTCGCTGCTGCTCAGGGGGAGGATGAGATCCCGCAGCCCGCGCAGGTCATCCAAAGAGAAGGCCACCTCGTAGCCGCTCATCGCGTGGCGGCCGAGCATGGCCCGGGTCAGCTCTGCCGGCGACAGGTGGGCCGGGCGCAGGACCGTCGAGACGGCCTCCCCCAGGCCGCTGCCCGCGGTGGCCGCGGCCCAAAGCTCGGGCGTGGCGGAGAAGAGCCAGGGGCGCCGCAAGGGGTCCCTCACCATGGCCGCGACGAGGCCGTCGAGGCCCGAAAGCCGCCGGGCCCCAGGCGGAAGAGGGCGCCCAGATCATCCACCAGGCTCAGGCCCTCGGGCGCCCCGCTGGTCCAGTCCTGAAAGGCGTCCGGGCGGCCGGGCCCGGGGCCCGCGGGCACCCGCTGGGCCGACTGACCCACCGCGCGGGAGATGGCGTCCACGAGCAGGGCCCGCAGGGCCGCATCGTCGCTGATGATGGCGACCGCGCGCAGACCCGCGCCGGCCATCAAGGCGGCGCCAGCCTGGTCGAGCAGGGCGCCGCGGTCTTCCTCCAGCTCGAAGCTGGCCACCACCTGGTCCGTGAAGAGACGGCGGTAGACCACTGGCAGGCTGACCGGCGGGGCCGGCAGGGCGAGTTGGGCCGCCGTGGGCGGGCTGGGCACCGGCGGCGCCCACCAGCGCGCCAGGTCTTCCAGGGCCTCACGACCCAATACAAGGCGCACCAGCCCCGTGGCGCGGCTGCGCAGCATCGAGAAAGGTCCACTCAGACGATCGGCCTGGCGGGCCGCCGAACCACCACCTCGGTCAAGACCAGGCGCCGCAAGCGGGTCGGCGTCTCCGGCAGCCAGGTCCCGCTGCAGATCGGTCAGGCGCCCCACCACTGCCGCGGTGACCCCGGTGGCCACGCTGTCGGGCAGGGTCTGCAGGTCGGCGCGGGCCTTTTCGAGGCGGTGCAAGCTCCGGCCGACCGCCCCAGCATCATCTCGGAGGCCAGGGCCCGCGCCGGATCGCTGCTGGCTCCGTCGCCAAAGACCTCCAGCTCGGCCACCCGCGAGGTCCACGTTGAAGGCCAGCACCCGGCGCAGCTCGTCCACCGCG
Source organism: Deltaproteobacteria bacterium (assembly GCA_018401435.1). Lineage (GTDB taxonomy): Bacteria > Myxococcota_A > UBA796 > UBA796 > UBA2385 > M30B51. The sequence goes on along the minus strand of JAGYJW010000020.1, from coordinate 106,052 downwards.
GCCTGCACCTGGCCCACCTGCTGCGCGGCCTTGCGGGTGACAGCGATGAGATCGGCGCCCACCCGGGCCTCCACAAAGGCGCCCACCGTCTCGCGAAGGGGCAGCTCCACCACCCCGGTAAAGCGCGGCAGGCTCCAATCCCCCGACACCAGGGCGCCCGCAGGCACCGTCACGCGATCCGAGAGCCGCTCGATGGCAGGGTGCAGGCCCTCTTGCACGCCGTCGGGCCCTGTCTCGTCGAGGCTGGCCACCAGGCGGCCCAGCAGGCGCTCGGCCTCTTGGGCCACCTTGCCCGTCTCTGCGCTGCGGCTCCGCAGGGTCTCGGAGAGGTGCAGGCCCGTGCCCCCCGCCTCCAGCAGCTGCCCGGCCCTCGGCCAGGGTCCTCGGTGGCAGAGGTCTCGGAGCCGCCGTAGGCTTGGTGTGGCGAGATCGTCGATCTGGCGCTGCAAGGCGGCCACCCGCACCCGGGCGACCTCGGCGGCGGCGACGCTCAGGCCGGCGACCTCCAGCTCCATGGCCAGGGCCTGGTAGCGGGCGCCCAGCGCGCTGCGGGTCTGGGCGAGGCCCGTGGTGACCGCCTCCAGGCCGCGGTTTCGCTCGGCAAAGACCCCGCTGAAGCGCCGCCGCCACTGGGGCAGGTCCAAGGTGCCAAAGATCGGCAGCTCCAGCTTGAAGCTGGCCACCGAGCTGCCCACCACCCCCATGCAGCGCTGGCCGGCCTCCACCGCCGCGTTCTCCAGGGCGGCGTCCATGGCCCCAAAGGCCTCGTCCACATCGGCGCGCAAGGCGCCCAGGGCGGCGTCCAGCTCGGCGCCCCCTTGGCTGGGCCAGCGCGCAGCGATCTCGGAAAACAGGCTTCCAAGCTGGCGTGCCAGGTCGAGCTCTTCGCGGGCGGCCAGGGCGGCGAGGCCCTCCAGGCGCCCGACGGCGCGCCCCGACACATGGTAGCGGGCCAGGGCCGCGACCGGCACCTCGCGCCGACCCGGCAGCAGGCGCTCGCGGTCCCGGCTGAGGGCCCGCAGCATGCGCGGCAGCACCGATTCCGGGCGGGGGGCCAGGACCTCGGGCTCCATGGGTGCAGACACGCTGGTGGGCAGCGCGTCCAGCCGCCGATCGAGCTTCTGTACCAGGGGCACGGGCGACCAGCGCTCCAGGGGGTCATCGGCCGCCCGCGCCAGCACCCGGCCCTGCCAGGCGACCTCGACCTCACGCAGCAGGGCGGCAAAGTGCTCCGGGTCTACGTCTTCGTCGCGTGAGAGCACCGCGAGCCGCCGGTGGGCCCGCAGGTAGTCGGTGCGCAGGCTGGCCAACCAGCGCCGGGCTTCGGTGGACCAGGCCACGGGCTCAGTTGCACCCCAATCCAAGCTGAGGCGCTGCAAGTCCTCTTCGAGTTCGACCACCAGGGCGGTCAGCTCGGGCGACCCCGAGCGGAAGGCCGGCCCCCAGCCCTCGTCCACGATCGGCGCTGGATCCACGCTCTCGGTCTCAACCGGGGCTGCGGTCGCCGTGGCCTTGGTGGCGCCGGGCATCTCGCCCGCCTTGCTCAAGCCCATCTGCAGCAGGGCGGGGCCGATGACCTCGTGCACCGCCACAGCCGCCAGCACCAGGGCAAAGAGCTCCTCGCCCACCGGCCCCGGCAAGAGGGCCGGCAGCTTGCCCGCCAAGGAGATGGCCAGGCCGGCCTGGGCGATGAGGCCCATCCAGCCATAGCGCCGGGTGCCCGCATCAGCGCCACTCAACCGCCCGCCCAGGTTGACGCCCAGGACCGTGGCGGCCGTCCGCACGCCCACCAGCAGCGCCGCATAGCCGGCCATCTTGACGATGACGTCCACATGCAGGCGCGCGCCGGCCAGGGTGAAGAAGACCACGAAGACCGGCAGACTCAGCCTTTCGACATCCTTGATGAGGGTGCCGCCCTGGTCGCTGAAGTTGGCGACCATGAAGCCCGCGCCGATAAAGACCAGCGCCACTTCGAGGTCGAAGCTGGAGCACAGAAAGGCGGTGGTATAGATCAACGCGACAAGGAAGAGCAGGCGTTCAACAGATACAAATCGTAAATACAGGTGCAGGATCCCGCCCACGCCCACGCCCAGCACCACCGACAGGCCGATGTGCGCCAGCGCCTGGCCCAGGCCCTCGCCACCCCCCACGCCCAAAGCGGCTGCGGCCACCGTGGTGCTGGCCGCAAATAGCACCACCACCAGCACATCCTTGAGCACCACCACCGATAGGATGGTGCGGGTCATGGGGCCGCTGGCCCCCGAACCCAAGATGACCGCGATGGTGGCGGCCGCGCTGGTGGCGAGGGCCAGAGAGCCCAGCACCAGGCCAATCGCCACCTGCGCGCCCGTGTCCACGGCCGACAAGGCCGGCAGGCCGATGCCCGGGACCACACCCCCCAGCAGGATCGCAAAGAGAACAAAGGCGGGCAGGACGATCGCGGTCTGCCCAAGCAGCACGCCCACGATGGGTTTGAGCCCGGTACGCAGCTCCTTGAGGTGCAGCTCGCCGCCGGCGGTCAAGGCGATCAGCGGCAGGGCGAGGGTGTCCAACAGCGAGAGCTGCCCGATGACGCCTTCCGACAGGATCCCGCGGTCGAAGGGGGCGGGCAAGGCGCCCGCCGGCAGCACCGCGCTCAGCTCGTGGGCGACGCTGGGCCCCAGGATGAAGCCGGCGAGCAGGTAGCCGGTGATGTGCGGCAGCTTGAGCACCTCGGCCAGCTCGCCGATGGTGTAGGCGGCCAACACAACGAAGCCCAGGGCCAGCAGGCCCCGGGGGTCGGTCCCGTCATTGGCGCCCGCAAAGCGGTGCAGCAGGACGAGACCACCCACCAGCACAGCCACAATCAGCGACTTGCGGAGCACATCGACGGGCTGCGAGGGGCCGGGAGCGTGACTCATCTGCGCCACACCTCAGGCAGGAGCAAGCTCAATACAGTGAAGAACTCCAGGCGGCCCATGACCATGGCCAGGCTGAAGAGCACCTTCGCCGTGGGCGAGTAGCCCGCGTAGTTGTCTGCATCCAAATAGAAGGGCGCGGGGCCCATATTCGACAAGGCCGACAGCACCGCGCCCGCAGAGGTGGCCACCGGCACCCCGTCCAGGATCGAGATCAGCAGCGTAAAGACCGCCAGCGAGCCCATGAAGATGAAGAAGAAGGACGCGACCTCCAGCAGCACCGGCTTCTCCACCGGCCGCCCGTCCACCTTGACCACATGCACCACGCCGGGCCGCACGCTGCGGCGGATCTGGGCGATGGCGGTCTGGAAGAGGATGATGACCCGCGCCACCTTGATGCCCCCCGCCGTCGAGCCCGCGCAGCCGCCCACGAACATCAAGCCGATGGTGAGCGCCAGGGCCAGGGGCGGGTAGGTCTTGTGGTCGTCGATGCCGAAGCCGGTGCTGGTGAGGCTGGTGCCCACGCGAAAGAAGGCGTGGCGCAGGGTCACGAGCAGATCGCCCTGGTGCAGCTCCAGCAGGGACCCCGTCAGGAACAGGGTGGTCACCACGACGATGGCCACATAGGCGCGAAACTCGGCCGAACGCCAGAGCAGCCGCGGCTTCCGGGTGCGCACCAGGGCGTAGTAGAGGCCGAAGTTCACCCCCGATACCAGCATCATCACCGCGGTGAACCACTCGATCGGCGGCGAAGCGAAGGCCGCGATCGAGGCATCCCGCGACGAGAAACCGCCCGTCGACAGGGTTCCGAATGCGTGCACCAGCGCGTCGTGCGGCCCCATGCCCAGGGCCCACAAGCCCAGACCGCAGAAGACCGTCAGGCCCAGATAGAGCCGGTACAAGGCCATCGACGTCTCGGTGATGCGCGGCCGCAAGCCCTCGGAGGTGACCGCGGGCACCTCGCTGCGGAACATATGCTTGCCGCTCACGCCGATATTGGGGAAGATCGCGACGAAGAGCACCACGATGCCCATGCCCCCCAGCCAATGCATCACTGCGCGCCACAAGACAAGGGGCTCGGTCAGCGTGTGTTCAATATCTCCATAGATGGTGGCGCCCGTCGTCGTGAAGCCGCTCACTGCCTCAAAGAAGGCGTCGGCCGGCGGGGTCCCCGCCCCCAGCACCAGCGGCAGGCCGCCCACCACCCCCAGCAGCAGCCAGATCGCCGTCACCGCCACGCTGGCCTCGCCGCGATCCATGCTGAGGCCCCGGGGGACCGGCCGCGCCCAGGCCAGGCAGCCCGCGCCCATCAAGGCCGACAGCGGCGCCGACAGGAAGAGGGGCAGGGTGGACAGCAGCGCCTGGTCCTGCAGGCCCCCCACCAGGGCGAAGATCAGCTCCACCAGGCCGGTCAGAACCAGGGTCGCCGTCACCACCAGCAGCACCAGCCCGACCGGGCGGGCGACCATGCGGTGGACAGGGGGGCGGTCGAACTTCACGCGCCGAGCCCCCCAAAGAGGCGGGCCATGCCGCGCCGCGCCGCCGTGGTGCTGATCAGGATGACCCCATCGCCTGCCTCAATGACGTCCGTTCCGCCGGGAACCAGCACCCGGTCGGGCTTGAGGATGGCCCCCACCATGGCGCCCCGGGGCAGCTCGAGGTGGGCCAGGGGCACACCCACCGCCCGGCAGCCCTCCGGAGCCTTCAGCTCGATCAGCTCGGCCTGGCCCTGGGCCAGGGCGGTGAGCTTGCGCACGCCATCCCCCCGGCAGTGGCGCAGGATGATGTCCGCCGCCATGGCCCGGGGCGAGACGACGATGTCGATGCCCAGCTGGTGGTAGATCTGCTCATATTCGCCGCGGTGCACCAGGATGCCCGTGCGGGCCACCCCGGCGCGCCGGGCCACCAGGGCGCCCAACAGGTTGGCCTGGTCCTCGGCCGACACCGCGAAGAAGAGGTCGCAGCCCCCGATCCGGTGCTCTTCGAGCAGCTGCAGATCGGTGCCATCACCCACCACCACCGTGGCCTCGGGCATCTCGATGGCCAGGCGCTCCGCGCGCTCGGGATCCCGCTCGATCAGCGTGACCCGGCTGGCCGTGCCGGCGAGCTGCCGGGCCAGGGTGGAGCCCACCACCCCGCCGCCCAGGATGGCGACGTGGTTGGCCACCAGGCGGGTGGTAAACGATGAGAGCACGCCCGGGAGCACCCCGGGCAGGCCGATCAGGTAGACCCGGTCGCCGGGCCGCAGCACGTCCACGCCGCCGGGCACGAACAAGCTGCCGGCGCGCAGGATGGCCCCGACGCGCACGCCGGCGGGCAGGCCCAGCTGGGACAGGGGCCGGCCCAGGGCGCGCACGCCTTCGACCAGCTCCAGCTGCACCATCTCCACCCGGTCCTCGGCCAGCTCCACCACCTCCAGCGCGCCGGCCGAGCGGGCCACCCGCGCCAATTCCCGCGCCACCAGCACCCGGGGATTGAAGACCGCGTCCACGCCCAGAAGGCCGATCGCCACACCTTCTTCGCCGCCGATGTCCACCCAGTCCGCGCCCTGCACCCGGGCCACGCCGCGCCGGGTCCCCAGGTGCTTGGCCGTCAGGGCCGCGACCAGGTTGGTCTCGTCCTGATCGGTCACCGCCACCAGCAGATCGGCCTGTTCACAGCCCGCCTCCTTGAGCATGCGGGCGCTGGCCCCATAGCCGCAGAGGGTGGCGACATCGAAGTGCTCCTCGGCCCAGGCGGTCTTGTCCGGGTCGCGATCGATGGCCACGACGTCGTGGCGCTGGGCTTCGAGCGCCCGCAGCACGGCCTGGCCAACCTGACCCAATCCAACGACGACGACGTGCACGTTCAGCCTCCCGGGCCGGGTGATCCGCCCTCGAGGGCGACATCCTGGCGAAGCTCGCCGGCATCCACCAGCAGGCCCTTGAGCACCCGCGACGCCAGCAGCTCGTTGAGCACAACCGACGCGAGGATCGCCGTGAAGACAAGGTCCACAGCGTTACCTTCGAAGATAAGGCGGTAAGAGAGCGCGATGCAGAGCGCCACCGGCCCCTGGGCCAGGGCGCCCCGTCCGATATCCCCCCGAAGGGGCGTGCCGGCGCTGGCAATCCAGCCCGACAGCAGCTTGAGGGCCATCCGCCCCAGCACCACCACCGCGGCGAGGGCCACACCTTGCAAGGCCGGCACCGGCGACCACACCACACCCGCCAGCAGCAGCAGCAACATGAGCACCGGGGCCACCGTGCGGCTGAGGGTGGCCGAGAGATCCTGGCCCTTGGCGCTGTGGGCCAGCACCACGCCCAGGACGAGGTTGACCGCGAGGGCGGACAGGCCCAGGAAGAAGGCCGCGCCGGTGGCAAAGCAGATGATGCCCACCAGGGCCATGAAGCGGTGGTTTTCGGTGGACTCCTGGCTGACGAGCAGGCTGAACAAGCCGCCCAGGGTCACGCCCAGCCCCAGCATCAGCAGCACCCACTCAGCCGGCACGGGGGTGAAGCTGGCCCCCTGCACCGCAGGGTGGAAGAAGCAGAGCAGCAGCCCAAAGGCGAGGATGGACAAGGCCTCGGTCAGCCGGCTGGCCTGGGCCAGGGTGTCCAGGGTGCCGCTGGAAAGGTGCGGGTAGCGGGTGCCCAGAAGCTGGGTGGCCGTATTGCTGCTGGATGCGGCCGCGCAGCCCAACACCGCAGCCGGCAGCAAGGCGGCCGTGTGAGAGATGCCCAGCAGGGCCGCCAACAAGGGCAGGGCCAGGGCCGTCATGCCCCCCCCCACCACCACCGCGTCCACCAAGGCGATGCGGCTGGACCAGCGGGGCAGCCCCTGCAACCAGCCTATGCGCAGCCGCGAGCCCTCCAGCAGTCCGATCCAACCGGTGCCAAAGGCGATGACCGGCGCCAGGGCGGCCGTATCGGAGAGCACGCCGCTGGAGGAGCCCAGGAGCACGCCCAGCAGCAGGTACTCGGCACCCGAGACGAATAAGAAGCGCCGCTGCAGCCGGGCGAGCACGAAGTGGGCGATCAGGTAGCCCGCGCCGATGACCGCCAGCACCATCAGCAGCAGCAGCATGGATTCAGTGGGCGCCGCCGCACCCGATGCCCAGGCCGGCCGCGCCCGCAAGCAGAGCGCCACCGCGATCAGCAGGGGGATGGCACCACGGCGCATCCTGGGCTCCAGGGCAGGGACGGATCCCGATAACGCCCGCCTGGGCCCACCACCATTGGCGCCCTCCCTCCACGGCATAGACTCAGGCCCGACCGGTCCGGCCCAGGAGCCCCCATGGACAGCCGAGAGCGCAGCGCCCTGCGCGCCGCCCTGGACGAGGTGCGGGTGATGCGCACCCTGCCCTACGCCTTCGTCTACGCCCGCCACGGCACGGACAACGAAGCCTTCATGGGCATCTTCCGCTGGCCCGCCGACGCCGCGGACTGCGGCTTTCGCCTGCGCCGCCAGGCAGAGCGCAGCCGGCTGGTCACCGGCATGCTGTGGTTCCTGGACGACTGCTTCGTCTTTCGCAGCAAGGACAAGGACGATCCGGGCCTGCGCTATGGCTTCGAACGCAACGGAAACGCCGGCGGGCTGCGCGATGTCCACCCCTGGATCCAGCAGGGGCGCTATCGCATGGTCGGCGACGACGGCAACCCCATGGACGTGGCCACCTGGTTCGAAGACGCCGCCCTGGGCCAGAAGGTGCGCGCGCAGCTCGCCCTGCTGGGCGTCCGCCCCCCCGAGAGCGAAAAAGGCGCGGCTGCCGAAGGCGACGGCCTCGACGGCCTCGACGGCCTGGACGGCCTGGACGGCCTCGACGAGCTGGACACCATCGACCTGTCCTGAGCCCACCGGGCGACAGGTCGTGACAGGGCATTACATCGGGGGCCGGACCATTGGTCGCCCCAAAGGCCTGCTCTCGCTCACCCTTACTTCCGGGCGCGCCGGTGAATGACCGGCTGGGGGCCCCGTCTCATGAGGCAGACGGAAAAGGAAGGAAAGAGGCCGGCTCTCCGGCCCTCCCTCCCCAATGTCACCCCATCCTCCTCCTCCCCGCCCGTTCGCGGTCGGCTGATTCGGTTCCCTGCCAAGGTTCGGGGGTTCGGCGGCCGGGTCTCGCGACATCGTCCGTCCGCGGCACGGGCGGGGGGGTCTGGGAGGGCGCTGCCCCAACTGTGGCCCACCTGCCACGGTGCTGCCACGCGGGGCCCATAGGTTGTGCAGATGGGATGGACGGCTCTCGCCCCCTGCGCTCTCAGCCTGCTGCTGGCCGGCTGTTCGGGCGCGTCGACGGGCGATGCCCGGGCCGACTGGATGCGCGAGGTGCTGGTGACCGCCGATCGCGCCTTCCTCAGCCGGGATCCCGATCGGGTCGCAGAGAAATACGCCGAGATGGCCAGCGGCCCCTACGCTTTCATGCGGGGGACCCTGCCTTGGTTCTACGCAGACCTGGGCCGCCCCGACCCCGCGCGCCAGGACACGGCCTTCTTGCAGCTCCCCGAGGCCACCGCGATCCTGACGGTGGGCGATCCCCACCCCGAAAACGCCAGCACCACCCGTCCCCTGCCCTCCCCCGGCGAGCCCGAGCCGCCGCTGAATGTGGAGTTCGTCGACCTGGACGCGGCCACCTGGGGCCCCTGGCTCCTGGATCTGCGGCGGGCCTCTGTGGGCCTGCGCGCCCTGGCCATTCACCTGGGGGGCTGCGCAGCGGACTGCCAGGACGCCATGGTGATCGCGCTGGCCGAGGCCTATGCCGCCGCCATCGACGGCGAGCCAGCCGGCGATGCCGGCGAGGTCTTCGCCGACTACCTCAACGAGGCCGCCGAAGAGGGCCCCCTGCAGGAGCGCACCCTCGCCGCGACGGAGTGGGTGGATCCGGTGTCGGGGGGGCCGATGCTCTTTGGCCGGGGGCAGCGCAAGCTGATCCGCAGCGACGGGCTGGACAGCCGCGGCGATGGCATGGCCGATCCCACGCAAGAAGAGCAGGCGATGCTGCAGGTCGTGCTGGCGGACATGGCGCCGCAGCTGCCTCCGGGCTTTCGCCGGCTGGACGCGGCCCGTCGCTTCGGCGCGGGCGTCTCGTCCTTGCCGGCCCTGCGCTTCACCGTGCTCTACGACCTGGGTGAGGATGGGCCCTGGGACGACGGCTTGATGAATCTTCGGGAGGTCATCGACCTCAACGCCACCCCGCCCGGCCGGGCCCCCTTCACACCGGCAACCTTCGAGGATGGCGCGCAGCGCGTCGTTGTCGCCGCCCGACGCCAATGGACCCGCCCCGACGCCGACCCCCTGCTGGCCGGGGCCTGTGTGGGGGTGATGTGCTTCAAGGCCCTCAGCCTCACCAGCTACTTTCAAGACCTCGAACGCGACAAGATCCGGACGGACTGGGACGCGGGCGACTACTCCGCGTCTGACCTGGAAGATCTGGGCGCCGATCTGGGCGGCGTGTTGGGACGGGCCCACGCCCGGGCCGGCCGGGCCGACGGCGGCGACGCCCAGGTCGCCATCTCGCGGGATCTCATCCAAGGCGGCGGCGTGGACGTGCTGGTGGCCGAGCTGCTGGCGATGTCGGCCCAGGACGCCACGCGCCTGCTGGCCGACCACGCCCGCTTCCAGGCCCTGCTGGACCAGCACGGCCCGCTGTTGGGGGCCGAGAACCTGGCCCGAGAGGCCCCATGAGCACCCTGGCCTGCGCCGCCCTGTTGACCCCCCTGCTGGCGCCCGCCCTGGGCAGCGATCCGGCCGAAGCCGGCTGCCTGGCCGCTGGCATCGAAGTGGCAGGGCGCTTTGACAAGACCCTGCCCGCTGGCGGCCTCGACCGGCAGCTCAGCCTGCCCCGGGCCCTGGCCAGCCTGGGCCTGGCCCAGGGCGGGGCCGGCGCACGGGTGGTGCTGGGCGCGGTGCGCAGCGGCGGCGACGACGGCTATGTGGGCGTGGACGGCGAGGCCCTGGTGCCCCGCATCGAGGTGGCCGAGGCCCGCTACCGCCTGCCCGTGGCCGGCCTCAGCGTGGCTGCCGGGCTGGTGGACGACCCCTGGGTGGGCACGGGCAACCTGAGCTGGATGCACCGTTCGATGGTCCCGGGTCTGGCCGAAGACCAGGGTTGGAACGAACGTTCCGACTTGGGTGGCCTGGTGGGTTGGACCGCGCCGGCGTCTTGGGTCACCCTCACGGGGACCTGGACGACGGGCGAGGGCCTCGCCCGACGCGAGCGCAACATCGGCCAGGACGTGGCCGGCCTGCTGGTGCTGCGGCCGCTGGCGGGCCTGGACGCGGCGGCCGACCCCGACCGCCTCGCCCTCACTCTCACGCCCGGGACGGGTCCCGGGGCCTCGCCCTGGCGCGGGACCACCGCGCGGGTCTGCGGCTGACCGGCGCGGTCAAGCAGGCCATGGGCGGCGCCGAGCTGATGAAGACCTGGGGGGTGCAGGCCGATGCCTGGCGCGAACCGCTGGGCCTGTCGGCCTGGGTGGCGGCCGGCCCCCTGGCGCCGGTGGTGGCCTATGGCCGGGTCGACCTCATCGACGAGCGCCCCGACGCCAAAGACGACCTCACCCGAATCCTGCGCGGGGCCCTGGGCATGCGCCTGCCCCTGCGCCCCACCGACCGCCCCGCCCCGGGCCGCCTGAGCGTCGTCTTGGAGCAGCGCCAGCGCGACGCCGGGGTCAGCAGCCTGGCGGGGGCCGCGGCCCCAAGTCGCGCCAGCCGGGTGGGCCTTCAGCTCGACATGAACCTCCAAGGCGCGCTGGCCACCCAGCCCCTGGACCCCAACGCAACCCGCGGCCCTTGAGTACCGGAGCCCCGATGATCCGCCCCCTGCCCCTCCTCCTCCTGCTGACCAGCGGCTGCAGCCTGGCCGCCCCCCTGGGCGACAGCGGCGTCTGGACGGCGATCGACAGCGGCGCCCTCGCGGTGAATGGCGATGACGGCGCAGACGGCGATCCCACTGAGGACGTCGAGCGGGTCGGTGGCCTGGCACCCCTGCGATTCAACGAGCTGCTGGCCGACAGCGACGAAGAGAGCGACTGGATCGAGATCGCCAACCCCAACGACCGGGACGTGCACGCGGCGGGCTGGGGCCTGACCGATGGGGATCCGACGGCCCAGGAGCTGTGGGTCCTGCCCGCGGGGACCTGGGTGCCGGCCGAAGGCTATCTGCTCATCTGGGCCGACGACGGCGAAGGCGACGAGGACGGGCCGCACGCGCCCTTCAAGCTCAAGGCGGGAGGAGAGACCCTGTGGCTGATCCGCCCCGACGGCCAGCCCTCCGCCGAGCTGCGCTATCCCGCCCTGGAGCGCGATCACAGCTTTATCCGCCTGGACAGCCAGGAGTGGGCCATCTCGGAGCACCCGACCCCCGGCGCGGAAAACCGCCGCTGATCCCCCGAGGATCGTCTGCCTCAGCCGATCTCGGGCTTGCCGCCCATCTCGTCCACCCAGCCGCTGCTCGCTTCGGGGAAGGCGTCGCAGTAGACCACATAGGGCTTCACGTCGAGAACGGGCGTGCCATCGATCAAGTCGAGGCCGATCAGGTGCAGGGTGTGGCCCTCGACCCGGTCCAGGCGCACGGCCGACAGGCCGATGGGGTTGGGCCGGTGGGGAGAGCGGGTGGCCAGCACGCCCCGCCGCTGCCCACCCCGAGGCGGGCGCACCATGGGCCGAAAGCCCGGCCGGTTGAGGTGCAGCCAGGTGATGAGCCACACGCGGTCGAAGCCGGCGAGGTCTTGCAGGGCCGTGCGCGGCACGAGATCGGGAAAGAGCTCCACCCGACCCGGAGAATTGCCGTCGCGGCCCCGCACATCGGGCAGGCCGGCCTGCCGGGGGGTGCCGTTTCGTTCGGTGAAGACCGAGCGCACGACGCCGATGGGCACACACTCCACCCGGTCGGGGAAGGGCACCTGGGCGTGGTAGTCGCGGGGGGGAAGCTCGGTCTTCACGGCAGGCTCGGGAGGGGGTGCGGCGGCGGCTGCCGGCAAAGGCGACGTCGACCCGAGCGCTAGCACGATATGAGGCGGCGAGCAGCCAGCCCGGCCCGCCCCGCACCGGAGCCCCCTTGTCCGAGAACGTGGCCCCCGAGACCCTGGATCGCGGTCGCTACCGCATCGAGCGCGAGCTGGGTGTGGGTGGCACGGCCACCGTCTACCTGGCCACCGACACCCGCATCGGGGTGCACCGGGCGATCAAGCTGCTCAGCCCCGAATTCGCGCGCTCCCGCCAGAACCGCGCCCGCTTCATGAACGAGGCCCACGCCCAGGCCGGACTCAAGCACAACAACGTGCTGATGGTGCACGACGTCATCGACGACGACCAGGGCCTCTACATGGTCATGGAGCTGGCCGAGAGCGACAGCCTGGGCGCGCGGGTGGGGCGCACCGGCCCCCTCTCCCCCAAAGAGGTCGCCGAGGTGGGCATCACCGTGGGCGGCGCCCTGTCCGTCGCCCACGCCGCGGGGGTCATCCACCGCGACATCAAGCCAGCCAATATCCTCGTGGATCGGCATGGCGTGCTCAAACTCGCCGATTTCGGCATCGCTCGGGTCATCGACCGCGAGGGCGAGCTGACCCGCACCGGCACGGTGATGGGGACCTGGGCCTATATGCCGCCCGAACAGCGCGAGAACACCCACGTCGCCGACGCCCGCTCCGATATCTACGCCCTGGGCGTCACCCTGCACGCGCTGCTGACCGGTCGCCACAGCCCCAACCTGCACAACCAGGAGGCCTATGCCGAGGTCTTCGCCGATGTGGACCCCGGCCTCGCGCGCATCATCCAGAAGGCCACCCGGCTCTACCCCGAGGACCGCTACCCGCGCATGGACGCGATGGTGGCCGACCTTCGCGCCATCGTGGCCGCCCTGGAGGGCCCCAGCCTCTTTGATGGCGATGTGACCGACCCCCAGGGCATCGTGGCGCTGACCGGCGCACCGGCCCAACCCCGCCGGCCCCAGCCCGCGCCGGCCCCCGCGCCGCCTCGTGCCCCCGTCGTCGCCCCCACCGGCAGCACCGCCGTGCCCGTGGCCCCGACGGTGGACACCTGGCTGCCCGAAGAGGGCAAGACCACCCCGCCCCAAGAGCCCAAGCCCGGCGGGCGCCCGATGGGCCTGCTGATCGGCGTGGCCGCTCTGGCCTTTCTGGTGGTGGCGGCAGGCGGCGCGGTGTGGGTGCCGCGGCTGCTCGACGAGCCCGTCGAGGCCCCCCAGCGGAGCGCCCGGAGCTGCCCCCAGAGGAGGTCTGCAGCCGCCCCGGGATCCAGTGCCGCCCCTGCCCGAAGATGGGCCCGCTGCCCCTGTTCCCGAGCCGCCCGAGGCGCCGCCCGCAGCCCCTTCGGCCAACCCGGCCCCACCGCGCAGCCAGCGCGCCTGCCCTGCGCCTGCCCCCTGCTCCTGCGCCCGCCCCTGCCCGCCGGGTCATCACCGTGATCCCCGATAGCAGCAGCCCCGCCCAGCCCACCGCAGCCACCGACGGTGGCAGCGGCAGCAGCACCACCGGCGACGTGACCGGCACGGTGGTGGTGCGGACCGTGCCCAGCGGGGCCACCGTCAGCGAGGGCGGCCGGGTGCTCAGCGCGCGGGCCAACGGGGAATACAAGCTGCCCGTGGGCAGTCACATCCTCGACATCCGGAGCGCTGGCGGCGAATCCACCCGCGTGCCGGTGCTCGTCAAGCCGGATCAGCGCGTGGACATCTGCTACAGCTTCGATACCAACAGCACCTGCGGATCGGCCCCATGAAGGGCGCGCTGCAAGGCCTGCTCGGGGCCCTGGCGCTCTTCGGCGGCGGCCTGGCCCATGCCGGGGTGCCGGTCGTCTACGATGGGGATGCCACCGCTGCCCTCGCCTTGGCAGCGGCCCGCAGCGGCCTGCCCCGCGACCAGCTCGAGCCGGTGCCCCTCGACAGCCTGCTGTCGGGCATCCCCCGGGCCATCGGCGGCGCCACCTTGCGACATTGTGCGGGTGAACCCTCCCGCATGGACGAGATCCGCGCCGCTCGGGTGCGGGCCGAGACCAGCTGGCGAGAGGGTGATGTGGCCTCGGCCATGGACCACCTCGACCTGGGCATGGCCCGCTTGGGCTGCCTGGTCGAGAAGGTGGACGGCAAGGTGGCCACCCGCCTCTTCCAGCTTCGGAGCGGCCTGCTCGCCCGCGAAGGCGAGGTGGAGGCCGCCAAGGCCGAGCTGGGCACCGCCCTCAGCCTGCAGAGCGAGATCACCTGGGATGAATGGATGCCGGGAGAGGGCCGGGAGCTGATCTCCGAGATTCGGCACAACAGCGACCGCTTCGCCTTGGAGCTGGCCCCGCCGGCCACCCTGGCGGGCCCCTGGCTGGACGGCATGCCCCCGGGCGAAGGCCAGCGGGTGCAGCATCTGCGCCCCGGCCTGCACCTGCTGCAGGTGGCCAGCACCAGCGGCCTGCGATCGGCCTGGCTCACCCTGGACGGCAATGGCGCCCTGGTGATTCCCGGCAGCTTTCGCCGCCCCGTGCTGGAGACCATCGCCAACCCCGAGACCCGGGGCCCGGTCGAGCAGCTGATTGTCTCCAGCCAAAGCGGATTCTCTGCTGCCTATGTGGTGGCTGGCGGCGGCCTGTGGCTGATCAGCCAGGTGGATGGGCGCACCCAGACCCAGACCCTCTTGGAGCCCCCTCCCCCTCCTCCACCACCCGAGACCGGTCGCAAGAAGAAGGACCGCAAATAGGGGCTGCGACGGCCGTCCTGCCAGAGAGGAAGATGCCCCGAGCGCCCACCATCTACCTGGTGCCGATGCCCATTGGCACCGAATGGAGCGATCTGTCCGATGCCGCGCGGGAGGTCTTGTCCACGGTCGACCACCTCCTGATCGAGCACGCGCCGGGCACCGTGGATCGCATGCGCCGGCTCGGGCTGCTCGCGCCGGACCGCGAAGTGATCTGGATGGATGGCAGCGAGCTGGAGGTCGCAAAGGCCTGCATCGGGCGCGGCGAATCGATCGCCCTGGTGGCCGCCACCGGGCTGCCCGGCTTTGTGGACCCCGGCGGGCTGATCATGGACCACTGGGCCAGCCACTGGTGGCAGACCGTCGACGTGGTGCCCGTGGGCATGTCATCGGCCCTCGACGCCGCCCTGGCCATGGCCGGCCGAGACATCCGCTCCTTTCGATTCGGCGGGCACTTCCCCGAGAACTTCAGCCCGGTGATGCGGCCCAGCGAGGCCCCCCAGGTCTACTATGTGCGCGGCAACGCGCTGAAACGCTTCGTTGCCGAGTGTGTGGGTTGGCGGCTGAATTTTCGCCGACTGCTGCTCTTCGCCAACATCCGCAAGCGGGGCCAGGCCCGCCACTGGGTGCTCGAAGTTGGCCAGCCCCTGCCCGCCGACTTGATCGATGACCCCAAGATGGACCTGGTCGCGGTGCTCACCGGCGGCCCCTGGTACCGGGTCCTCCGCCATCGCCTCCGCATGCGCCGGAAATCCAACTGAAGCAGCGCTTCCCGGGGACGCTGGTCGAGCTGCCGGGCCGGCTCAGCCGTGCACCACCCGGCCAAAGTCCCGCATCCAGGCGTCTTCTTCCGGGCTGAGGGGACCGCGCTGCAAGCCCGCCAGGTTATCGTCCAGCTCAGCCAGGCTCTTGGGCGCACCCAAGACCGCGTGCACATGGGGGTTGCTCAGGCAGAAGCGGTAGCAGTCCGCCGCCGTCATCACGGGGCCCGACCAACCCTTGGCCGGCTTGAGCAGCTTGCGCCAACGGGTGGCCGTATAGGCCAGCACCATGCGGGGCCGGTCGGCGCGCAGCTGGGGGAAGATGTCGCGCTCGGCGCCGGGGTGGGCGGCATTGTAGCGAATCATCAGCAGGTCCAGCGGCGAGTCTGCAGCCAGCTGGCCCGCCCGCACCCGGTCGTGGATGCTGCAGCCGATGGCCCGCACCTTGCCGCTGTCGCGCAAGGCGACCAGCTCCTCCAGGCGCCGCTCGTTGAGGCTGGAGGTCACCCCCACCCAGAAGGTCATCAGCACGTCGATCTGGTCGATGCCCAGCCGCTTGAGGGTGGCGTCGGTGTAGCGGGTGAGCGCGCCCGGCCAGTGGGCGACGGTGGGGCCGGTCATCAACACGACGCCGTCACGGTCGCGCTTCAGCGCGGTCTTGAGCGTGGCCTCGCCCTTCTGCCGCGGGGTCCAGAAGACGAAGCCCAGCCCCCGCTCGGCCAGCGCCGCGTCGATGCCAGCCCCATCGATGCCCATGCCACAGGACAGGCCCAGGCGGTGGACCCGCCGCCCCAGGACGGGCAGGTCGCAGTGCAGAAAGGTGTCGTCGGTCATGGCGCGATCCGAGCTTAAAAGGGGGCGAAACCCATGGAGAAGCCCAAGGTGGCCTGGATGAGGGGGAAGCTGCCGGTCTCGTCCTCGTCGAAGTCGACCAGGTAGATCATGCCGTAGCTGCCGATGCCCATCTCCACCCGGCTGTAGAAGAGCTTGTTCTCGTTGTGGATGCCCAGGCGGGCGCTGGGGCCCACCCGGGTGAGCGGGGCGGCCAGCTCGCCGCCGCTGGCCTCCATCCAGTGGGCGGCCACCATGCCGTAGAGACCGCGGGCCTTGTTGTTGGGGTAGAGGCGGATGCCGGCGTCGGCATAGACCAGGTCGGGCGGGTCCTGGGGGGCGGTGTCACCCTTGAGTTGCATGAAGGCGCCGCCCAGGCCGGGCAGGTAGGAGTAGCTCCCGGTCACCGAGATGGCGGGGCCCACGGGAATGGGCGCCACCAGCTCAGCCTCGCCGCCCGCAACATAAGGGAAGCCGATGTGGATGCCCAGGCGCAGGTGACGGCGGGTGGCGTTGATGCTGTATTTCTGCAGCAGCTCCTTGGCGCGCAGGCGGTCCTTCTCGACCCCCTTGCCCTTGACATACATGGTGCCCAGCTGCTTGCAGCTCTCGAAGTCGGCGTTGTCGCAGGCGCTCTGCAAGTGACCGGCGGCGATCTCGTCGTCGAAGCTGGTCTTTCGGCCCAGGTGCACATCGGCCAGCGACGCGCAGGCCTTGCCGAAGTCCCCGTCGCAGGAGCGCTCCAACAGGATGTAGGCGGGCTCGGGGGGGTCCCCCTTCTTGGGCACTTCGTCCTCGGCCAGCCAGTAGCAGCCCTCGGCGTCGCCATTCTCGCAGCCGCGGTCCAGGTAGCTGTCGGGCGCTTGTTCGCCGGGCCAGGCGGGGTCGTGCTTGTTGACGACGAAGCGGCCCAGCTGGGTGCAGGCGTGGGCCTCGCCGGTGTCGCAGGCCCGGGTCCAGGCCTCGAAGGTCTCGTCCCAGCTCTTCTTGCTGCGCACCAGGCGCTCGCCCAGGCCCAGGCAGCCCGGCGCGCTGGCCAGGTCGCAGGCGGTCTTCCACATGGAGATGGCCTCGGGGGCCTCCACCTTGCGGGCCATGCCGATGCGGCGCTGTTCGGCGCCGGCGATGCAGCCGCTGGCCAGCCCCGCGTCGCAAGCCGACGCAAAGAGGGCCAGGGCCTCGCCATAGGCATCGGTGCGGGGCTCGTGGCGCACCAGCAGGTGGGCCGCGCCGATGCAGGCCCGCTGCTCGCCTTGCTTGCAGGCCGCGCCCAGGGTCTGTTCGGCCTTCACCACCCGGGGGTGCTCGATGCCCCACCGATCGACATAGTCGCCCAAGAGCACGCAGCCCTTCTCGTCGCCCAGCTCGCAGCCCCGCAAGAAGGCGGCGAAGTCGTCGAGTTCGGTGGCGCCGATGGGCCGAAGCTGCAGCAGCTGGCCCAGCTGCACACAGGCCGAGGCCAGGGGCAGCTCCACCGACTCGCACTCCTGCACGGTGCGCAGCGCGAAGGCCTCCTCGCGGCGGCGCTTGGACTCTTCACAGGCGTCGGCGCGACCCAATACACAGGCCTGGTCCAAACTGAGCAGGGCGCGATCGTGCACCCCGCGCTGGTCAAAGGCGGCCGACAGCAACATGCAGCCCTCGCCCACATCTTCGATGCGGCGCAAGCGCTCGCCCAAGGAGCCCGACGCGTCCACCGCGCAGGCATACTCAAGCACGCCCACCATCAAGGGGCCGGGCACCTCGGGCTCTTTGCGCAGACGGGCCCGGGACAGCTCGTGGCAGGCATTGACGTTGCGGTCGATACAAGACTGGGCGCGATCGGCCAGATCCGCGTCTTCCAGGGCGACGGCCTCCAGGCAGGCCCGGTAGACGCCGCCTTGGCAGGCCACACCCAACATGCGCTGGGCCTCTTCCTGGGCGCCGCGCACGCCCTTCAGGTCGCGGGCGATCTGCCGACCGGCCACCAGGCAGGTCTCGGGGAAATCGGGCGCACAGAGGGGCAGCTCGGCCGTGCCCGCGGGGAAGCTCACCCGCATCACCAGCAGGCCGTCGGCCGAGGGCAGCACGAGGTGTTCGGCCGAGGCCCCCTGAAAGGAGCGCAAACGCACCGCACCCTTGAGATCGACCTGGGCCACATCGGGATCCACCAGCTGCAGGCGCCCGTCGCGGGTGATCGCCCAGGGCACATTCGCCAGGGCCCAGAAGACGTCGGGCACGGCTGCCGACAGGCCGCTGGGCTTGGCCGCAGACCAGGCACCGGTGGCCGGATCCAGCAGGAAGGCCGCGCCCTCCTGGGTCACCAGCAGGGGCTGGCCGCCACCGCCCTGCTCCCAGCGCATGCCGGCCAGGCTGGCATCGGGCGGGGCCGGCAGCAGGCCGATCTCATCCACCGCAATCAGCGGGGCCCGGGGCACCTGCACCACCACCTCGCCCTCGGGGGTGGCGAAGTGGAGCTGGATCAGGCGGGCGGGGCCGCTGGCCACGCGCTTTGCGGTCGCCGTCGGATCGTCGAAGCGGTGGCCATCCACCGCCGAGAGCGCCCAACCCGGCTGCACGCCGGCGTCCTGGAAGGCCTTGGGCAGGTCCGCGGGCAGCAGCCAGCGGCCCTCGGGGCCCATCTCGAAGTCCAAGGGCAGGCCGGGCAGCGTCGCCGCCCAGGCCGAAGCAATGAGGCAGAACAGGGCGAAGAACAAGGGTGGACCTCCTGGACCGCGCAGGGTCCTGACATGCCGCGCCCCTATCCCGGCAGGCGCCGCGGCCGCACCGCCGGTGCCATTGCTGAGAATTCCGTAAGGCCCGCGGCGGCAGCTTCAGACCTCCAGGATGGTGTAGGCGTCGCCCCCTTCGTCGGGATTGCAGGGCCGCCATCGCCGCACCAGCGGGTGGGTGGGCAGCGACAGGCGCACCGCCTGCTTCAAGGCGCCGGTGCCGTGGCCGTGCAGCACGAAGCCCACCCGCAGCGGACTGGCCAGCAGCCGGGCGAGGAAGGCGTCCACCAGGTCGATGGCGGCCTCTACCCGCTGACCGCGCAGATCACAGGTGTTGCCCTCGGTGCGCAGGCCGGCAAGGGGCCCCTCGCGGGCCGGCGGCGGGGCCGGGGATGGGGCGGACGCGGGCGCGGGCGCGGGTGTGGGCAGGGGGGCGGCGATGCGCCCCGTTCCCCGGGCGGGGGCCAGCTCGTCCAGCTTGACCTGCATGGGCAGCCGGCCCACCCGCACCTCGTAGCGATCGCGCCCCAGATCCCGCACCACCTCGCCCACCTTGCCCAGCTTGCGCACGATCACGGCGTCGCCCACCGACAGGCTGAGCGGGGGCGGCGGCAGGGGCTCCTGGGCGCCGGCGATGGCGGCGTCCACCTCGGATTGCACGGCCCGCAGCTCACCCAGGGCGCGGCCCGCCAGGCGCATATCAGGGTTCTCCTGCAAGGCGGAGATCAGCGCCTTGACTTCATCTTCGCGGCTCTTGAGCTGCTCGCGGAAGCGGCGGGCCACCTCCTCCTTGAGCTGCTTCCGGCGGGCCTCCAAGGCGGCCTCGCGCTCGGCGAGCTTGCGTCGGTCGGCCTCCAACTCGCGGCGCAGCTCGGCCAGCTCGCGGGCGCGGGCGTCGGCCTCACCCCGTGCGGCCTGCAGGCCCTCCATCAGGTCGGTCAGCTCGCGGGTGCCTTGCTCCATCACCTCGCGGGCCCGGGTGAGGATGGCTTCGGGCAGGTCCAGGCGGCGGGCGATGGCGAAGGCGTGGCTCTCGCCGGCCAGGCCGGCCTCCACCCGGTAGGTGGGGCGACCGTCGGCATATTGCACCGCCGCCAGGCTGAAGCGCGGATCGCCGGCCCCCAGGGCCTTCAGCTCGGCGTAGTGGGTGGTGACCCCCAGGC
Organism: Deltaproteobacteria bacterium; assembly: GCA_018401435.1. Taxonomy (GTDB): domain Bacteria; phylum Myxococcota_A; class UBA796; order UBA796; family UBA2385; genus M30B51. The sequence goes on along the minus strand of JAGYJW010000020.1, from coordinate 86,020 downwards.
GCACGCCGCGGTCCACCAGGGCCTCCAGCACCGCCCGCGCCAGGGCCGCGCCTTGGGCGGGATCGGTGCCCACGCCGATCTCGTCGAGCAGCACCAGGGCCGTCGGCCCCGCCGCCGCCAGCATGGCCTTGAGCACCGCCACATGGCCCGAGAAGGTGGAAAGATCCCCTTCAACCGACTGCATGTCGCCGACATCGGCCAGAATGGGAGAGAAGACATCGACCCGGCTGCCCGGCGCCGCAGGCACCGGGATGCCGCTGCGCACCATCAGCGCGGCCAGCCCCAGCGTCTTGAGCGCGACCGTCTTGCCCCCGGTGTTGGGGCCGGACAAGACCAGGCCGCGGGCGTCGGCGTTCAACGCGAGATCGTTGGCCACGACCTCAATCCCGCGCAGCTGCAGCACGGGATGACGGGCATCGTGCAGCGCGATCACGCCGCCGCGTCCCACCTCGGGGATGCTGCCGCGAAGCTCTTGGCCCAGACCCGCCCGCGCCACCACCAGGTCCACCGCTTCGGCCGCGTCCAGGGCGGCCAGCAGCGGGCCCTCCCGGCGGGCCACCATGGCCGTCAGCATCACCAGGATGCGGCGCTCCTCGCGCTCGATGGACAGCTCCACCTCTTTGAGCCGGTTGGTGCGTTCGACCACCTCGGCCGGCTCGACAAAGAGGGTCTCTCCGGACTGCGATGCCGCGTGTACGATGCCGACGCTGCGCGCATAGCTGGCCCGCACCGGGATGACGTAGCGCCCGCCCCGCTCGGTCACGAAGCGGTCTTGCAGGGCCTCGCTCAGCCGGTCCCCCGATACGAGGTCCCGCAGCAGCTGCTGGATGCCCTCGCGCAGGGCCCGCGCCCGCTCCCGAAGCTCGGCCAGCTGCGGGTAGCGGACCTCGCTGAGGTTGCCGTCCGGATCGAAGCTCTCGGTCAGCGCGTCCACCAGCTCCGCATCCACCTGGATGGGGGCCGCCAGGGCGTGCAGCTCGGGAGCGGCCTCGCCGTGGGCGTCCAGCCAGCGCCGCAGGCGGTCCAAGGCCCCCAAGCAGCCGCCAATATCCCGCAGCTCGACCCGTTCCAGGGCGAGGCTGTGGCCCGCGCGCCGCAAGGGGCCCGCCACATCGGTGACCGCGCCCACAGGAACCGGCTCTTCCAGCTCGGCGAGGGCCTGAACCTCGGCCACCATTGCGTAGATGCGTTGCACCTCGGCCCGGTCTGCGGCCAGGCGCGGGTGCAGGGCCGCCGCACGCCCTCGCACCGTTCGGGCGTGGCGGGACAGGTGGGACAGGACGACGGGCCAATCCAGGGCGTCCAGGCTGCGGGCTTCCAGGTCCATGGTCGCGGCATAGCCGGCCAGCCGATTAGACGGCACCCCGGAGGTGCCCCATGCAATCCCCATCCGCCGCTGCCGCGCCGGTCGACCCCGACCTGCGGGCCCGGATCCTGGCCGCCAGCCAGGGCGCCCTGATGCTGAATCTCGCCTATATCGGCGTCACCAACCGGCTCTTTGCTGCCCTGTCCGCGGGCCCGCAGAACCTGCCCCAGCTGCAGCAGGCCACGGGGGCGGACCTGGCCTACCTGCTGCGCTGGAGCGATGCGGCCGTCGCATTCGGCCTGCTGGATCGCGATCAGGACCAGCTCTCCCTGGCCGCGCTGGGCCGGGCCTTTCTGGCCGAGACCCCCGGCAGCCTGATGCCGGTGGCCCTGGGCAGCGTGCTGTCCAGCCATATGGCCGAGCGGGCCGCGGCCTTGATGCCCAGCGGTGATCGGCCTGGCGAGTCCGTTCTCACCGAATGCGAGAGCCTGGGGCCCTGGTTTGGCACCATGTTGGAGGTGGGCTGCGGTCCGGTCTTTCAGCAGGCGGTGCTGCCCGCGCTGCCGGCCTTGCAGGCGGTGGGCGAAGAAGGCGGCCTGGTGGTGGACCTGGGCTGTGGCAGCGGCTGGTACCTGCGCCAGCTGCTGGCCCGCTACCCCAAGCTGACCGGGGTGGGCATGGACAGCGTGCCCGAGAGCATCGCGGTGGCCACCCAAGCCGCCGCCGCCGAAGGCTTGTCCCATCGCCTGCGCTTCCAGCTGGGAGATCTGCAGCATTTCGATGTGGACGAGCCGGTGGCCCTGCTGGTGATGAACCGCGCCCTGCACCATGTCTGGGGCGCGGATCCCGCGCCGGTGATGGCCCGCATCCACCGTCTCTTGGCCCCCGGCGGCCGGGTGCTCTTCTGGGAGCCCCGCTGGCCCGACGACACCGCCACCCTGGCCACCGATGCCCGGCGCCGGTCCATGGCCTTCCAGAACCTGATGGAGCATGTGCAGGGCAACCGCCTGCTGGGCCCCGACGAGGTGGAGGCCGCCCTGGTCGCGGCCGGCTTCACCGCAGAGCGCTTCCTCTTCGCTGAGGGCAACGAGATGATCCTGAGCGGCCTGAAGGCCAGTTGATCGCTTCGGGTCAAGGGGGCAGCGGCGGCGTCCGAAGGCGGGAGTGCACCGCCGGAGGCCCCCATGACCCTGCCCGTCTCTGCCGTCGGACTCGGCCTCTCCACCCAGCCCCACGACGCGCCGGTCGGCGGCCAACGCCGCATGGGCCCCGCGCAGCCCTCCCCCTTTCTGCAACTTCTCGAAGACACGGTCAGCGGCTTCGAAGCCGGCCGGAACGCGCGCCTGGTGCATGATCCTTATGTTGCGGTCGCGGCCCCCGCCCCCCGCCAGAGCCTCGCCGAGGCCAGCCGTCGCGACGGCCTGCCCGCCTGGATGCTGCAGATCTGACCTGCGTCAGTTGAGAGCCACCCCACGCAAGGCCAGCCGCACGACGGCGAGCGGGCGGTGGTGCCAGCAGGGCGCGCCCGGCGTTCAGCCCTCGATCAAGGTGCCGGTGAGGGACTCCGAGCCATCCCATCCCAGGCCCGAGATCTCGAATTCCAGGTCGAAGCCGTCGCTGTCCACCGACCCGCTCAGGGGCCCGGGCTCCAGCGTGTCGCCGCCACCCGGTCCGCCGCCCATCTGCAGGGGCAGCGCGACCTCGCCGTCCACGTCTTCGTCGTCGCTCAGGCCGGCCACCTCGATGTGCACCGAGAAGGGCACCGTCTCGCCCGCACCCGGACCGAATTCGATGGGGCAATCCGAGGCGCCATCTCCAATGCCATCGGCGTCCACCCCCACGTCCACCACGCCCTCGCACAAGAGGCCCCAGGGGGCCTGCACCGCAAAGAGCAGGCTGTGGCTGCCCACCCAGACCGCATCGACCGCCTCGCCATCGGTGCCGTCGCTGCCGTCGCTGCCATCGGCCCCGTCGCTGCCGTCGGCCCCGTCGCCGCCATCGGCCCCATCGACGCTGCCATCCTTGCTGTCGTCGGCATAGTCGGGGACACAGGCCAGGGCGAACAGGGGGAGGATCAGGAAGCGCGCACGCATGGGGACTCCGGGGAGGCGCGCATCATAGACCCGTCGCGGCCTGCCCGCACAAGCGGCTGCGGCGATAGGGGGGAGGCCCACCGGAGGTCCCCATGTCCCTTGAACGGTTGAGCGCGGGCCTGGCCCGCGAGGTCGCGTCCATGCAGGCGGAGGGCCGCGCCAAGGCCCCCGAGCGCGTCATCGTCGACTACCTGCCCCCCCAGGGCAGCCGCGGCCCGCGCTACCGCCTCGCCGGCTCCGATCTCGACTACATCCGGATGAATAGCAACAGCTACCTGTCGCTCAGCCACCACCCCGATGTGATCGCAGCCGCCGATGCCGCAACCCACCGCTTTGGAGCGGGCCCCGGGGCCGTGCGCTTCATCGACGGCACCTTCCAGGCCCATGTGGACCTCGAAGAGCGCATCGCCGGCTTCACCGGTCGCCCGGCGGCCAAGATCTTCAACAGCGCCTACACCACCAACCTCGGCGTGGCGCTGGCCCTGCAGAATGACCGCACCTTCTGGATCGGCGACGAGCTGAACCACAACTGCATCATTCGGGCCATGCGCATCGCGCGGGTGCCCTCGGCCAACAAGGCGATCTTCAAACACAACGACATGGCTGGCCTGCAGCGTTGTCTGGACGCGATCCCCGCCACCGGCATCGACCGGGTGGTGGTGATCTTCGACGGCGTCTTCTCGATGCGCGGCGATTATGCACCCATCCACACGATTCACCAGATCCTGGCCCCCTACCGCGACCGCTTTTACGAGGGCCTGGTCACCATCGTGGACGACTCCCACGGCATCGGCGCCTATGGCGACACCGGGCGCGGCACCGAAGAGATCTGCGGCCAGCGGGCCGACATCCTGGTGGGCACCTTCGGCAAGGCCTTCGGCGTCAATGGCGGCTTCGTCTCCGCCAGCCCCGAGGTCATCGAGGCCGTGCGCCAGAAGGCTCAACTTCCAGACCACGACCAACACGGTCCGGGCCCTCGCCTTCCGGGTGACGGACTGGGCTGAGTTCGAGGAGCTCTGGTTTGTCGTCGCCGACGGGCCCGAGGGCCGCGCCCGCCTGGCCCATCTGCGGGCCCGCATCGCCCAGTTCCGCCAGGGCCTCGACGCGCGGGGCCTGGAGACCATCCCCGGGGTGCATCCGGTCACCCCGCTGATGGTGCGCGACAGCGAGCGCACCCGCAAGCTCGTGCGTGGATTCTCCGAGAATGGGGTATTGGTGGTGGGTCTCAACTATCCGGTCGTGCCCGAAGGCGACCAGACCATCCGCTTTCAGGTCAACGCCGCCCACACCGAGGCCGATATCGCCCAGGTGCTCGACGTCCTCGACCGCATCCGCTGAGACCGGGCGTAACCGGGCTGAAAGGTCGACCCGTCGCGCGGCGGCTATGATCCATGCACGCCCAGGAGCCCCATGCCCGGCCGCAGCCGCCGACATGCAACGCCCAGCCCCAGCACCGCCCCCGCAACGGCGGGGCGGTCCGGGCGAAACGCGGCGTCGGGGCGGGGCAACGCTGCCCGGGCGGCGGCCATCGCGCCCCCCGAGCCCGCCTCCAAGGGCCTCTGGGGCTGGTTCCAGGAGGCCGGCGCCTGGGTGGGCGAAAAGGCCAGCAGCGCCGCCACCGCCGTCGGCGATGCTGTCCAAGGCGCCGCCGACACCGCCGCAGAGCTGTGGGATGTCGCCACCACCAGCGACCTCGACGTCGACTGGTCCAAGCGCCAGCTGACGGTGGAGACCGACCTCGACGAGCTGATGGACCTGGTGCCCGCGCGGGTGGCCGCCGCCCTGCAACTGGACCGGAACGCCGCTGAAAACCGGGTTGTGGCGGTCTATGACCACCGCGCCGGCAAGGTCACCCTCACCTCGGAACAGATCGAGGTCGCCGGGGTGCACACCGACCGCCTGCGCACCGGCCCCGTGTCGCTGCGGGGCCTGCGGCTGGTGCTCACCAACCCCGGCGGCGGCATGCCCGGCAAGATGGGCGGCCAGGACAAGCTCACCGCCGATCTGACCGTGGCCGGACTCGACGCCAGCGCGGTGGTCTTCACGGGCGCGGACGGGCCCGTCACGGTGGAGCGGCTTCAGCTGGAGGGCCTGACCGGCCAGGCCAGCGACGACAAGGGGGACCTGGGCGGAGAAGGCACCATCGCAGGCTTCTCGGTGGAGTCGGCCATCCTGGACGGGCTGCGGGCCCGGGGGGTGGCCGTCGATCGGCTGCAGGCCAAGGACCTCTCGGCCAGCGTCAGCGAGCCGGGTGAGACTGCAACCCTCGCCGCCGGCAGCGTAGAGGCCACGGGCGCAAGTCAAGGGGGGCAGCGCTTGGGCGCCGCCCAACTCACCGACGCGCGGGTGGATGTGCAGAATGCGGGCGGGGGGCTCCCCTTCTTCGACCGCAAGCCCGACGCGCTCCAGGGCAAGGCCACCGCCACGGCGGCCTCCATCACCGACTTCTCGGGCGCGGGCAGCCGCCTGTCTTCGGCCAGCCTCTCGGGTCTGGGCGCAAGCTACGACGGTCAGACCGCCGCGCTGACGGCAAGCTCCGGCGCAGCCAGCAGTCTCAACATGGACGGAATCTCCGCCGGACAGCTCTCGGGCAGCGGCTTGTCGGCAAGCCTGGGCCCCCAGGGCCTGGCCGCCGGCGCCGATCAGGCCAGCCTCTCCGGGGCGCGGGTGGCGGGAAAGGTCGATGTAGACTCGGCCACCGTCGCGGGGCTCCGCGCCAGCAGCCAGAATGGGGACCACCAGGTCCGGGCGCGTTCGGGCGCCGCGCAGGGCGTCCGGCACGGCGACAAGGTGCGGGCGGACCAGCTCGCCTTTGACGGGCTCGACGCCCAACTGAAGCCGGGCCAGCAGCAGGTCTCCACCACGCGCCTGCGGGCCGACGCCCTGTCGCTGCGCGATGGCGAGGTGACGGGCGGGGCCCGCTTCGCCGAGGCCCGTGGCGCCCGCGCAGGCTTCGGCCCCGACGGCGTGACCGGGGACGTCGCCACCTTGGACGCCGGGGACATGCGCTGGGGCGACTTCGCCGCCGAGCGCGGCCGGGCCTCTGGGATGGGCCTGCGCAACCAGGACGGGCGCACCACCCTCACGGGTGAGAGCCTGGGCCTCGAGGGCTTCTCCTCCCCCAACCTGCGCGCCGGGCGCCTGGATGCCGTCGGCGGCAGCGCCAGCTTCGACGGCCAGACCATGGACGCCGCCCTGGACCGGGTGGGCGCCGCCGACCTCTCCATCGCCGGGCGCCTGGGGGTGGACTCCGCCTCCGCCAGCGGCCTCAGCGCCAGCCTGGTGGGGGGGCGGCGGCAGGTGGGCGCCACAGAGGCCCGCTTTGATGGCATCTCCGACCGGGTGACCGGCGCAGGCGCAAGCAGCGCCTCCTTGGGCGACGTCAGCCTGGGCATGCAAGACGACAGCGTCAGCGCCCAGGCCGCGCGCCTGTCTGCAACCCGGATCACGGGCATGGGAGGCAGCGCCGCCAGCCTGGACGGCCAAGGCGCCCGGATCACCAAGACCGGCGACCGGGCCTCCGGCAACCTGGACCACGCCTCCGTCACCGACGCCCGCATGGGCGCGGGCCTGCGGGCCGGCCAGGCCCAGCTCAGCGGGCTGTCCGGAGTGCAGCAGAACGGGCTCACCGACCTCGCTTTGACAGAGGCAAAGGTCAGCGATCTGGGCTACACCGCTGCGGGTACCCGCGCCTCCCTCGGCCAGGGGGTCGCCACCGGCGCCAAGGCCCGCATCGGCCCCCAGGGCGTCTCGGGCAGCCTGGACCGCCTGGTGGCCGAAGACGCCCGCGCCACGGTCGCGGCCGGCTCCGGCGGCGGACAAAGCAACGTGGACAAGGGCCGGCTGATGACCACCGCCGCGGCGCGGGTGGACGACGCCAACCTCAAGGCCAATGTGCCCCTCAACGCCGGCAAATACGGCGCGCTCAAGGTGCAGCCCGGCACCGCGGTCAATGCCCGGGTGGTCGTGCGGGACGGTCGCTTCCAGCCCGGCGCCACCGACGCCCGCTTCTCGCGCCCCCTGGGTGGGCCCCTGTGGACCTCGGCCAACGGCGTCTACCTCAACGAGAAGGGCGAGGCCAAGGCCGATGTCAACGGCTGGTTCGACAAGGATGTCACGGGCAGCCTGAATGAATCGGTGGGCCTGCGGGGCAGCCGGGTGCCCGATGTGGCCACCCTGGGCGCCGCCATGGCGGGCGGCACCGGCGGCAGCAGCGCTGGACCCTCGATGGCCCGCCTGGACCAGGCCAGCGGCAGCGGCCAGGTCTCCTTCAACAGCGGCAAGATCGACGCGGGCAAGGCCGGCTCCGTGACCCTGGCCAACCGCCAGGCCGCAGGCGACAACAGCGTCAACGTCGCCTATTCCGGCCAGGACGGCCTGAATGCCCAAGCCGAGCGCCTGCGCCTGGAGGGCGCCCAGGCCGGCGGGGTCGACCTGGGTCGCACCCAGGTGGACGACGCCCGGGTGCGGGTGGGCAAAGACGGCGATCTGCGGGCCTCCAGCGACCGCATCGACGCCCGGAACCTGCGCTTCGGTCGATAGCCCCGACCCTATTCAAGCTCCAGGCGCAGCTCGTCCAGGAATGCCAATAGAAAGGCGTGGCGGCGGGCTGCCTCCACCCGCGCGGCCTCGGTGTGAAAACCCGCCCGCAGCCGCAGCAGCTTCTTGGGCCAGTGATCGAGGGCGTAGCGCACATCGTCCAGGTCCCGCCCAGTCTGCGCAAAGGGGTCCGCCGGGTCATAGAGCCGCCCGGGGGTGCCGCGGCTGACCATGGCCTGGGCGCAGGCGAAGTTGCGCATGGCCCCCACCGCGCCGATGGCATCCAGCCGATCGGCGTCTTGAAGAATACGACCTTCAATTGCGGTGGGGGGCAGACCGCGGGACCAGGACGAGGTGCGCACCGCCTCGACGCAGCGGGCCACCGCCGGGGCGTCATAACCAGCGGCGGTCAGCAGCCCGCGGCTGGCCTCTGCCGATGCCTCGCCGCCGAGCGGCCGGCTGGCCAGCTCCTTGGGGATGTTGACCAGGTCGTGAACCAGGGCCATGGCGCCGCACAGATCCGGATCCGCATCGGCGGCCTCGGCCAGCCGCAAGGCCCAACGGTAGACCCGCAAGACATGGTCCGCGTCGTGGGCGAGATCCCCGGGCTCGGTCTGGTGAAGCACCTGCGCCCACAAGGCGGCATGGCGGGGGAATCGGGGATCCAGGGATTGAGACACGCAGGGACCTGGGTGGAAGGAGCCCCCATGTGATAACAACGGGGCCGATGTCCGATCTGCTCGTCGATGCCGCCTACCCCCGCTGGCGGGCCCTGCTGGGCCCCGAGCGCCTGCCCGCCTGCGTGGTGGACCTCGACGCCTTCGACGCCAATATCGACACCGTCCTGGGCAAGCTGGGGGACACCCTCACCCTGCGCGTGGCCACCAAGTCCTTGCGGGTGCCGGCCTTGCTGCGCCACCTGCTGGAGCGCGGGCAGGGCCGGATCCAGGGCCTGCTCAGCTATAGCGCCCACGAGACGGCCCTTCTCGCAGAGCTTGGTTTTGACGATCTGCTCTGCGCCTACCCCGTGGGCCGGGCGGACGAGGCCCAGGTCTTCGCCCAGCTCGCAGCGCAGGGGCGCCTGGCGGTCGCAACCGTCGATGATGCAGACCACCTGCGCATCCTGGGCGAGGCCGCCCGGGCAGCGGGGGTCGAGATCCCCGTCTGCATCGACCTGGACGCGTCCTGGCGGCCCACCGAGGGCCTGCACCTGGGCGTGCGCCGCAGCCCCCTGCGCAGCTCCGAGGCCGTGCGCGCCCTGGCCGACCAGGTGGCCGAGACCGAGGGCCTGCGCCTGGAGGGCCTGCTCTGCTACGAGGCCCAGATCGCCGGCCTGCCGGACCTCAACCCCCACAGCCGCCTGCTCGACCCGGTGCGCCGCGTCATCAAGCGGCGCAGCGCGCCCATCGTCGCCGACCGCCGAATCGCCACCGTCGAGACCCTCAAAGCAGCCGGCCACCTGCTGCACCTGGTCAATGGGGGCGGCACGGGCAGCCTCGGCAGCACCAGCGCCGACCCCTCCATCACCGAGATCGGCGCCGGTTCGGGCTTCCTCAACGGCACCCTCTTTGATGGCTACCGCGACCTCAAGCTGGTGCCCGCCTGCTTCTTCGCCCTGACGGTGGTGCGCAGCTCCGACAGCGACCACATCACCTGCGCCGGCGGCGGCCTCATCGCGTCGGGCCCGCCGGGAATGGACCGCTGCCCCACCGTGCTGGCGCCGGCCGGCCTCGTCTCCGTCGCCTTGGAGGGTTTTGGCGAGGTGCAGACGCCCTTCCTGGTGCTCGACCCCCAGAACAAGCCCATGATCGGCGATCCCGTCATCTGCCGCGCCGCCAAGGCCGGCGAGGCCATGGAGCGCTTCAACGAGGTGCTGCTGGTGCGCGGCGACGTGATCGAAGCCCGGGTGCCCACCTACCGCGGCATCGGCGGCTGCTTCTTCTAGTCCAGCGAATCGGGACTCCCGATTCGTTGGACGCGGCCGGCGCATGTGCCGGCCGCCCGGCGGCCTCGCAAGAGGACGCCGTGGGGGAGAGCCCTTTGGGCGCGGTGCGGGGGCAGGGCCCCCGCCTGAATTGGACTGGTTCAACGGTGCGCTATTTGCGCATTGTTGAACTAATCGGCGGCGGGCCGCAGGCGCAGATCGCTCACGACCGGCCGGTGGTCTGAACAATCCACGTCGGGGATGAAGGCTCGCTCCACCCCGAAAGTGGGTGTGGCATACACATAGTCGATGCGCAAAGGCAGCAGCCCCCCCACCAGCACCGTGGCACCCGGCCCCCATCCCGCCTGCTCCCAGCTGTCCACCAGGCTGCGGCGCAAGCGCACATGCACCGCCGCATCCCGGGCGCTGTTGAAGTCGCCCGCCAGCACCGTCGGATCCTGCAGGCGGCCCATGCGGTCCAAGAGCGCGCGGGTCTCGCGGTTGTGGTCGCTCACGACCTCGGTGGGCGGACCCGGGCGCAGGCCGTGGGGCTGCAGGTGCACCGTCACCAGGTTGAAGACCGGGCTGTCCGGACCCGCCGACAGGGGCAGCATCTCGGCGAAGACATAGTACCAGTCGATGTCTTCGATGAAGCGACGGCTGTGGTTCTCACCCAGGCGCCAGCGGCTTCCCCGGGCGCAGGCCGCCAGCCCGCCCCGCCCCGTGCTGCCCGTGCCCCGGTAGTCCACCTGCACACATTGCAAATCCAAGCGGGCCGACAGGCGCTGCACATCGCGGGTGGTCACCTCCAGCAAAGCCAAGACATCGGGGTCCTGGCGGAGGATTTCCGCAGATACGCAATCCAGGCGGGGGCTCTCTTCGGCGTCCTCCCAACCCAAGCGCTGCACATTCCACTCCATCACCCGCAGGGGCACGCCGCTGCCAGATCGATCGGGCCAGGCGGCCCAGGCCCGCACCCACACGCCCACAAAGACCAGTCCGGCCAACAGGCCGGCGGCGGCCAGGCGCCGGCTGCGGCTGAGGCCTGCCCCCACCACCAGGGCGGCGGCCCCACCCAGCCACAGCCAGGGCAGCACCGTCAGGGCAGCGATCAGCCACAAGGGGGGCGCGATGACCCAGCGGCCGATGCCACTCAGCAGCAGGAGGCCGAGCAGAAGGGCCAAACCGAGGATCTCGGCCAGGTTCGGGCGCGGCCGCGGCGGGCAGCGCCCGGCTCTGCGGCGGCCGGGGCTTTCGGGGGGGAGTCTCCACCCCGCAACATCACCCCTCCCCGTCTCGAAAACAAGGAAGGTGTCCCCGACATTGGCTGGCGGCGCGCCCTGCCTTCTGCAATAGTGCAGCGCCCGGAGGTCTCCCCATGCCGCGCCCCCTGCTGCTCCCCCTGGCGGCCGCCCTGCTGGTCGCCTGTGGCTCGGATATCATCGTCACCGAGAAGGACGAGGTGGTCCTGCCCGCGGTTTGCGACGGCAAGAAGCAGCCCGACGAGGAGTATACCGACGCCCCCTTCGACAAGGATGGCGACGGCTTTGTCGACGGCACCAATATCGACTGCAAGTCCGCCTACGAGTCCTGGGACCTGGACTGCAACGACACCAACCCCGACGTGAACCCGGCCATGCTGGAGGTGGCGTGCAACGGTCGGGACGACGACTGCCTGACCAGCACCCCCGACGCCCTGGACGAGGAGATCGCCTGCAACGGGGTGGACGACGACTGCAACCCCAATACGGCCGATGCCCCCGACCTCGACCACGACGGCTACGACGCCTGCAGCGACTGCGACGATCTGGAGCCCGACGCCAACCCCGGCATGGACGAGATCTGCGACGACGGCGTGGACAATGACTGCAACGACGCCGTCGATGAAGACTGCGCCAGCGACTATTCGGGCAACTGGGTGCTGGAGAGCAGCGTCACCTACACCTGCGCCTTTGGCCTGGTCGCCATCAACTTCGCGTCCGTGAACCTTTCGCACTTCGACCCCAGCCTCACGGTGTCCAGCGTGGGCGGCAGCCAGCCGGGCACCATGAGCGGATCGGTCTCGGGCACCACCTTCTCGGCCACCCAGACCCTGGCCGGCGCCTGCGCCGAGACCTACACCATCCAGGGCGAGTTCACTGGCGCCGACAGCTTTGAAGGCAGCTTCCAAGCCAGCTTCAGCGGGTCCTACTGCTACGATTGCACGCTGCAGAGTTGGACGGTCTACGGCCACCGCAACTGAAGGCGAGAGACGCCGCAGCGTCCCTCACAGGCTGCGCGGCTGCCAGGCCCAGGTGCGCTCGGTGGCCTTGGGGGCGCTGGCATCGCTGAATTCGACCACCACGCTGGCTCCCTCATCGATCAGCACCACCCCCTTGTAGATGGGCTGCACCGTCTCTGCATCCCAGAACTCCAGCAGGTGGCGCCCGACCTCCAGGGTCACGGTCTGCTTGGTGCGCTCGGGGCCCAGCTGAGCCACCACGAAGCCCTCCAGGTAGACGATGGTGGGGTCGCCCGGCGGGTTCACCAGCACCACCGTGCCGGTCTTGGCGGCCGGGGGGATGGGCCGGCCCTGGTAGGCCCGGGGGCCCGGCCCCGAGATCGCGCCCACGCCGCCGGCTTCGGCATTGCGCACCATATTGGTGGTCGTACCCACCACCGCGGGGGCGGCAAAGCCCACCAGCCCGGTGGCGCGCGGGGCCAAGGTGCTGCCCCCCACCCGCGCGGCCGTGCCCACCGCCGTGCCCAGACCCTGCGGGTTGCCGGCATATTGGCTGCGGGCGGGGGCGCGCTGGCCCTTGGCCGAGCCCTCTCCATTCTCGTCAAAGCTGGTGGTGTCGCCTTCTTCGGGAGGCTTGCTGGCCACCTCGGAGGGCGGCGGGGGCGGCTCGGCGGAGGGCGCGGTGGGGGCAGGCCCGGCCACGGCCGCACCGGTCACCCGAAGCGGACTGCCCGGCTCCCAGTGCACCTGCACATCCCCATTGGCCGGCACCTGGATGCGGGCGCTGCCCACCAGCTCGCCGTTGAGGCCCTGGAACTCAATGTCATGGGGCCCGGGGGCGATGTTGTTGACGGTGACCTGTCCGCCATTGGGCGGAATGGTGCGGCCATCCACCCGCACCGACGCGGGCTGGCCCAGGTGCACCACCAGCCGGGACGCGGCGTCGGCCAGCTGGGGCAGCAGCAGCAGCGGGAGGGCGGCGATCAGGCGGAAGGCAGGCGACATGGGGGCTCCTCGACCCCCCTAGTGTAGCCCGACCGCTCGCGGGCGGATCTCAGCAGGGGCAGGCCGTAGCATTCCAGCTGCCGGTGCCGGGCAGCTCCTCGACCGCACGCACCGGCGACGGGCTGGGCAGCAGGTCGAGGGGCAGCGTCGCCGGGGGGGCGTCGGCTCGGGGGAATCCCGATGCGTCGCTTTCTCGCGGTGCCGGTCGCGGCACCGGGCCTGCCGGGCCGCGTGTTGCCGCCGGTCGCCTGCCTCGCGGCTGCGCTGCCGAGGGTGGCAGACCGCGATGCGGTCCTTGCTGCAGCCCAGGCGCTCGATGGGGTGGATCCTGGCGAGACGGAGCACGGCATCGCCCATCCCACGCCGCAAGCCTAGCGGTCGTTGCATGCCGCACCTTTGGGGCCGGGGCATGGCGGGCCCTTCGAGTTGCCGGGTCGCACGCCGAAGATGCACGCCCTGGCCGAAGGCGGCGACGCAGCGCACTGGGTTTGCCATGGCCTCCGAGGTTCGCCGCCTCCTCGACATCCAGCCTCTCTCCACCGTTGAAGCCCAAGACCGTGACCTCGTGTTCGACGCGGGGGCCTTCAAGCAGCTCAACGTGCAGTTCATCCTGCTCACGAACGGAAATATGAGCTCGGGAACCAACTTCCTGCTCACCCTCCAGCACGCCGCGGTCAACGAAGACGGCCAGTTCATGGACCTGAAGGACGACGCTGGCACCGTCATCCAGATCAACCTGAAGTCGGGGACCACTGCCCCCTCCTTCCAGACGTGCAGCAGCTTCTTGCGCTACATTCGTTGGAATGTCACTGCCGAGGACACCATCACCGTCAAGTCCATCGCCGGCATCGACCTCGTGGCGAAGGAGTAGGGGCATGGCCTGCGGGTGCACAGACTCGGGCGCCAAGGGCAAGCCCTGCTCCTGCGCGGGCGGCAAGGTCATGTCGGCCCCCCCGCTGCCGCAGGGTCTCGGCGCAGCGGTCAGGTCGGTGCGCCCGCATGCGGCTTCCCAGGATTCGGGCCAGCACGACTGTGGTTCCGGCGCCGCCAAGCCCGTTCCAGGGCGGGCGCGCATGGCGCCCTCTGGCAACCTGATCCCGCCGCCGGACCCGCGCCCGGACCGCGCGCGGTGGCAGCGGCTGGTGGCCGAGCGTACCGGTCGCCCAGGACCTGACTCCGCCCGCGACCGAGCGGGTCTTCGCCAATGCCTGGAACCGCCCGGTGGCGCCGCCGAAGGGCGGCCGTCCGAAGCGAGCACCCCTGCTGCGGGTGCCCTTGGCCAGCACCCCGGGGACCCGCGGTCAGGTGCTTCGGCCGGCTGGGGCGGCGACCCCGGCTTCGGCCAGGCTGCGGGCCGCGGTCAGCCCGGCCATGCTCAGCAACCTCGTGGCGGCGGTGGGGCCGGGGACCGGACTGGACCTGGGCACCTGGTACCCGCCGGGGTCGGCCAAGTGCGAGGACTTCGTCTACCGCGACGTCGCCTTCTGCATCCCGACCTCCTTCCTGACCGGCTACCAATCCGCCGCGGCGGAGCAGCTCGCCGACAGCGGGGGCGCGCGGGCCTTCGGGCCGGTGTCCAGCACCTCCGAGACCCTCAGCGCGCTGTGGTCGGAGTTTCTGGATGCCCTCGACGCTGCGGGGGGGAGCCGGCGCCACATCCTCCACCCGGAGTTCGGGTCCTCTTCGCCGTGGAACCGCTTGCGGGGCTGCTGGAGCATCCCGGACGACGGCTCAGCAAGCTACCTCTGGACCTTCCGCGCCCACGGTGCGGGGGCTCAAGCCCTCTTCTTCAATACGCTGTGCGGCCTGCCCATCTCCTACTCGTCCTTCATCAACGACATCACCCAGGTCGGCATTGAGACCGACAGTGGCTGGCACGGTTGGTGTGCCGGCTTCGGGGCCTTCGTGCGGGAGATGCTCTTGACGGGAAGCGGCGTGGATCGCGCCCCGTCGACGGGTGGCTACGGTAGCCCGATTTCGCTGCACATCAACGCGACCGAGCTGACCAATCCCGATCCCGACTGTCGGTTCAGTACCGATCCGCGCAGCGCCGCGGATGGATGCCTGGCGCCCCCTTGGTTTGCATGGAGCCTCCAGTGGGTGTCCGGGGCCAGCCGGAACGTCTGGCAGATCGTGCCCGTTGTGGGCTGGGACCTGGTGGGAGGCGGGGCGGGTGGTACGGCCTCCCCCAACAATGCCGTACCGACCAACTCGTCCTGGGCCACCGGGTGTCGCTTCCAGGCGCGCTCCTACGGCGAGGACATCTACTTTCACGCGGCAGACATCGCCGCACGGGCCACAATCGTCGATCGCATCTTGTGGCTGGCGCGCCTGGCACGTGACTTCTTCATCCACGGCGGCGGTGGTCCGCGCTACCTCCTTGCAGCCAGGCAACTCGCCAACTATGCCCTCCGCTACGTGCTGGAGGAGAGCGTGCTGATGGTTCACGAGATGGGGCATAAGTACCTGGGTCGATATTCTGGCGAGTCGGAACAGCACCGCGAGTAAGTCGGCTTCGCTGCTGCTACGACGCCGCGCAGAACTTCAGTCTGCCACACCATCGGGGCGCTGGGGCCGCCGCCTTGCCGCACTACCCGCCGCGATCGACGTTCAACGCCACCGGCTTTGTGACCGCCAGGACAGACTACCCCAGTCCGGTCCACGAAGACTGGTGGATTTATTTGGGCGAGACGGAAGGGTCGGATCTCGCTTCGAATGTCTCGTACCTGGACACGCGGATCTGGGTGGGTTCCGGGGCGCCGCGCGTACGGTGCGGCACCGATGGGTTTTGTGCGGCACCCCAGGTGGGCGTCGTAGGAGCAGGAGCGACATATTGTGTGACGGGCAGCAGGTGTACCCAGGTTCAAGTTGTTCCTGCTGCTGTCACGGTCATTGACTTCGAGTACCCTTCAGCTTAAGATATGCAGCACGTCGGCTTGATGTGCGGTCTTCGATCAGCAACGTGGAGGGATCATGGTTAGCAACGACGGTGCACTTTCCGTTGAAAGCCTGCTCAGAATCGTCATCCTCATCCTGGCGGGCTGTACCGGCGCCAAGGGTCCGGGTGCGGACTCCGATTCGGCTTGTGCATCGGGCTGCGTGTTGATGGCGCCCAAGACCCGCAACATTCTGGCGGACAGCGGCAAACGCCACCAGAACTGGCGGTTTTCACCCCACCTCGCCCGGAAGCTTCCCCAGGCGGGCCGTCCATCGGACGGCCGTGGTGATGCGGTCCAGGAGGTAGAAGCGCAGGTCCCCAAACGGGTGGAGGCCCGGGTAGCCGCCCGAGCCTCCTGAGAGCCGCCCGCGTCGTTCATCACCGGCGTCCCTCCCGGGGATTGTCACCTGACGCGGCCGTGCTGTCGAGCCCACGGGGCCGGACCCTTCGTTCGACGCCACCGCCCGCCAGTACAGCTGCCCGCGCTGCCACGCCCTCGTCGTGGTCTGCCGGGCCTGCGACCGCGGCCAGGTCTATTGTCCGGGCGCCTGTGCAGAGCTGGCGCAGCGAGAGCGGCGGCAGCGGGCGGGGCGGAGCTTCCAGACCTGGGGTTGCGTGGCTGCACGCGGCCCGGCAGGCCCGGTACCGCGACCGGCACCGCGAGAACGTGACGCATCGGGGTTCACCCGAGCCGGCGCCCCCGGCGACGCTGCCCCTCGACCCGATGCCCGGCCCGTCGCCGGTGCTCGCGGTCGAGGAGGTGCCCGATGTCCAGATGGAAGGTGACGCTGCGGCCGGATCCGCGCGAGGTTCGACTGCTGGTGACGAGCGGCGTGGGGGGCGATCTGCTCAAGGCGCGGCTGCCCCTGCCCGGCCACCCGCGGGCCGTGCTGGGCCTGCTGGAGGGGCTGGCTCTGTGGGCCGGCAGCCCGCTGGCTGCTGCCATCACTGCGGACAACCGGTGGTCCCGCACGTCCGTCTCGACTTTGTTCGGCGGCGAGGTCTGGCCGCCCGAGAGCGCGCTGGTGCACTTCGACTTCGTCGACCGCCGTAGCCCGCGGCGCATCCGGGGCCTGGGCGACTTCCGCGCGGTCTACGCCGCCGAAGGGCGGGACGGATGATCAACAAGGAGACCGAGGCCGCCATCCTGCGGCTGCACCACGTCGAGAAGTGGCCTGTGGGCACCATCGCGGCACAGCTTGGCGTTCACCACAGCGTCGTGCGGCGGGTGCTGGCCGCCGAAGGTGTGCCCGCCGAAGCCGTCGGGCGGCGGCCGTCCCGGTCCGACCCCTACGTGCCCTTCATCCAAGAGACGCTGGCCCGCTATCCAAAGCTGCGCGCCAGCCGCCTCTACGAGATGGTGCGCCAGCGCGGCTATCCGGGCCGCCCAGACCACTTCCGGGCCGTCGTGAGGCGCTACCGGCCGACCCCGCCCGCAGAGGCCTTCCTGCGTCTGCGCACGCTGCCCGGCGAGCAGGCCCAGGTCGACTGGGGCCACTTCGGCAAGATCGACGTCGGCCGCGCCCGGCGGCCCCTGGTGGCCTTCGTGATGGTCTTGAGTTGGTCCCGCCAGGTCTTCCTGCGCTTCTTCCTCGACCAACGCATGCCGAGTTTCCTCGCCGGCCATGCCGCCGCTCGCCTTCTTTGGCGGGTGCTCCGCATCCTGTTGTACGACAACCTCAAGAGCGCCGTCCTGAGCGGCGAGACGACGCCATCCGCTTCCACCCTGACCCTGCTCGCTCGCTTCGTCACCAATGCCTGAGCCTCTGCCGGTCGCGCCCCACCGGGGCAACGAGAAGGGCCGCGGAGCGGGCCATCCGCTATATCCGCGACAGCTTCTCCCCGCCTGACCTGACGGATCTCGACGATCTCAACACCTACGGCCCTGAGTTGGTGCCAGGGCCTGTCCGCCGAGCGCCGCTGCCCCGAGGACCGGTCCCAGTCGGTGTCGAGGCCTCGCCCAGGAGGCGCCCTGGTTGCTGCCTTTGCCCGAGGACGACTTCCCTGTCCACGACTGTCGTCGTCTCGGTGGGCAGACCCCTACGTCCTGTTTCGGGATGGCAACGATCACTCGGTGCCCCACACCCAGGTGCGCCAGTATCTTTGTGTTGGCCACCCAGACCGCGTGCGCCTCTCCTCGATGGCAACGACCCGGTCGCTGCCCACGCCCGGTCCTGATCGCGGCCAGCAGGTCGAAGATCCGGCCACGCGTGGCCAGGCTGGTGGCCCGCAAGCGGGCCGCAGCGCGCCCGGGCAACCGACCGCCCCTCCACGCTGTCCCCGAGGAGCGCACCTGCTGCACCGTGTCGCCGAGCGCGCGGGCAGCCTCGCGGCACCGTCTCGGCCTCGTGCGCTCCTCGATGCCCATGCGCTGCCGCCGTCCAGGCCGCCCCTTCGCGAGGCCTCCGGAGCGCGACGCGCCCCACCTGCACGCCGTCCGCCAGGTCCTCGACTGCGTCCGCCAGCGCGCGCGACCACAGCTGCCCGCACTGCCCAAATCCCGCCCCATCATCCGCGCGTCCCGCGCCTCCCGTCGTGACCCCCCACGCCTTGTCCACCTACGACCACCTCACCAGCGAGAAACACCGATGAACACCAAGAAGATTGAGGATCTGCGCGCCCGCGCCACCGCCTCGGCCTGTATCGGCCTCGCCGCTCGTTGGGACGAGCCTGACACCGAGTGGGTGCAGCCAGCTTCATGCCTCGTACCGATGAGCGTAGTTTTTTGGGCGTTTCGCAAGCTCCTTAACGCCAGTCAAGGGTCTGTCTCGGCATCTGTAAACCCATGGCTGACTCGGACTGGGGCTACCCAGCCAAGATCGACCGGGAGCGGTCGACGAGCTGTTCACCCTTGCATCGCCGAGGCCGCTAATGTCGTCCTGGTGGGACCCAACGGCGTCGGCAAGTCCATGATCGCCCGAAACCCGCCCACGCAGCCCTTGCCATGGCGGGCCTTCGGGCCGGTGTCCAGCACCTCCGAGACCATCAGCGTGCTGTGGTCGGAGTTTCTGGATGCCTTGGATGCCGCGGGCGGCAACCGAAACTTCATCCTCAACCCCGAGACGCTGGGTGCTTCGCCCTGGAACAGGCTTCGGGGCTGCTGGAGCATCCCCGATGGCGGCTCCGCAAACTACCTGTGGACCTTTCGGGCCCACAATGCGGGTGCACAGGCGCTGTTCTTCAACACCATGTGCTGTCTACCCATCGCAACCTCGGCCTACATCGACGACGTGACCCGGGTCGGCATCGAGACCGATAGCGGGTGGCATGGCTGGAGTGCTGGCTTCGGCGCCTTCGTGCGGGAGATGCTGCTTACGGGAAGCGGCGTAGGGCGGCCGCCTTCGACGGGTGGGGCGGGTCCTGCGGTGTCGGTGCACATCAATGCCACCGAGCCTGGCAATCTGGACCCGGACTGTCGGTACAACCGAGATCCGCGGAGCGACGACGATGGGTGTCTGGCGCCGCCGTGGATGGCGTGGGACTTGCTGTGGCGGTCTAGCGCGAAGATGTGGCTGATACGAGGCATCGCGGGTGGAGGTATTGTTGGAGGTGGAAGCTACTACCCCTTCGATGTCGGCAGTCCCAACTGGGCGGCGCTGTCGTTGCACACGGGCTGCTTTGGCAACGCGCGCTCCTACGGCGACCAGATCTATCTTCATGCCGCGGACATTGCCGCCCAGGCCACCATCGTCGATCGCATCCTGTGGCTGGCGCGGCTGGCGCGCGACTTCTTCCTGAATGGGGGCGGGGGTCCGCGGTACCTGTTGGTCGCCAAGCAGCTCGCCAACTACGCCCTCCGCTACGTGCTGGAGCAGAGCCGGACCCTGGTACACGAGCTGGGGCACAAGTACCTGGGTCGATATTCTGGCGAGTCGGAACAGCACTGCGAGGCCGGCTGCTGCTGCTACGACGCGGCCGCGCAGAACTTCGCCTGCCACACCATCGGGGCGCTGGGGCTGCCGCTCCTGCCGCACTACCCGCCCCTATCGACGGACAACGCCACCGGCTTTGTGACCGCCAGCACAGACTACCCCAGCCCGGCGCAAGAAGACTGGTGGATCTACGTGGGCGCGTCGGCAGGGTCGGACAATCCAGCGGATGTCTCGTATCTGGACAGGCGGGTTCACGTCGATTCGACAGCACCGCGTGTGCGCTGCGAAACCGATTCGGTCTGCGCAGTAGCCAGGGTAGGCATCGTAGGAGCGGGAGCGGCCTACTGCGTAACGGATAGCCTGTGCTCGCAGCTTCGCCCAGTCGTCTCTTACAATGCTACCGTTATTGATTTCGAATACTCTTCAACTGCGCCTTGGTGCAGCGCGTCGTAACGATGCCCGCCGGTCGGTCGACAACCTGGAGTGGTCATGCTTTCCAATCTCGGCACAATCTACACGGCCAAGATGTTCGGAGCCGCAGCCTTGCTCGCCTTGGCGGGCTGCACCGACCCCAAGGGCCCGGGTGACGATTCGGATTCGGCCTGCCTGTCGGACTGTGACGGTGCGGATGCAGGCGGGGGCGACGGCGCCGCGGACGGTAGCGATGGGAGTCCCGACGGTGGCGATGGCGGCGATGGTTCAGATGTTCCTTATCTGAGCATTACGTCGATCTACCCACTGGCCGACGCAACAAATGTGCCCGTGGACGTAGTGCTGGAAGCGACATTCGTTGCTGATCGGGCGCTTACGGATGAGAACGTGGCTTTTTGGCTGTTTTTGCCACCAGACTACGACGACCCCGTGCCGACCACTGCCGAAATCTTCGACGAGGGTCTCACAGCAGAAGGGCGCGTCCATCGGGCTACTTCCACCCCCGACAATTCGCTTCTCTACGCCGCATCGTACTATTCCGACTTGCTGGTAGGCTACTCCTCAGTGGAATTGGGTGTAGGTTGGGAGTTCACCACCACCGCAGAGTGATCCGGCGCCTGCGGAGCACGCAGGGGGGGGGCAACGGGCAGGGGCGGGGCCGTCGGCGCCCGTGCACTTCCATGCCGGGTGGATCACCGAGGGCGAATCGGAAGGCTCGGACAAACGCGGCGGGTGCCGCGCGGCCGGACAGCCGCGTGCAATCGGGCTGGGTTCCTCTGCGACTTGGACCGCCTTGACCTTGTCGCCCCGGGGATGCCGAGGGCGAGGCGGGCGAAGCACGCAGCCCGACGCACGGAGCCACCTCCACGCCTTGTTGGGACCCGACCAGACTCCCCCAGCCAGCACCTTCGGCGCGGCGCGATGTCGCGCCGCGACCTCGTTGTGGGACAGGTGGGGCACACGCTTCACCGGTGCAGGCAGACCGACCTCCAGGTAGGGTCGCTGCCGATCCCTCGCCGGGGCGGCTCGCGCAAGGGCGCTCGGTGCCGGTGCATCCTCGATCCTTTACCCGGGCCTCGGGTCAGTAGGGGCAGGCCGTGGCATTCCAGCTGCCGGTGCCGGGCAGCTCGTCCAGCAGCACACCCGGCGCATGGGGATCATCCGAGCGCCACATCTTGTCCCAGGTGCGCAAGGCGTGGGGCATCACCTGCCGGTCGCAGACGTCGTATTGCACCATATAGCCCATCTGTTCCAACATATCGCTGTTCTCCCAAGTCAAGCCGGGGAAGGACAGGTGGCAGCCGCGGCAGTAGGGGCGCACCACGCCATCGTAGAGTTCGGGCTGCGCATCCCAGCCGGTCTGGCCGTTGCCGGGGGGGATCCAGTGGCTGTCCTGGCTGACGGCGGGCAGGCTGGTGTTGGCGGTGTTGCTGCTTCCATACCAGCCATGCACCAGGCGCCGCCCGGCGTCGGTGAGGTTGGTCTCCAGCACCAGCTCGTTGAGGGCGCGGAAGTCCGGCTCCTGGGTGCTGCGGTTCATCGTGCGCAGCGGGCCCGGGTAGCTGGAGCCCGAGGGCCAGCTGGTATCGAAGACATAGCTGTCCAGGGCGAAGGGCAAGAAGCGCGCACCCACATCCCCGCTGGGCCACTCGCGTCGGGTGCTGACATGGTCCATGAAGATGGGCCCACCCGGCGCGTTCCCGCCATGGCAATTCATGCAGACACCGGGCACCGCCCGGGGCCCCCGCCCGTCCAGGTCCACCTCGGTCATGGGCAGCCCGTCTGGGCCATAGACGAAGAAGCGGGTGTAGGCCGGATCCTGGGGGTTGTCGGCGCTATACTCCATGGCCACCGAGATGGTCCCGCCCGACCGGGTGCTGCGCACGAGGTTGTTGCAGGAGAAACTGGTCGAGCCCGTCTGCAGGCAGTTCAGGTAGGCGGTGCCCACGAAGGAGTTGGTGAAGTTGGTCACGATCATCGCGACCACGGGCCCATTGGGGCCGGTATAGCGGATTCCCCGCATGGCCCGGAAGAAGCCCAGGTCATAGTCATTGGTGTAGCCGGCCCAGATGGGCGCCGCCCCAGCCAGGCCGTGGGTGTTGAGCCAACCCAACAAGGTGCGCCGGCTGCCATCGGGATCCACCGCGTTGTAATAAGCGTAGGCGATGTCCTGGCCCGAGACCCGGTTGCCGGCGCTGTCATAGCCCTTGGGAATGAAGAATCGGCTGAGGAAGTCCAGGCCCGTGGGCGGCGCCGCGGAGGGCGGCAGGACCAGCGCGTCGCCCCCGCAGGTCTCGTCCATGGACACCATCATGGGGTCGCTGCGGCGCCCCCGGCCTGTGGACAAAGAGAAGGACCAGCCGGGCACGGCAGGCCCGTTGGGCGTGCTGACCGACAGGTCCACCACGTCCACCAGCAGGGTGGTGTTGGCTGCCACCGGTGCTATCTGGTGGCCCAGGTTCTCCAGCGGCAGGTAGCTCTGCAGGGTGGTGCCGTAGATGCTGGTGTAGGTGATGCGCAGCATGTAGGGCCCGCCCGACAAGCGCAGGCGATCGGCCCAGACCGGCACGCAACCCCAGGCCTCAGTGGGGGCGGGGGTCACCCAGCCGGGGTGCTGGACCGTGGTGGCCAGGCGCCCGTCCACCTGTTCGGCCTTGGCGGTGCTGGTGGTCCAGGTGGCGGCCTCGGACTCCAGGCTCCAGGCGGATAGCCGCGTGCCTTCGGGCCAGGCCAGGTCGGCCGGCTCCCGCAGGTTCACCGCCAGGCCCGGGGCCTTGACCACCACTGGGGCCTTGGGGTCGGAGTCCAAACTCAAGCCAACATAAGCCAGGACGGCGGGTGCGGGCATGCGCGGATCGTCATCCGATGTCCCCTTGGCGCGAAGGGGCACAGGCAGACCATCCTCGGGCAGGACGACGGCGAGGCAGGCGGTCATGGGGCCGGTGAGGGACCGACCCGATTCGTCGTTCAAGGTGCCCGCCAGCACCGTCACGGACAGGGCCTCGGGGTCGGAGGGAAGCTGCAGGACGCCCCCCACCGTGGGGTCGAAGGCCACCGGCTCGCAGGGGGTGGCGGTCAGGGTCAGGTCGCCGGCGTTCTGGTGCAGATCGACCCGGGACTCGGCGAGGCCCTCGCCGCCCACCCGGACCGTGATCGGCTCGCCCCGCGCAGCCGCCCGGGAGAGGACCTCGAGGACCAGGCGCCCGTCGGCGTCCGTCAGGCCCTCCATGCCGTCCACGGTGACGGTGGCCCCTTCTACGGGGGCACCTTCGGGGTCCAGGACGCGCAGGCTGAAGCGGTCGGGCAGGCCGGCAGGGCGCAGGGTCACCGAAGACAGGACGAAGCCGCCGCGCCCATCGTCGCCCAGGGCCCAGGCGGTCTGTTCGACCGCATCGGCCATGGGCCACTGTGCGACCTCGCCATCCGGGGCGAGGCCCGGGGCATCGGCGCGCCAGACCCAGGAGATGTGATCGTCGTCCTCGGCGAGCGCCTGCAGGGTGATGCCATCGCCCACCTCGGCCACCTCGCCCGGCTGGTCCCCATTCAGCGCGGCGATGCCCAGGGGCAGCGGCGCGTCGTTGGCCACCGTCAGCTCCACCCAGGCCGCCTCGGCGCCTTCGCGGACCAGCTCAGCCTCGACCGTCTCTGCACCGCATTCTGCAGACAGGCGCAAATCACCGCTGCTGGGGGCCAATACAAAGCTGCCGTCCGCGGCCAGGGCGCCCGCCGTCAGGGTCGCGCCTTCGCCATCCACCGCCCAGACACGGCCCTCGCCCTCCACCTCGAATTCCGGGAAGGACCAGATGCAGGGGCTGCCATCCCGCAGGGCCAGGCGCCCGGCCACGGCACCCTCGGGCAGGTCCACGGTGAAGGCGCCCAGGTGGCCGCCTTCCTCCCCCAGGGTGGGGCCCTCGGCGGCCTCCAGGCGCATTCCGTCCTTCTCCACCCACAGCCGGGCTGGCCCGGGGGCGAGGCCCCGGCCCTCTGCGTCCTGCAGCGGCAGGCGCACCGCGCCGTGAAGGTCGGTGAGGGCGGCCTCGGCGATGCGGCCGCTGCTGTCTTCGACGAAGACCTGCACCCCGCGCCAGGGCACGCTGCGCTCGCCCTCGGCGGTGCGGATGCAGGCCCAGATCGGGGCGCGGCCGGCGGCCCGCTGCCGGCCCCGGGTCACGCTGTCCACCGTGGGACCGCCGTCGGTGTCGTCCTCGCAGTCCGGGGCGGCCGGCGGGCTGTCCACCGCGGCCTCGGGCTTACAAGCCACGGATCCGACGACCAGGGGTACAAGTGCCGACAAGAGCCACCGATAGCGCATTCCCATTCCGACCTCCAGCGCGCCACCCTAGCGCCGGGCCCCCCGGCTGGCCATCGAAATCGACCCGATGAAAGGATTGCGCAGGGATGCCCCAGGGTCAGCCCCCCAGGCCCGCGCTCACCGTCAGCATGCGCACCGTCTGGCCATCGCCGCCTTCGTCCTCCCCCAATTCCAGGCGCAGGGTGAAGCCCCCGGCCCGCGGCGGCAGGGCCCGCAGGTCAAAGGCCCGGGGCAGCTTCATCATCAGGCGCGGGTGGCTGAGGATGAGCGCGCGCAGGCCCGTGTCGGGCAGCAGGGCGTCCAGATCCGGGGCCAGCTCTCCCGGACCGCCCCAAGGCGGATCCACGAACAAGACCCAGTCCGGGTGCGCGGCGATCAGCCCAGGCAGGACATCTTCGGCGCGACCCAGGCAGAATGAAGGCGGGGTGGGGATCTTCAGCGCGGCGGCATTGCGCCGGGCCAGATCGAGGCGCCCGGCATCCCGATCCACCGCCACCACGGGCAGCCCCGCCAACACAAAGGCCAGGGCGTTGCCCCCGCAGCCGCAGAAGAGGTCGATCACGCCGGCCTGGCCCTTCAGGCGGCGGGCCTGGGCCTCGGCGATGGGCCGGGGGGTCAAGGAGTAGCGGCCCTCCTCGTCCAGGTGGGGCAGCCAGGGCGCCGCGCGACCCCAGCGCCCCGTATCGGCCCGGGCCTCGCGGGGCAGGGCCGGCAGCACCTGGCCATCGGGCAGCGCGACCTCCACCTGCAGGGTGAAGCCGGCCAGCACCAGCCCATGCAGGCGGTGGCGCAGGCGCGCGGCGGCCAGGGGCGGCAGCGGCCCGGGCAGGGGCGGGTCCACACCCACGATGCGCGCCCGGGTGGCCGCGTTGACGCCGGTTGGCCAGCCCGTCACCGCCACCCACAAGGGCTCCTGGGCCTCCTGGGGCAGCAGGCGTTCCAAGGCGGCGTCCACCGCCTGGGCCTGGGCGCAGCGCGCCTCCTCATCCAGATCGGACAGCAGCAGGGCTTTCAGGCCAGACTTCACCGCGGACAGGTCGGCGACATCCGGTGCGAGCAGGGGTCGGGACAAGGCCCGGTCCACCGCCTGCTGGCTGGCAAAGGCGCTCGCCGGGCCCCCCAGGCGACGCCGCAGCCGCAGGGCCTGGATCAGCGCGCGCCAGCCCGCCTTCACCTTGAAGTCCTGCGGCGGCTGCTCGCGCAGGTGGTCGCGCAGGGTGGGGGCCGGGTCGGGGGTCATGCTCGCCTCGCGCGCTCTGCTATCCGGTGGGAGACGGGGGCGGAGGATCGGCACCTCCGCCGCCAATGCAGCGCTGTGGCACCCTTGGGTGCAGCCGACTCAAGGCTTTAGTGGGCGAAGGGGTCAGGATGCGTAGAGACACCCCCGCCGCCAGGAGAACGGTTGGCTTGGCTGGCGTCCCCGCAACCGAAGGGCTGAGGGCACAATGCAAGCGAGGTTGTGGTGGGCGCGCTGCTGGCTGCCGGCGCCCTTGCGCCCCGATGGCGGAGGCCGCTGCACTGCAGGCCGGACCCCAGGATTCTGGTCGAGAATGTGCTGCACTGCGACATTGCGCAGGCCCCAGTCCCATAGAAGGGTCAACTGCCCACCCGCTGTGGCAGACTTCGCCCCCCCCGGGAGCCATCATGCCACCGTCCAGCCCATCGCTGGCCGCCTTCTTCGAGAAGGCCTTCAACGCGGACGAGCTGACGCTGGCCCTCGCGCCGCTGCAGCAGGGCCTGAAAGCGCTGGATGCGGCGGGGCGCAACCTGCCCCATCCCATCTTCTGCCTCCAGGTCGCGCAGGCATTGGAGCGCCTGAACGCGATCGACGACGTACTTCTGGCGCGGCTCCTCGAGAAGCTTCCGAACCGCGAAGTAGAAATCCGCGCACTTTGGGCAGCCCCCCTCCAGCAGCCGAAGGCCAACGCCGCTCCCCTGGCGCTGCGCTTCTGGGACCCCGGCCCGCCGCCACTGGCGCCGTGGCCGGTGTTGGGGCCGGTCCGACACCCAGACCTGTTGGGCGGCCGCGACGCCGATCTGCAGTCGCTCTTGGAGGCGGTGGACCAGGACCCGCTCCTGATCACCGTCTATGCGCTGTCTGGCGCGGGAAAGTCCAGCCTGTTGATGGCCGGCCTCCTGCCTGCCCTGGGCAATGCCCGGCGCCCCGCCGCCCTTGTCCGGCAGCCCAATAGCATCGGGCTGCTGCATGAGCTTGCGCGCTGCATTGTGCAGGACCAGCCCACCTTCGCGCCGGACGACCTGGACGGCTTCCTCGATCTCGTCGACCAGGTCGGGCTTCAGGCGGGCGCCGCCCCCGTTCTCGTCCTTGATCAGGTCGAGGAGGTATTCTTGGGGGAGGACACGAGGGCGCGGGCGCGTCTGGGCCAGCTGCTGGTCGCCACCGCGGAGCGGGGCAATCCTTGCCGCTGGGTGCTGGCCTATCGCCACGAGTTTCACGGAAGGGTGCGGTTTCTGCTGAATGACCCCTTGCGCTGGTGTGAAGAGACGCGCGCCAGTCCGCCTCCGCGGTTGCGGGGCCTGGAATGGCCCCTGCCTGTCTTGGGTGATGCGAGGGGGACAGCCGATCGGTTGGAGCACGCGGTCGCCTGCTTCAAGGACGCGATGCTCAAGCCCCTGCGAACCGGCCACTATCCCAACGTGCGCCTGGAGGAGGAGGAGGCGAGGCGGCTGGCCGAGGCCTTTGGCGGCGCGCGCGAAGGAGAGGGCGGCGACCGGGACGCGCCGCTCACGCCGGAGCTACAGGTGGTGCTCGAAAGACTGCGCCAGGGCGCCGGTCCCACCCGCCCCCAGGTGCTTCGGGTGCCCGTGGACCCAGCAGAGGCAGCCGCGCTCCTCAACGATGCCATCGCCGCCCACATTGCAACCAGCCTGGCCATGGTCGTCGATCGACTCTACGCCGACGAGCCCGCCGACACCCAACGCGCCCGGCGCACCGACGCCTTGCTGCTGCTGGCCCAGCTCGTGGACGAGAAGGGGCGTCGCCGGGCGGTGCCGGTGGACGACCTGACGCAGAGTGTGGGCGCCGCCGGCCAGGCCTTGCTGCGCGAGCTTCGCGACGAGCGGGTCTGGCTGGTGCGGGTGGAGCGCCTGGACCACACCGACCATGCCACCCTGCCCCACGATCGCGTCGCCGCCGAGGTGCACCGCCTGATCACCGATCCGGCAGCCGCCCTGGCCCGGGAGCTGGATCCCGAGGTGCTCACCCTCTGGCGCCTGGTCACCAGCCGGACCGCCGCTTGGAAGAGCCACGACCCCGGGGCCGTCGTGCTGGACACCGATACGGTGGCCAAGCTGCGCGCCCGGTGGGAGGCCCTGCCGCGCACCGCCGCGATGAGCGACTGGTGGGCTGCCGCACAGCAGAGCTGGGCAAGGCAGGAGCGGACGCGCTTGACCGGCGTGGTTCGCGCGGCCCCCATCGAGACGGGCGAGCCGCTGCGGGCGCTGCACGCGCTGCGCACCGACCTGGGCCTGGACGGTGCGGCCCTGGCCGAGGTCCTGCGTGCGGGCCTGAGCCTGGACGCCGATCGCCGCGACGACATCCTGGGAACCGGTCCGGCCTGGATCAGTGAAGACGAGCGCCACGCGCAAATTTCACCCTTGGTTGTGGACCTGGCGCCCCATGTCGCCGGCCACCCGCAGCCCGAGAGCTTCTGGGGGGCGCTGCTGGCGGCGGCGGACAGCCTGGGCTCGCCCGACCGGGCTGCCGACGCGCATGCGGCGGTGGTGCGGGCCATGCGCGTCGCCCGGGGCGACCCGCCAGCGCTCGACGCCGAGGACGGCTCGTGGTCGCCGGTCATCGCCGGCCGCTTTCAGGTCGGGGGCTTTCCCGAGGACGAGGACGTCCAGCGCGACGAGACGCTGCACCCGGTCGTGCTGTCGCCCTACCGGCTGGCCCGGGCCGCGGTGAGCGTCGCCGAATACCGGTCCTTTTCGCGCTCCTATTTCGCATCCGAGAAAGACGACTGGCTGGACAACCTGCCCGCATTTCGCCTGGGGTGGTGGGAGGCCCGCGCCTATGCTGCGTGGCGCGGCGCTACCTTGCCCACCGAGCACCAGTGGGAGGTGGCCTGTCGCGGGGGCGGCGTCGACGGCGCCTATGCCCGCGGTGCCAGCGCCTTCGGTGACCTTGCCAGCCTGGAGCGCTGCGCGGTGCTGCTCACCACGCGGAAACACCTCGCCGGTGGCGACCACCCGGCGAAGGTCACCCAGCCCATCCCGGGCGCGCCCGCCCACCCGCTGGGCCTGCACCACATCCACGGCAACGTCTTCGAGTGGTGCCAGGACTGGTTCGCCGCCTACCCCGAAGACGCGGGCGCCGACCCTGCAGCCTTCGGTGTGACCCCAGCCCCCGCCACCCCCTCTGCGATGCGGGTCCTCCGCGGCGGCTCGTGGCTCAACCCGGCCGCGTTCGCGCGTTCCGCCTATCGGGACAGGAACCGGCCCTCGCTCCGGGACAACGACGTGGGCTTCCGCCTCGCCCTCCCCCAGCCGGTTGACGCTGGGACCTAGACTCTTGGAGTTGTGGGTCGCCGCGGCTGCGGCAGCCGACAACCCACGCCACGGTGCCGTTGCTGCCGGCGACAAATCGGTGGAACCGCGCCCGCGCCACGGGGTCCGTTGCCATGGTTAAGTGCACCTCAGCGTCCCAGAAGCCGCAACCCTGCTGGGAATCAGCCCGCAGCCGTCCGAGCGCGCTCCTGCAGCGGGGAGAGAGCTGCACGGCCGCAAGGTCGGCAACCGGTGGGATGGTCTCCTCGCGACCACCCGCCGCTCACAGCTGACCAACACCAATCGCTGATGGACCGGGCCGACGCGATCCGCGAAATGGTAGAGGACAACTCCGCCTTCCGCGGTCAGGCGCTGCGGGAGGGGGACCGCAGATACCCGGACCGACCTGGCTGCATTCCGGGCGTCGGTCGCCATCCTTTCGGCGCGCGTTGCGGACGCACACGGCCGACGCCCCGGCCCAACGGCACCAGGCAGCCGCGACTGGCAATGCGGGAAGCCGCAGCGGTCGCGATCGGTCGTAGCGTGGCCCGTCTTCGATGCAACGGGCCCGCTTGGGCTTGCCTGATGCCGCGCGTGCGGAAGTGTATGCGGCAGCCACACTCCAGCTTCCGCCGCCGGCGACGACCCGGGCCTGGGTGCGTTGGCCACAGCGGTGGAGGATGCAGTACTCCTCCGCTTGCGGGCATGTGTCGGGCGGCCGAGCGTCGCGTGGCCGAGGCTGCGTCAAGCCGTCGCGGGCGTCGGCCGTGAGCTGGCAGGGACGCTCCGCTCTACATTCGCGCCCACGACCTCGCGGTCTCGTTGAACCGGGATGCCCAGGCGTGGAGCAGCGCCCAGCTGGCCGGTGTCGGCGGCGGTCCCGGAGGCCTCGATGACCTTGTTGTGTTCCGGTGTCGCTGGGTCTGGCCTTCCTGCGGAGCGTGCCGGCCACCAGCGGCGGCGGACCACGCCGTTCAACGATCGCGGGTGCGCGTCGCGGGTCGCGCGCCGGGAAGCGACTGGCCTGTGTCGCCCGGCGCAGCACGGGCCTATCGGGGCGAGCTGCTCGGATATGGGCCGCATGCTTGGCGGC
Source organism: Deltaproteobacteria bacterium (assembly GCA_018401435.1). Taxonomy (GTDB): domain Bacteria; phylum Myxococcota_A; class UBA796; order UBA796; family UBA2385; genus M30B51. The sequence continues at coordinate 55,776 of JAGYJW010000020.1, read as the reverse complement.
TGGCGGAAGCGAGAAGCTGCGTCGCCGCAGCCGCGCGCCACCTCCCCTTGGTTGACCCCCAGGGGGCGGGTCCCCCCTCTGCGATGCGGGTCCTCCGCGGCGGCTCGTGGAACAACCCGGCCGCGAACGCGCGTTCCGCCTATCGGAACAGGAACCGGCCCTCGAACCGGAACAACAACGTGGGCTTCCGCCTCGCCCTCCCCCAGCCCGGCGTCCACCGACCTCGACCCCGACCCTTTTGGCCGCGCCGTGCAGACCCGCTCCCCGCGGTCTGGCCTCGTCCAGGCCCGGACCCCGCTCGCCAGTTCGTTCTGGTAGGAGCCGCGAATGCGGGATCCGACGGTCCGGGCAGGCACCCCCTTCCATGAAGTCCACGACAGGCCTTGTTTCCGCGATTGGTCGATGAGGCATGGCTGTTGGAGTGCATTCGCACGACGGCCCAGGGCAGCGCCGCCAGCCCCAAGTCGCCCGGGTGCTTGTTTCGGCAGGAGTCGGTCGCGCGCACGCTCGGAGCAGCTCGGCGGGCAGGTGGTGGCCTCAGGGCTTCGATTTGCTGCAGATCCGCGATCCTAAGCCGCGCGCCATTGCCCGAGCGCCCTTTGAAGACCGCATCGTACACACGGCTGTGGCCCGGCTGTTGGAGCCGGTCTCTCTTGCGCTCTGCCGTCTGGGGATCTGGTCCGCCGCCCCGAGGAGGCAACCCACCGCGCGCCATCCTGCTCGCCCAGCGCTGTGCGCCAGCGGCACCGCTTGCATTGCACCTGACGTGCGCGCTCATTTCTCCCCAGCATCGACCCTGACCGGGCGCTCGCGCTGGTCGCCCGGCGGGTCTGGATCCACGGCCTTTGCTGAGGTGCTGGCGCGTATCCTCGACAGCGGCCGGGGCCTGGCCGACCTGCACGGCCTGCGCCCCTGGTTGGGTCTGGCCCCCGACTATCCACCTCCCCGGCCTGGGCCCCCTCTGCCTTCCGCCACGCCAGCTGTCCCACACCCACACGTCCTACAGCCCAGACCGCCATCAAGCGCCACCTCAAGGTGCCCGGCTACTTGCGCTTCGCGGGACGACCCGTTGCCTTCGGCGACCGACGCGCGCCGACCTGCGCGGCGGTGGCAGCCATCGCAGACTGGCTGTGGCAGGGAGGGGCTGCGTCTCCCGGGCACCCCCAGGCGCGCATCGTCGCCCGTGCCGGCCATATCGACGTTCTGGGCGCCCGCATCCGGCGGGACGGGGTTGTGCCAGCTAAAGACGCGGGGCGTGGCGCGGGCGCTTCCGCCAGCGGGTGGCTGGCGGCGCGCGACGTGGAAAGGGACCCCGACAGACTGCGGGGCAAGTAATGCTGCCAGCGTGCGCCACCCGTTGGGCCGGGCGGCGGCGGTCGTGGGGCGGCTACTGGCGGCCGGGCGGTCGTCTTGTTCGGCGGCGGCCGGCGGCTGTGCCGGCAGCGGGGATAGGCTGAGCGGCGTCACTCGCCGTGTTGGTTTTGAAAGGTGCGCGGCAGGGGCGGCCAGGGGTGTGGGTTGCCGGCAGCCGCAGCCACGCGGCGACCCACAACCCAAGAGTCTTAAGGTCCCAGCGTCCACCGGCTGGTGGGAGGCGAGGCGGAAAGCCCACGTTGACGTCCCGGTTCGAGGGCCGGACCCTGCCCCGAAAGGCGGAACGCGCGTCCGCGGCCGGGAAGTTCCACGAGCCGCCGCGGAGGACCCGCATCGCAGAGGGGTCCGCGGCGGGCGGCGCAACTGCCGGCGCGTGGTGGACGAGACCTCCGTCAGCAGCCGCAGCAGCGGCAACAAGGACGTCCACCCAGGGCGACCCGCACCACTCCCAGACATTGCCGTGTACATCGAACAGGTCAAAGGAGTTGCGTGCTTTCTGGCCCACAGGCCACGGATGCCCGCCGCTGTTGCTGCCGTACCAGCCAGCCTTATCGAGGGCCTCCGCTCCGTCTCCGGACCAATAATCACCCTGGGAGCCCGCGCGACAGGCGTACTCCCACTCGACGTCGGCAGGCAGGCGACAGCCACCCCAGTCGTCGCGCAGGGTCGCTATCCAGGCCGCGAAGGCAGCGGCCTCCCACCAGGTCACGTTGTAGGCCGGGTGGGCGTCCTGGTCGGCTGTTGGGACGCCATCGCCGAAAGAGGAGAAGTCCCCGCGTTCGACTCGTGTTTCGGAGTCTTCGACTCTCCATCACGCAGCGCATCGTGACGAGGATGCCGTGGGTCTTCCGCAAGTGGTGACCCTCCGATTTGCTGCCGAAGTGCACCAGCACATTTGATCAACAAATGCCGACGCGGCTGCCGCTCGCCTGCTCGTCGCGAGGACCTCCTGGAAAGAGGGGCTTCGGCGCTGGCGGTACCAGGGGCGCAGTACCCAGTCGAAGGCGGACCCGTGGCCAACGCTGTCGTACCAGAGAGGACGGTGATGGAGAAGAGGAGGCCCACCCAGGGGGCGTGCCTGACTGCGGCCCTCTCTTCCGGTTCGGGGTCGGCGGAAGCTGAGGTGCTGCTTGAGGTCGCGGAAGGTGACCTCGATGGGCCACCGGAGAGCGTAGGCTCAGATCTCCTCAGGCTCATGGTGGCGTCGCTGGAGAAGTAGACTCGACAGGCGATTTCGCCCGTCGTCACGCGGACAATGACCACCCGGAGCGGCAAGGCGTGGCAGACGCGGTACCATTGCGCGACGACCGTCTTGTACTCTACGATTTGGTCGCGGCCGTAGATGTGGACCGTCGGAGGCTTCCACGGGATGCTCCCTCTCGTCCCGGAGCCATCTGGGCGGCGTGAGGCGCGGGCCCCGGAGACGGGGGCGACCCCGGCCCGTCGCAGGCGCCGGATCCGGCAGCGTCGTAAGGGCTGCGTCGTGCCGCATTGCAACTGACCAGTACCGAGCTGCAGGGCAGGTTCCGCCTGACTTCGGCGCAGCAGTAGGCGCTGTCGCCGAGCACCCTGATCCGTCGCGTTTTGACCCAGGAGGCGACAAGTTGGACCAACTCGCGGGCCGTCTTCGGTCTTCCTTGAGGCGGGTCACGCCGTCGGCTCCTGGCCGTCTTCTTGCCCGGTACAGCCGGAAGAGCACAGGGAGCGCCCACGGCCGGTGGCTGAACGGCGCCGCACGACCACGCATTGGGCGTGACCACCCAGATGCGTCGAAGCAGAACACCTTGGTGCCGCGGGACGAACGCAATCCGCGTCGATGGTTGCCGATGCCCCACACCCGCGGCCCCCTTTCGGCGCCAACGTGTATCGTCGAGAGACGACCACCAGCTCGCCGCCACAAATAAGCGCGCCAGGATCTCGCTGCAGCACGAGGCGGCCGAGTTCATCGGCAGACCACCGCGCCGTCGAGAAGAAGCGGTGGTGCCACGCCGCATGGTGCCTCGCCCAGCCCGCCCGAGCCACGATGGCGCCCGTGACCGTTCGCCGCCCCTGGGTCAGAGCCAGCCCAGCCACAGCCGCCGGCACTTCTCGAAGGACGGACGGGTAAAAGCTGGGCGGAACACCGATCAGGGCGATCAGACCGGCTACACCAGATGCACAGCGCACGGGCGCCCGGGTGGCTGGACTTTGCAACTCCCCACCACGGATCCGCCCGTCGCTGTTCACCTTTCCACTGGCTTGGGGCGCCACCCCTTCCGGGCCGGCCGACCGCAGCGCTCTCATCCCAAGGCTGGAGAGTGCGAAACACGCAGTCAGACCGATGACCGGGATCGAAACACTCGTAGAGCGAATTCGTCACCGGCACTGCCAGCATCCGCAGCCCGCCGCCCATGGCCAGTCGGAAGCGCGGGCGCTCGTCGCGATGGTCGACGCCCTCGGGGCTGCCGATGACGCCTTCTCCCGCCGGAATCTCGCGCCAGATGGCGTCCAGGGGATCGGGGGCATCGGGAAAGAGCCTGCGGCCCAGCGCCGCCAGCTCGGCCAGGGCGCGCTCCCCCCGCTCTTTGAGGAAGTGGTCGAAGAAGGTTGCCAGCGCCGCGGTCGCCGCCTGCTGGGCCCGCTCATGGTGTTGGCGCTCCGCAGCGTTGGCCTTCGCGGGTGGACTGGCCTTGGCGACCTGCTCCAGGGCGTAGCGGCACCACCACAGGTCCACGCCGTGCTCGGTCGTGCGCCGATAGGCCGACAGCACCTGCACCCGCAACAGCGGGTCGGGCAGCAGGCCGCCCGTGGCAATGCGCTCCAGCACTTCACGGCGCTGCTCCCGCTCTCGCGCCGGGTTCATCTCCAGCACGCGGCACAACACGGCGGGGGACAGGGGTGCGTAACCACTCCGGTAGCCAGGTCCGGGCTGGCTCCTCTCGGCAGGCATCCACCAGCCGGTCCACCAGGTCGGGGCGTGGGGCTGTCCCATCCTCAGCGTGCCCTCCCAGCAGGGCGCAGGCCTGGGCGAAGGCCCCACCCCACTGGGCTGGGGCTCTCGCAGCCCGGGCCAGGACAGCGGCGAAGGTCGGGGCTTGGGCCTGTCCAAGGCCGACCAGCTCCGCGATGCGGCTTGCAGCGAGGTGCTCGCGCAAGGCGCGATGCCGGAAGAGCACCAGGTCCTGGCCCCCGCCGACTGGGCGCAGCTCCACCAGTCCGGTAATCCGTTGAATCTCCAGGAGCGCAGTGGGCAAGCCTCTGTCGTCGAGGGCCCGGGCCAGACGTTGCTGCACCTCCGACAGGCGCAGCTTGGCCCCGGGCTCGCCATGAACGGCCAAGGCGACCTCGGACAGCACCTTGCGAGCCTGGGCCGGGCTTTGGAAGGCGCGTGCGCGGTTCTGCAGGGGCCAGCTCTTCCGCTCCTCCATACCCAGCAGCACGTCCACCGCCTGGCGAAACAGCCCCACGCGGTGGGCCGGCAGACGGTCCGGGTGGTGGCCGCGCTTGCGCACCACCAACACCGCCACCAGTGTGAGCAGCAGCGGGTTTGTGAGGAAGTCCTGCAGGCCATCTCGGTTGAGGCGGTCCAGGGTGGGTTGGACCCGACCCGGAGCCGCCCGGAGGCGCTTGATGAGCAGCTGCTTGGCCGCTTCGGGTTGCAGCGGCAACAGCCGGGCCTGCAAATAGGCCAGCCAGCGGTGGCGGGTCAAGGAAGGCCTCGACGGCCCGAGACCACCAGGGCGCAGCCCAGGGTCGCCAGGCGCGCCCTTTCGATGGCATCCGCAGCCGCCTCCACCTGGTCGACCTCGTCCGCACCATCCAGAAGGAGCACCACCCGCCCAGAGTCCAGCCCGGCACGTACTGCCGCCTCAACCAACGGGCGAAGGGCTGCTGCGACGGGCTGCGCAGCCGCCCGGGCCAGGTCACCGCAAGCCACAAGGTCGGCCACGCTGGCCACAATGGGAAGCGGCTCCCCAGAGTCCGTCTCTCGGGCATCCAGCAAGTCGAGCAGCGTCATCTTCAGAAGGGTGGACTTGCCCGCACCGGGTTCCCCCTCCAGAACCCAGGCTTGCGGACGCCCCCGGACGAGGTCGAGCAGGATGCGCCGCTCGCCCGGTCCTGTAGGCGCCCCCATGTCTCGTCCGGACTCTTCAACCTCCACCTCAACATAGACCTCGTGGGTCAACGCCTGGCCATCCTCATTCCAGAGCAGCTGGGGCAATTGCTCGGCCCAGGCGCGCATCGCAGCGCTGAGTTCAGCCTCGTGGGGCAGGCGGGCGGCCCGGGACGGCGACTGCGGGCCGTCGTCAGTCGCCCTCCTTGCCACCGACCCCGCTGCCGCCCGCACGGGGGGCGCAGCGCTGCAAGTAGCGGAGCAGGTCGTTGTGTTCGGAGCCGTAGCGGATGACATCAACCCGCGCGTCTCGCAGCAGCTGCGGATCCACCGGCAGCGCCTCATCGGTGCGCAGGAGCAGCTTGTGGGTGCGCGCGACCCCGCTGAATGTGCTCGCCGCCCAGCGAATCAGCGCCCCCAGGTTGGGGTCGGCCAGGGTGCCACCGCAGCCAACAAAGAGCAGGGTGCGATCCATCCAAAGGGAGCGCAGCACCGCGCTGGCGTAGGAATCGCTGGCGACGGCGTGGTAGTCGAGGGTGCCCAATACAACGGACCGGGGGTGCTCCCAGTGGCCGTGCAGGTGGAGCACGCCGGGGTCGTCACGGCGCAGCCAGCGGTCCACCTTGTTGACTTCGGTCCAGAGCAGCTCTCGCCGGCTGAGCACCCTCTCGACGAGACCATCGTAGTTGGTGGTGGCGATGGGGCAGGCCAGCCCACCCAAGGCCTCGATGAGGGCTGGGCGATGGGGCTGCAGGGCGCCGATAGAATGCTGGAGCCACGCCCGACGAGAGCGCGTGCTGCACCAGCGCGTCGGCGATCCGGCTGGCTGCCGGCACCAGCATCGAACCGTCCGGGTGGCCGAGATTCATGCGCAGCAGGGCGGCCGTGCTGTCGTCGATATTTCCAATCCGCTTCGCCTGCTGCACCCCCGACTCCAGAAGGCCCCTCCACAGCGCCGTCGGCGCCGGGCGGGGCGGGTTGCCCGTGGTGGTGGTCCACGCCGCCACACCCGCGCCGGCGACCACGACCAGGTGGCCACTTGCGACGGCGTCGTGGATGGCACCCAGGTCGCGATCCATCGGCGGGGTCCCTGGCCCCGATGCGGGAGGGGTGGTCGCCTCTTCCACAGCAGCGTGGCCGAGGCTGCCGTCCCGGTTGGGTTCAGCAGCAGGCAGCTGCTGCGCCACCGCCGCCGATGCCAAGCCCGACTGCGCCTGCGGCAGGCCGAAGCAGCGGCGGATGGCGTCTGCCTGACCAGGCAGGACCCGAATCAATGCAGCAGCGAGTTCCGGCCCCACAAGACCCCGGCGCTCCAGCGCCCCCGCCGCTTTCCAGGCCTGGATACTCCCTGATCCAATCCACTCGATCTCGGACCGCACCCCGCGCCCGAAGGTGGCTTCGACAAACCTCTTCAGGTCCTCAGTTTCGAAGAGGTCTGCCAACAGGCTTCCAAGCTCGACAGCGGTCGGCATTCAAACTCCCGGGGGGGGCACGCCGCCCCACCATATCGGAGGAGCGGCAGGATTGGGGCCTCCCCCCTCGCCACCCCAGCAATCCAGTAGGCTGGCGCCCCGTGAAAGCCGCCCTCCCCTCCCCTGCCCCCGCCTGGATCCCCGCCCTGCTGGTGTTGGTGGGCACCCTCAGCCTGGGCGCCCTCAGCATCGCCAATACCCGGGCCATGAGCCCCACCTGGGGCCAGGATCTGGCCTTCTTCACCCAGCTGGTGCACCGGGCGTCGCAGGGGGGCCCCTGGGCCTCGCCCCTGCTGTTGGAGCCCCAGGGCTTCTTTGAGATGGTGCACACACACCTCATTCTGCCCCTGGTGGTGGCCAGCTACCGGCTGCTTCCCCGGCAAGAGCTGCTGCTGCTCTGGCAGGCCCTCTTTGCTTGCCTGGCCCTGTGGCCGGCCTTTCGCCTGGGCGAGCAGGTCGGGGGCTTGCGGGGCGGGCTGCTGAGCGCCCTCGGCCTGCTGGCCTTTGGCCCCTTCCAGGCCGTCGCCATCGCCGACTTCCGCCCCTCGGCCCTGTTCATTCCCGGCCTGCTGGGCGTCTTTGCCGCCGCCCGCCAGGGCCGCAGCCTGCAGGCGGTGGGCTGGGCCCTGGTGGCCAACCTGGGCCGGCAGGAGGGCGCCTGGCTGAGCCTGCTGGCCGGCGGCGCCTTGCTGCTGAGCCCCTGGGGCCTGCCGCCCCGGCAAGCGGGCGAGGCCCTGGGCCGCTGGCTGCTGCGGGGCCTGAAGTGGCGCCCGGCGCTGGCCCTGCTTGTCTTTGGCGCCCTTGCCCTGGGCGCCTGGCTGCTGCTCAAGCCGCAGATGCTCTTTCACCTCAACCCGCTGAACCCGGCGCCGGCCGCGGTGCTGCCCCCCGACATCGCCGAGCAGCGGGTGCACTGGCTGCTGCGCCTGCTGCGTTCGGGCGGCATCTTCGGCCTGCTGGCCCCCTCGCCGCTGTTGGCCGCCACGCCCATCTTTCGCGAGATGGCCCGCACCGGCCGCGAGTGGGGTCCGCTGACGGGTCCGGCCGCCCACTATGGCGCCTTCTGGGTGCCCTTTGTGGCGGCGGCGGGCATCGCGGGTGCCGGGCGGCTGCATCGGCGCTTCGGGCCCCTGGCCTTCGCCGTCCTCTGCGCCCTGAGCTTCCCCTGGGTGAGCCTGCGGGAGGGCCCGGTGGCCTTGCGGCGGCTGACGGCCCAGGTCGGTCCAGAGGACCGCGTGGCGGCCGACTACGACGTCATCTTCGACGTGGCCGCCCGCGAGGTGCTGTGGAATGTGGCATGGCTGAGCATGACCGAGGCCGACCGCCCCCATGGCTGGACCGCGCCCTGGCCGATCCCCCTGAATGAAGTGGACGTGCTCATTCTCAAAGAGAGCGACCCCCTCACGCCGGTGGCGGAGGGGGCCGGTTGGCAGGTGGTCGATCGCGAGGACCAGCACCTGCTGATGCGCCGAAGCGCGGCGGACTAAGCGTCGTCTTCGTCGTCCATGACGTCTTCGTCCTCGTCCTCTTCGTCCCAGTCCAGCTCGTCTTCGGGGGCCTCGTCGCCGGACCAGCCAAAGGCCACGCCGGCCTCCTGCTCGTCGGCGTTGGCGTCGCGGATGGCGAGCACCTGCAGGTCGAGGGTGATGTCCATGCCGGCGAGGGGGTGGTTCAGGGTGAGCACCGCCTCGTCCTTGCCGATGGACTTGACCCACAGCTCGATCACATCGCCGTCGTCGTCTTCGGCGTCGATGGGATCGCCCACCTGGATGTCGCCGTCGATCTCGTCCAGCGGCACGGCGCGATCGGCGTCCTCGTCGGACATGCGCACACCGAAGGCCTTTTCGGCCGGCACGGTGACGGTGAAGGCGGCGCCGGGGGACTTGCCCGCCATGGCCTCTTCCACGCCGGGCAGCACCTCGCCCGCGCCGTGAAGGTAGGCCACGGGCTCGTCTTCGACGGCGAGGTGGGGGTACTTGTCAGAGTCGTGGAAGGTGTAGCGGTACTGGACGACCTTGCCTTCGGTGACGACGGCGGACTTGGCGCTCATGGGATCTCCGGGGTGACGGGCGGCCCTGATATCGCACCGGGGGCCGCAGCACAGGGCGGCCGGGTGACGAGTCGGGGGCGAGCCCGAGACGCGACGGGATTCAGCGGGGGCGCAGCCGCAGGGTCCACGCGAGCTGTTTCAGCAGCTCGTTGCGGGCCAGACGGCGCTGCCGGCCATCCACCCACCAGGCGCCGGGATCGAAGGGGTCTTCGCGGGCAGGCGCCACGCAGATGTCCACGCCCACCGCCGCCCCCCGCCGGCCAAAGAGCATCCCCGCCCGCCGACAATGGTAGGGCGAGGTCACCACGATCAGGCGGGTCCAGCCTCGGGCCGCCGCCAGGGCCACCACCACGCGGGCCTCGTCGGCCGTACCCCGGGCGTCTTGCGCAACCGCCTCGATGGCCGCCTCGGGCACGCCCAGGTCGAGCAGGGCCAGCCGGGTGCGCCGGGCGTCGGCCCAGCCTCCCCGGGCCTGGGTGCCGCCCACCGTCAGCAGCCGCGGCGCCCAGCCCGCGGCCAGCAGCCGGCGCCGCCCCGCCGGCGCCCGCCGGGAGGGGGCCCCGCCCAGCACCACGATGGCGTCGGCTGCGGCCAGTGGATCCTCCCGAAGCAGCGCCTGCCCCGCGGCGCCCAGCAGTCGGCGGGCTCCGCTCAAGGCGAAGGCACCGCGAAGAAAGGCGCGGCTGGGCGATTCGTGCGGACCCCACCATGCCCCGACCGGCCAGAACCGTTAGGGTTGCCGGCTACCGCACCCCGACCGCACCGGAGACGATGTGGCAGCCGCATCCTTCAACTCCTTCGCCGAGATGTTCCTGCACCGGGTCTCCTCGACCCCGGACACGGACGCCATCTACTACCCCAACGCCCAGGAGGAGTGGCAGACGCTGCGCTGGAAGGATGTGGGCGACCGCGTGCGCGACCTCGCCTGCGGTCTGCGGGCCCTCGGCATCGACATCGAGGAGCGTTGCGCCATCGTCGCAAATACGCGCTACGAGTGGATGCTCATCGATCTGGCCATCAGCTGCGCGCGGGGGGCGACCACCACGGTCTATGCCTCCACCATCGCAGAAGACTGCGCCTACATCCTGTCCGACAGCCAGTCCCGCTATGTCTTCGTCGAAGACGACAAGCAGCTGGCCAAGCTGCTCGAGACCCGGGACGAGCTGGGCTGCGTGCGCAAGGTCATCAACATCGATGGCTCGGGCGGCCACGACGGCTGGGTGCTCTCCCTCAAGGAGCTGTCAGACCTCGGCCGCCAGTGGAATAAGGACAACCCCGGCGCCTATGAGGCCGGCATCAAGGAGCTGCGGCCCGACCATCTCGCCACGCTGATCTACACCTCGGGCACCACCGGAAAGCCCAAGGGCGTCGAGCTTCTGCACGACTGCTGGGTCTACGAGGGCGAGGCCATGGACGGCCTGGGCTTCCTCACCCCGGCCGACAAGCAATTCCTGTGGCTGCCCCTGGCCCACAGCTTTGGCAAGGTGCTCGAAGCCGCCGTCGTTCGCATCGGCGTGCCCACCGCCATCGACGGCCGCATCGAAAAGATCGTCGAAAACCTCAGCATCGTGCGCCCCACCTTTGTGGCTGCGGTGCCGCGCATCTTCGAGAAGGTCTACAACAAGGTCGTCACCAGCGCCAAAGAGGGCGGCGACCTCAAGTTCCGCATCTTCAAGTGGTCGGTCGAGGTGGGCCGCGAGACCAGCCAGATTCGCCAGCGGGGCGGGCAGCCCGGCGGGGCCCTGGCCCTCAAGCAAGCCGTCGCCGACAAGCTGGTCTTCAGCAAGCTGCGCGACCTCTTTGGTGGGCGGCTGCGCTTCTTCATCTCGGGCTCGGCCCCGCTGAACCGCGATCTGGCCGAGTTCTTCCACGCCGCCGGCATCCTCATCGTCGAGGGCTATGGGCTGACCGAGTCCAGCGCCGCCAGCTTCGTCAACCGCCCCGACAAATACAAATTCGGCACGGTGGGCGTGGGCCTGCCCGGCGTCCAGGTGCGCATCGAGCCCTCCGACGGCGAGATCCTCATCAAGAGCCGCGGCATCATGCGGGGCTACCACAACCTGCCCGACGCCACCGCCGAGGCCCTCACCGACGACGGCTGGCTGCGCACCGGCGACATCGGCGAGATCGACGAGCACGGCTTCCTCAAGATCACCGACCGCAAGAAGAACCTCATCAAGACCTCGGGCGGCAAATACGTCGCCCCCCAAGAGATCGAGGGTCGGATCAAGAATGCCAGCACCCTCTTCGGCCAGATCCTCGTGCATGGCGACGCCCGCAACTTCTGCAGCGCCCTGGTGACGGTGGACCCCGACGCCATCAAGCATTGGGCCGAAAAGAAGGGCAAGCCTTCGGGCGACTATGCGACCCTCACCCGCGACCCGGATCTGCGCGCCGAGATCCAGGCCGCCTTTGACGAGGTGAACAAGGGGCTCAACCGCTACGAGACCATCAAGCGCTTCGCCATCCTGGAGCGGGACTTCACCATCGAAGGCGGAGAGCTGACCCCCAGCCAGAAGGTCCGTCGCAAGCACGTCGAGACGCAGTACAAGGATCTGCTCGACAGCTTCTACGCCGGGGCGATGGAGGACGTCTAGGACGAGCGCGCGCGCCATGCCCGGGGCGCGCTACCTGTGGCACCTCCGCCGGATTAGACCCGCCCCATGCCTCCCGCAGACCCACCGCCCAGCAGCCGCATTCCAGGCTTCTACAAGCTGAGCCCCGCCGCCCGCCGGCAGGCCCTGGTGGATATGGGCGGCATGCAGGCCGCCGACCTCGCCTCGCTGGAAGCCGGCGCCCTGCCCTTGCAGACCGCCGACCAGATGGTCGAAAACGTCATCGGCACCTTGCAGCTGCCCCTGGGCATTGGGGTCAACCTGCTCGTGAATGGGCGCGACGTGCTCGTTCCCATGGCGGTCGAAGAACCCAGCGTGGTGGCGGCGGTCAGCAATATGGCCCGCCTGGTGCGCCTGGGCGGGGGCTTCACCGCCAGCGCCGACCCCTCCGTCATGATCGGCCAGGTCCAGGTGGTGGAGCTGGACGACATCGACGCCGCAGCAGCCGCTCTGACCGCAGCCTTGCCCGAGCTGAGCAGCCTGGCCGACCACATCCACCCCCGGCTGCGGGCGCGCGGTGGGGGCATTCGCGGCATGAAGGTGCGGCAGGTGCTCTATGACGAGCCCGGCGAACAGCCCGAGACCATGCTGGTGCTGCACTTCTACCTGGACTGTGTGGACGCCATGGGCGCCAATATGGTCAACACGGTGGCCGAGCGCCTGGCCCCCGAGGTCGAAGGCATCACCGGCGGCCGGGTAGAACTGCGCATCCTGTCCAACCTCGCGTCGCGGCGCCTGGCCCGGGCCGCCTGCCGCCTGGCCCCCGCCCTCTTCGACCAGCCCGACGCAGCGGGGGTCGAGGTCGTGGCCGGCATCGCCCGCAGCTACCGCTTCGCCTGGGCCGACCCCTGGCGGGCCGCCACCCACAACAAGGGCATCATGAACGGGGTGGACGCCGTGGCCCTGGCCACGGGCAACGACTGGCGGGCGATCGAAGCCGGCGCCCACGCCTGGGCCGCGCGGGATGGCCAGTACCGATCGCTCTCCACCTGGAAGATCGACGCCGAAGGCTACCTGGTGGGCAGCTTGGAGCTGCCCATGCAGATTGGCGTGGTGGGGGGCCCCATCAAGAACCACCCCACCGTGGCCGCCGCCCACCGCATCCTGGGCCGCCCCCGGGCGCGCGAGCTCGGCGGCATCATGGCCGCGGTCGGCCTGGCCCAGAACCTCGGCGCATTGCGGGCCCTGGCCACCGAGGGCATCCAGCGCGGCCATATGCGCATGCACGCCCGCAACGTGGCCGTGCAGGCCGGCGCCGTGCAGGCCGAGGTGCACCAGGTGGTGCAACGCCTGTGTACGGCCCAGGACTGGTCGGTGGAGCGCGCCCGCCGAGAGCTGCGCGAGCTGCGCGAGCCGGGCCGCCCATGAGAGACCAGGCCACCGGCACGGCCCCGGGCAAGCTGATCCTCGCAGGGGAGCACGCGGTGGTCTATGGCCACCCCGCCGTGGCCGTGGCGGTCAACCGGGGCACCACCGTACAGCTCCGCCGCCGCCCAGGCCCCACGCGGGTCGAACGGGCGATTCTGCACGATGCCCGCTTGCACGAGGCCATGCTGGCCCTGCTGCCCCCCGAAGGCGTGGGCGTGCACATCGAGAGCAGCCTGCCCGTGGGACGGGGCATGGGCTCCTCTGCCGCCCTGGCCATCGCCCTGGCCCGCGCCTGGTTCACGCTGCAAGGGCAAGAGCCCGACTTCCAGCAGCTTCACGAGGCCGGCTTCAAGGTCGAACGCGTCTTCCATGGCAACCCCTCGGGCATTGACCATGCCGTGGCCGCCATCGAAGGCGCGGTGCGCTACCGCAACCTGCCCGATGGCCCCGAGATCGAGCCCCTGACAGTGCCCTCGTTGGAGCTGGTGGTGCTGGACTCGGGACTGGCGGGCGACACCCGGCTGCTGGTGCAGCGGGTGCGGGATCAGCGCCTGGTGCTGCAGCCCGTCATCGCCGAAATTGGCGCTTTGGCCGAGCGCTTCATCGAGGCCCTGGAGATGTCGGCCCCACCCGAGGTCCTGGGCCACATGATGACCGAGAACCACGCGCTGCTGGGCCGGTTGGGCGTGAGCACGGTCAACCTCGATCGGCTCGCCCGCTTCGCCCTGGACGCGGGCGCCCACGGGGCCAAGCTGGCCGGGGCCGGCGGTGGCGGCGTGGTGATCGCCCTGGTCGATGATCCCGAGCTGCTGCTGCGTGCCGCAGGAAAGGCCGGGGTGCCCGCATTCTCGGTCACCGTGGGCGGCTGACCCGCGATAGCCAGAGCCCACCACCGGGGAGCCCATGAAGCGCCGCGCCACCGCCCAAGCCCATCCCAACATCGCCGTGGTCAAGTACTGGGGCAAGCGCGACGCCGCGCTCAACCTGCCGGCGGTGCCCAGCTTGTCGGTGGCCCTGGAGCGCTTCTGCACCCGCACCACCGTCGAGTGGGGCATCGACGCGGCCGCCGACTCGGTCGAGATCAACGGCAAGGCGGGCAGCCCCAAGGCCGCTGCGCGCGTCTCTGCACTGTTGGACCTCATCGACCCTCAGCGTCCCCGCTGCAGGGTGCAGACCGCCAACAACTTCCCCACCGCAGCAGGCCTGGCCTCGTCGGCCTCGGCCTTTGCCGCCTTGGCCCTGGCCGCCGACGGCGCCGCGGGCACCCAGTTCAACCGCAACCAGCTCAGCGCCATCGCCCGCCAGGGCAGCGGGTCGGCCTGCCGCAGCCTCTGGGGCGGCTGGGTGGAGTGGCGCATGGGCGAGGCCGACGACGGCCACGACAGCCACGGCCTGCAGGTCGCACCGGCCGACCACTGGGACATCGCGGTGGTGGTCGCCATGGTCAACGAGGGCGAGAAGCCCGTGGACAGCCGTGGCGGCATGCTGGCCACCGCCCGCAGCTGTCCCTTCTACCCGGCCTGGGTGGAGACGGCGCCAGCCGACCTCGCCGAGGCGCGCCGCGCGGTGATCGCCCGGGATCTGGAGCGCCTGGGGCGGGTCATGGAGTGGTCCACCCTCAAGATGCACGCCACCATGCTCACCACCGAACCCAGCATCCGCTACTGGCAGCCGGCGACCCTGAGCACGGTGCAGGTGGTCGAAGAGCTGCGCCGCCAGGGCATTGGCGCCTGGTACACCATGGACGCCGGCCCCAATGTGAAGGTCTTCTGCGAGCGGGCCGACGCGCCGGCGGTGGCCCGGGCCATGGCCGGGGCGGTGAACCGGGTGGAGGTGCTGGGCGTTGGCGGAGACGCCGTGCTGTTGCCCGAAGATCCCGAGCACCCCTCCCCCTAAAGTCTGCGCCAGCCGATCCGTTGATGGAGGGGTCAGGCGCATCCAGGGAGGTCGCCGTTGATGGATCAGCGTCGGCATTACCGGGTCACCGAATCCGACCTTGAGCACGTGATCTCGGAGCTGCTCGCGGGGCCGCAGCGGCTGCAGAGCCGCGTCCTGGACATCAGCATCGCGGGTGCCGCCCTGCTGCTGCCCGGGGTCACGGATCCGCGCTGGGCGGAGCTGATCGCCACGCTCAGCGAGACGGGGCACTGCCAGCTCCGGATCATCACGCCCAGCCTGCCCGAACCCCTGGTGCTGGTGACGCGGATCCTGCACACCCGCCCCACCCGCGGCGGCCTGCTGCTGGGCGTCGCCTTCCGTCCCGAGGACACCTCCGATCCCGACCTCGACGCCACGTTGCTGCGCATCTTCAACCGGCGGGGGGCCCAGCGCATGGCGCCCCACCCCCGGCGCCCGGTGCTGGTGGCACTGGGTGAGGAGCCCCGCGAGAGCGCCATTCAGGGCGTTCTGCGCGACCTGTCGGTGACCGGCCTGGGGCTGACCCTGCCCATGGCCGACGCGCTCAGCCTGAGAGAGGGCCAGCGATATCAATGCCGCTTCGACCTGCACGAGGTCCATGCCCAACTGAACTTGCCGGTCACGGTGCGCTTCTGCCGGCAGGAGACCGTGTACAGCGCCAAGCGCATTGAGCCCTACAACCACCTGGTGGTGGGAGTTGAGTTCGACAGGGTGGCCCGACGCCGCCCCGACAACTCGCTGCCCATCCAGCGCTGGATCGCCGATCGCCAGCTGGACCCCCTGCCCGGCGACCCCCGTGACGTCGCCTTTCCGGGGCGGCAGCCGCCGGTGCGCGCGTCGGGCTGAGCGGGGGGACCGGCGCCGGATCCCGCGATAGGCCCCGCCCATGGCGGCCTCCCCTCCCCCCACCTTTCTGGTGCATGCCCCCGGCAAGCTCGTCCTGATGGGCGAATACGCGGTGCTGGATGGCGGGCAGGCCCTGGTATTGGCCATCGATCGTGGCGTGCGCTGCGCGGTGTGGTCCGGGCGAGGCCCCCTGCAGATCGACACCCCCGACGGCGACGACCGCTTCGTGCGCCCGGCGCTGGAGGGGCAGACCGGGCGCTTCGTCTTCTCGGACTGGAACCCCGTGAGCCTGCCTGGAAAGCCGGGTTTCGGCGGATCTGCCGCCGCCTGCGTCGCCGCCTGTGTGGCCGCCGGCCGCCCGGCCACCGACGCCTTCGCCATCCACCGCCGGGTCCAAGGCAGTGGATCCGGCGTGGATGTCGCATCCGCCGTGAGTGGCGGCCTGCTGCATATTCACGGTGGGACAAGCACCCCGCTGCCGCCGCCTGCGCCGCCCACGGTGATCTACTCCGGCGCATCGGCACGAACGGGGCCCCGGGTGGAGATCTACCGGGCCTGGGCAGGGCGGGCCGCCTTTGTCGCCGACTCCGACGCCCTGGTGGCGGCCTATGCAGACGCGCCCGTGGCCGCCCTGGCCGCCGCGGGCGACCGGCTGGAGGCCATGGCCGCCGAGGCCGGCCTGCCCTACCGCACGCCAGCCTTGGACCGCATCCGCGCCCTGGCCCGCGACCACGGGGGGGCCGCCAAGGCATCGGGGGCCGGCGGGGGCGACTGCGCCATCGCCCTGCTGCCCGACCCCGACGCAGAACGCGCCTTCATCCTGGCCTGTCAGTCGGAAGGGCTGCCCGGGATCTCCGTGCGGGTCGCGCCCGGCGCCCGGCGGGATAACGGCGACCATGCCTGACGCCACCCACGACGCCCCCGCCGCAATCTCTGGCCGCAAGGCCGACCACCTCGACCTGTGCACCGACGGGGATGTGGCCTTCCTGGCCAAGACCAACCTCTTCGACGATCTGGACCTCGTTCACGACGCCTTGCCCGAGCTGGCGGTGGCCGAGGTGGATCTGCGCACGCGCTTCGCCGGCAAAGAGCTGGCGGCGCCGCTGATCATCGCCGCCATGACCGGCGGGGTGGACCGGGCCAACGCCATCAACCGCGACCTGGCCTGGGTGGCCGAGACGCTGGGCATCGGCTTCGCCTTTGGCAGCCAGCGCCCGCTGCTCACCCAGGGCATCGAGGATGGCTACAAGGTGCGCGACCTCGCGCCCAATGCGCTGGTGCTGGGCAATATCGGCATCGTGCAGGCGGCCGCCTCCTCCACCGAGAGCCTGCGGGCCCTGGTGCAACACAGCGGCGCCGACGCCCTCTGCGTGCACCTCAACCCGGCCATGGAGGTCGTGCAGCCCGAGGGCGACGACGACTTCCGCGGCGGGATCGCCACCATCGATCGCCTCGTGAATGAGCTTGGCGTGCCCATCATCGTCAAAGAGACCGGCTGCGGCCTGTCGCGGTCGGTGGGCGAGCGCCTGGTGCGCCTGGGGGTGCAGTGGGTGGACACCAGCGGGGCTGGCGGCACCAGCTGGGTGGCGGTCGAGATGGCCCGCGCCGCCGACGAAGACCGCGAGATTGGCGCGACCTTCCGCGACTGGGGCGTGCCCACGGCGGCCTCGGTCGCCCAGCTCTCGGGCCTGGGTCTGGGCATCTGCGCCACCGGCGGCGTGAGCGACGGGCTGATGGTGGCCAAGGCCCTGTCCCTGGGCGCCCGCTGCGGTGGCATCGCCCGCCCCTTCTTGCAGGCCTGGTCCCGGGGTGGCCGGGACGGGGCCTTGCGCTTCGGCCGCCGGGTCATCGCCGAGATCCGCGTGGCTTGCCTGCTCACGGGCTCGGCCCGGCCCGCGGACCTCGCCGAAGGGCCCCTGGTGGTGGGGCCGCGCCTGGCCCGCTGGTTGCCCGCCGGAAGCCCCGTGGCCGCCCGCAAGATGGGCTGAGCGCCCGGCTTCAGCCGCCCGCGAGCTGGGTGAGGAAGTCCACCAGGCTCACCTGCTGCTCATAGAGCCGCAGGGCCTCCTTGGGGGGCATCTTGACCCGCCTCAGCACGCCATCGGGCCCCTCCAGCTCGACGGTCAGGCGCTCGCTGTCCAACCGGTAGATGGACAGGTAGCGGCCCACCACCAGGGCGATGGCGGCCAGCTCGCGGTCCAGCTCGCCGGGGCGGGGGCTGTACCGGATGAGGAAGTCGGCGGCCTGCGGCTCCTGGCCCTTGTGCCCCCCCCAGCGGGTGACCGGCGCGCGCACCTTGAGCTTTGCGCACATACAGGGCAGCTCCACCAGCAGGGCCTCTTCCAGGCCGCTGGCGCCGCCGATGTCCCGAGGCCGCTCCAGCCACTGGCCGCGGATCTCGTTGTCCATGTCCAGGTAGGCGTCCGCCCCCTGCTGGGGCGCGTCGGTCCCTCCCAGGGCGAGAACGGCGGGGGCATCGGCCGGAGCGTCGGGCGCGACAAGCATCGGGCGGCGGCGGCGGGCGCGGCGCCGGTCCTGGGGCCCCGGGGCGACCGGAAACCGTGAAGACCGCTGGCAGTGGGCCCGCGACCACGCCGTCAACAAGCCAGCCAGCGATCAGGCCCACCCGCCACCACTGGGGCCGCCGGGGCGCCTCTTAGGCGGCGCGGGCTGCAAGGTGGGGACGGGCCGTCCGCCGCCCCCGGCGGGCAAGGAGGGCTCAGCGTAGGGGTCCAGGGCGGCACCGGCCACCCGGGGCTGCTCCGCCGCCGGGAAAGACGATCCACCTGGCCCCGGCCCCCAGCAGCCGGGCGCAGCGGGGCCTCGGCCTCGGCCCACGTCGTCGGGGTCAAGGCGTGGGCCTGGGCAGGTCGGGCGCCGGGCGGGTCGGGCTCGGGCGCCGGGGCTCGTCGGGGGGCGGATTGTGGGCGGCCGACAGCTCTCGGCGGGCTCCGGCCCGCCGCATTGAGGCAGCAGCACCTGGCCGGGGTCGGTGGCTTCGTCGTCCACCGCCTCATCCTCGTCGGTCCCGGCGCGCACATCGGCCAGGGCCTCCTTCATGGAGTCCTCGTCGGCATCCTCCCAGGCGGACCAGGGGATCGGCGGGCGGGCGGGCGGCCAGCTCGGGCACCAAGCCGCAGGGGCAGCCAACGCGCCGAACCTGGGGGCGCACCAGGGGGTCGCGCCATCCACCACACCCGCACGTCAATCAAGGCGAATTGCCGAGCACCGTGATGGCGACGTCGTCGCCGATGCGAAGCCGGTAGGGTCCGGAAGCCATGCCGCCATCATGCCGGCCCCGACGCCCGTCGTCAACGCAGGCAGGCCCCGCCCAACAGGATAGCCACCTGGGGCCGGGTCCACTGGACCGCCACCCTGGCGGCCGGCAGGCGAAGGCAAGCGGGCGTCTCTGGCGCCCCGCACCCCAACCCGAGGACATCCACCCATGGCGCGAAAGACGGTCCTGGACCTTCTCAAGATGAAGGCCGGCAGCCAGAAGATCGCGATGGTCACCGCCTACGACTACACCATGGCCCGAATCGCCGACGCGGCGGGGGTCGATATGGTGCTGGTGGGCGACAGCGTCGGAATGGTCATTCAAGGCCAGCCCGACACCCTGGCCGTCACCCTGGACGACATGGTCTACCACGGCCGCTGCGTGGCGCGCGGCCTGCAGAATGCGCACCTCGTCGTCGATCTCCCCTTCATGACCTACCAGGTGAGCCCCGCCCAGGCCCTCGAAAGCTCCGGGCGCCTGGTGAAAGAGACCGGCTGCCAGTCGGTCAAGCTCGAAGGCGGTGAACGCAGCGCCCCGGCCATCGAGGCCATCACCCGCGCTGGCATCCCGGTGGTGGGCCATGTGGGCCTCACCCCGCAATCGGTGCACGCCCTGGGCGGCTGGCGGGTGCAAGGCCGGTCCGAGGCCGACGCCGCCCAGCTCATCCGCGACGCCGAAGCCGTACAGGCGGCCGGCGCCTTCTGCGTGGTGCTGGAGATGGTGCCCGCCGAGCTTGCCGCCGAGGTCACCGCCCGCCTCGAAGTGCCCACCATCGGCATCGGCGCCGGGGTGGGCTGCGACGGGCAGGTCCTGGTCTGCAACGACCTGCTGGGCCTCAACAGCGACTTTGCCCCGCGCTTCGTGCGGCGCTTCGCCGAGCTGGAAGCTCCTGCAAAATCAGCCTTCGAGGCCTATGTTGCGGCCGTCCGCGATGGCAGCTTCCCGGCCGAGGAGCACAGCTTCCACCGCACGCGCAGCGCCAAGGTCGCGCGCCTGTACTGATTCCGAAGCGCGTTTCGGCGGAGGTTTGATGCGCATCGAGACCGACCCCCTCGCGGTGCAGCGGGAGGCCCTCGCCCGCCGCGCCCGGGGCCAGCGGGTGGGCTTCGTGCCCACCATGGGCTTCTTGCACGACGGGCACGCCAGCCTCTTCGACCAGGCCCGGCCGGACTGCGACTGGCTGGTGGCGTCCATCTACGTCAACCCCCTGCAATTCGGGCCCACCGAGGACCTCGCGCAGTACCCCCGCGACCCCGATGGGGACGCGGCCCGCTGCGCGGCCCATGGGGTGGACCTGCTCTTCATGCCGCCGCTGCTCTACGATGCCGACCACAGCACCCAGGTGCGGGTGGACGGGCTGACCGATGGCCTGTGCGGGCGGGATCGCCCCACCCACTTCCAAGGCGTGACCACGGTGGTGGCCCGGCTCTTTGGCCTGGTGCAGCCCCATATCGCGGTCTTTGGCGAAAAAGACTACCAGCAGCTCGCTGTGATTCGGCGCATGGTGCGGGATCTCGCCATGCCCATCGATGTGAGGGGCGGGCCGCTGGTGCGGGATCACGACGGGCTGGCCCTGTCGTCGCGCAACGCCTACCTCAGCCCCGACCTGCGGCGCCGGGCCCTCAGCCTGCACCGCGCCCTCTTCGCCATGCAGGCCGCCTGTGCGTCGGGTGAGACAGACGTGAGCGCGCTGCTGGCGCTGGGTCACGGCCTGATCGACTCCGATGGTTTCGACTATCTGGAGATCCGGGACGCCACCGACCTGCGCCCGCTCACGGCGGTCACGGGGCCCGCCCGCGCCTTCACTGCGGCCCGCTATGGGCGCACCCGGCTGATCGACAATGTCTCGTTGGCGGCCCCGACCGCCGAAGCCGGCTAGAGTCGCGCCATGGAGACTGGCGACTGGATCCTGCTCACCGTGGTGCTCACCCTGGCCGCCAACCAGGTGCTGGTGCGCCTGCCCGGCTGGGAGCGCCGCCCGTCGATGTTCTGGGCCGTGCAAGGCGTGAACCTGCTGGTGGCCACCTATGTGATGGCCATCGGCATCCCCGGCCTCGACGGGCCGGTGCGCATCTTCAACTGGGTCATCGGCCTGCTCTTCATCATCCGCACCGTGCAGAACAACATCGCCTGGGGCGAGGCCCGCCGCGAGGCGCAGGAGAAGGCCCGCCGCGGCGCCGGGGCCGACCGCGCGCGCATCCGCGACGCCCTGCGCGCCGGCGAGGCCCAGAGGGCCGAGGCTGCAGAATCGGAGGAGGGCAGCGGATAGGCGCGGTCAGCGTGCGGCGGGGGCCTGCCGGCGCCAATCGTCCACGATCTGCTGCACTTCGCTGTTTTCGAGCAGGCGGTTGGTGGCCTTGGCGGCTTCGCGGATGACCTGCACCAGGGCCTCGTCGGCGTCGATGCCCCGGGAGCGCAGCCAGTACCGGATGTTGGAATCGCCCGCCATATGGCCGATCTCGATCTCCTGGCGGCGGCCAAACCAGGCCGCGGGCACGCCGGAATAGACCCGGTCGGCCAGCCAGTCGTCGCCCTTCTCAATCGCCTTGATGACGGCGGCGGCGTGCACGCCGGTGCCGGTTCGGAAGGCGTCCCGACCAAAGACCGGGTAGCTCACGGGCACGGGCACCTCGCAGGCGGCCGAGGTCAGATCCACCAGCTCGCCCAGGCGGCTGAGGTCCTGGTCGATGACCCCGAGCAGCTTGAGGTTGACCAGGAAGAGGTCCAGCGGCGTGTTCCCGACGCGCTCGCCCACGCCCAGCACTGTGCCGTGCACCCGATCGGCCCCCGCCTCTACCGCCGTCAGGGCGTTGCCCAGGCCAAAGCCCCGGTCGTCGTGGCCATGCCAGTCGATGCGGGTGTTGGTGCCCAGGGACCGCACGATGTCCTGGGCGAAGTGGATGAGGTTGAGCACGCCATTGGGCGTGGCGTGGCCCACCGTGTCGCACAAGCACAGCCCGTCGGCGCCCTCTTCGATGGCGGCGGTGAAGAGACGGCGCAAGGTGGTGGGCTTGCTGCGGATGGTGTCTTCGGTGACGAAGGTGCAGGGCAGCCCGGCCTGCTTGGCCATGCGCACCGCCGTGCGGGTGCGCTCTTCGAGCAGGGCCTCGTCCCAGCCCTCGGCATAGAGCCGAATGGGGGAGGCCCCCAGGAAGGCCATCACCTCGATGGGCACGCCAACCTGCTCCGAGATCTCGATGATGGGCTGGATGTCGTTGGGGTGGGTGCGGGCGGCGCACTGGGGCTTGAGCTTCAGGCCCTCGTCGCGGATCTGCTCCACCAGCACCTTGACGTCGGCCACGGCCCGGGGGCCGGCGCCGGGCAGGCCCACGTCCACGAAATTGACGCCCACCGCATCCAGCAGGCGCAGGATCTCGTGCTTGGCCTCAATCGGGGGGTCGGTGACCGAAGGGCACTGGATGCCATCGCGCAGGGTCTCGTCCACAAAAGCGACCTTGCGCATCTTGGGCGAGAGGGCCGCGCCCTTGTCGTTCCAGTCGTAGATCACGTCGGCTTCGTTGAGCGTGCCCATGGTGCCTCCGGGTGCGGGGACTCTTTCTAACGGCCGCTTGACCGCTGTGCCCCCCCAGCGTGGGAACCCTCTGTCAGGCTGAAGGTCGAAGCCTTGGCACCGGAGGACCGATGACAGAGACCACCCGCCGCCCCAGCGACCGCATCCGCAAGCTGATGGCCCTGGCCGAAGACCAGCAAGGCACCCCCGAAGGCGAGGCCGCGGCCCGCATGGCCCGGCGCCTGATGTTCTCCCAGGCCAAGGAGCAGGCCAGCCGCCGCTACCGGGGCCTGCCCGATCCGGACCCCCTGCAGCGCCACCGCTTCGACCTGGGCGGCCCGGACCGCTGGCGCCGCCGCCTGCTGGCGTCGGTGGCCCGCCATGTCGGCTGCCTGGCCGCCTGGCCGCGCGGAGCGGACCACGCCTTCGTCTTTGGCCACCGCTCTGCGGTGGAGGTGGCCGAATACCTCTATGTGCTGCTCAGCCGCGAGCTGACCCAGGCCAGCACCCGCTGGCTGCGGCAGCACGCCCCGGTGCAGAGCCTGGCCGAGGCCCAGGACGACCCCGACGAGATCAAGCGCCGGGCGGGCTTCTGCCACTCGGCGGTCACCGCGGTGGACACGCGGCTGCACGCGCTGCGGGGCAGCGAGGATGGGGCGGACCCCACGGGCACCGCACTGGTGCTGGACCGGCGCGGCGCCGTGGAGGCCTGGGTGAAGGCGCAAGGCGTGTCCTTGTCGCCCCCGGCCGAGCGCCCCTGGCGCCACAGCCAGGAGGGCTACCTCGCCGGCTACCACATCCCGCTCTTGGACGCGGTGAGCGCAGCGACGGGCCCCCCAGCCTGAACCGGGGGCCGCCCCACGCGGCAGCCTCAGAAGGCCTCGACCACCACGGCGATGCCCTGTCCGCCGCCGATGCAGGCCGAACCCACGCCGTACTTCTTGCCGCGGCGCTTGAGCTCGTAGAGCAGGTGCATGGTGATGCGCGTGCCGCTGGCGGCCAGGGGGTGACCGACGGCCACGCCGCCGGAGTCCACATTGGTGATGTCCCG
Source organism: Deltaproteobacteria bacterium (assembly GCA_018401435.1). Lineage (GTDB taxonomy): Bacteria > Myxococcota_A > UBA796 > UBA796 > UBA2385 > M30B51. The sequence continues at coordinate 32,202 of JAGYJW010000020.1, read as the reverse complement.
GTTCAAGCCCAGCTCACGCTCGCAGGCGAGGTACTGGGAGCTGAAGGCCTCGTTGACCTCGACCAGGTCCATCTGGCCCAGGTTCATGCCGGCGCGGGCCAGGGCGGTCCGGATGGCCTCGACCGGTCCGATGCCCATGAACTTGGGCTCGACGCCGACGGACGCGCTGGCCACCAGGCGGCCGATGGGCTTGAGGCCGCGCTTCTGGGCGATGTCGGCGGTGGTCATCACCATGGCGCCCGCACCGTCGTTGATGCCCGAGGCGTTGGCGGCAGTGACGGTGCCGTCCTTGAGGAAGACCGGCCGGAGGTCGGCCATGGCCTGCCGGCCAAAGCGCTTGCGGAACTTCTCGTCGCGCAGGGGGCTGAGCTGGGGGTGCTCGTCGATGGAGACGATGGTGTCGCCCTTGCGGCCCTTCAGCGTGACCGGCACGATCTCGGCGTCGTAGCGGCCGCCCTCCTGGGCGGCGGCCCAGGCGGTCTGGCTGCGGTAGCCGTAGTCATCGGCGTCTTCCCGGGTGATGCCGTACTTCTGGGCGAGGTTCTCCGCCGTGATGGCCATGGCGCAGCCGGCCACCGGGTCGGTGAGGACCTCTTGGAGGTAGTCGTTCATGGGGGTGCCCCCCAGCTTGAAGCCGGCCCGGGCGCCCCGGATGGTGTGGGGGGACTGGCTCATATTCTCGGTGCCGCCGGCCAGGACCATGGTGGCCTCGCCCAGGCGGAGCAGCTGGCTGGCCTGGGCCAGGCTCTCGAAGCCCGAACCGCAGAGCCGGTTGACCGTGACCGCGGGCACCGGCACGGGCACGCCGGACTTCAGCCCGATGTGCCGGGCGCAGTAGATGGCGTCCGGGCTGGTCTGCATCACGTTGCCGAAGATGACATGGTCGATGTCATCGGCGCTCACGCCGGCCTGTTCGATGGCGGCCTTGCTGGCGATCACACCCAGGTCGGTGGCTGAGACGCTGTCCAGCGCGCCCAGGAAGGTGCCAAAGGGGGTGCGCTTGCCGCTGAGAAAGACGATGTCGGACACGGGTGCTCCGGGTGTGAGTGTGCGTTGAAACTGGGCCTTGGACGGGATCGGCCGGACCGGGGCTAGAGCCGGGCGAGCAGGGCGTCGCCCACGGCCCGGGTGCTCAACGTGCCGCCCAGCTCCGGGGTGACCTCGTCGGCGAGCAGGCAGCCCCGCACGGCGGCCTGGATGCGGGCGTGGTCGTCGGGTCGCCCGAGGAACTCCAACATCATGCCCGCCGTCAGCACGGCGGCAAGGGGGTTGGCGATGCCTTTTCCGGTGATGTCGGGGGCCGAGCCATGGACCGGCTCGAAGAGGCTGACCCTGCCGGGGTGGATATTGCCCGAGCAGGCCAGGCCGATGCCCCCCTGCAGAATCGCGCCCAGGTCGGTGATGATGTCGCCAAAGAGGTTGCTGGTGACGATGACCTGGAAGCGCTCGGGCGCCCGCACCAGCTCCATGGCCAGCACGTCCACATAGAGGTGGCTGGCCTCGATCCCGGGGTATTCGGCGGCGACCTCGCGGAAGGTGCGCTGCCAGAGCCCGCCGGTGTGGCGCATGGCGTTGCTCTTGTCGCTCATGCAGACCCGGCTGAGGCCGCGTTCGGCCGCATAGGCGAAGGCCGCCCGCACGATGCGCTCGACCCCCTTGCGGGTGGCGATGCAGACCTCCTGGGCCACCTCGTCGGGGGTGCCCTCTTTGAAGGTGCCGCCCATGCCGGTGTAGAGGTCCTCGGTATTCTCGCGGAAGACCATGATGTCGATGTCTTGCGGCCCCTTGTCCTTGAGCACGCTGCGCCGCGCGTCCAACAGCTTGATGGGCCGCTGGTTGATGAAGAGATCCAGGCGGAAGCGGCTGCCCAGCAGGATGTCCTTGGCGTGCACATTGCTGGGCACCCGGGGGTCTCCCAGCGCACCCAGGTAGATGGCGTCGAATTCGTCGCGCCAGCGCACGAAGACGTCGTCGGGCAGGGTGGCGCCATCCCGCAGGTAGCGGTCCGCCCCCAGGTCGAAGTGTTCGAGGGCCAAATCGGGGGCGAGGTGCTGCAGGACGCGCACGCCCTCGGCGATCACCTCTGCTCCGATGCCATCTCCAGGGACGATCGCGATGCGGCTCATGTGGGCTCCCGAGGCAGTCGCTGCGGGTATCGCCCCGCCTCTGGTGGGTCAATTGTCGCCGCAACCCCGGCCCGGGGGCGACCGGCCGAGGGCTGCCAGCCCGCCGGGATGGCCCGCTCCGCTGGGCTATGGGGACCCTTGGAGGCCCATGCCGACGCCCCTCGCCCGCGACCTCAGCGACCTGGCCTTCCGCCTGCTCTTCAGCAGCATCTTCCTGGGGCTGGGGGCCGAGCACCTGGTCGACGACAGCCTGATCCGGCACCTGATGCCCCCCTGGATGCCGGCCCAGACCCTGGCCAGCCGCGGATCGGGGGTGGTGCTGCTGGTGGGTGGGCTGCTGGTGGCCCTGGGGTGGCAGCTGCGCGCCGCGGCGGCCCTGCTCGGCGCCTTCCTCCTGGTGGTCACCGCAGCGGTGCACCTGCCCGCGGTGCTGGGTGTGGTCGCGGCCCCCGAAGCCACCACCGACTGGGCCTGGACCATCCTGCAGCGCAGCAACCTGGTCAAGAACCTCTGCCTGCTGGGGGTCTGCGTGCAGCTCTGGTGGCATGTGCCCGGTCGCTTCAGCCTTGCGGGTCGGGCAGGGGCCTCCGCCGACAGGGCGCCGCCCAGCGGGGCATGATGGAAGAGGAGGCGGATGCGCAGAGAGACGGTCCTCATCACCGGAGCATCCACGGGCCTCGGGCTGGCCATCGCCCGGCGCCTCATTCGGAGAGACGGCCACCACCTCATCCTCACGGCGCGGGCCTCGTCGCTGCACCGCTTCGCCGACGCGGGCCTGGCCGAGGGTCCCCACCTCTGGCTGCGTCCGCTGGACGTCACCGATCCGGGCCAGCGCCGGCTGGTCATGGCCGAAATCCAGGGGGCGCTCGGTGGCCTGGACGTGCTGATCAACAACGCCGGACTGTCCACGCGCGCCGTGGTGGAGCACGTCACCGAAGACGAGCGCCAGGACCAGCTCGACATCAATTTCCGGGCCCCCATGGAGCTGACCCGCCTGGCCCTGCCCGGCATGCGCCGCCGATGCCGCGGGCGCATCATCCACATCTCGTCGGTGGGCGGCATGATGGCCATGCCCACCATGGCGGTCTATTCGGCCAGCAAGTTCGCGCTGGAGGGCGCAAGCGAGGCGCTCTGGTACGAGGTGCGCCCCTGGGGCATCCACGTCACCTTGGTGCAGCCGGGCTTCATCAACAGCGACGGCTACGAGAAGGTGCATTGGACCCGCGCCGGGCGCGTCGCCCTCGCAGAGGTGCGGCACCCCTACCACGCCCACTACCACCATATGACCCGCTTCATCGGCCGGATCATGAGGCTGGCTCCCGCCACGCCGGATCGGGTGGCCCGCACCGTGGAGCGGGTGGTGGTTGCGCCCTCGCCTCCCCTCCGGGTGCCCGCCACCCTGGACGCCTGGCTCTTCAACCTGCTGCGCCGCGTGATGCCACGCCAGCTCTACCACCGCTTCCTCTATTGCCTGCTGCCCGGCATTCGGCGCTGGGGGCCGGGCACGGCCGGAGCGACGCCGGAGGCTGAAGAGGCCCCCACCGAGGACCTGGGCTGGTGAGGCTCAGCTACTCGGGTGCGCCAACCGTCGAGACATTGTTGGCGATCCACTCCAGGTAGGCCAACGACCCGCCCGCCACCGGCAGGCAGAGCACCTCGGGCAGATCGTAGGGGTGCAAGGCAGTGACCCGGGCCGTCAAGGCGGGCACCGCGGCATCCAGCGTCTTGAGGATCAGCAGCACCTCGGCGTCCTCGCAGATCTCGCCCTTCCAGCGGTAGATGGAGCGGATCCCCGGGACGAGGTTGGCGCAGGCGGCCAGGCCCTCGCCCACCAGCGCCCGCGCCAGACTCTCTGCCACATCGACAGTGGGCGCGGTGACCAGGATCACGCGGGCCGGGTCAAGATCGGTGCGCGGGGGAGCGGTCGGGGACATGGAGGCACCCTGGGGGGACGGGCTATGGGGGCCTGCTTCCTACCCGAGCCCCCCATGCCCCGCACGGTGCCCCTCGACCTCGTGGATGCGACGTTGAACCACGCCTCCGACAAGGCCCGCCGATCCGTCGCCCGCATCTTGGACGCCGCCACCCGGGTCTTTGGCACCCGGGGCTATGAAGGCGCGACCATGGGCGCCGTGGCCGAAGAGGCCGGCGTCAGCAAGGGCCTGCTACACTACCACTTCAAGAGCAAGCACCACCTGCTGATCGAGGCCCAGCGCGCCGTTCTGCGGCAGATCCACAAGCGCTTCCTGGCCCAGGCCCAGCGGGGGGATCGGGGGCTGACCTCCGCCTTGTCGGGCATCGACGCCCTGTGGCAGGCCGTCACCGAGCTGCAGAGCCACGCCCCCTTCATGGTCGAGGTCATGAGCATCTCGGCCCACGACGGCCCCGCCCGCGACCCCTTCCGCAGCTATGCCGAAGAGTGCACCACGATGCTGCAGGATGGCATCGAACATGTCTTCACCGAAGAAGAGTTGGGGCAGCTGGTGGTGCCACCCGACCGCATCGCCTTCCTGGTGCGGGTGGCCCTGCAGGGCCTGATCGTGGAGTTGGCCCAGGCCCGCGAGCCCGCCGAAAGAGAGCGCGTGGCCCAGGCCTACAGCGATTTTCGCGACCAGTTCGCCCGCATGGTGCTGCTGCAGCCGGGGGAGATCCTGTTCTAAGAGGCCGCCGATCAGGGAGAGGCCGGCGGGGGGCAAACCGCCCGCGACAGCCCGGTCTCCAGCAGCGCCGTCATGCTGCCGGTCTGCAGCAGCCGGTCCCGCAGCAGGCCCCAGGCGGCCTCTTGTGCGTCCACCGACGGGTCGGGCTGCCGGTAGCGCGAATCCGGGCTCGCACAGATCACCGGCTGGTCGTCGTGGCCCATCTCGTCGCAGCCCTGGGGGTTGGGCTCGCCATGATCGTGCCAGGTGTGCGGGGTCAGGGGGCCTGGCGGGTCTGCAGGCGGCACCTCCCCCGCCACGACGAATGCGCCCGCCACCAGCGCCTTGTTGCCCGCACCCAAGCAAGGCGGCGCGGGGCAGGCCGCCGCGACAAAGGCCGGGTCCGCCACCACCCAATGGCTGAGCACCGCGCCATAATCGTGAACCCGCGTCTCTTCGTTCATGCAGAGAGGGGGCTCACCGATGGGGCCCGTCTCGGCTCCGCAGCGTTCGGGCGCGTGATGGTCCCCGGTCACGAAGCGCCGATTCGACGCCAGGCCGGCAACGGCCGCCTCGAATTCGCTGAAAGTGCAGAGACGGCGCGTACCGTAGCGCCCGCTGTCCAGCAGCTCACCCAGGTGCAGGACATCCCAAGGGGTCAGCCCGTCGGTGCTATAGGCCTGGCCCGGACCGGGAAAGGGCCAGGCGTCGATGCACACATCCACGCTCACCCGGTGGGGCGGCACCACTGGATCCACCAGATCCGTCTGCACCCAGCAGGCCGCCGGGTCCTCATGGGCCGCCAGGGCTGCCGGGCAGCCAGCTTCCGGCGCCTCCACCACCCGCAGGTGCTTCGTCTCGACGATGGCATAGACCGAGGCGTCCATGCCCAGGGTGCCTTCTCCCCTCACCCGCACCATGCCCGGCGGGCAGCCCTTGCCATCGTCTTGGGTGGGCAGGACGGCGGGGGGCGCCGCAACCAGCGTGGGCGCGGGGTCCGAGCAGGCCAGGATCAGGAGCAGGGGCGGCACGGGGAGCGCATAACCCCGCGGCGACCCTCGCCCTATCGCCCGTTCATATCAGCCAGCTGCCAACCCACACCCAGGCCCACCGCCCAGCCGCTGCGCACCGACTGCACGATCTGGTCGGTGTCGCCCAAGCGCACGCGGCTGGGGCTGTCCAGCAGGTTGCGCCCGCTCAGCCGCAGCTTCCAGCCCTCCCCCAGATCGGCGCTCAGCACCGCATCCAGGCGGTGCACCGGCAGCTCGTAGAGGTTGGGCAGCCCGTTCTCCCCCACCTGGGTGATGCGGGCCCCGGCCACATTGTAGAGCAGCGCCGCATCGACGGGCAGGTCGGGGCTCTCAAAGGACAGGCCCAGGTTGAGGATCCAGGGGGACTGGCCCTGCAAGGGACGCCGCTGGAAGGTGGCATTGCCCACCGCATCCCCCACATCCACCTCGGATCGAATCACCGCGAGGTTGCTGGACAGGTAGATGGACGACAGCCAGCCCGGGCCGCCAAAGAGGCCCAGCGACTTGCGGGCCTCCAGCTCCAGGCCCTGGTTCACCGCCGATGCGACATTGTCGAAGGTGACCCGGGTGGTGGCCGAGACCACCTGCACCAGCTCGATGGGGTCCTGGAAGTCCTTGCGGAACCAGGCCACCGACACCGTCTCGTCGGGGCTGGGATATAGCTCCCAACGCAGGTCGAAGTTGTCGATGAGGGCCCGTTGCAACGCGGGGTTCCCAGCAATTTCGGGCCCGCCCTCGCTCTCCTTGTAGAGGGTGGGCGACAGCTCCCGCAGGTCCGGGCGGTTCACCGTGCGGCCATAGCCCAACCGAAGCTGCATGGTCAGCGCGGCGTCCCGGGGCAGCAGGGGCTGGGTGAGGGTGAACGCCGGCAGGCGGTCGGTGGTCTGCAGAATCGTCTTTTCGGTGACGGCGTCGGGAGTGAAGGGCTTGAAGGTCTCGATGCGTTGCACCGAGTGTTCATTGCGCAGGCCCGCCATCACCCGGGTGCCCCAGGGTGCCGCCACCTCGGCCATGCCATACCAGGCGTCCAGGTTCTGGAAGGCGTCGTAGCTGTCGTAGCTGTCGGTGGCGTCGTCGATGACCAGGCCATCGGTCCGGATGCGCTCGGGTACGAAGATCTGGTCGGGCTCGGCCTCGTAGATCCAGTTGGAGGGCACGCCGGGCGTGCTGTTGACCAGGTATTTGAAGCGACGGCCCACGGTGTCCCGCTCGCGGCGAATGCGGTTGACGCCACCCTGCAACTGGATGCCCAGGCGCCCCGTCTGTGCATCTTTTCGGGCGCCCAGCAGCGGCAGGGTGAGGTCGATGGCCTGGTCGCGGTTCTTGTCGTCCATGCCCCGGTCGAGGATCTGGTTGTTGCCGCCGCCATCCCGCAGGGACCAGCCATCGCGGTAATCCACCGGGTTGCGCGGGTGCATCACCAGGTCGCGGCGGTCGGGCTCGATGCGGCTGGCCGCGGCAAAGGCGGCCCGCCAATCCAATGATGCATCCGACAGCTTGGGGAATTGATGGTGGCCGCTCAGCTGCTGGTTGAGCAGCTGGCGCTCGATCCAACGGATGGTCTGGGCGCGAGCCGCCAGGTCGAAGTCCCGCTTGAAGCCGATATACTCTCGGGCGAGATCCTCGCTGTCCCTTGTGAGCAGGGTGGTGCTGCGCAGCTCGTGGTTGGCGTTGAATCGGAAGGCCACCTCGCCGATTCCGCCCGTGCGCACCTGGTTGGTCATCTCGTCGAAGTCGAAGTAGCTGTCCCGCAGCAGCTCGTCGCCGGACAGCGTGTATTGCTCGGAGCGGTAGCGCTGCTTCTGCCAGGTGTTGGCATAGGTGAGCCCCACCATCACGCCCAACCGGGCGTCTCCCCACAGGTCCCAGCCGCGGCCGGCCACCGCCGTCAGACCCCAGTCGGCGGGCGCCGTCGCCCGATCCAGGCCCCAGCGGTTGGGCACCAGCTCGCCAATCTTCTCCAGCTCTTCGGCCGTCAAGCCCTCTTCAAAGCGGCTGGCCAGCTGGATGGGCTGGTCGGTGAGTTGGGCAGGCAGGGTGCGGTAGCCATTGTCCCAACCCAACCAGTCGGTCGGTCCGCCATCGGCCACATAGCCCTGGCGCAAGGTGGTGCGGCTGTTGTAGCTGCCGGACAGGGAGATGGAGAAGAGGGGCTCATCGGGGATGCCACGGGTGCGCAGCTGCACCAGCCCGCCGCCGAACTCTCCCTGCACCGCCGGCGAGAAGGTCTTCTGGATGACCACGCTCTCCAGCACCGCGGTGGGGAAGAGATCCAGGGGCACGACGCGCTTGTCGGGCTCGGGGCTGGGCAGGGTGGCGCCATTGAGGGTGGTCATCGAGTAGCGCTCGCCCAGGCCGCGCACATAGACATAGCGGCCGCCCACGACGGTGAGCCCGGTCACCCGCTTCAAGGCGCTGGCGGCGCTGCCATCGCCCCGGCGGCTCATCTCTTCGGCGCTCACCGAATCCAAGACATCGGACGAGTCTGCACGTTCGGCCAGCAGGGTGGCCGTGCCACCATCGATGCGGGGCACCATGACGTTGAAGTCGGCCAGGGCCAGGCCGGCCTCCACCAGCTCCACGTCCACCTGGGCGGGACCCTCGGCGGACACCACCACATCGCTGAGGCTGCGGCTGGCATAGCCGCTGCGCAGCACCGACAGCGCGTGGGTGCCCACCGGCAGCTCGACCCGGAAGCGCCCCTGGGCGTCCGTCTCGGCCTCCACCCGCTGGCCCCGGACAAAGACCCGGGCGCCGGAAAGGGGGCGGCCCGCCTCGTCGCGAACCGTGCCCTCCAGCCACCCCAGGGGGCCGACATCCAGCGTCTCTGCGCTCTCGCCGGGCTGGGTGGGGGCCTCCACCAGGACCGACAGCTCCCCCTCGCCTGCCGGAAGGGTCAGCAGCAGCTCGGTGCTCTGGGCGGCCAGCACCGGGGCCTGCAGGCGATAGGTGCGGTCCCCCACCGTCAGCGCCAGGGGCTGCTCCCCCTCCTCCACCCGCAAACGAAAGGCGCCGTCGGCGTCGCTGCGCACCTGCGCGCCGGCGGCCTGTACCAGCACCCCCGCGACGGGGGCGCCATCGGGTCCAAAGACATGGCCCACCAGCTCCCCCTCTGCCGCCTGGGCCGGGCGGGGCAGGTGCAGAAACGCGAGGGTGACGAGGCCGAGAAGGAGCGCCAGGTGTTGCCTCACAAGCAGCCCCCGGCGCTCTCGCGGCAGCGGCCGATGGCCTCGCGCAGGGCGGTGGCGACGGTGAAGACCTGGGCGTCTTGCACGCCGCCCAGCAGGCGCTCCGAGGCGTCCAGGTCCCCCACCCGGAACCAGGCATAGGCCAGGCCGTAGCGCACATTGTCGTCTTGCAGCAGGCCCAACCGAGACAGGCGCTCTTCCAGGGCGACCGCCCGCTCGAAGTCCTGGCCGTCCAGGAGCAGACCGAAGCGCTGGCGCACCTTCTCGACCGGATCGAGCACCCGGCTGTTCAGATAGAGGGCCGACTGCAGGTCGCCGGCGCGGCGGAAGAGCTCGGCGGCCTCCAGGCAGAGGGTGGGATCCGTCTCTGCAGCCACCTGCAAGAAGCGGGCGGCGGTCCGGGGGCGCCCCAGGTCCATCGATACGGCGGCGGCGCGCACGGACAGCTCGCGGTCGCCGGGCTGGCGCAGCAAGGCGGCCTCCAGCACCCGGGCGGCGGGCTCCGTGGCGCCGCTGCGGCGCATGGCCTCGGCCACCGTGAGCGCGTCTTCGGCAGAGGCGTCGGGACGGGCCAGCAGCAGGGCGGCGCGTTCGGCGGCCTCCTGGTTCAGCCCTATCTCCACCAGCAAGAGCACCTGCTGGCGGGGGAAGTCGGCCTGGTCGGGGAAGCGTCGCCCCCCGGCCTCCAGGGCGGCCCAGGCCGGGTCGCGCTGGTCCAACTGCCAGTGGGCCCGCGCCCGCACCAGCCAGGTGGAGGCCAGGCCGTCGGCCGCCCCCTGCGCGGCCTCCAGCGCCTTCAGGGCGCGCGCGGGCTGCTCGGCCAGCACCCAGGCGCGGGCGGCTTGCAGCACCAGCTGGGGGTCGATGGGGGCGCCTGCCGTGCCGGCTTCGGCCAGGGCGGCCTCAAAGGAGGCAGCGGCCTTGCCCGGGGCTCCCTCCTCCAGCTGAACCAGTCCCAGCAGCGTGTGGTAGCGGATGCGGTCCACATCGGGGGCGGCGGGATCGACCCCGGCGAGCACCGTGGCCGCCCGGCTCCAGTTGCCATCCTGCAGCAGCAAGGCGGCCAGGGCGACGGGATCCTCTTGGGGGGGAGCCGGCGCAGGCGCAGCCCCTGCAGAGAGGGCGACAAGCAGCAAGAGGGGGGCGAAGAATCGGGTCACGGCATCAATCCCGGAAGCCGAAGCGCAGGGCCTGGGTGACCCGCACGGCCACGGCGCGGCCCTCATAGGTGGCGGGCTCGAAGCGCCACTGGCGCACTGCCGCCAGGGCCGGTGCGTCGAAGACACCCGCCGGCTCGCTCTCCAGCACCCGCGCGTCCTGCACCCGGCCGTCGAGGCCCACCAGCAGGCTGAGCTTGACCACCCCGGTCACGCCCTTCTTGCGGGCCCGCTCGGGATATTCGGGCTGGGCCAGGGGCGGCAGCGGACGGGGCGCACCATCCACGGCATCTTCGGTCATCACCACGTCGTGAACATCGCCCAGCAGCGCGCTCACGTCGTTGCCCATGCCGCCACCCTGCAAGGCGTCCAGGCCAAAGGCCAGGCCCGAGAGGCCCGCGCCCACCATGGGGGCCGGCGGCGGCGGGTTGCGGTTGGTCTTCTTGGGCTTGGACTTGGGCTCTGCCTTTCGGGCCGGCGGCTTCTTTGGGGGGGGTGCGACGCTGAACTTGACCACCCCGGCGTCGGCTGCGTCCTCGCGCTCCAAGGCGGCCCCATTCATGGTGAGCACGAGGGCGATGACCGCCGCCGTGCCACTGAAGCAGAAGGCCGAAGCGATGAGGTGCTTGCGCCAGGCGGCCATCATGGCTCAGCCCCCCGCCGACGAGCCGGACTCGAGATCGGTGATGACGCCCACATCGGTGGCCCCGGCCAGCCGGGCCTGGTCCACGACCTCGATCAGCCGCTCTGCAGAGACGCGTCGGTCCGTGATCACCAGCACCGTGTCTGCAGCACCCGAAGCCAGGCCCTCGCGCACCCGACTCTGCACCATCCAGGGGCGCACCGGCGCGTTGTCCATGAAGATGGCGCCCGTGCGGTCGATGGAGATGCGCACGGCCTTGCTGGGCGCCCGCGAGGCCGACTGGGCGCCGGGCCGCTCCAGGTCCAGCTTGCTGTCCTTCACGAAGGTGGTCGACACCATGAAGAAGATCAGCAGGATGAAGACCACATCGATCAGCGGCGACATGTCCACATCGGGGCCGCCCGCCCTTCGGTTGGGGCGCAGGCGGCTCATGCCTGCACCTGCAGCAGGGGGGTGCCACCCAGCAGCTCTTCGAGCTGGCGCAGCTCGTCGTCCAAGCTCTGCTGGCGCCGATCCAGGGCCTTGCCCAGCAGGATCCCGGGCACCGCGACGGCCAGCCCCATCTGGGTGGTGAGCAGGGCCTCGGCGATGCCGCCGGCGATGCCACCGCCCTGGGTGAAGAGGGCCATGTCGGCCAGCGACCGGAATGTCTCGATCATGCCGCCGACGGTGCCCAGAAGCCCCGCCAGGGGCGCGATGGCGACCAGGGTGGCCACCAGGGCCCGGCCGGAATCCAGCTGGGCGCGCAAGGGGTGCAGAATCTCGGCCATCACCGTAGCCGGCATGCGCTCGGCGGGGCGGGCCCGGCGCACGGCCGCCGCGACGGCTGCGTCCACGATGCCCTTGATGGGCCGCTTCTCGCCGTCGCGACGGGCGACGACCAGGGCGCGCAGCGGACGCTTGTCGCCGCGCCGCAGGGTGAGCAGACGCAAGCCCAGGTTGTACCAAAGCACCATGGCACAAGCCACCAGCCAGGGCATCACGAAGCCGCCGGCCACCCACAGGTGGGTGAGCCCCGCGAACACCGGGTTCAGCAGGCTCTCAACCATTGACCACGCGGGGGCCGATGGGCCGCTCCTCGGAGTCTTCGCGATCGTCGGATTCGCCGTCGGGGCCATCCTGCAGCAGGTTCACCAGGCGCAGCACCGCCTGTTCGAAGCCGCCGAGCACGGCATCGGCCCGGCCCTTGACCGCGTTGCCGATGAGCACGCCGGGGATGGCGACCACCAGGCCCAGCTGGGTGGTGATCAGGGCCTCGGAGATGCCGCTGGACAGCATCTTGGGGTCGCCGGTGCCGAACTCGGTGATGATCTCGAAGGTGGAGATCATGCCGGTGACGGTGCCCAGCAGGCCCAGGAGCGGGGCCACCGCGGCCACCACCAGGATGACGGCGTTGTAGCGTTCGATGGCGGGGGTCTCGCGCAGCAGGGCCTCGGCGGCGATGTCGTGCAGCACCTCGCGGTCGCGAGAGGGCGAGGCCAGGACCGCCCGCTGGATGCGCAGCACCGGCAGCTTGCCCTTGGCGGCTTCGATGGCACCAGCCAGGTCGCCCTCGGCCACCTTCGCGTTGACCTTGTCGGCCAGGGCCTGGCCCCGACCGGCGAGGGCCAGGGCGCCCAAGCGCAGCGCGCCCAGGGCCAGGGCCACCGCGCCCAAAAGGACGATGACCCAACCCACGATCCCGCCGCCGCGCATATAGTCGGCAAATGTCTGCTCGGTGCGTTCGGTCACCGGCTTGTCGGCGCTCTCGAAGAGGAAGGCGCCGACGGTATCGGGCGGGTTGCCCGCGGCCAGGGCCTTGGCTTCGGCTTCGCCACCCCCAAGCGAAGCTGCATGCGGCCCTCGCCGACCGGCAGCAGGCTGCCGACACCGCCCGGGGCGACACCATAGGCGGCGATCTCGCCCAGGCGCACGATCTCGCCCTGGACGCGGGTGCCGTCGGGCAAGAAGAAGGCGCCGGGCTCGACCCGCACCTGGCTGGCCTTGTCGAGGTTGCCCACCGCGGCCTTGAAGATGCTGTCCAGACGCTGGGCATCGCTGAGGTGGTCGGGCAGGTCCAGGCCCAGGCTCTCCTTGGCCTGCAACGCGGTGCCGTCGAGCAGGTCTCGCGCCTCGGCCAGGGCGGTCACGGCCTCGTCATAGTCCTCCAGGCGCTTCTCCAGGGCGTCCCCCTGGCGCTCCAGGGTGAGCAGGCGCACCTCGAGGCCCTGCACGCGTCCCTCGGCGGCGCTGGCCCGCTGGCGGGCCTCGGCCTGGTGGGCGGCCAGGCGCTCTTGCAGCGCCCGCTTCTCGGCGGCGAGGTAGGCGAATTCCTTCTGGTAGGCCTGCTCCAGGGCGCTGCTTTCGGCAGCCAGGGCGGGGGCGCTGGCCGCGGGGCCGAGCAGGGCCGCGGCCAGGAAGAGGGCGCGCAGGGAGCGGCTCATCGGCGCACCTCGGAGACCAGGGCGGGGAGCTCATAGACGCCGACCCGGATGCCGCGGGTCAGGCCGTCGAAGAGGGCGGCGACCTGCTCTTGCTGGGCGGGCTCGTTCAGCCGCTGCCAGGTCCAGCCGGCGCTGGAGGCGCGGGCCTGGCCCACAGAGCCGTCCGGGGCCCGGAAGTAGAGGCCCAGGCGACCCACCCGGGCCACCTCGACCAGCACCTCGTCGCCATCCAGGGCGATGACCTGCCGGTCGAGCGCGTTCTCGCGCCCCAGGCGGCGCTCGTCTTCGGCGAGGGCCCAGAGGCGGGCCGCCACCTGCTCCACCGTCAGGCTGCCGTCGGCCAGGCGGCTGCTCAGGTCATCCACCGCCTTCAACCGGTCTTCTTGCTTGAAGGGCAGACCCGCCTGGATGCTGCTGCGCATCTGCCCCAACCCATCCTCCACCACGGGCCGCAGGCCGCCATCGCCCTCACCCGCCGCAGCGAGGGTGGCGCGCTGGGCCTCCTCCTCGGCCACCAGCCGCTCGATGCGAAGCTCCTGCCGGCGCACCTGGACCTCCAGGTCCACCTGCTGGGCCTCCACCGACTTCAGGCGGTTGCGGGCGTCCTCCTTCTGCTCGTCGAGCTGGTCGGCCAGGGCCTCGACCTCGGCGCGCAAGGCGGCGAGGCGGTTGGCCTGGTCGGCCACCTCGTCGGCCCAGGCCGAGGCCGGGGCCAGGGCGGTGACAGCGAGGCTGAGGGCCAGGGGAGCAAGAGAGGATGGGCGCATCGAAGCTCCGCGGTTCGCGGGGAGGGCTGGCTCTTCAGTTGACGGCGTCGGTGGTCCAGCCATCCGTCCACAGCGCGGTGCCGCCGGGCGGGAAGGCCCCGGCATAGGCGCCCGCCCCGAAGTCGGCGTCGCTGCCGGCGTCGGGAACCCAGCCGGTCATGGGTTGGGCCGCAGGCGAGCTGCTGATATTGCCGCTGCCGTTGCCAAACCAGAGACCCACTGAAGAGGGCGAGTCTTCGCTGTCCTCGACGAAGTTGTTGTCGCAAGCCACCACCGAATCCACCATGCGCAGGCTGCTGTTGGCCAGGGCCCAGGTGGCGGCGTCGTCGATGTCCAGGCAACCACCGCCAAAGCCGGTGATCAGGATGTTGGCGGCGTCCAGGGCGGTGCCGCGCCGGAAGAGGGCGCCCACGCCATCGGAGTCGCCCCGACCGATCATCGTGACCTGCCGCAGGGTGGGGCCAGACCGGGGCAGGGCCGCCATCTGGTCCTCGTAGTTGTCGGCCTCGATCCCGTGATCACCGTCATCGGAGTAGAGCTGCAGCACCACGTTTTCGGCGGTGCCGGTCCAACCGTTGACCCAATCCAGGCTGTCGTCGCCAGCGCCGGTGATCAGCAGGTTGGACACGTTGACGGTGCCGCCAAAGAACTCGATGCCATCGTCGAGGTTCATGTGCACCTGGATGTTCTCGACCGTGGTGCCGCTGCCCACGCCCTGGAAGGCGATGCCGTTGACCTCGTCTTCGGAGTTGATCTCGGTGCCCCCGAACTCCACCCGGACATAGCGCAGGGTGCCGCTGCCATCGGTGGGGTCGTCGCCGCCATAGAGGCCCGAGCCGCCTTCGCCTTCGGCCTCGCAGGGCAGGTTCTCGGCCACGCCGTCCGAGCAGTTGTTGATGGGGGCGCGGCCGTTGAGGATGAGCCCGCCCCAGCCGCCCCGGGTGCGGGCGCCTTCGAGCTGGTCGGTGGTGAAGACGATGGGCGCGTCGGCGCTGCCGGCGGCACCCTCGATGCGGCTGCCGCGGCGGATGACCAGCAGGCCCTCGTTGGCGCCCGAGCCATAGACCGTGACGCCCGGGTCGATGGTCAGCACGGTCTGGGCGCTGTCGTCGCCAAAGAAGACGCCGCCGTCGAGCAGGTAGTCCCAGTCGGCGGTCATCTGGTATTCGGAGTCGGTGTAGTCGCCGACCAGGATGCACAGGCGGCTGCCGGCGTCGCAGTCGGGGAAGGGCGCCTCGCCGGTGCTGCCGTCACCGCCGTCACCGCCGTCGGTGGCGGCGGTGTCGCCGTCCTTGTCGGTGCAGGCCAGGGAGAGTGGGGCAAGGGTGAGCAGGAAAGAGAGGAGGGGGATGGACCGCATGGGATGTCTCCGGATGCTGTTGCGCCCGACGGGTTTGTCCCGTCGTCCACTCTTCAGTGGCACCCCATCTATGCGCGCTGCTTGTCCCCCCGATGGCGCGCACAAGGATTGTGCGTCGCCCGGTCGACACCGCTGTCACGCAACCGCCGCAATGCGACGGTTCGGTGACAGGCCCCCGTCCCCCGCAACGAAGCTGTCACCCCAAGCGCGCGAGCACCGCGTCCCCAAGATAGAGCGTATCGTTGAGATCGCGCGCCCACACTATATCTTCGCCGGCCATGCGCCGCAGGATACGCACGGCGGCCACCTGCACCGGGGCGACATCGGACCAGGCGCTATTCTCCAGAAAGCGCAGTTCCTCGGGGGGCGGGGCCCCGCGTCCGCCAGCCATGGCGCGCTGACAGCGCTCACAGACCATCACGGCGGCGTCCTCGTCGGGTTCTTCGGGCAGGGGCTCGACCTCGACCACGGAGAGGGAGGTGCGGTCGGCGCACAGCTCGCAGCGGTTGCCCGCGCGGCGGGACAGGTTGCGACCCAGGCCGGCGACCGCCTGCACGCGCTCCTGGTGGCGGTTGAGGCCTCGGGACATGCGAAACTCCTGGTTCTGCGGGGATCAGGGCGAGAGCGCGGCCTGCAGGCGGGCCAGGCCCTCGTCGATGGACACCGCCGGCTGGTAGCCCAGATCGCGCCGGGCCGCAGAGATGTCGTAGTAGTGGTCGGTGCTGAGCTGCGTTGCAACGAAGCGGGTCATCGGCGGCTCGTCCCGGCGCTGCAGCAAGGTCCACAGCGCCTCCAGGAGGTAGCCGCCCCACCAGAGGCCAACCCCGGAGAGATCCGCCGCGACACGGGGCCCAGGCCCGCGGCGGCGAGCAGGCGGTTGAGGAAGGCGCCGATGGCCACCGGCTCGCCCTGGCTGATGAAGTAGGCCTTGCCGGCGCAAGCCGCGGCCGGGCCCTCCGCCCGCAGGCGGTCCAATGCCAGAATGTGCGCGTCCGCTGCATTGTCGATGTAGGTGACATCCACCAGGCTGGTCCCCTCGCCCAAGATGGCCAGGCGGCCCTTGCGGGCGCGGTCCAGGATGCGCGGCAAGAAATTCGGATCGCCGGGGCCCCAGACCAGGTGGGGCCGCAGGGCGACGGTGCTCAAGTCGGGGCCATTGGCGGCCAGAACGAGCTTCTCGGCCTCGATCTTGGTGCGCTGGTAGTGGGTGAGGTCGGGGCCCTCGGCATAAGGCGCAGACTCGTCCACACCCTTGAGATCCCCTCCCCCATGGGCCACCGATGGCGTGCTGGTATGCACCAGCACCTTGACCCCCTGGCCAAAGCAGGCGCGGATGACGTTCTCGGTGCCCTCGACATTGGCCCGGTGGTAGTCCTCATAGGCGCCCCAGACCCCGGGCCGGGCGGCCACATGCACCACCGCGTCGCATCCATTGGCCGCCGATGCGACATCTTCGAGGTCGCCGATGTCTCCCCGCCGCATCTCCACGCCGGCCTCTCTCAGGGCCGGGTAGTCGCCCCGGGCCAGGCCGCGCACGCTGTCTCCGCGAGCCAGCAGGCGCCGGGCCACGGCCTCGCCGATAAAGCCCCCCGCGCCGGTCACCAGCACCTTCACGACAGGCTCCGGGGCTGCTGGGCCACCCAGCGGGCCAGGGCCGGGCGGTCGATCTTTGCGTTGTGTCGAATATCCACGGGAAAGCCTGGATGAAAGCGCAGATCGGTGATGGCCGCCGTGTGGGGCCGCGTGGTGGCCAGGGCCAGCAGCGCGTCTCGGATGCCCGGCTGCTCACGCGGGTCCGTGCCCGGCTCCAACTCGATGAGGATGACCGGGCGCTGGTCCCCGGGCTCGCCCACCCCCACCAGGGCGCTGCGAAAGACCGCCGGGTGGGTGTTGAACAGGGTCTCGCAGGGCACCGTGAACATCGGTCCAGACTTCGTTGTCACGCGGTGGGCCTTGCGGCCGCAAAACCAGAGGCGCCCCTGGTCATCGAAGTAGCCCAGATCCCCCATGCGGTGCCGCAGGGGCGCGTCTTCGGCCTCTCCCTCGCGGATCTTGCCCAGGGCCGTGGCGGCTTCCAGGTTGAGGTAGGCGCGGCTGACCATGGGGCTCTTGACCACGATCTCGCCCACCTCGCCCACGGGCAGCGCCATCGCGGGATCCCACCGGGGGATCGGCCCATCGTCGATGGCGATGATGCAGACCTCGGCCTCGGGCACCGGGCGACCCACGCAGACCCCGCGGCCCTCATCGGTGAGGGCCTGGGTCTCGCCCAACAAGGTGGCGCTGTCGATGGAGGCCACGGGCAGGCTCTCCGTGGCGCCATAGGGTGTGTGCAGCAAGGCGCCATCGGGCAACATGGCCAGCACCCGACGGACGATGCTGCCGTGAACGGGCGCCCCGGCAGAGATCACGCGCTTGAGCGTCTCCAGCTTGATGCCCTTGGCCTGGCCGTATCGAGACAGCGTGTCCAACAAGGCCGGCGACCCGAACATATTGGTCACGCCGAAGTCTTCGATGGCTTCGAGCAGCTTTGCCGGGTCGGCCTGACGCGGCTTGGTGAAGTCCATATCGGGCACGATGGTGGTCATGCCCAGCGCGGGGTCGAAGAGGGCGAAGAGGGGGAAGGTGGGCAGATCCACCTCGCCGGGCTGGATGTCGTAGGTGCGCTTTATGCACGCGACCTGGGCCAGGAAGGTGCCGTGCGTGTAGACCGCGCCCTTGGGGGGGCCGGTGCTGCCGCTGGTGAAGAGGATGGCGGCGATGTCGTCGGCCTGGGTCTCTGCCAGCTTCCAGCCCGCTGCGATCTTCTGATCGCCCATGCGGCGCAGGTCTTCGAGGTCCACCCCGCCCCAGAACCAGCGCGGACCAGCCGTCACCAGGGTCTGGATGCTGCCGCGGCCCCAGCCCAGGGCGATGCGTGCGGCGTGGGCGATGGGCACGCCGATGAAGGCGGCGGGCTGAGCCTGCTCCAGACAGGCCTTGACGCTCTTGGCCCCCAGGCCCGGATCCACCATCACCGGCACGGCCCCGGCCTTGAAGATCGCGAAGGTCAAGGCGAAGAATTCGAGGCTGGGCTTGACCATCAGGGCGGCCCGCACGCCGCGCCCCACGCCCGCGGCCTCCAAGCCCGCGGCCAGGCGGTCGCTGTCCTGGTCCAGCTGCCGGTAGGTGTAGTGGGTGTAGCGGACCTTGCCCCGGGAATCGCGCCCGTCGGGGTAGATCACGGCCATGCCATGGGGGCGCTGGCGGGCCACCTCGGGCAACACCGCCGCGATGTTGGCGCTGGCCATCAGGCGACCGGAGCAGGCAGGGGGTGCGCGTCCAAGAACTGCTGCACCCGCGCGGTCACGATATCGGGGGCGTCTTCGAGCACATAGTGGCCCTCATCGGGCAGGCGCAGGGTCTCGGCCTGGGGCAGGCGCTCCTGGAAGCCGCGCAGGAAGTGGTCGTCAAAGACCCAGTCCTTGGCCCCCCAGACCAGCAGGGCCGGCTTGTGCCCGTGATCTGCCTGCAGGTTGCGGCCGACGGCGTCCACGATGGCATAGCCGGCGTCGGCCGGGCTCAGCGGGATGTCTTGCACGAAGCGCAGGGTGGCGATGCGGTTTTCAGGGCTGTCGTAAGGGGCGCAATAGGCGTCGGCCACGGCCCGCGGCAGCTTGCGTTCCACCGCCATGAAGGTGGCCCCACGCGCAAAGGCGTTGAATCGGGTGACCAGCATCGCCCCCAGCTTGCTGTCCCGCACCAAAGACAAGCGGCGGGGCATGGGCTTGGCGGCGGGAAGGGGGAAGGCGCCGGTGTTCATGAGCACGAGGCGGGAGATGCGGTCGGGGCGACGGTGGGCCACGGCGGTGCCGATCATGCCACCCCAGTCATGGGCGACCAGGGTCACCCGCTCCTGAAGGCCCAGCTGGTCCAGCAGGGCCTCGAGATCATCGACCCGGCGCTCGAGGGTGTAGGGGTAGGCGGCCAGGGGCGGCTTGTCGGAGAGGCCACAGCCGATGTGGTCCGGCACGATGCAACGGAACCGCCCGCGGAGGGCCAAGACCAGGTTGCGCCAATAGAAGGACCAGGTGGGGTTGCCGTGCACCATCACGACGGGGTCGCCCTGGCCCTCGTCCAGGTGGTGCATGCGGAAGCCGCCGATGTCGGCAAAGTGGCTGTCGAAAGGGTAGAGTTCGCGATCGATAGGCTTCACCACTGGATCTCCGCCATGGTGCAATTCAGGCCGCTGCCGATGCCCAGCAGGCCGATGCGGTTGCCCTTCTCCACGGCGCCCTCTTCCAGGGCCCGGGCCAGCACCATGGGCACCGACGCGGGCCCGATATTGCCGAATTCAGGGAAGATGATGGGGATGCGGTTGTGGTCGATGCGCAAGGCATCCGACAGCCGCCGGGTGTGTACGCCGCTGACCTGGTGCATGCAGAAGCGGTCGATGCGCTCGGGCTTCCAACCCAGCTCGGCCTCGGCCGAGGCCCAGGTCTGCTGGGCGAGCTCGACGCCCCGCACCAGCAGCTCTCCCGAATTGGTGATCATCTGGTCGGGTTGGCCCTGGCAGAGGCCGTGGTGCTG
This sequence comes from Deltaproteobacteria bacterium, assembly GCA_018401435.1. Taxonomy (GTDB): domain Bacteria; phylum Myxococcota_A; class UBA796; order UBA796; family UBA2385; genus M30B51. The sequence goes on along the minus strand of JAGYJW010000020.1, from coordinate 12,299 downwards.
GGTGGCGGCCTGGTTCACCGCCCCCACGAATCGCGGCGCATCGGGGTGATCCTGCCTGCGGCCGAGGATGGCCGCAGCCGCCCCCGACCCCAGGGTCAGCGACGCGAAATTGGCCTGCAACGCGGCCAGATCCGTGCCCGGCTGAAGCAGCCGCCGCACCGTCTGTTCGGTGATGAAGCGGCTGGATTCGCCATCGACGACCATGCCGTAGGCCACCTGACCCCGCTCGATCATATTGCCCACGATCTCCATGCCCGTCAGGAAGGCCAGGCAGGCGTTGCCCACGTCGAAGTTGAGGCAGGAGGGCGGCAAGCCGAGCTTGGCGTGGGCGATGGCGGCGGTGCTGGGCTCGATCCAGTCGCGGCAGACCGAGGTGTTGATCAACACGCCCAGGGCCTCACCCGGCACCCCGGCGAGCTGAAGGGCCTTGCGCCCGGCCAGGGCGGCGGCGTCGGAGGGCAACACGTCGCGGTCCCAGAAGCGTCGGGCGTGGATGCCCGCCACCGCCCCCAGCAGATCGAGGTGAATGCCCAGCCGGTCCATCGTCGGCCGCAGGCGGGCCATGATGGCGCGCGAGGCGATGCGATGGGGCGCATCGACCGCGGAGACATTCAGCAGTGCGACGTTCTCGAATAGCATGGACCGTCGGGTTGGCGGGCGGGCCCCCGCACTAACGCACAAAGGCGCCCCGCGGGCTTTGTGTCATCGATTGTCGCAGTGGGGAAGGTCCTGAATGGGGGCCGCCTGGGGGCGTCGTACCCCGTGCCACTGCCTCCCGAGGTCTTCATGCACGCCCTCCGCTCCACCGCCCAGGCCGCCGTCGCCGCCCTGCTCGCCCTGGGTGCTTTCGGCGTGCCCGCCTGGCTGGTTGGCCTGAAGACCTCGGTGGACGAGGTCGCCTTCATGGACGCGGCCCCCGATCGCAGCGTGCGATTCCACGCCGTGGTTCACCTGCCCCCGCCGGCCCCGGCCCGCTGCTCCGGAGCCCGAGGCGCCCCCGCGCCCGCGCCGGCCCCACGCCGCCGGTGGCCGAGGTGGACCCCGCCTTGCCCCCCGTGCCCGTGCTGGAGGCGACCGAGGATGCCGTCGCCGACGCCGCTCCCCCGCGTCGCCGCCTGTTGCCGCCCCCCCGGGTGGTGGTGTCTGCGGTCACGGGAGATGCCAAGGCCCGCAAGTCCACCCGCAGCCGGAAGCCCCAGTGCATCGAAGGCGACAACCCCGACATCGAAGCGCTGGGTGAGAACCGCTTCCGGGTGGCCCGGGACCTGGTCGACCACTACACCGACGATTTGGCAGAGGCTGCGCGGCTGGCTGCGGTCTACTGGCACGAAGACGCCGAGGGCAAGGTGGACGGCTTCCGCATCCGACGCATCAAGTGCGGCAGCGTGCTCTACGAGGCCGGCCTGCGCAACGGCGACGTCATCCACACCGTGAACGGGCGCCCCGTGCGCAACATCCCCCAGGCCTTGGTGGCCTACCGCAAGCTGCGCAAGAAGCGGAGCCTGCAGCTGGAGCTCACCCGCGAGGGCGGCAGCCTGGAGCTGCACTACAAGCTGACCTGAGCCCCCGGCCCCTCCTGCCGGTTCAGCAAGCGAACGATATTGGCGATTCGAACCGTATTCTGAAAGCCGATCTGGGTGAATGCGCAGCCCAGGATGCCCCGACCATCGGGCAGGGGCACCACCCGGCAGACCACCACCCGCACCGGCACCCGGGTCTCCGCAGGGCCCACCAGGGACCCGGTGAAGACATGGCCCGGCCGGGGCAGGGCCTCCTTCGGGCGGGCGTGAACCAGCAGGCCGGTCGTGCTGACCTCGGCCACAGACAGGTAGCCCGCCGTCGAGTCGCCATCCGACCGAAAATCCAGGTACCAGCCGCGCATTCGGTGGCGCCGGGCCAGGCGCACCCGGATGGCATCCAAGCCCGATGGCACCTGGAGCTGCCAGAGCAGCCCCTGCCAGCGCGCCCGCACCAGGGTCTCGAAGGTGAAGGGCGTGCCGTCGATCTGGTAGTGCAGGCGGGCGACCCCGCTGCCGATCTCGGGCAGGCGCTCACCGCTGGGGGTCCAGAAGGGCATCACCATCTGGTCGAGCTGGGGGAAGCCCACCCGGCCCAACAGGTGCAGATCCTCGCGGATCTCCACCGCGACCTCGCCGCCCTCTGCGGCCACATCGCAGAGGTGGGCCAGCACCTGGTGGGGCTCACAGGCCAGGCGCGGGCGGGCCGCCGCTGCCGAGGCAAAGGCGATGCGCCCGGTGCCCTCGCTATAGTGGCCAAAATGCAGCCGGTTCTTGGCCGCAGGGGTGACGGTGGGTCTGGGTAACGTGATCAGGAGCACACCTCGATTGACAACTGCGGCAGCGGGGGATCAACCCGTCGGCCAGCCATGCGGGGCCACGAGATATCAAAGCACGCGCGGCGCGCTCCCGTCGCGCTCCCCGGTCCAGAGCCTGTGTTCATGAACCCTGCCTTCGCCGTCGGCCTCGGCGTCATCTGGTTGCTCCAGATCCTGGCCTGCCTGACGGTGCTGCTGCGCAAGCAGAGCGCGCACGCCGCCCTGGTCTGGGTGTTGGTCTTGCTGCTGCTTCCCGGGCCCGGCCTGCTCTTCTTTGTCGCATTCGGCCGGCGGCGCCTGCCGCCCCGGCTGATCGCCAAGGTGCGCCACGATCGGCGCTTTGGCGCATCGCACCCCGATCACTGCCTGCAGGTGGCCCCCGAGTCCCACCTGCCGATGGTGGCGGGGGTGGACCGCACCCTGCGGGGTCTGGACTGTCCGCCGCCCCGGCCGGACAACCGCGTGTGGTCCCTGGATACGGGGGAGGCCGCCTTCGCCGCCATCATGCAGGCCATCGGGCAGGCCCGCCATCACGTGCATGTCGAAGAGTATATCTTCAAGGATGAGGGGCTTGGCGAGCGCATTCTCGCCCTGCTGGAGGCGCGCGCCCGACAAGGCGTGTCGGTGCGGGTGCTGGTGGATGCCATCGGCACGACGGCGGCCTGGCGCATCCTCAAGCGCATCCGGGCGGCAGGGGGCCAGGCCGAGATCTTCCTGCCGGTCTTCCCCTTTGGACGCACCCTGACCATCAACTGGCGCAACCACCGCAAGATCATCGTGGTGGACGACCACATCGCCTTTGTGGGCGGGATGAATGTGGGCGATGAGTATTTTGGCCGCCGCATCGGGCCGCACTTCTGGTCGGATGCCCACCTGCGCCTGGAGGGCCCCGCCGTGGCCGATCTCGCGCGGCTCTTCGCCCAGGACTGGAGCTTTGCCCGGGGCGTGGAGCTGCCCCTGTCGGTGCCGGACCGCGCGCCCCCCGAAGCCCCCGGTGGCCTGCCCACCACGGTCCAGATCGTGCCGGGCGGGCCGGACCAGCAGGTCAACGCGGTGCGGGCGGCCCTGCTGGCGGCCCTGAGCGGCGCGGAGCGGGAGATCCGCATCGCCAGCCCCTACCTGGTGCCCGACAGCAGCATTCGCGACCTGCTGGCGACCGCGGCGCGCCGGGGCCTGCGGGTGCAGCTGGTCACCCAGGGGGTCAGCGAGGTGCGGGCCACCTGGCTTGGATCGCGCTTCTATTGGGAGGCCCTGATGGCCGCCGGGGTGGAGATCTACGCCTACAACCAGGGCATCTTGCACACCAAGCTCTTCCTGGTGGATGGCTGCTGGGCGGCGGTGGGCTCGGCCAACCTGGACGCCCGCAGCCTGGGTCTCAACTTCGAGGTGCTGGCCTTGCTGGACGGCCCCCAGGCGGTGGACGCCATCGGTCGGCGCTTCGACCAGGACGTGCACCAAAGCGAGCGCGTGGACCTGGCCCGCTTCCGGCAGCGCCCCTGGGCCCAACGGCTCAGCGAGGCCCTCGCCCGGCTGCTGTCGCCGCTGCTCTGAAGCGCCGGCTCTCTGCAGCCCCATCCTGTCCAGCAAGCCCCCTTCAGGGGGCCTTTGGGGGATATGCAGGTCTGTGCAGGCTGTGCAGGAATTCCTGGGCAGGAGGTCAAGGTCACCGGGCCGCTGGTGTCGGGGTCACCCAGCCAGGTGGCCGCGACCCGACCCTGGGTCGGCACCCGTCCAAAGCACAGGACCTGACCCGTTGTCATGCGAACAGGCGTTCAGTACCGAGTAGATGAGGACGGCCGCAGCCGGGTCGCTCTCGGGTCGCCCTGGCCCTGGGTCTGGACCGCCCTCCCCGCCTCCCCTCGCCGGTCCGCTGCGCGGGGGAGGCCCACCTGGGCGGCCTCCCCGGGGGCGGCCAGGTGGGCCAGAGGGCGCCGACAGGCCCTCCGGCCGCATCGCCTCAGCCCTGGACCCCCGGCAGGCGGCGATCCAACGCAAGAGGCCCCGCTCGCTGCGACGCGCGCGGGGCCAGGCAACGGGACCGGGGTGCGGTCAGGCCGCGAAAAGGGCGCTCAGGCCCGGCGATCATCCAGGACCAGGCCCAGGGGAGCGCCCAGCAGGGCGGCGAGGCGGGCCAGGGCGTCGCCCAGGTGGCGGCTGATCCAGTGCGCCGTCTCTGCGCTGGGGACCGCCAAGACAAAGGCGCCTTCCATTGGGCCCAGGGGCGCCAAGGGCGCGAGGAAGATGTCGATGGCGCCGCGATCCTGATCATCTTCCGTTCGGAGCGTCGCCAGGGCCTGTTGCCAATGCGCCGCGGGGCCATCGGGCCAGGCGGGGGCTGTCAGCCCTGGCAGCAGGGGCGCCTGGCCCGGGGGTATCCACGGGGCCTCGCCCCGGCGGGGCAAGGGGGGCCCCTCGGGGGGCGGCGCGGGGTCTTCGGGCGGGTAGGCCTGCATCCGCGCGGCGTGCTCCCGGGCGAGGTCCAGCCGGGGCTGAAAGAGCACGGGATCGCAGATCTGGCGGAGGTCTCGGCTGCGGTCGACCGCGCCCCGGGCGGCCCCCCGCAGCTGCAGGGCGTCGGGGTGCACCGCGTCGCGGGCCCAGCGCCCCACCAGGGCCAGCTCGGCCACCAGGGCGTCGGCAGGGGCGGCCGCGGGCATCCCAGAGGCGCAGCACCGGGCGGGCCAGCCCGCCCTGGGACTCGGCCGGCGCTTGGGGCCCCAAGACGGCCGCCGCCGCGCCGCCCACCAGCGCAAAGACGGTGTGGGGGCCGTGTCCAGGCGCTGCCCATGGCGCAAGGCCCACCGCGGCAGGCCGGTTTGGGCCTCAAAGGGCGAGGCCGCGCGGGCCTGTGGGGTCTGCGCCGCGGGGGGCCCAGGTGGGGCGCCACCGGGGGATCGACGGCTGCCGGCGCGGCGGGACAGGCGCGCGGCGTATCGGGCCAGCTGCTCCTCTCTGCGGCGGGCGCGGGCCTGCTGCCGCGCGCTGCCGTGGCGGCTGGCCAGGCTTGCCAGGAGTCGGGGATCAACCGGTATTCGGAGACGTCGAAGGGGCGGAAGGTGGTGCGAACCAGGCCCAGCTGCTCCAGCGTCCGCAAGCAGCGGGCGGCGTGGCGGCGGCTCAGCCCCGCGCCATCGGCCAGATCCTCCACCGTCACCCCGCCGGGCGCCCCCCGCTGCCGCGGCCATGCCCAGGTGTGGCGATCCACGCGGCGCAGCAAGGCGTGCGCCAGCGACTTCAAGGAGTCGCGCAGACCACTGTCCACAATCCATGCAAAGACATGGAGGGGCTGCGGCGATGCAACAGTGACAGCAGTCACCGCAGCCTCGATGGGGCCGAAGGGATCACGGGGGATCTTGGATTGGGGAGAGTGGGAAGATGGAGGATGGGAGGGGGCGGCGCAGCGAGGAGGGGAGGCCGGGGAGGCCGAGGGCGCCGGGAGGGTGGCCGGGGGGTGGCCAGGAGCAGTGTACCCCACCGTGATAGCCGATCCCGCGCGGGATCTCCAAGCCTTGACATGGAAAGAGGGAGCAGGACGCGATCCAGGTGGAACACGATCCCCCGATCGCCGCGGTCGGGTTGCGATCACCGAGGGTGGATCGGCTGGGCCCGCAGAGACTGCGGATCCACCGCCCACTCTCATCGAGCACGCCGAAGTGGACTATCGCGAAGCGCCCCTGCGTTCCACGATCCTGCATGCCGATCGGCCGACGATGGACGATTTGAAGGTCCAACCGGGGGGCGACTGCTCGGGCGATCGGGAGAGGAGAAGCCAGCTTCGAAGTTTGAATGCCAGTGATGGGCCCACCCTGGGCCGCTGCTTGTCGCGGGGGGGTGCCCGGCGGCATGCCGTGAACCGATCGGCAGCGGCCCCGTCTCTTCAGCAACCCCGCCTGGCGGGGGTGTCGGCCCGGCTACCCCGGCTTGCGTCCCACCCGCATCGACAGGGGCCAGGTCACCCGGCGGCGCCGGGCGGGATCCCCCCAGGCGGACGCAAGGGCTTCGGCCACCTGCTGCAGCGGGTCGTCGCCCCTGCGCGCCTCGTAGCGTTTGCAGGCCGACCAGGTGCCCAGGTAGCCCTTCACCTGGGGCAGATCCCAGTCGGCCTGCATGGCAAAGGCCGGCGCCACCACGGGCTCCCAGGGCCAGTCCAGGTCGCGGTAGCCCCGCTCCAGGATGCGGCGCTCTGGCGGCCAGTCCGCGCCCACGATGCCGTCGTAGAGCTGCCACACGACGGCGTCGACGGCGGGGTTGACCTGGAAGAGGCCATAACACCAGGCGGCCAGCAGCCCGCCGGGGACCAAGACCCGCGCCACCTCGGCGTGAAAGGCGTCCAGGTCGAACCAATGCAGGGCCTGGGCCACCGTCACCAGCTGCACCTCCAAGTCGGGGAGGCCAGAAGCCTCGGCGGGGGCCTGCCGGGCGGTGATGCGGGGGTGGGCAGGCAGCTGGGCCAGCTGGGCGGCCGCGGCATCCGAGGCGTGCACCCGCTCGAAGTGGGCCGCCAGGGCGAGGGCGGCCTGGCCATTGCCCGTGGCCGCGTCCCAGGCCCGCGTCTGGCCGGGGGCCTGGGACGCGAGCCATTGGAAGAGATCGTCGGGGTAGGTCGGGCGAAAGCGCGCGTAGACGCTGGCATGTCCAGAGAAGTGGTCGGCGAAGGGCTGGGCCATGTGCAGGGGCTAACGCCGTCCGGGAGACGGGTGGATGGGGAGGGATTGGGCGCGCACGAAATTCTCGCAAGAGCGCTTGCGGATGCAGCCTTTTTCAAGCACTCTCTGAGTGCAGTCCACGAGCGCTAAAAACTGCAAAAGCAATCAGTAGTGAACCCCAAGTCCTTGAGAGTGAACAACGCCAAAGCCGGAGGTCCCATGCGCAGCTCTGCCCCGTCTCGCCTCGCCCACTCGCAGATCGGCACCACGGTGCTCGGCACCTTGCTCGGCGCCCTGGCCCTGCTCGCATCGGCCAACGCCCAGGCCGCCGAGGTGATCGTGGAACTTTTTCCTAGTGGGGAGGATTGTGGCTATACGGTCACCAAGGACGCTCTCGTCAAGCACGAGGTGGTCTGCGAGACCAGCGCCGGCCCGCTGACCCTCTCGGCCATCGAGGGCCCCGACCACCAGCTGTCGGGCATCGTCGTGGTGGGCGACCCGGCCGCCTTGGACGATGCCGCCCATAGCGCACTGGTGGACCTGATCCTCAAGGTCGAGGATCTGCTGCTGGAGCCCGGTGGCAGCACCCTGCTGCTGAACGCTGTGCAGTAGGTCTCCCATCGATTCTCGGGGCCTGAAGTGATCAGTTATGAGCAGCCATGGGGCGGGCCGCGGCGATGCGGCCTGCCCTCGCTGCCAGCAGGACACGCCAAAGCACCCTCCCCTTCCGCCTCAGCCGCCCGGAGATCGCACCTGCTTCCGCCAGCCGCCGCTGCGCTGGTCGGCGACCGTGGGGTCGAGGAGCAGCTGCTCCATGCGCTCGCGCCAATTGCCCGCGTTCCAGGCCGTATAGATGCCGATTCCAAAGGGCCAGAAGCCCACCAGGGTCGCACCGGCGATGTTGGTGGCGCGCCGGTGGGCCCGCCACAGATCAAAGGCGCGGGCGGCCTCGGCCCGGTCGCAGCGCTGCAAGTCGGCGCTGATGGCGCTGCGGGCCTCAATCCCGCGCACACCGCGGGTCTCGCCATTGATGGTGAGGGTGGTCATCGACGAAGAGACGGTCTGGATCCGCCCCCAGGGGCAGCCTTCGAGGGCGGGCAGGCCCGTCGCGGGGAGGTCGCTGGCGGGTGGATCGGGAAAGGAGAGGTCCGCGAGGGGCACCACCCGGTAGGCGACCGCCACGGGCTCCAGGGACACCTGGGAGCAGGCCCGGGCCAGCTCCAGCTCCGCCCCCCCCAGCCCCACGAAGCGCCCGCTGGCATCCAGCCGTCCGCAGGTCTGCTCGGCGATCTCGGCGGTGAGCACCTCCTGCACCGCATAGAGGCCCCGCCGCTGGTCTGCGGTCAAGCGCCCCAGCCGCTCGGCGCAGACCGCGCTGGGGGTCATGGCGAGGCGGGCCATGGCGTGGTGTTCGGGCAGGCCGAATTTCAGGTGCTTGACCAGGGCCCCTTCCAGCGCGCCAGCACCCATGCCTCCCCTCACCCGAACCCCGGCTTGAAGCTGGCTTGTGAGGTCCAACGAGGTGTAGGTGTCGGTGGATGCCTCGGCTTCGAAGCAGCCGCGCAACATGAGCACGTGGGGGCCATCGGCGCTCGAAAAGATGCTCCCAACCTGAAAGATGCCGGATAGTTCTGGAGTGGGCAGCCAGCCCGTGCGATCCAGCAGATCCGCCAGCGCCGGCATGTCCGATGCGTTGGCCGAGGGCTGCAGATCGGGCACCAGGCGCGGCTTTGCGCGGGCCGGCAGGCTGTGGCCGATCACCAGCAGCAGGCCGAGCAGGCAGCGGTGGATCACGGAGGTGGCGCCGTTTCGGAACACGGCGGCCAGTGTAGGCTGAATCTCCGATGGCTGCGGCGCTTTCGGCCTGGCCGGGCGCTGTTGGGAGTGCGGCGGCCGGCCAACGCGCTAGGGCGCTCCATGTCGGTTCACACCCTGATCGTCGGCGCTGGCTCTGCCGGCTGCGTATTGGCCGCTCGCCTGTCTGCATCGGGCCGCGACGATGTCCTGCTGCTGGATGCGGGGCCTGACTACCCGCCCGCCGCCCTTCCGGCCGATCTGGCGGATGGGCACCGAAACGCGCTGGGCCCGGCCCATGACTGGGGCCTGCGGCATCGGCCCAGCTCGGCCCCCCTGCCCTTTGCCATGCCCCGGGGCCGGGTCGTGGGCGGGTCCAGCGCCATCAACACCTGCATCGCAATCCGGCCCTTGCAACGGGATCTCGACGAGTGGGTGCAGCGGGGGCTGCCCGAGTGGTCCTTTGCGGCCTGCCTGCCCGCCCTGCGGGCCATCGAGACGGATCTGGACTTTGGCTCTGCGCGCCCCGACCTGCATGGCAGCGCCGGTCCCCTGCCCCTGCGGCGCCATCCGCCGGACCGCTGGGTGCCCTGGCAGGCCGCCCTGGTCGAAGCCGCCTTGGAGCGGGGCCACCCGGCCTGTCTGGACAGCAATGACCCGGCGACGCCCCGGGGCGCCGGCGCCCACGCGATGAACCAGATCGATGGGCGTCGTATCAGCGCGGCCGAGGCCTGGTTGACCCCGGCGGTGCGCGCCCGGCCCAACCTGCGGATCCAGGGCGACACCGAGGTGGAGCGCCTGTGCTTTGAAGGCGACCGCGTGGTGGGCGTGGTCGCGCGCCACCAGGGCCAGGTGCAGACCCTCTCTGCAACACGGGTGATCGTCTGCGCCGGCGCGCTGATGACCCCCCCCTTGCTGATGCGCAGCGGCATTGGCCCAGAGGCCCGGCTTCGGGCCCTGGGCATCCCCCTGAAATCCCGCCGAGAGGGCGTGGGCGCACAGCTGCTCGACCACCCGGGCTTCGCCCTCTTTCTGCGCCCCCAACGCAAGGGCGTCTTCCTGGCGGATGCCCCGCTCATCCAGACCGTCTTGCGCTGTGATTCGGGAATTGGGCCCTGGGACGCCGATCTCCAGCTGCAGGTGGGCAGCTTCGTGCCCGTCGGGGCACGCACCGTGCCCTTGGTGACGGTCATGGGCACACTGGGCAAGACCCGGGGCCAGGGGCAGATCCGCTGGTCTTCGATCGACCTTGGCGCGCGGCCGCACATCTTGTCCAACTTCCACGCCGATCCCGAGGACCGCGCCCGCGCGGTGCGTTGCATCGAGATCGCCCACGACCTGGTGGAGAGTCCGCCCATGCGCAAGCTCGCCTGGCCGCTCTGGCCCGGCCGCCGCACCCTGGCCCAACCCGCGCGCATCGCCCGCTGGCTGCCGTGGGCCACCGACTCGGGCTACCACCCCTGCGGCACCGCGCCCATGGGCGCCGCCGACGATGCGATGTCGGTGACCGACGGCCAGGGGCGCGTCTACGGCACCCGCGGCCTGCATGTCGTGGACGCCAGCCTCTTTCCCACCATACCCACCGGCAACATCCACCTCAGCGTCTTGATGTTGGCCGAGCGCATCGCCGGAATGCTGGTTGGCGTCCGGGGGGACTAAAGCGCGGCGACGATCTCCTCGGTTCGCGTCCACAGGCGGGCGGCCAGGTCCAGATCGCGCCCATGCCCCGACGACGTGGCGACATTGCAATCGGCCAGGTACTGCCCATTCAAGGCGGCGGTGTCGGGGTGGGTTGCGGCCCAGACCTGGGTTGCGGCGCCCTGGGGGATCGTCTTGAGAAAGAGCCCCCCGAGGAGCTTCATCGACCCATTCACGAAGCCGCCCATATGGCGCCCCAGGTTGGTGGCGATGACGCCCGGGTGCACCGCGTTGGCCACCTGCCCCTCGGGCAGTCGCCGAGACAGCTCGCGGGCAAAGAGCAGGTTGGCCAGCTTGCTCTGGCCATAGGACCCCCAGGAGCTATAGCCCTTTTCCAGCGTCAGATCATCCAGCTTGATCCCGCCCTTTGGCGTCATCTGGTGGGCAGCGCTGGACAGGACCACCACCCGGCCCGTCGGCGTCAGCTGCCCCAGCAGCCCCGTCGCCAGGATGAAGTGGCCGATGTGGTTGGTGAGGAGCTGAAGCTCTTGGCCATGTTGCAGCGTGCGGGTGGGCAGCGCCATGATGCCGGCGTTGAGGATCATGCCGTCGATGCGCTGGCCATCGGCCACGATCGCCGCCACCGCCGCCCGCACCGTCTCCGGTTCAGACAGCTCACAAGCATAGGGCGCCGTCTCGCCGCCCACGGAGTCCCCGGCGGCCCGCGCCTTGTCCACCGACCGCGCCAGGGCGAGCACCTTGGCCCCCCGCGCCGTCAACACGCGCAGGGTCTCCAGCCCCAGCCCCGAGTTGCAGCCCGTGACCAGGTAGGTCTTGCCGCTGAGATCGAGCCCTGCGGTCACATCCTCGGTGGTGGACCCATAGCCGAAGCCAGAGGGCCCCTTGCCTTTGAGCGTGGAGAGCAACGACATCAGCGATCCCAGGGTGACAGACCCCAGCATCTAGCCGATTCCTGCCTGCCGGGCCCGCATGCGCTCCTGCTCGGGGCAAGGACGCGACAAAGTCCCGATACGCGCCATCGGACATCCGTGCCGACGCTCCGAGGAGGCAATGCAGGGGTCCGCGTGGGTAGCGCTGGGGGGCCGGGACATCGCTGGCATGCGCAACCTTCTGACATCACACAGAATAAAATGGTGGCCTGGGCGGGACGTCGGGCAGAACATTTCAGAGGGTCGTGCGGGTGCGGACGTGCCGGGAGATCCGGGAGGTCGAGCCAGCGCCAGAGGTGGCTCGGGAGGACCGGGCCGAGGTGTGGGGGCGGTGGCTGGCCGAGGGGCGGTATCGGAGCCAGGCGGAGCTGGCGCGGGCGGCTGGGGTGAGTCGGGAGACGGTGTCGGTGGCGTTGCGGGGGCGGGAGCAGGTTGACCCTGGTCTGGCACCACCCACGCCTCGCTGCGCTCTACGATGAGGGCTCATGAATGTGGCCACTGAATTGGGGGTAGCTCCAGGGAATCTGCTCTTCCACTATTTCGAGGGTGTTTGTCGAGTCGGGTCAAGTCCAAACGGTTTGCGATGCACTTCGATGGGCGAATCAACCTGCAGAATCGGCGGTCACCTGGGGCGCTGGATCTATGAAAATCGGTACACACCCGATCGGGGCTGTTGGCCTGGGGGATGAGGTTGGAGGAAAGCATGCTCATCAAGCCGGACCCAACCTGGCCCGAAATCCACCAGGATACCGTACTGCAACGCCCACTCGAGCCCAGGGCCCACGGAGCCTCAACCCGGCACCAACACGGAGTGGAGTCGCAGTACGGGCCGCCTGAAGGGCAGGTCAAGGCTGTCCAGGGAACGGACAACGGCGGCGAATGCCGCCCGCATTTCGTCTTCCGAAGGCTGGCGCGGAGCAGGGCGCACCTGCCTCA
>JAGYJW010000002.1 GCA_018401435.1 Deltaproteobacteria bacterium | reverse complement strand
AAGGCCGGTGGTGTTGACCAGACACGGTCGTGGCGTAGCGGTGCTGATGTCGGTGGAGAACTACGAACGGCTGCAGAAAATCGAAGAAAGGGCCGCGCTGGCGGCAGCTCTTCGTGAGGCAGAGCGAGACATCGAAGGAGGCCGGGTGGTCTCACACGAGGAGGCCCGGGCGCGCATGGAGAAGCGCTTTCGAGGCGTGGAAGGGTAATGCGGCTGGTCTGGACTGAGAAGTCTCTCCAGGACCTTGATGACGTCTTCGACTTCTACGAGCCCTTCAGTGCGGGAGCGGGCATCGACCTCGTCCGGGGTGCGATGGCGACTGCAGAGCAACTTGTGGAGTTTCCAGAACCAGGTCCCAGTCTTGAAGACGATGCAGGGCCCAGCCGTTACCGACACTTGGTTCACAAGACCCTTCGCTTGATCTACAGGGTCGACGACGACCTCGCCAAAGTCATCGTTCTCCGTGTCTGGGATGGAAGGAGAGATCCGGGGAAGTTGGAAATCATAGACAGTGAACTGTAGTTGTGGCCGCCTCGTTGACTCCGAGGCTGGACGGCGGTTGTAGAGGAGTCCTCCTGAGTGGCGGGCCAGAGCCCCTTGGCAACGACGGCAGCCATCGTGGGCGACGCAGGCTTCGGACCGCCATGGACGCTGCGCCCGCGGACTTAACGCTGCGCTTCAGCTGCGGCCGCATCGGCCGTCAGCTGCAACGCGTCGTTAGAAGCCGGCCACAGACGTCCGCGCGCCAGATGCAACTTCGGAGCGGAGAAGCTACCAGCTGCGCATGATGAAGACCAGGCCGGACCTCGATGACCTGTTGGACCCGCGTAGTCTCACCTCCATTACCACTCCAGCCTTCGATGGTGGGGCTGTTGAATCCGTGTCGTGGCTTCACCAAGGCTGCGGCCCGGAGGAGGTTCACGTGTCCTGGAGAGGCTGGCCCGCCTCCTTTCGGGCAACGCGTGGAGGCCGAGGAGACAAGGTCCAGCCCCTTTCGGTTGAGTGCCATGGCCCAGGGGATGAGACCCTTCGGGCCCGTGCCCTGACCAGCCAGTTGACCATCAGCAACGACATACAATACGTCCGCTATCCCCTCCTGGATGGATCGTTGGTAAGTCGAAGTGGAGCACAAGTGCATGAGGTTGCGGTTCATGTTCACGGCATAGACGGCAAAGCGTACGTTCGAGGACCCGTACCAATGGGTGAACTCGAAGTGTCCCTCGTGGGGAGTCGATGGAGCTGTGCACGGGAGGGCGGAACTGCTTGGTTGATCATTGGGAAGCGCGGTGGGGAACGGTTGCCTTGGCGAAGGCTTCTTCGACACATGCCCCACATGCTGCAATGCCTGAGTCTATTGTGGGGCAACACCATCGTTCAAACCCGGATAGTGGGACTGGATGCGAGTGCACATCCGGTACGCCATGCAATCTCCCACGACCAGCGGCATGGGCGTGCAGCAAACCGCGGGTGGTTGGTGGCCGATTCGAACCCCTGGAAGGCAGGGCCAACGCTGGAAGCATTCGCGCAGGCTTGGCCGCGATGGATGTTGGCTGAACGGCAATGGGGTGTGGAATCCGCTGCAAGCTACGTCGTGCGCGCGGAGCAGACCAATGTCCTTGAGTGGCAGGCCAGGGACTACGTAATCGCTATCGAGAGATTGGCGAAAGTCCATTCGGGCTTTGCCAAGGGGCCATTATTGCCGCAGCTCCAGGCTGTTGAACGGAGCATGGGGGTGGAAGGGCTTTTTTCGGAGAAGGAGCACAAACAGTTGGTCGCCTTTCGTAATCAGCTCTCACATTCCGGTGTGTTGGACGACCGGCCGTCGAGAAACCGAAGCGACCCGTATCAGCCTGTAGGGTGGCTCCGAACACTTGCGATTCGCTACCTGTTGCATGCACTTGGAGTGAAGGGCTCGGTGATGGACTTTGGCGCGATGCCCCACAAAATCCGGTCGACGCAGTCGCGACGGTTCGCTGGACCAAAGTGGACGCCGTAGGGCTTGGTCGCGCTGCCACCGGCCGCCCACGCCAACGATAACGCCATATCACCCGCCCCGTATAGTCACCCCTACCGCCGCCGCAACCCCACCAACACCCCAATCCCCAGCACAAGCCACCCCGCCCCGCCCCGCCCTGGCCTCAACCCGACTGCACACCCACAGCCGCCCTTCTCCTCACCCCCCGCCGGCCGCACCCCATCGCCACCATCGCCGGCCGCATCCCCCGAATCCGCCACCGCCGTATCGCCCACCTCCGGCACAGCCACCCCGCCCACATCGGCATTCTCGCCCAGGATCGCGTCCGTGGTCCACGTCTCGCCATCAAAGGCAAAGAGGGCGTAGTAGGCGGACTCCCCCTCGGCGACATCGGGGTCCACCATCGAAAGCGCCTCACCCGCCACCGCGTCGGGGTAGCGTGCCAGCACCTCGGCGTTGGGGTCTTCGGGCCCCTCGGGCCAGGCGTCGCTGCGTTTGACCAGCACCGTCTCCACCAGGGGCAGCATCCAGGGCTGCTCCCAGGTGAGGGTCACCGGGGCGTCGGTGTCGGATGCGTCCAAGCCGACGCGGCGGTAATGCAGGGGGGGGTCTGCCAGGGCGGTGATGCAGACATCGTCGATGTGCCAGCCCCCAAACTCCAGGCCGGGGTCGGAGTCCAAGGTCCAGGTCAGGCGCAGGGTTGGGCTGTCGGGGGGGGCGCCGGCCAGGTCGAATTCCTGCAAGGTCCAGTCTGCATCCAGCACGTGGGTGCCGCCTCGGGCGGTGGAGGGGCTCTCCCACCACAAGGCGTCGCCGGTGGGGCCGCCCCACAGGATGGCGTGGTCGTAGAGGCCGTCCTCCACCGTGAGCCAGCGCTGGTAGCTGAGTCTCAACAAGGGGCGCGGGGCGGGTACGGCGATGTCGGGGCTCTGCAGATACTGGCGGTTGTTGTTGCGGTAGGTGGCGCCGGGGGCGGTGGCGGCGATCTGGGTGCCGCTGGTGGCGACGGCGGGGCCATAGGCGCCCTCGGTGGCGGGGCCGATGACCCACTCGTCGACAAAGCCGCCGCCGGGGTTCCAGGGCGTACCCGCGCCATGGGTCCAGCCGCTTGCCCCGCCTTCGAAGTCCTCGCACCAAAGGGCTTCGGTGTCGCCCACGGTGAAGCGGTGCAGTCCGCTGCGTTGGCCGGCGTGGCTGCGCAGGACCTGGGCGCCATCGCTGCTGGCGGCCTCGATGAAGTAGAAGACATCCGTGGTGGCCGGCTGCCGGGGAACGCTGCCCGAAAACAGGCCTCCCGTGCGCGTGAGCGGCAGGCTGTGCCAGCGACCATAGGGGTCGCTGGGCTCGGGTGACCCCGTGTCTGCGGTATCGAAGGCGGGCTCGGCGGTGTCGCGGTCCACGCCGCCAAAGCCCGGCGGCCGGGCCTCTGCCCATTCGTCCAGGCCAGGGGTCACGGTGGGGTCGGTGGTCCACCACAGGCGGATGCTGTCTTCGGCCAGGTCGGCGCAGGCAGCCGTGGGTGCAGAGAGGGTGAAATCCAGGGGATAGGCCCGGGCAGTGGAGGCCTGGGGGCCCAGGGGCGCGTGGTCCAGGCTGACGACGCCGATGGGGCCAGGGCCCAAGCCATGCTGGTCCAGCAGGGTGACCAGCTCGCAGGCGTGGGGGGTGCCGTCGGTCAGGTCGCCATTGTCGTCATCGGCCAGGATGACGGCCTCGTAGAGGTCGGTGAGGGTGGGGCCCTGCTCCAAAGCGCCCAGGAGGAGGCGGTCGGTGGCCACGACACCGGCTGGAGCACCCAGGTCGGCCCGCCATTGTGCGCGCAGATTCCAGAGGAAGCTGGCCCAGATCAAGCCGTCGTTGTGCACCTGTCCCGATACATCGGTGGGGTAGACGCGGTCGGCGGCGATCTCGCGTATATGACCGCCGCTGGGCCCGAAGTTGGGTCCGATGACGGGGTCGTCGTTGATGGTTGCAGAGACGTAGTCGGCGCTGCCTTCCGACACATCGCCAGCAAAGCTGCCACCTTGCAAGATGTAGTGGTGAATGCCGTGACCGACCTCGTGGTAGGTCACATCGGCAATCTCGCCAAAGTTGTAGCACGCACCGGAATAGCCTTGCAGAAAGGTCAACGTTCCGTTGGTATACCAGGCGTTGCAGGCGCCATCGTTGCGGTCCACCTCGGCCTGGACCTGCCGGTCCAGCCAGGGGTGCTCGGGCCAGCGGTGGCCCAGCCAGTCCCACACGACGTGAAAGTGGTGCAGCACGCTGGCCGAGGCCGCGCTGATGTCCTCGCCGCCGGTGAGCAGGATGTCGTCAGTGCCGCTGGCCGAGACCAAAGCCCCCCGCCGATTCACCTGCAGCTCGGGGCCGTCCAGCTCCAGGTCGAGGCTGCCCGTGAGCCCGTGAGCGCCGCTGCTATCGGTGATGTCGGTGTTGCCATCGCCGTCGGTGACCCGCACCCCCTCAGCCCCGGCGCTGTCCAGGGGGTCGCCGATGGTGCGCCGCAGATAGGACAGCTCGACGGTGGCGAAGTGCCGCTCGTCCCAAGCATGAAGCTGCAGTCCGGCGCGGTTGAAGTAGCGGTGAAGAGGACCCTGCACCCGCTCGGTGACCAACACCGGGTCAAAGCCCGTGGCGGGCACCTGCCAGGCCTAGCCGGCGGGGAAGCGGGGCAGGGGCAGCACCTGCTCACCGGGGCGGGGACGGTCGCGCAGGCCGATGGGGCTGAGCTGCAGCCAGACGCCGGCCACCCGTCCGTCCTGGGCGATGACCAGCACCTGGTCGCCCAGGACCTCGGCGCCGCGCCAGCTTCGGGTCCAGCGGAGGAAGCTGCGGTCGCCACGCTGAACGGGTGCCTGGGCGCTCAGCTCGGCCGGATCGATGCCCGACAACCGGGCGAGATCGGCCACCAGGGCCTGCACCGCAGACAGCGGCGTGCCCGGCGCCCATAGAAAGCGCGGGCTGCCGGTGGTCTCGTCAAAGCGCAGGTTGTGGGCGCCGGACCATCGGGCACGGAAGGCGCGCACATCGGCCCGGTCGGCCAGGGCCCACTGGCACTCGGCCGTCCAGGCGCGGTGGACGGCGGGCGGCCCCGAGCGCGCCGTCGCGTCGGGGCCGACGGGCGGGGAGATGCCCAGGAGCAGGAGGAAGCCGAGCATGGGTCATCTCCAGAAGCGGGACACCGTCAGGGGGCGGGCTGCTCCTCAAAGGCGAAGCCCAGGCCCTGCAGGGCCGCCACCACATCCACCTTGCCCGCTTCTGCGTCGGCCTGCCGGGGGCCCACCACGACCACCAGCAGGTGTTCGGGGTTGAGCACAGCCTTGCTGGCATCGGCCACCTGCTGGGCGCTCACGCCGTTGATGGCCGCCGGGTAGCTGGCCCAGGTGTCCAGGGGCAGACCCAGGCTGAAGGAGTCGGCGAAGACCCCGGCGGTGGTGGCGTTGCTCTCGAAGGTGCCGGGCAGGGCCTTGACCAGGGAGTCGCGCACACGGGCCATCTCGGCGTCGGTGGGCAGCCGGGCGGCCTGGTCGGTCATCTCTTTGATCATCTCCACCACGGCGGGGGCGGTCTGGTCGGCCTGCACGCTGCCCCACGCCGAGAATGTGCCGTGGTCCTTCATTCCCGCGGTGCCTGCATAGGCGCCATAAGACCAGCCCTTCTCTTCGCGCAGGTTCATGTTGAGACGGGAGCTGAACATGCCGCCATAGAGGTAGACAGCGAGGTCGGCGGGCCAGTAGGCGTCGTCGTGGCGGCCGGGGGTGAAGCCGCCGAGACGGATGTAGCTCTGCACGGCACCGGGCTGCTCGATGAAGACCAGGCGGGTCTTTTCCGGTGCGGCGGGGATCTCCACCTTGCTGCGGGTGTTGGCCAGGGCCTTCCAGCCACCAAAGCGCGCTTCGAGCAGGGGCAGCAGATCATCGGGAGAGATGGCGCCGGTCACCACCAGCGTGGCGTTGCCGGCGTGGGCCTTCTGGGCATAGAAGGTGGTGACATCCTTGGGTTGGATGGCCTTGACCGTCGCTTCGGTGCCGCTGAGGGGCAGACCATAGGGGTGGTCTGCGCCATAGAGGTTGCGGGCGAAGGCCAGGCGGCCGACGGTGACGGGGTTGGCGCGCGAGGACAGGATGCCCGTGAGCACCTGGTTCTGCACGCGGGCGAAGTCGGCCTTGTCAAAGCGCGGGGACAGCACGACCTCGGCCAGCATGTCCAGGGTGGGGGCGAGGGTGTCGCCGGTGAGGGCGTTGACCTCCACCACCATCTTGTCCATTTCGGACCAGGTGCTGAGGGTCGCGCCCAGCCCCGACGCGTCGGCCGCCAGGGTGGGGCCGTCTCTGCGCTGGGTGCCCTCGTCCAGCAGGTTGGCCGTGAGCCCGCTCAGGCCGGCCTTTCCGGGCGGGTTGGCCGACAAACCGGCGTGGATGACCACCTGCACCGTGAGCAGGGGCAGATCGCCTTGCTGCACGAAGAGCACAGGGATGCCATTGGACAGGGCCAGCTTCTGGGCGACCGGAGCCGTCCAGACGCGCTCGGCGCTGGGGCCTGGGGGCGTGGCGCGCCAGGCTTCGGGGTCCAGCACCGGGGCCTCGACAGGCGGTGCCGGCGGGGCCTTGGGGCCGCAGGCGCCCAGGGCGAGCAGCAGGCTGAGGGTGAGGGCGCGCTTCATTGGGCACCTCCGCTGGCCTTGGGAGCAGGTACGACGTCAATCACCACGCGGTTGTCCTTGCGCACGATCTCGGCAAAGGCCTTCTGCACGTCGGCCGGGCTCAAAGCGTCGTAGCGGGCGAAGTCCTGGGCCATATAGCCAGGGTCGCCGGTGAAGTGGTTGTAGCGGTTGAGCACGTCGGCCTTGCCCGAGAATCCGCCGATCTCTTCCAGGCCGCGCAGCACGCTGGCGCGCATATCGGTGCGCACGCGGGACAGCTCGTCTTCGGTGGGGGGCTTGGCGCGCAGGCCCTCAACCACCTTCCAGGCCTCGGCCTCCAGCTTGGCCGGCGAGACGCCGGCCTTGCCGACAATCTCGATGGCAAAGACCGACCCGTGCTTCAGGCTGTATTGGTAGGCCGTCACGCTCTGGGCGATCTGCTGTTTTTCCACCAGCTCGCGCTGCAGGCGGCTGGACTTGCCATTGGACAGCACGCCCGCGGCGAGGTCCATGGCGGCGTCGCCGGGCTGGAAGACGGCGGGGGAGATCCAGCCCATATAGACCTTGGGAAGCTCCACATCGTCGGTCAGGCTGGCCCGCTTTTCGGCGGTGATGGGATCGGCGGGGCCGGTGGTGGACACGGGCTCGGGGCCGCCGGGAATGGACCCGAAGTACCTGGCGACGACGGGCTTCACGGCCTCGGGGTCGAAGTCACCAGCCAGCACCAGGGTGGCGTTGTTGGGCACATACCAGGTGCGGAAGAAGGCCTTGACGTCGTCGAGGGTGGCGGCCTCGAGGTCTTCGTGAGAGCCGATGACCACGCCGCTATAGGGGTGAGGCGCTGGGAAGAGCATCTGGAAGAACTGCTCCTCGGCGATGCCATAGGGCACATTCTCGGTGGACTGCTGCCGCTCCTTGCGCACGACGGCCTTCTGGTTGTCCAGCCGCTCCTGCGTCAGCGTGTCCAGCAGGAAGCCCATGCGGTCGGATTCCAGCCACAGCGCCAATTCGAGCTGGTTGGACGGCAGGGTCTCGAGGTAGTTGGTGCGGTCGAAGCTGGTGGTGCCGTTCACGAAGCTGGCGCCCGCGCCTTCCAGGATGGGGAAGTACTGGTCCTCGGGCACATTGCGCGAGCCCTGGAACATGATGTGTTCGAAGAGGTGGGCGAAGCCGGAGCGGCCGGGCACCTCGTCCCCCGAGCCCACGTGGTACCAGATGTCCACAGCGACCAGGGGGAGCCGGGGGTCGGGGCTGAGCACGACCTCCAGACCATTGTCCAGGGTGTACTTCTCGAAGGCGATGGTCGGGGCGGCCGGAGCCGCCAGCGCCACGCCCAGGAATGCCAGGAGCATCGGACCTCCGTGTGGGGCCGCGCCCTATCGCAAGGCGATGCCACAGACCACCCGCAGGAGCCGCGGCTATCCTGTGGCGATGCCGCCGCTGCTGCTCCTGCTCGCCCCGCATCTGGCCCTGGCCGCGGACCGCTGCCCCCTCATGCGCCTGAGCCCGCCAGGCACGGCGATCTCGGTGCAGACTGCGGCCGGAGAGCTGTCCCGAAGCAGCCTGCTGAGGCCCATTCTCGATCTCCCCTGCGAAGATGGGGTGTCGGTGCGCATTGTCGCGGTGCAGCCCTGGTACCGGACCGGGGCGGGGCCCTTGCCCCAGGCGGGGCAGGCCCTCTGCCTGTCGGCGGCGCTGCTTGCCCCGGTGGCCGACGCGCCGCTGATGGTCTGGGCGCCGCCGCCGGGGGCCCCGCGTCCGGCCCTGCCCGAAGGCACCGTCCTGGCGGGCTACCAGGACCCGGCGGACTGTGGGGATCCGGCCCTGCTGCTGGCCGATGGCCGGCGGCTCCCCGACCGCCTGCTGCTGGGATCGGCCCCCACGACGGCGGCGGCCCTGGACCAGGCGACCGCGCTGGCGGCCCGAATCTCCACCCGCCTGGCCCCGCTGTCGGCGGCGCAGGTGCGGGTGAACGACTGGGGGCGCGTGGCCCTGCCCATGGCCGAAGAGCTGGACGCGGCGGGGATCGCAGACGAGGTGGCGAGAGAGAGCCTGCTCAGCCCGGCCCAACAGGAGCGGGCCACCGTGGCCTGGGGGCCGGATCGGGCCTGGTCGCACTTTCCGGGCAGCGACGCGCCCCTCTCGGATCTCTGGGGAGAGCCTGGATTTACCTCGGCTTTGGTGGATCTGCTCATCGACTGGCGCACCCACTGCCGGGCCCTCCCGGGCATGGACCCCGCGCGCTGCCTCGTGCAGGTGGGAGACCTGGCCTGGCACAATGACCAGAAGCCCGATCCACTCGGCCACAAGGACCACTTCGAGGGCAGCTGCGTGGACCTGCGGCTCTTTCGCAGCGACGGCAGCCGCTACGAGGCCTGGTGGAACCGACCCGATGATCGTCCCGGGCGACCTGCCGGCTACGATCCCCTGTTGACCGGCGCCTTTGTCGCCTTTGCCCGGGCCCGGCCCGACACCAGCCGCCTGATCTTCAACGACCCGGCGATTCCGGCAGAGCGCGCCCGAGGACACGATGATCACCTGCACCTCTGCCTGGACCCTGGCTGAGTGCTCAAAGCGGCGCTACGGCGGCAGCATGAAGCCCCCCGCCGCGCTCTGCCTCCTGCTCTTGATGGCCTGCCGCAGCGCTGCTCCGGCGGCCGACAGCGCGCCCGCCGGGGGCAGCGACGCCGGCACCGATGGCGCCGATGCAACCGATGCAACCGATGGTGCCGATGCAACCGATGGCAGCGACAGCGGCCAGGACAGCGGACAGCGGCCCAACCCCTATGCCGACGACCCTTACGCATTGGTGGACAGCACGCTGATCCTGGTGTCCTTGGACGGCTTTCGGCACGACTATATGGAGCGTGCAGAGACGCCCAACCTGGACCGCATCGCAAACGAGGGCCTGCGGGTAGAGCGCCTCGTGGCGGCCTTCCCCACCAAGACCTTCCCCAACCACTACACCCTGGCCACCGGCCTGTGGCCCGAACACCACGGCATCGTTGACAACAGCTTCTATGCGCCCGATCTGGGCACGACCTTCAGCATGTCGGATGCCGGCGACAACCGCGACCCGCGTTTTTTCGGGGGTGAGCCCATCTGGATCACCGCCGAACGCCAGGGTGTGCCGGCGGGCACGATGTTCTGGGTGGGTTCTGAGGTGGTCTGGCCCAGCGGCATCCAGCAGACCTGGGCCGTGCCCTATGACGGGTCGATCTCCTATGACGCCCGGGTGGACCGCGTCTTGTATTGGCTCGATCAGCCCACCGACGCCCCCCGGATGCTCACCCTCTACTTTGACGAGCCCGACCACGCCGGCCACAGCTATGGGCCCGACGACGCCCATGTCACCGCCGCCATCGAGGAGGTGGACGCCGCCGTGGGCCGCCTGATCGCGGGCCTGGAGGCGCGGGGTCGCCTGGACCAGACCGACCTGGTGGTGGTGAGCGACCACGGCATGACCGCCATCGCCACGGAACGCGCGCTCTATGTGGACGAGGTGCTGGATCTCGACCTGGTGTGGATTCAGTCCTGGGGGGCCTGGAGCAATATCTGGCCCAGGGACGAGGCCCACACGGACGCGATTCTGCGCGGTTTGCGCTACCTGCCCCACGCCACCTGCGCCCGGCGCGAAGACCTGCCCGAGCACCTGCACTTCAGCAGCGGCGAGCGGGTGGCGCCCCTGCATTGCATTGCGGACCTGGGCTACACGCTCACCAGCAGCGACTGGTCCGACAGCATCCCCGACGCCCTGACCGGCGGCACCCACGGCTATGACAGCGCAGAGACGGATATGCACGGCATCTTGCTGGCCCGGGGTCCCCATATTCAAGCCGGCAGCCGCCTGGCGCCGGTGGAGAATGTGAACGTCTACAGCCTGCTGGCGCGGCTGATCGAGGTGGAGCCCGCCGCCAACGACGGCAGCCTGGCACCCTGGACCGAGGCGCTGCGCCCTCGCTGATCAGGCGACGGCGGCGAGGTCGTGCAGCCGGAAGCTGCCATAGGCCAGCCAGGCGTCCAATACGGAGCCCCCGGCGAAGTCCTCGGCCCCGGGCAGCCGCTCGGGGCGCTCCTCCTCGGCCATGGGCGCGTCGGAATCTGCGGGGTCGGGCTCGACCTCAAAGGCGGCCACCGCCCGGCCGAGGGCGTCGGGAATGGGGGGGGCGCTCAGGACGGGACCGAGGCGCCTCAACGCGGGATAGCTGCGTTCTTCCAAGCGCTCTCCTCTCCAGTGGTCCAGGCTACAGGATCTCATCGGGACAGGAGAAGGGAGTCTTGAGGAAATCTTGGGGCAGGGTCGCAACAATCCCGCGCTATTGGCCCGGGTGCAGCAGACGGTTGAGCCCTGCTTCGGCGTCGCCATAGGCCAGAAAGGCGTCCAGGGCGGATCCTCCGACGAATTCGGCCGAGCCGGGGGCCTCGCTGGGCGGGCCCGTGGGAAAGAGCGCGAGCTGACGGGGGCGGGAGCGGGCGACGCGGCGGCGATCCTCCTTGAGGCGGGAGGGGCGACGGGGCGCGGGCTCTCGGTACAGGGGCGAATCCACGGCTGAGTCGGCCGCAGCGACGCGCCAGGGCGCGTCCACGACTCCGATGGGATGGGTGCCAACAGGCATGAGACCTCCGGAGGCCCTGCCGAGGCAGCGCCTCGTCCCCACAACCCGCCGGATCCCGGGCCTATGCCCACACCTGGCCCGCCGATGACCCTCAAAGGATGGCCAGGGGGCACCGCCCGGAGGACCCACCATGCCGCTGCCCCGCCGACTGCTGGCCGAAGACGCCGAGGCCCTGCAGTCCATCGCGACCGGCGCCGTGGTGGTCAAAGGCGTGCGAGAGGGCGTGGGCGTGCACTGGCGCGTGGCCCCGGTGGTCGCCGCCGCGGCGGGTCCGCGCTAGACCGGGCGGCATGGGACTCTTTGATGTTCACGCCCACCTGACCGACAAGCGATTCGCCGAAGATGAAGCGCTGGTGCTTGATCGCGCGTCAGCGGCAGGCCTGACCACCATCGTATCCAACGGGCTCAATCCCCGGGACAACGCCGCGGTGCTGGCCCTGGCGGCGCGCGCCCCCCTGGTCAAGCCCGCCCTGGGCCTCTACCCGGTGGACGCCGTGCTGCCCGAAATGCTGGCCATGGGTCTGCCCTACCCGCGCGACGAGGCGGCGCCGCCCCCCAGCGCCGAGGAGGCCGTGGGCTGGCTGGAGGACCATGTCGGCCAGGCCTTTGCCATCGGCGAGGTGGGACTGGACCGCCACTGGGTGCCCGAGCCCCTGTGGGCCGCCCAAGAGGCCGTCTTTCGCCGGCTGGTCCGTCTGGCCATGCAGGCAGACAAGGCGCTGATCCTGCACAGCCGCAAGGCCGAGGCCCGCACCTTGGAGATCCTGGTGGAGGAGGGGGCCCGGCGGGTGGTCTGGCACTGCTTCAGCGGCAAGCTCAAGCTGGGTCAAGCCATCGCCGCGCAGGGCCACTGGCTCAGCCTTCCCGCGAATATCAGCCGTGCTGGCTCATTTTCGCGCCTGGCCATGGCCGTGCCCCAAGACAGGCTGCTGCTGGAGACCGACTGCCCCTACCTGGGTCCGCGCCCCGGAGAACGCAACGAGCCGGCCAACGTGGCCGAGACGGCGGCCCACCTGCAAGCGGCCTGGGGCCTGGACGCCCCCTCGCTGCAAGACCGCCTGGAACGTAACTTCCAAGCGGTCTTTGGTGTCTCGCCCTGAGCGGACTCAGAAGCGGCGGTCGCCGGTGGGCGGGCTCTCCCAGCGGTGGGTGACCTGCTGGGTCATCACCATCCAGTCGCCCCCCGCAGACCGGATGGCGATCTCGTCGATGCCGCCTTCCAAGGCGTCGAAGCCGATCTCCACCTCGATGCCACCGGTGCGCAGCAGCTTGGCCGCCTCGTGAAAGGAGCCCAGCATGGTGGGGCCGGTCCGCTGCACCTGTCCATCCACCGTGGCACGCACCAGCGCCTCATTCTGGACGAGGGAGCGGATGACGTAGGGGTCGGCCTGGCTGTCCAGCGGCTGCCAGGCGCGGACCATTGCATAGGCAAAGGGGCGGGTCTGCATCCAGTCGGCGCAGGCCTGGCCCAGCTCGGCCGGCATCGGCTGGGCCTTCAGCTCTTCGGGGGTGAAGCCCGGGCAGCTGAGGGGCTGGACCGCCTCCACCACCGGCGGGCTGTCGTCGATGCGGGGCAGGGGCCGGAACGTCAGCCCGCTGCGCTGCACCTCGACCTCGATGCTGCGGCCCGCAGCGTCTTCGGCCTGAAAGACGTCGATGCTGTCCTGGCCCAGCTCGGCGGCGCGAGACATGCGGCTGTCCGCGCAGGCGATGGAGGTGGCAGCGAAGACGGCGAGGGCGGCGATGCGGGTCATGGGGGCTCCAGCAGGTGGGGGCTTCGACCGACATCGATGCAGGGGCCGTGCCAGGGAGGCCGCACCCAGACCGGATCGACCATCACCCGTCGTGCTGGCCGATCCTGGCGGAGCGGGAGGGTGGCCTCTCGGGCGGCGCGTTCAAGGCGCAGATTCCAATACGGAACACAACCGTCTCAAAATCTACCGCGTGGGGCAGGGCGCGTTCACCGTGCCCGGGCTCCCGTGGTCTCCAGCGCCATAGGGCGCGCTCGCGGCGCACCAGCGGCTGGGGTCGTCGTTGCTGCCCTCGTCCCAGGCGGCGGGGTCCAGGCTGAGGCTGTGTCCGGCGCCATCGGGCCAGGCCGGCGCCCCGTCATAGGCCACGCGGCTGACCTCGAAGCCGCCCAGGTCCGGATCCTCGAACCACAGCACGATCTGGTCGTCCAGCTCCGCCAGCTGCATGCTGCGACCAAAGACCGTGGCCCCGGTGATGCCACCATTGCGGCTGCTGTCGCCGTCGCGGACGAAGACCGCGAGGCCGCCGGCGGGAATGACCAGGCCGCTGGCGATGACGAAGCGATCGAAGCGGTCGTCTCGCCCCTCCCAGCCACGGCAGAAGGCCAGATCGGTGGCGCTGGCGTTGAAGACCTCGAACCACTCGCCAAAGCTGTCGCTGGCCGCGTCGGGGTTGGCCATGATCTCCGTGATCACGAGATCGCCCGGCGCGATCAGACCCTCGTCGCAGTAGCCGTCGCAGTCCTGGTCCCGCCCGTCCCGGGCCTCCGCCGCGCCGGGGTGGACGGCCCGATCGCCATCGTCGCAGTCCGCTCCACCGGCCGACAGCGCGTCGTGGCCATCGCGGTCGGCGTCGTGGTCGCTCCAGCCGTCGCAATCGCTGTCGATGCCGTCATAGGGGGCATCATCGGCTCCGGGGTGGACGCTGGCGTCGCCGTCGTCGCAGTCGCCCTCGGCCGGGCTGTGGCCATCGCCATCCTGGTCGATGCGGCCGGTGTCCTCAACCGCGCCGCTGTCGGCGGGTGGGGCGGTATCCCTGGGCTGCCCGCTGTCGGGAGCCGGGCCGCCGGGGCCCCGTCCGGGGACGGGAACCACCTGGATGCCAGGAGCAGTTGTCGCATCGTGAACTTGCCGTGCTGGCTCACTCACGCCGATACAAGCCGACAAGAGCAGCAGCGAGGCCCACGACCGGTGCGACAGCCGCTGCATCAGGGCGCGCCCGGGGAGGGGGTGGGGGAGGCCATGCCCCAGCATAGCGCCACGCGCCCGCGGTGGAGGCCGCGTCCGGCGCGGCGTGGCCGCCTGCGCTATCTTGCGCGGGCCATGTCTCCGCGCATCCCGGCGTTGTCACCCCTGCTGGCCCTGGCCGGCTGTCTGGGTGCGACCGAGCCCTCGTCGGAGGCCCTGGACCGGGGGCGCTACACCGCCTCCACCCGGGCCATGGGCACCGACCCCGCCGAGGCCGCCCGGCTCTGCCTGGACATCGGCGACGACGTGCTTCAGGGCGAGTGCATCACGCTGGCGGCCAAGGAGATGGCGGGCAAGCGACTGGACGCCCTGCCCCTCTGCGACCAGGTGCGCCATCCAGGGTGGGCCCAGGTCTGCACCTTTGAGGTGGCCGATGGGGCCGGGCTGATCGGCGACGAGGCCATCGCCGCCTGCCAGCGCAGCGGAGAATTCATCGAGCGCTGCTTGAGCCACGCCCTCAGCCGCCACGCCGATCGCGACTGGCGCACCCTGGACGCCGGCCAAGAGGGCGCCTTCCTGGCCTGGATGGACGAGCAGATCCCCCACTATGGGCTGGAGCAGGGCTTTCAGGACACCCGTCGGGACTTCCTGGCCCGGCGCATCTCCGAGCGCGTCCGGCGCGAGGCCCCGGGCGGCCAGCCCCGCAGCTTCTCAATGGCGGATTGCGGGGAGGCGCCGGCCGACACCTGCGCCGAGGTCTACCGCTACCTGGTGCGCGGCTCGGCCCGGGCCATGGACGTCTCCACCCTCTGCGCCGCCCCCATCACCGACGCCGCGCTCCAGGGCGCGGGCCTTCCGGTCTGGACCGATGGGGAACCCGCGGTGGTGGCAGATCTTTGGGGTCGCCTGTGCAGAGAGTTGCAAGGCCCCGGCCGGCCGCCGCCCCACCTGCCGCCCAAATAGCCGCCACCCACACCGGACTCCCCGATGACCGACGCCGACCTCGCCCTGCCCGCCCCCGAAGAGGCCGCCGAGGACGCCTTTGTCGTCGATACCGAGGCCCGGGGCGACCTGGGGCTCATCCAGGCCCGAGTGGGCGCGGCCCTGGACGCCCGCCGGCCGCGCCTGGCCGCCCGGCTGGCCAACCTGATCAGCGACGCCGCGCTGGAGGCCCTGGACGACCCCGCCTTGCGCCGGGCCCGGGCAGCCGCCCGCCTGCTGCTGGTTGCGGCGGCACCCAGGGTGGCGACTGGGCCGAATTCGAGGAGGCCTGGGCCCTGGCCCGGCGGCAGCATGTGCAGCGGGCGACGGACCGGATGCGGCGGAGGCCACCACCCAGGCGGACCCCCTGGGTTTTGGCGGGGGGCTCGGCGCGGGCCACGACGCAGGTAGAACGCCTATTTCTATACTCCAGGAAGGATCTGGGAAGGGTGTGGGCGGCTGAGACAGGCGGGTAGCGTAGGCACACCCAACCCTGGAGTCTCCATGCGCCTCGCCATTCTCAGCCTCTTCCTCTTCGCCTGCGGCGACAAGACGGGTGACACCGGAAGCACCGATGGTGCGGACGCCGACACCGACACCGACACCGACACCGATACGGATACCGATACGGACACCGACACCGATACGGACACCGACACCGACTCGGATACCGATACGGACACCGACACCGATACGGACACCGATACGGATACGGACACCGACACCGACACCGACACCTGCGCTTTCGAAACGGTCGTCTACGATGTGCCGGGGCAGCACATCTTCACGGTGCCAGAGGGCTGCTCGTCGCTGTGGGTCAAGGCCTGGGGCGGCGGCGGCGGCGGCGGCACCGACGGCGCAGTGGGCGGCGGCGGCGGCGCGGCCTTCGGGTTGGTGACCAGCAGCGCGGGGGCCGAGCTGGTCGTGACCATCGGAGAAGGCGGCAGCGCAGCCCGCGGCTCGGGCTGCTCGTCCTACCCCGATGAAAGAAGGCGGTGGTGGTGGTCTCTCCAGCCTGGGCGACGGCAGCAGCCTGTGGCTGGTGGCCGGCGGCGGCGGCGGTGGCGGCGTGCGCGGCTGACAGCGCCACGCCCGGCAGCGGTGGCCCCGGCGGCGGGGTCGAGGGACTGGCCGGCACCGATGGCAGCGGCACCAGCCGCGACGGGGCGGCGGCGCCGGCGGCAGCGCGACCGCGGGGGCCTGGCCGGCAGCTCCGACACGCAGGAGTATGCCGCGGGCAACACGCCCCCACCGACGGGCTCGCCCTGGAAGGCGGGGCCGGGGGCTGGGCACCGGCTGCGCCGGCACCGGCGGAGTCGGGCGGCCAGGGCTGGTTCGGCAGGGGCGGCGGCGGCGCGGGCGGCTGGGGAGATGGCGGCCCCAATGACGGCGCGGGCGGCGGCGGCGGCGGCGGATCCGCCTATGGCCCCTCGGGTGCCATGCTCATCGCCGGCAGCGGCCAGAACCCCGCCGCCAGCGACGACCCGGAGTGGGTGGATGGCGTGGGACTCGGGGGAGACATCCTCGGCAGCGGCGGACCGGGCCTGGTGATCATCGCCCCGCCCTCCACCATGCGCTGAGCCTCAGGGGCAGCTGTCGTTGACCAGGCCCGGGGTGCCGGGCTCGCCCCCAGACATCGTGACGGTGCGCTGGGGGCACCAGTACCGCAGGTCGTCGTTGCCGGTCGCAGACAGGTGGCTGGGATCGACGCCGACGGCCTCGCCATTGGACACCCAGGCTGCGTCATAGACCAGGCGGTCGATCTCGGCGCCGTCGGGGCGCAGCAGGATGACCTCGTCGCCGTTGTTGCCCATGGCCAGCCCAGGGGGCGGCAACGAGGGCCGCAAGAAGCCGGCGTCGCAGGTGGTGACGCCGCCATTGTAGGTGGGATCGGTGTTGGCGCAGACCACGAAGTAGCTGTGCGGGGGCACGACCATGGGCACATCGATGACCCAGGTGTCGTAGTCGTCGTCGCGCAGGGTGTAGCCCTGGATGCTGATGAAGGAGCCCGAGGTGTTGTACAGCTCGAACCACTCCCCGGCCGTGTCGTAGACCACCTCGGGGTTGACCATCAGCTCGCTCAGCACCAGGTCGCCCGGTTCGGCGTCTACAGGGTCATCGGGCGGGTCTTCGATGGGCTCGTCGCCGGTGTCCACCGGCAGATCGCCCGTGTCTTCACCCGGCGTCACGATCTGGATGGCGACGCTGTCCAGGCCCACATCTCCGTCGAGATCCACCACGATGAGCGAGATCCGGTGGCTGCCCACCGACAGCCCGCTGGTCACCAGCAGCGACCGGCCGTCGGCGCTCACGGCGCCGGCGAGGGGGCCCTGCACATCGGACTCCCAGCCATAGCGAAGCTCGGACAGCGGCGTGGTGAGATCGCTGGCCAGCCCCTCAAAGACGACCTGAGCGCCCAGCTCGAAGCTGCTGCCGTCCGCGGGTGCGAGGATCTCCACCTCGGGGGAGCCCAGGGGGCCCTGAACCTCGAAGATGACCTCGGCCTCGGCCAGATCGCCGTCGGTATCCACCGCCCGCAGGGTGGCCAGGTGCAGCCCCAGCTCCATGGCGTCGATGTCGAGCGCCATGGTGACAATGCCGTCCCCGTCTTCATCTTGGAAGGGGTCGCCCAGGGCCGCGCCATCCACGGTCCAGCGGAGCTGAAGCTCGGCCGGGCTGTCGTGCCTGTCCCAGGCCCGGCCGTCGAGCTTCGCCGGGCCCGAGCCCTGGCGGTAGATGGCGCGGGTGGCGCTCAGCTCGACCCCAGGGGGGGAGGGGATGCGGTTGAGCTTCTGGTCCAAGGCGCAGGACCCGCCCAGCAGGCTGAGCAGAAGGGCCGAAGCACCAAGACGACGAAGGGGCATGCCGCGCTCCCGTGGGCGCGTGGCCCGGGATGAACTGGCTCGGAGCCGCCGCCATCCTGGCGCAAGGCGGGCCCACCTGCCGGCCCGCCACCGCATCGTCACCCAGACTCCATGAGCCGAAAACCGCGTTGGGCAGGCTGCTTCGGTCCAGTATCAGGAGGGTCGCCGACGCCGGGAGGTGAGCAGCGCCAGCAGCCCCAGGCCGCCGAGGGTGCCGGGGCCAGCGGGCGGGAT
The DNA here is from genome assembly GCA_018401435.1 of Deltaproteobacteria bacterium. Lineage (GTDB taxonomy): Bacteria > Myxococcota_A > UBA796 > UBA796 > UBA2385 > M30B51. Next base: position 246,702 of record JAGYJW010000002.1, on the reverse strand, counting down.
GGACGCGCAACCGCAGCCGCCCTTGGGGTCTTCGGCGGCCAGCCCATCCCCGTCGTCAACGTCCCCGCCGTCGCCGCCATCTCCGTCCGTGACGCCGTCATCGGCCCCATCTGCAGCGTCGCCACCGTCACCGCCGCCGGTGTCTTCCGCCGTGTCCACCGCCTGCACATCCACCGTGATTCCATAGGCCAGAAAGCCCGTCTCGTCGGCGGTCCCGGTGGCATAGGGCGCGTTGAGCCAATCCGCCCCGACCGAGCTGGCCACCAGCCGCACCGTGACGGCGCTCTCTCCCAAGGCCCGCCCGGACAGCGTGACTTCCAGGTCCAGATCGCCGTCTGCGGGCAGGGGCCCGGTCAAGACCGTGGCCGCGCGGCTGGCCAGCACCGTGCCGGCGTCGGGCAGGGTCATGCCACCCCCGGCGGGCACGGGCTGGGCCATCCACCCGGCGGCGCCATCCACATCCAGCACCGCAAGGCCCGGGCCATGGGACAGCAGCACCGTGCCCGTGCCCGCTGCCCCCACGCTTTGAATCGAGAGCAGCAGCTCGCCGCGCTCCTCCAAGACGAGGTCGCCGGGCGGATCCAGGCGGGCCAACGCGGTCTGGACGGCGTTCTCGGCAGAGAGCACACCATCGGCCCGCACCTTGTCCCGCAGGCCGTCGGATTCGTTGGCGCTGGCCCGCAAGACCCGGCCAATCTCCGGGGCCGTCATGCGGGGAGCTCGACCCCAGACCAGGGCCGCCGTCGCTGCCACCAGGGGGGCCGCGTAGCTGGTGCCCGCTGCCACCGCGGTGTCGGTGTCGCTGCCCACATCCAAGGAGCACAGCTCCACGCCGGGCGCTGCGAGGTCGACGGTGCTGCTGCCGTAGTGGCTATAGGAGTTCAGCCCGTCGCTGCGGGTGCTCCCCGCCACGCTGAGCACATGATCGCCCGCGCTATTGGCCGGATAGAGCGGGTAGCGGTCGTTGTCGGCGTCCCAGCAGCCCGCGCTGGAACAATTGCCCGCTGCGGCCACCAGCAGGATGTTGACCTCACCCAAGGCCGCCACCGCGTCGTCAAAGGCCGAGGTCGTGCTGGATGAGGCGATGCTATAGTTGAGAACCCTCACGCCCAGGTCATCATCGGCCAGGTCCAGCATTGCGGCTACGGCATAGGAGAAGTAGAGCGCGCCGCTGCTGTCTGCGATCTTCTGCAGGTTCAATCGGCCTTCGGGGATGACGCCCACCCGACCCAGGTCATTGCCGTCCCGGGCGGAGATCAGGCCCGCGATGAAGGTGCCGTGGCCGGGCACGCCCGAATACCAGGACACCTCGGGAATGGTGTCCACATCCCCATAGTCGAACTGCCCGGACACCGATCCCAGGTCCAGGTGGCTGAGCAGGAAGCCCGAGTCCTGGATGGCCACGACGGGCGCGTCGCCGCCCCGATGGCCGGCCGCCGCCCAGGCCGCTTCGACGCCCAGGGTGTCCATCTCCCAGAGGTCCGGGCAGTCGGAGGTGCCGTCGAATGCCGCAGGCGGCGGAGCCACCAAAACGAGGTCCATGGGCCGATCCACCTCGACATAGCGCACACCCGGCACAGACCGCAGCGCCTGCGGGCTGAGGTCGTCGGCGCCGTCGAGGATGCACAGGGGCGCCCAGCAGCGGGCGCGGGCGCCGCCGGCATGGGCGAGGGCGCGCAGGCGCGCAGCCACATCGGGGCCGTCCACACCAACCAGCAGCCGCTGGGGCCCCGCGAGGGCCGCCGAAACCAGGAGCAGGGGGAGCACAGGACCTCAGTCTTCGTCGCCAATGGTGAGGCGGGCAGGCTCCGCGGGCGACGAGCTTGCCGCGCGGGCCCCCAAAGCAGCGTCTTTGCGGGCCTTTCGGTCCGACGCCCGGATGCGACCGACCAGCTCCCAGGCGCCGGGGGAGGCGCGCTCCACCGCCCGGCGGCCCTGCTCAGAGGCATAGAGGGCCACCGCAGGCGCCCCGAGGCCGATCGCGAGCACCAGGGAGAGCAACGAGGCGCCGTAGAGCTCCTTGGCCAGGAAGGCCGCCAGGGCCCCCAAGGCGGGCAGCAGGATGCTGCCGACGATCACGAAGGGCGACCGCAGGGTGCGCCGGCCGGCGGCCTGGGCCAGCTCCACCAGGCGCTTGCGGGCGTAGGGGCTGCCGGGTCGGGCCCGCACGCAGTCGTGGAAGATGCGCATGGCCTCTTCGTGCTGCCCGTCGGCTTCCAGGGCATCGGCCAGGAGGTGGGTGGACCAGGGGGCCTCGGGGGCCAGGCGAGCGGCGTCGCGGGCGGCCACCAGGGCCTCTGCGCCATGCTCCAATGCGAGGCAGGCCTCGGCCAGAAAGCCGTGGCCTTCGGGGTCATCGGGGCGGGCATCCACCGCCTTGCGGGCTTGGGCCCAGGCCTCTTGCTTGCGTTCCAGGGCCAACAGGCAGCGGGCGCGCCGGCGCCAGGTCGCGACGTCGTCCTTGTCCAGGGCCATCGCGCGGTCGGCCTCGGCCAGGGCCTCATCGTGGCGGCCCATCTTGCTATAGGTGAAGCTCTTGAGGCGGTAGGCCCAGGGGTTGCGCGGGCGCACCGACAGACCCGCGTCAATGCGCTTTAGCGCTTCATCGTAGCGGCCCAAGGCGGTCAAGGCCCGCGCCGCCTCCAGGTAGCCTTTGGGATTGCCCGGGTCTGCCGCGATGGCGGCCTCGGCGTTTTCGAGCCCCTTGTCGTTGCGCCCCATATCCAGCAAGACCTCGGCCCGGCGGGCGAGGGTCCTGGCGTCGAGGGGGGGGACGGATTGGGTGCTCACCCCCGCATTCTACGCCGGCGGGACCCCACGCGCAGCCGACTCAATCCGCCTTGGCCTTCTTCTTGGATTTGTCGCCGCCCCCGACGCTCTGCACGATCAGCCCCAGCACGGCGATGAACCCGACCACGCGGAGATCGTCGGGGCGGCCCAGGGCCCAGGCCGTACACAAGGCGCCCATCAGCGCGGTCACCAGGGGCAACAGGCGCTTGTAGACCGAGGGGAAGGCCAGCAGGCCGATCACGGCGCCCGCCGCCGGGATGAACCAGGGCAGCTCACCGGTCCAGAACATCGCCCCCACCAGGTTGGCCAGCCCACCGCAGAGCAGAGCACCCCCCAAGGCGATGGCCAGGCGCTCCAGGAAGTGGGCAAGCAGGCCGCCGAGCACACCCAGCACCGCGGCGGCGACCATGCGCGACTCGAAGCCCACCGCGCCGGCCAGCTCCAGCCCCGCCATCGCGCCCACCGCCACCCCCGGACCCACGATGGCCAGCCGATAGAGGCGGGAGCCCGCAAGCGCCAGGGCCAGGCCCACCAGGCCCACCCACAAGTGGGGATCCGCCGGAGAGGTCGGCAGGTTCAGGGCGGGTCCAAAGGGCAGATCGAGGCGCATGGCAGGACTCACAGGCGGTGGCGCGGGGCGGTCGGGCCCGCGCGGGGTCGCAGCAGGATACCCTCTGGGCGTCCCCAGGCATCCCGCCCTTAGAGAGGAACCATGGATCCCGCGACCATCGGCGGCGCCATTTGCGGTGTGCTCTGCTGCCTCTTCAGCGTCTTCCTGGTGGCGGGCCTCTCGCCTTCTGGCTCCTCAAGCGCAGCCAGAACAAGGCCGATCCCGCCCCCAAGGCCGCCGCCGTCGCGTCCGATCCCGCCGGGCCCGATCCGCCGCAGCGGCCGCAGCCAGCGAGCCCCCGGTCCTCCCCGACACGGCCCTGGTGGAGGAGGACTCTGAAGACGCGGTGGACGAGGCGACGCCGGTGGCCAGCACGCCGCCGCTGCCCCCAGCGGTCCCCCGCGCCGGCCTACAGCGCGCCGGCGCCGGCACCTGCGCCGGCCTCCGAGCCCGCGCCCCCGCCGCCCTGGCTGCCGCCTGCGCCGCCGGTGCTGCCGCAGCAGACCCAGCCGGCCCCCACACCGGCGCCGGCCGCCCCGCCCCCCGCGCCACCGCCCTGCAGCGTCCACCGGGCCCGCCCCGGGTTGCGCCGCCCGGAGAGCCCGCCGCTGGTGGCCCAGGCCCCGGGCCCAGCGCCGGTCCGCCCCGTCCGCCGGCCCCCGCGCACCCCTGCCGCCCGCCGCAGACTCGGCCTCGCTGGTCAACCCCATGCCCAACCTGCGGCCGGGCGCCACGATCATCCCCGACGATGACTTCATCGACGACCTGGACGGCGACGAGACGGTGCTGATGCCCCGGCCCAGCCGGCCCCGGGGCGGGAGCGACGAATGACCGGCATCGACGCCGACATCCAGGCCGCCCGCAGCGGCGCGGCCCTCTTCCTCCTGCCCGAAGCCGACATCCTCGACCTGCAGGCCCCCGAGCTTCGGCGCTGGGCCAACGGCATGTTCACCAACAACATCACCAGGCTGCGCCCCGGCCAGGGCAACCGCAACGCGATGTGCGATGACCGCGGCCGGGTCCAGGGCCTGCTCGACCTCTACTGCATCGACGACCAGCACTTTGTCGCTGTGTTGGACGGCATCGACGCCGACGCCTTCCTCAGCCGCTACCGCATGTTCTTGATCCTCGACGACATCGAGGTGGAGGAGCGCCCCAACGCGGAAACGCTGTTCACGGTTCAAGGCCCCGAGGCCGAGGCCCGGCTGATGGCCGCGGGGCTGCCCCTGCCCGCGCTGCCGGGCGACCATTTGCTGGACGCCGCCACCGGCGCCCGCATCTGCCGCAAGGACCGCAGCGGCCTGGGCGGCTTCGATCTGCTGGTTCCCGGCGATCAGGCCGATGCCCTCCAGTCCCGCCTGCATGCCGCTGGTCTGCCCCTCGCCTCTGCCGAAGCCCTGGACGCCTTGCGCATCCTGGCCGGTCGCGCCCGCTGGCCCCAGGACGGCAGCGACAAGAGCATGGTGCACGAGCTTGGGGTCAACACCGAGGTCTGCAACTTCGAGAAGGGCTGCTATGTCGGGCAGGAGATCATCAACCGCATCGACGTGAAGGGCGCCATCCAGAAGCGGATCACCGCTCTTGTGGTGGAGGGCACCGATGACCTCGCCCCCGGCACTCCGGTCTTGCTGGGCGAAGACGCGGTGGGACAGGTCAGCAGCGTGGCCCGCATCCAGGGCCAGGTCCACGCCCTGGGCGTGCTGCGCAAGGCGGCCTGGGCGCCGGGCACGGCCTTGACGCTGGGGGATGCGGGACGCGGGGCCAGGGTCAAGGGCTGACAGGCCGGGGTGAGGGCCGCCCTTGTGGCCCATCGGTAAACATGGTTCACTCCCTGAGGGCTCCCGCAATTTGCGCGCCCCTCGGAGGCTTCCATGGACCTGCTCGATCGGCGCCACTTCATCGGCGGTGCTGCCGCCTTGGGTGCGACCCTGGGCGCCGAGGCCACGGCGGCCGGGGATCCCATCGCCGCGCGGGTCCGCGCCTGGCGCCACAAGGCCGCCGAGGCCGAGCGCGATCTGGGCGACATCCTCTTCCTCGACCGCAGGCCCATCGACGAAGATCGCGACGCGGTGCAGCAGATGGGGGCCGGGATCGGCAGCCTGCACATCCTCAAGGAATTTGAGGCGCTGCCGGTGGAGGACCAGGTCCACCCCGACGCCCAGGCGGCCATCGCCGAGGCCCTGACCGACCTGGGTGGGGCGCTGTGCGCGTCTCGGGACCGCCTGCGCGCCTGGCTGGACAGCGATCAGGACCCGGACGACATCGGCATGCGGGCCGCGTTGACCGCCATTCGGCACGACCTGTCGCTGTGGCAGACGACGGTGGGCCGGCAGCGCATGCTGGCCCGCACCCTGGCGGAGGCCGAAGCCGAAGCCGAAGCGCACCCCGGCGCCTTGCGCCGCCGGATCCGGCGGGCCGTGCGGCGCATCGACAAGGTCGAAGCCATCGCCGGACAGATGGCCGATGACCCACGCTCGACCGGACTTCTGGGCACATCGGACCCCGCCATGATCGCGGCGGCCCAGCGGGGCCGGGCGAAGTGGGCCGGCGTCTCGGCAGCATCGTCGGACCGCTTGCGCGCACAGGCCGAGCAGGACCGCAGCAGCTCCCGACCCAATGCCGAGCACGATCGGAAGCGCCGCGTGATGGGGCTGCTCGTGGGCGGCCTTCTTTACTGTGGGGGCGCGGTGATCGTGGGCATCGGCGCCTGCAACCTGGCCTGTGGCGATCCCTCCGGCGTGTTGCTCCTCCTCGCGGGCATCGGCGTGATGGCGCTGGGCATCTGGGTGTTTCGGACGACCCGTCCCGGCCAGTCGCCCCTGGATCGACGGCTGGCTGAGGACCTGCACGCGCTGGAACGCCAGCAGGGCAGGATCACCGGCCCCCTCGACCGCGACGCCGACGGCTCCCTCTCCTACGAGTTGGGCGAAGAGCGGGTGGTGCTGGCCATGGCCAAGGTGCCATGGACCCGAACCGGCATGCAGCGCACGCCGGGCGAGGCCCTGGTGGTGCGCGGATTCGGTGTCGGCCGCAGTCCGCGGGGCTGGGCCACCGGACCCGACGGCGACGGCACCAGCGCCTCCAACAGCGCGCCCTTGCCCGGCGCTCCCCATGGCGCCTTGATCGGCCAGATCGAAGGCGAGATCTTCTTTATCGGCGAGGAAGGGAGGGTGCCCGATGGGCCGCCCGGCCTCTTGGAGGTCGGCCTCAACCTGCGCACAGAGGACCGCGATGACGCGACGCAGCGGCTGGGCGTCCAGATCGGCCGATTCGTCTATGTCTCCAACTGAGGCGCCCCCGGACTTTGCAGCCCGGGGCTTCGTGGTCCTACCCGGGCTGCTGGACCCCGGCACGGTACAAGGCCTGGGTGCCGCGGTGGACGCCTTGATTGACCGCCTGGTGGCCCGGTCGAGCATGACCCGTGCCCGGTGGCTGGCGCTCATTCAGCAGGTGCCCGCACTGGCAGGGTTGGACCCAACCTTGGCCACCTTTCAGCAGTATTCCCCCCTGGTGGCTTCCGCTCGGGCGGTCTTGCAGGATCCCGGCGCCCGCTGCGTGTCCAGCTCCCTGGTGCTCAAGCCGCCCGGCTGCTCCGTCCACCTGGTCTGGCACAGCGACCGGCCCTTGTGGCGCCTGGATCCCCCCGATGGCAAGGCGTTGGCCGCCTGGGTGGCCCTGGACGAGGTTGGCGCAGACAGCGGAGGGCTGCGCTATATCCCCGGCAGCCACCTGCCCGGGCCCCCCTCCGGCGACGAGCCCGACGCCGTGAGCCCGCTGCTGGCCGCAGGAGACGTCGTACTGCACCACGCGGACGTGGCCCACAGCAGCGGACCCAACCGAAGTGAGGCCTGGCGGCGGGGGCTGGTGCTGATCTTCCTGGGCTCGGGCGTGCGCTCCTTCGCTTGAGTCAGGCGGCCAGCCCAAGGCGGGCAAATACCGCGCGAACCTCGTCTTCCACCTTGAAGTCGGTCTCGAGCGTGATCACGCCGCGACGGGCCAGGATCTCCTGAAGAATGGCGTCTGGCTGGTTGGCCATCCAGTAGTGCTGAATCAGCGCTTCGAAGCGCTTTTCACTGGCATACCGTACCGATTCGTCGGCATCGGCAAAGTGCAGACCCGCGCGACTGACGAAACTGCGCTCATGTTCCAGGCCGCGGAGACCCAGCCAACGCAAGATGTTGATGTCCCGCATGGACAGGCCCAGGAACAGGCAGTGGCTGGTGGACAAGGCCGACTGCATGATGTGGTTGGCAAAGCCCGCCGGGGTCGAAGACACCTCCCAGTACTGCTCCTCGGTGAAGACCAGGGAGCTGGGGGCGTCCAAGGCGGGCAGACGCTGCCGGGGCTTGCGGAAGACCCCCTCTGCCACGGCATCCTCGCTGGTGAGCAGCCCGTGGAGGTGGAAGATGGGCAGACGGGGAGCACCACCGGCGACATCCCCCGAACGCACCGGGCCATAGGTTGGGTGGGGAATGGACGAGAAGCGCTGCCCCCATCCCGACAGGCCCTGGGCCTGGCAGCTGTGGTGCAGGGCACGCTCCAGCCAGTCGTCGATGTTGAAGGTGATGACCGATGCGATGCGGCTGGCGTGGGCAGAGGTCAGGACGTCCGTGAGCACCTTGAGGGTGCGGTTGGCGGCCAAGGCGGCGGGCACGTCGGCCACCGCGCGCGGGTCCGGGTAGAGGCAGCGCCGGAGCAAGTCGGCGAAGTGTCGGCGCGACGCCGTGTTCAGCGCGCACCACCGCTGCCAGCCATCTCCCTCGTCGGCGTGGGCCATGAGCCGGGCGTCGCGCAGGCGCTGCCAGCAGATCTCCAGCAGGGCCTCGTTGCCCAACGGGTGCGAAGTGTCGATGGTGAGGCTGCCATCGGCCCCCAGCGCGACACCGGGCAGCGTGTCGGGCGCGATCTGCAGCTCCTGGGCGACCTGCTCGACCACATCGCCGGTGAAGGCATTCCAACCCGGCACCAGCCCATAGGAGACCCCCGCCCCCAGCACCAGCGTGAACTGCCCCAGGGGCTTCCGGAATTCACCCGTCAAGCGCTCTCCTACTCGCGCACCTCAATGACGGTGCCCATGCGTGTCACCGCCCATATCTCCTCGATCTCGGCATCGCTGACCGCAATGCAGCCCAGGGTCCAATCCGACTCGCCCCCCCCTCCGTGAATGCCGATGGCGCCGCCCAGGCGGGTATTCCAGCTGGGCTGCCGGCCAGCGCGATCCGCGTCTTCGATGGCCCGCGCCTCCTTCTCGCTGATCAAGCCCGAAGCCAGCCCCCGACGGCCATCTTCGGCGTCGGGATAGCTGAGCCCCAGAAAGAGGTGGAACTGGCTCTGGGCATTGCGGGTGACCACCTGAAAGCGCCCGTTGGGTGTGCGCCGGTCGCCTTGCTGCACCTTGTCGCCGGCGGGCTCACCCAGGCCCACTCGGTAGCGCTTCAGCGGCGCCTCCTCCGAAAAGAGCAGCAGGCTGCGCTCGCTCTTGTCGATCTCGATGCGGACGTGCGGGGGCGGCCAGGCCAGGCCCGCCAGCGTGGTGGCCTGCTGCAAGCTGCAGTCGGTGCAGGGCAGGGCCGGTGGGGAAATCACCGGATCCAGGGCGAGCAGCGTCAACAGGGGGAGCATGGGGGCTATGACACCAAGAGCACCCCGAGGGTTCCCAATCAGGGCACCAGGACGAGGCTATAGCTGCGCTCCACGGTGCCCTCGATGACCAGCCGCGCCCCGCCCAGGTTCACGACGCCGCTGGCGCCGGTGAAGGCCAGCTCTGCGGGGGCGCTGGGCGTGCCCTGCAGGGTGTAGCGGGTGCCATCGGCCTCGACAAAGCTGCCCCCAGCGCCAAAGATGAAGACCCGGCGTTGGCTGTCCGCCTCGGCCAGGGTGAGCAGCGCATCCGCGGCGGCCTCCACCGCGGTGTCGGGGATCTCCACCAGGGTGGGTACGATGCTGCCTTCGGCCAGATAGACGGGAATGAAGTCCCAGGGCACGTCGACAAAGCCGCTCTCTGCAGGCTGCAGGCTCCACCAGTCCAGCCAGCGCTTGCCAGGCGGCAGGGCCACATCGCGCCCGGTGGCGCCCTTCTCCAGCACCGGCGCCACAAAGAGGGCCGACCCCAGCATCCAGCCATCCATGCGGGCGGGGTCGTCTTCGGGGAAGAGCAACACCGGCGGCAGCACCATGGGCACGCCCGTCTCGACCGCCTGCCGGGCCAGCCCGTAGCGATAGGGGAAGAGGGCCATGTGCTGGTGGGTCAGCTCTGCCCAGCGCGCCGTGGTCTCGGCGTCGCTGTCGAACTGGTGGTTCAGCAACGACTCGTTGCCGTGGTGGGTGCGCAGAATGGGCGAGAAGGCGCCCAGGGCTGCCCACCGATACCAAAGCTCCGCATCAGCCGGCGGGTTGGTTGCAGACTGGTAGCCCGCCACATCGTGGGTCCACACCGGCACCCCGCTGGCGCCCGCGCCCAGGCCCAAGGCCACCACCGTGGGAAAGCCGTCGTCGGCCTGAAAGTCGGTGCGCTGGTCGCCGGCCCACACCACCGGGGCCAGCTTGGCCGATCGCACCCAGCCCGAGCGGGCAAAGAAGGTGGCGTCGGTGCCGGCGATGGCGTCCCGATGCACCTCCTGCCACCACTCCGGGTAGCGGTTGTGGGCCAGGGCCCCGGTGCTGCCGTCGGCCATCACGGCGTCATGGGGCAGCCACTCTGCAAAATCAGCCATCCACCCGTCAAAGCCCAGGTCCAGGCAGTCGGTCATATAGCTGAGAGCCCAGTCCCTTCCCGGGGAGCCCGGCGACAGGTCCACCACGCTGACCGGCTCCAGGAAGAAGCCGGTGAAGCGGTAGATCTCGCCCGCCTCATCGTGGATGAGGGCGTCTGCCGCCACGGCCGAAGTCCAGGTCTCGGTGCCTTCGGTCACGAAGGGGGCGAAGTAGGCCAGCCACTGAAAGCCCTGATCCTGCAGGCGGTCGGCCTGGTCGGCGGCGTCGGTGTAGAGTTCTTCACCCAGATCCCAGTCTGCAGCCGGGTGGTATCCAAATATGGCGGAGTTGAAGGAGCCCCGCCAGTCCTCGGTCCAGATTGCAGAGACGCTGGCGCTGGCGGCCCGATGGGTTGCTGCGCGCTCATCCACCGCTTCCGGGCCTCGGATGGCGTCCCCCCAGGGCGTGAAGACCCAGGGCGGCGGCAGGGCGGGGTTCTCGCCCAGGCTGGCCCAAAGCTCGGACAGCACGCCAACCGGCGTCTCTGCAGCCACAAAGCGGGCCGTCACTGCAGATTGGTCCCAGGCCACCATCGAGAAGGCCGACGCATCGCTGGCGCAGAGATCGAGGTCCACGCGCCCATCGGCGTCCAGCAGCAGGCCATGGGAGAGCTGGGGGCGCAAGACCCAGGGCAGGGGCCAGGAGCTGCTGTGGCGGGTGCCCCGCGTGAACCAGTCCGCCGGGTAGGCGTCGGTGTCCGACTTGCCGATGCCGGGCTCGCTCACCCACAGGCCAAAGGCCTCGCCCACATGGTCCACATCCAAGGCGTGTTGGCCGGCCCCCAGGAAGTGATCGTCGGATTCGCAGGCGGCCACCACACCCACACGGTTCACGCCTTCCGCTGCTTGAAAGCGCAGATCCAGCGAGTCGCCATTGGGCAGCAGCGTGAGCGTGCCCAGCATGTCGGCGCCATCGAAGAGGGCAAAGACCGCGGGCCCATAATCCCCGCCGGAGAGCAGCTGCGCCCGATTCGACACCCGCAGATCGCCTTGGATATCGTCGAATCGGAAGCTGCCCACCTGCATGGTGACATCGGCGCTGCCCACGCCGGCCACCATGCGCACATCGGTGAGGGCGCCGCCCGCCGAATCGACGATTTCCAGCTTGCCATCGGCGCTCAGGCGCAGGTCATGGCTGCCGGCGCGCAGCACCGCCCCCTGACCCACGCAAGCGGTCAAGGTCCCGAGCAGCAGCAGGAGGCGGTGCGCTGGCATCTCTCAGGCGCTCGTGCCGCTGGCTTGGCAGGCCGGCAGGTTCACCGGCGGATGGGCCGCCTGCAGCCCCTTCTTGGCCAGGCGCTGGCTCACGCCCTTGACCAGCAGCGGCCAGACGGTGGTTGCGTCGGCCATGACCTCGGCGTAGCGACCGCCCTTGCTGGGGGGCAGGAACTTGCCCCAGGATACGCCCTCGGAGTAGGTGCAGCCCGACAGACCGCCCCAATGCACGGGCTCGGGGCAGATGCGCACGCCGTAACGAAAGCGGTTCAGCCGGACGTTGCTGCCGGTTGCATTGTTGAAGATGTCGATGAAAGGCGGCGCCTGCTGGGCCCAGTTGCGGGGCACGCCGCCGCCCACCGTGAAGATGCCCAGACGCGGGCTCTCGGACACGATGGTGGCGTAGTGGCCCAGATCCCGGAAGGGGTCATAGGGCGACCGGATAACCGGGAACAGCTCCTCGGGGCTCTTGCCGGTCTCGCGCATCATATTGGCCACCACCCAGGTCGCCATGTCCAGCCCAAGCTCCGAGTCGGTGAAGGCGGGGATATAGATGGGCACGCCCGCGCGGTAGGCCGACACCATGATGCCGCGGCGGCCCTTCTGGTCAAGGTCCTGGCCGATCTGCCGGCAGAGGTCCATGCTGGACCAGCGGCGGTCCTTGGGCATGCGCTCGAAGGTGGAGATCATGATCTTCTGGAGATCGTTGAGGTTCTTCTCCATCTCGTAGGTGTCGTAGACCCGGTTGTAGCCCTTGGCGAAGAGGGCCTTGTCGTCCAGATCCTCGTCAGCCTTGTAATGGTCCATGCCGCTGAGTTCGACCAAGCCGTGGGTCATCAGCGCGCCGGTGGACACCACCGCCTGCACCCAGCCGCGCTCGATCATCTCGGTGATCAGCAGGCCCATCTTGGCCACCGTCATGGCCCCGGACAGGGTGAGCACCACCGAGCAGTCCGGATCGGTCACCATCTCTTCGAGCACGTCGCCGGCCTCGCCCAGGCGGCGGCCACCGAAGGCGGTCAGGGACATGGCCTTCAGCAGGTCGTCAAAGTCCGAGACCTTGTCGAGATCAAGGGTCTGCAGGGCGACCAGCTGGTCTTGCTTGCCTTCGGTGAATTCCCGGTGGCGGGCAGCAAATTCGGCGTCAGCGAGGGCCTGATCGTCGTCCTTTGAGGTGGAGGCGGGTGCCTTGGGGGTGTCGGACATGGGGGCTCCAGGGTTCGTCCCTCCCCCCTAATCGCCCCAGTCCTCGGTTCTCCACCCCCGCTGCTTCGCGAGGCGAAGAAGTCGGGGGTCGGGGTTGACCGCGACGGGCACGCCCACCAGCTCCATGGCGGGCAGATCGGCGTAGCTGTCGGTGTAGAAGGCGCAGTGGGCCAGGTCCACGCCCTGCTGTGCGGCCAGCCCCCGAGCGAGGTCGGCCTTGCCTTGTCCATAGCAGACCGGCTCGATGGGGCGGCCGGTCAGCCGCCCGTCCACCACCTCGAAGCGGTTGGCCAGCGCGCCATCCAGGCCCAAGGCGTCTACCACGGCGTCGGCGAGGTAGCTGCTGCTGGCGGTCAACAGGTAGAGGCGATCGGCCTGCGCCCGGTGTTGCTGCAACGCAGCATGGGCGCCGGGGCGGATGCGGTGCACCAGCTCCTTGTCGAAGTATTCGCGGGTGCGGGCGCGCAGGATGGCCTCGTCGGCGCCGGCAAGATCGGACATGGCCTTGCGGATCAGCCCCTCCATTCGCGAAAAGCCCAGGCGGTAGGCCCCCACCCAGGCCGCCCCCTGCACCGCCCGCCGCTTGGACAGGTGGCCCAGCCGGACCTCGCGGCGCATCCAGCCCGTCAGGGAATTGACCGAGATCAAGGTGCGGTCCAGGTCGAAGAAGGCGATTGCGGGGGGCATGTTGCCTCCAGGCTGAGCCCTCCGCCTAATGCGTTACCGCCGCCGTGCGCCTGCGGGTGGCAGCCAGCCGGCGGTCGTATAGGTGGCGGCGATGAACCGCGAGACCGACGGGCGCGTGCCCTACGACAAGATCGAGAATGTGCCCGGCTGCGGCATGGCCATCTATGCCGGGCTGCTGGGCCTCTTCCTGGTGGCCGGCATCACCGGCATCGTGCTGGCCACCGCCCAGCTGGTTCAGGCCGGAAACGAGGCCGGCCCCACCAAGCTGCGCCCGGGCAGCCAGCTCGCGGTCTGGCAGATGGAGCCCATGCGTTCGACCGGCCTGGTGAAGGTGGACGAGATCCCCCTGGCCTGGCATGACGAGAGCCCCTTTCAAGACGGCACCGCCGCCTGCGCCTTGATGGACGATCGTTTGATTCAGGTCAAGGACGAGGTGGGCCGCACCCTGCCCTATGCCCGCATCGACAGCCTCAGCTACAGCGGCAGCCCCGAGGCCGGCGACGTGGTCACCGCCGTCGGCACCAGCCCCTCCGGCGACCCCACCACCATCGCTTGCGGATTCGGCCCCCACGAGGGCGGCACCCGGATGCTCAAGCAGCTGGAGGTCGAGCAGGAGCGGGCCCGGGCTTCAGAAGGGGTGGTCAAAGACCAGGTAGACCCCTGAGCTTTGCTGGGTGGTGATCTCTCCGTCGGCTGAGATCACCCGGTCCCAACCCAAGCCGTAGTCCAGGCGCCCCACGAAGAGCCCCGCAAAGACCAGGCGCAGGCCCACGCCGACGGTGGGGTGCAGGGGCTGCTCCGGCGCCGGGGCGCTGGCGGCGTCTGCTGCCCCCCAGACCACCCCCAGATCCGAAAAGGGGGCCAGCTCCCAACCCAAGGTGCTCTTGCCGGCGCGGTGTTCGAGCACGAGGATGCGCGCCTCCAGGTTTGCGATGGCCTTGGCCGGTGCCCGCCAGCGACCGAAGCGAACCCCCCGGAGGGTCTCGAAACCCCCAAAGCCTTGCATGGGAAAGAAGCCGCCCCAATGTACCATCTCGTAGAAAGGGACCTGGCCGAACAGCCACTCGCCCACCACCCGACCCGCCAGGGTCAGGCGGGGCAGCGGAGAGACGAAGCCCCGGGCTGAGGCGAAGGGCCCGGCAAAGCCCCCGGCCTCGCCATTCAACAGCGGGCTCACCCGACCGCCCAGCTCCAGCAGGACGCCGTGCTCTGGCGCAATCTCGGGGGTCCGGCTGTCATAGAGCAGGCCCGCGAGGCCTTGCAGGGCAAAGCCCCCCGCCATGCCATAGGGCTGCTCCGCCTCCAGCACCGAGATGGCATAGGTCTGCACCCGGCTCCACTTGGGGTTCAGGGCGCCATAGACCGACCAGGGGCCGTCCCGGTCCCCCAGCTGCTGCCGGGCCACCACATGCAGAAAGGGCTGGGTGAGGCTGTAGCGGTAGCGTTTGCGCAGCGGGTCGTCGAGGTCGAAGTTGGCCGAATAGGCGCTCTCCAGCATCGTGCCACTGCCGATTCCCCAATAACCATCGTTTTTCCACTGTCGAAAGGCGAGGTGGCCGGTCAGCCGCAGCCCACCCCGGGGGCCCAGCCCCGTGCGGTCGATGCGCACACGGTGGTGGTGGTAGCCCGTTACGCTAGAGAAACCTTGAAAAACCAGGGCCAGCTTATAGGGGTCGTGGCCCGGCGCTGACCAGGCAAACTCTGCGCGGGCCCCAAAGCCCAAGCGATCGTCGCTGTCATAGGCCACATTGGGGATGGCATACCAGGACAGGTTGGATTCGGGGGCCGATGGTGCAGAATCGGGCGCGGCCGGATCCTGGGCCCAGGTCGGCCCCCCGAGCGCCAGGCCCAGGAGCAGCCCTCCGAGTCTGCGCATTCAGGGGCGACCGGCCAGGCAGTGGGCCTCGGTGTCGGTGTCCCAATCGGCCAGGCTATTGAGCAGAATGGTCTGCACGCCCTTGTCTTCGCTGGTGAAACCCGCGCCGAAGTTGGCCTGTCGCCACATGCCATAGACGTGCAGCAAGGTACCGTCTCCGCGGCTGAGGTAGATCTCCAGCTGGTAGTCCTGCTCCTGGCTCTTGTCGCCATCCCCCTCGAAGACGGCGGGACGGGGCAGGTGGGTGCGGGCGAGAACCAGCGGCCCATGGGGGCTCTGCTCCTCATCCAGCTTGGGCACCCGACGCAGGCCACCTTCGATATTGGCGGTGTAGGAGCTGCCCAGGATGGTGGCCTCGTATTCGACAGCCCAGGTCATGGTGGGCGAGGCGCGGGACTCGTAGTCGGCCCGACTGGAGGTGTACTCCCGGTCGTAGCGGTCATAGACCCCGTCATAGAGCACATCCTGGTCCTTGTAGAGCAGGATGGGTTCGAGCTTGCCCAGGGTGCACTGGTAGACGTTGACCAGGAAGATGCCCGGCGCATCGGCGGGGTCGCGGTCGGTCACGCCCACCGCTGCGGCCTCGTCGCGGGTGAGGCGGCTCACGGTGCCCTCGGACAGCTCCTCCCAGTTGTCGGCGTCCACCGCGTCGTAGAGGTTGACCGCCCCCTCTGCCAGCTCCTCGTCGCTGGCGTCCTCGTAGTTGCGCCAGAACCAGTGCAGCAGCCCATCCAGCTCTTGGGGCGCTGCGTCGAGCTTCTTGCAGCCTGTGAGGCTGAGGCCCAGCAGGGCGAGGGGCAGGGCTCTGGACAAGGGATCTCCGGGGACAGGGGCGATAGCCTACACTGCGCGTCCGCCGGACCGCCACGAGGACCCGATGCTGCCCATCTCCCTGCTGATCACCGCTGCCCTGGCCCAGGACACCCCGGACCCCCTGGCCACCGCCCCGGGCACCCTGCATGGCGCCGCCATCGACTGGACCGCCGCGGGAATGGCGACGGGCGCCTTGCTCTCGGCCTACCTGAAGGTGGACACCCTCAACCCGCCGGGCAACGAGGCGCGGGGGGCCGACTTCCTGGCCACCTGGCTGGGCCAGCAGGGCATCGCCAGCGAGAAGCTCGAGCTGGAGCCCGGTCGCGCCTCCTTGATCGCGCGGGTTCCCGCCGCGCCGGGCACCGCCACCCAGGCCCCCCTCTGCCTGCTCAGCCACATCGACATCGCCCAGGCCGAGGCCGCCCGCTGGGACCCCGAAAAAGGCCCGCTGTCCGGGCACATCGACGCCGACGGCATGATCTGGGGCCGGGGCGCCCTGGACATGAAGGGCATGACCACGATGGAGGCCATGGCGATGGCCCTGGTGGTGCGCCACAAGATCCCGCTGAACCGCGATCTCATCCTGCTGGCGGTGGCCGACGAAGAGGTGGACAACCGCGGCATCAGCCAGGTCATCGCGGAGCGCTGGGACCAGATCGGCTGCTCCCATGTCATCAACGAAGGCGGCATGGGCCTCAAGGACATGCTCTTTGAGGGCCAGGACGTCTACACCATCTCGGTGGGCGAGAAGGGCGCCACCTGGGCCCACCTGGTGGCCAGCGGCGAGCCCGGACACGGGTCGGTGCCCCGGCCGGGCACATCCCCAGCCAAGCTGCGCGAGGCCATGGACCGGCTGGACCAGCGCAAGGTGCGCCCCACCTGGGATCCGGCGGTGATGGAGCTGCTGGCCAATGCCGGCGCGCAGCAAGGCGGCCTTTCCGGCGCCATTCTGCAGAAACCCGGCCTGGTCAAGGGCCTGCTGAAGAGGCGCTTCATGTCCAACCCGATCACCCGCGCCGTGCTCACGGATACGGTGAATATCACGGGCTTTGGCGGGGCAAAAGAGCCCAATGTGGTTCCTGGAGAATCGTGGACAAACCTGGATATGCGGCTGCTTCCAGGCACCGACGCCCAGGCCTTTGTGGCCGATCTGGTGGCTTGGCTGGACGACCCCGCCCTGCGCATCGACGTGAGCAGCAGCCACCCCGCCGCCGTCAGCCCCTGGAAGGATGACCCCCTCTATGCGGCCATGGCCGCCCGATCGGTGCAGGGCAAGCCCCAGGCCGTGGCCGGCCCGGTGCTGTCGGTGGGCTACACCGACTCGGTGGCCCTGCGCCCCCTGGGCGTGCGCGCCTATGGCTTTGTGCCCCTGGTGGTGGATGAGGACCAGCTGGCCACCATGCATGGCGACGACGAGCGGGTGAGCATCGCCCAGATCACCGATGGATTGCGCATTCTCACCCAGGTTGTATTGGATGTATCGGCCCAGCCCCTGGGCAGCGCCGCCCCGGCACCGGTCCCGCCGCCGGTGGTCCCGCCGCCGCAGACCGGGCCCTGGGGAGGTGCTGTGGTGGCGCCCATTCCGGCAGGGGGCGTACTGTGGGGCAGCGATGCGCCGGTTGCCGTGCCGACGCCCGCGCCCGCCGCCGCGCCCGCTGCGGCCTGGGGGCGGGGCGAGGTCTCGCCGGTTCCGACCGCGCCTGCGCCCGCGCCGGCTGCGACCGCGGCGCCGCCCTGCCCGCGCCCGCGCCCGCGCCGGATCCCAAGCCCGTGCCGGCTCCGAGTCCCGCATGGGGCGCAACGCCGGCCGCGACACCGGCTCCCGCACCGGCGGCCGCTCCCGCTTGGGGCGCCACGCCGGCGCTCGCACTCCCGCGCCCGCGCCGGCTCCCAAGCCCGCACCGGCGGTGGCTCCCGCATGGGGCGCTGCGCCGGCTCCTGCGCCGCCTCCGCCGGCTCCCGCATGGGGCGCCACGCCCGCCGCGACACCGGCTCCTGCGCCGCTCCGCACCGCCGCCAACCCCTGGGGAGGCAGCGCCAGCCCGCCCGCGGCAACTCCCGCGCCCGCACCGGCTCCCGCGCCCGCACCGGCTCCCGCGCCCGCACCGGCTCCCGCGCCCGCACCGGCCCCGCGCCCGCGCCCACCTGGGAGGCTGAGCCCGGGGCCCGCAGCGAGGGCCGCGCGCGCCCAATCCGCGCCTTCCCGCTGCGGCGCCAGGATGCATGGGTCGTCGCCATCGCCCTGGCTGCCGTAGAGAGGGAGAGCGCTCGCGGGTGACTGCGCGTCTCGGCAGCCCGGAATCGCCACAGCTGACAGGACCCCCGGCCCCGAGCAACGGCATCTGGCCGAGAGCCGTGCCGAGCAGATCGAAGTCGCCGCATAGAGGGTAAAGTCCCGGCATCCTGATCTCGCCGTGCCACTGGCACTGGTGGCTCCGGCAGGTGATCTTCGCCCATGAAGTCACGCACGGAAGACCTCGAGCGTCCGGACGGCTGTACCGCCGAGACCTGGGCGAGCGGGTGGCGGTGGCGGACCGTCTGGCCGCGGTCGCCGATCGGATCGAGTCCCGCATCGCGGAGGCGAGCCGGAGCGGCATGCGATCCGGGCGGAGGCCCCCGACGACGCGGGAGACGACGTGGGTGGCGCGGCTTCGGCGGTACCGTGCCGACGGTCGCGATGGGCTGGTGGACCGTCGGCGCCGAAGAAGCCGCCGAAGAAGCTGACGCCGGGGCTGCTGGCGACGGGTCCGCGGACTGCCGCCGGCCGACCGGAGCGACCTCGCCCCAGGTCCAGGAGCGGCTGCTGGCGCTGGACATCAACGTGAGTGGCACCGTGGTGAAGCGGGCCATGAAGGGAGCTGGGGCTGGCGCGGCCCCAAGGGAACCCGGGGCATCGCCGGGTCCAGCAGGTCGAGCCGCTGGACTGGCTGGCGCCGAGCTGCTGCTGGGGCTGGACCAGGTGGTGGGGGCGACGTCGGCGCTTGCGGCGGAGCTTCAGGCGGGACTGGCCGCGCTGCCGCCCAGCGAGCCCGTGCGGGACGATCAGACTAACCGGGATGCGGGGTCGGTTCAACCGGCCTACAACGCGGCGAAGAAGCGGACCGTGCCCGAGCTGGGCGAGAAGTTCGACTCGGTGGAGCAGCGACGACAGGGCAAGAATCTGCCGGCGATGCGCACGGCCCAGAGCTCGAAGGCGAGCCTGAGCCGCAAGGTCGTGGCGCTGACGATGCTGCCCTGCGCCACCGACAGCGCCCGTCTGGACGCGCTGGGGCACTGGCAGGAGGCGCCTTCGAAGCGTTGGTCGGTGTGGGATATATGCCCGCGACGCTGGATAAGTTTGCCCGCGAACTGAAATATGCGGGGATGGGCCAGGCGGCCCGACGCGGTGGCGTCATTCTGGCTGGGGCGGCCGAGCCTGCTGGGGGAGGCGCCGGCAGGGGGCGCCGCGGTGGTTTACGTAGACACGTCGGTCAGCCCCCTGTGGACCCACCACTTCCAGCCGGTGCGCCAAGGTGGCCCGGCTGGGCGGTCGCATCATGCCGGCCACGTCGACGGTGTTCCTGCACGCCGGCTGTGGAACGCCCGTGTTGTACAAGACGTGGAGCGGGCAGGTCAGCCTGGGCGCGGCGGTCGAAGACCTGCTGGGACCGCTACGAGGCGTTGGGCGGCGACGACACCGTCCAGCGGCTGGATCGTGATGGACCGGGAGGCCCACGCGGCGTGGCTGTTCAAGGCGCTCCGCGACCGGGCGCGGGACTATCGTGCCCCTGAAGAAGTCGGTGGTGAGCGCCCGGATCGGTTCTCCAAACGACGACTGGGCGCCCTACGGAAGCAGGGCGACGAGATCCGCGGCGGGCGCCTGCAGCTCCACGATTCAAAGGACCGAAGTGGACCCCATGGAGGTCCGGGTGGTGGGTCGCCGCCGCCATCGCACCGGCAAGGTCGCCTGGTACGCCACTCCGTCGAGGCCGAGGCCTTCTCCGACACCGCGATCATTGACCTGTACTTCAAACGGTGGCCGCTGCAGGGCACGTCTTCCGGGACGGCAACGGCCGGGTGCACCTCGACGCCCACCACGGCTACGGTCGCCAAGAGGTCGACAACGTGGCGGTGCTGGACCGTCTCGACAAGCTGGAGGGTCAGGCCCGGCTGATGGAGGCGCGCATCGAGCAGGCCAGACCGTCGCCGCCGCAGCGCGCGTGAAGGCCACCGAGAGGCTGGCCGCCATCGCGCCCGTCGTGCGTCGAATCGACGTCCTGCGCCGAGAGCTGGACGTGCATGTGCAGCGCGGCGAGGCCAACACGTTCCTGGAGAAGTACGCCAGTGCGGACCCTCGAAGACTGGGTCGCCCCCCGCCTGGTCGCAGCGCGCGCGCGGCTGAGGGGCCGCCGAGGCAGAGCGGGCGGGCGAGCAGGCGGGCGGCGCCTTGAGGCCAACGAGCAGGACCGCCTCCCGCCTCGAGAAGCAGCGGCAGGTCTTCACGATCGATGTCGAGCTGGACCAGATCATGACGGCCTTCAAGCTGACCTTCATGAACCTCGGCGTGTTCATGACCGACTACCTGGGCTGCCAGATGCAACTCGACACGTTGATCCGGCAGCGTCCTGACCCCTGCCCGGCGAGCGGGTCCGGACGGCCACAACCGAGACGGTCCGCATCTGGCGGCAGCCCGGGACCGCAAGGTCATGCCCCTCGTCGAGTTGGCCTGCCCGGCTACCAAGGGCCTCAGGCGCGGGGAGCGGGTGCTACGATTCGAGCTGGCCGACCGGCTGGAGGTGGAGCGACCCGTCGCTGACGATTCCGCGTGATCGGTTCCGCTGCTGGTGACCGGGGGTCCTGTCTGATCACCGCCTGGTCGCCCTCACCGACGACGCCGCGACCTTCCGCACCCGGGGCGACGCCCGCCTCACCGTCGCCCCCGACGAGTTCATCCGCCGCTTCCTGCTGCACGTCCTCCCCGACGGCTTCCACAAGATCCGCCACTTCGGCCTGTACAGCAGCACCGCGGTGCGCCAGCGCCTCCCCGCCGCGGCGGCCGCCCTTGGCCAGCCACGCCCTGCTCCCGAGCCGGACCGCGCCACCGAGGCGGTCGCGGTGGAGGACGTCGTGCAAGACCTCACTGGCGTGGACCTGCGGCGCTGTCCCTGCTGCGAGACCGGGCGCATGCTGCGATTCGCTGTGCAGCCCCAGCCGCGCGGGGTCCAGCCCACCCCCTTGGACACCTCGTGAGCGTCACGATCCTCGTCACTCCTCGGGTGGCCCGCCAGGCACACCCCCGGCGACGTGCGCCCGCGCCCCGCCAAGGCGCACCGGGAGGTCAGCTGGGGCGCATGCAGGACCCCGACGCCGAGCCGATCGACGCCTCCCGTGGCCGCCTGAGCCTCGCACGACTGACGGCCGCAACCCTGACAGCGACCCGGGGCTGTCGACCCATAGGCCGGGATCGCGGCATTGTTCAACCGGGGCGCACCCGAGCCGGCCCGGGGGGGGCGAGGTTGCGGCGAGCCGAACCGCCGGAGCGGAGTGGATCGCAACGACCCACCTGGAGACCCGGTCGGATCGGCCTGCTCGCGGGCTGAAGGTGGTGTCGTCGGGGCGCTGGAGCAGCCACCCTGGGAAGACCGGTCCGATGGACGGGGGAACCCGGAGATCGGGGCGGATCGCGGGATCGCATGGCGCAGGACCGCGCCTCGCAACTAAGCGCTGACCCGAGTCGTCACTGCGCAGCCGCGGTGCTGCTGACCTTCCACGCAAGCCAAGAGCTGGGGAGAAGGACATCCGCGACTACGGCGTCACGAGAAGCGCATGTCCGTCCCAACGGCATGCGCAGGATCGTGGGCGGCATCGCTACAAGTCAGCTGACCGGCCCGGACCGGTCTCGGGGCGACCACCGCCAACAACTCCGCCGGTCCCGAGCGCTGAGCAGGTGGTCACCCCGTGACGGCGACGGCGACGTCATCACCGAGCTGCGCCCTCGTGATGCGGCTCGCCGGCGAGGCCTGTCGCACGGGTCGGACATGAGTGGCGGTCTGGTCGCGGCGGCCGACAAGGACCCGTCACCGTCCCGCCTGGCTGTCTCGCCGCGTCTGCGGAGGGGTCCGGGCCCGTGGACCCCAAGGGCGACCCCCATCGACCATCGGTGGCGTACACACCGCTGAAGGTCTGAGCGCGGTCCGCCTTGGTTCACCTTCCACAGCCGGCCACGCTGACGCACCTTGGCGGGTCGACATCCTCACCATCAGGCCCCCGGCCACAGCCAACTCAAGACGACGCTGACCTACCGCGGGTGCGACACGCACATCCAGCAGGTCAAGAGCCCCCTGGAGACCTTCGGTCCGACGAGAGCCGGCGGGAGGTCACCCGGCGGGGGGGGCGGTCGGCCTCGCGCAGGCGCGCAGAAGGTGACGCGGACGTCTCTCGCCATGGCGAGGTGCGCGCACGTCTCAAGCCCAGGGCCGTCCTCGGCGCCCCCGCCTGTCGCACGCTGGACCCGGCGGGCCACCCGAGGTCGCGACACCTCGGCTGAGCGCAACCCGCACCGGCACCGCCTCCGCAGGTCCTTGCCAACGCGAGTGGCTCGAGCCGGAGCGGCCCCACCCACCATTCCACGTCGTCCAGCCCAGCCGGTCGCCCTGAACGGCAAGGTCGTCTACGGCCTGAGGGCCGCAACCTCCCACCCTGGTGCAGCGCCTCGGCGCGACGCTCAGAGGTCCAAGGACCCGCGAGATGCTCTTCCACCCCGCCACCTCGTCACCGGCGGTGGGTCGCACGGCGGGGTCGCCTTCACCGCGCTTCCTCTTCGCCGTCGCCGTCAGGCACTCGCGGCGCAATGCGGACCCGCGCCATGAGCGTGGGGAGTCGATCCGGAGTCCGAGACGACGCGGGAATGCCGAGGGCTGCACCGAAAGAGGTCTTCAGAAGCGGCCGAAACCTCGGTCGCTACCCTCGCGTCGCCATCCGATCACCGCTCGCCCCACCGACGACGCGCGACCTTCCACGCGACGCCCTACCATCGCCCCGACGAGTTGCAGCCGCACGACGGCTTCCAAAGATCCGCCACTCGGCTGTGGAGCACCGTCCAGCTCCCGCGGACGGACCCCTGGTCACACAGCCCTGCTCGCGACCGCGCACGAGGCGGTCGCGGTGGAGGACGATATCGGCGGGAGGCGCTGTCCTCGAGACGGCGCAGGCGATTTGCAGACCTCAAAGACCGCGGGTCCAGCCCACCTTGGACACCCGTGAGGTCACGACACGCGGGCCAGGAACCCTCTGACCCCCCAAGGCGGGTTCACTGGTGGCCCATGGACCACGCCGAGCCGATTTACAAGACGCCTCCTGGCCTGAGCTGACGACTGACGGCCGCAACCCTGACAGCGACCCGGGGCTCGTCGCTTTCCCCATAGGCCGGCGGCGGTACCCGCGGCATTGTTCAACCGGCGGTTCGCAGCCCGGCCACGCGGCCGCGGTGGAGGGGCGTGAGGTTGCCGAGGGGCCGAGCTTCGAACCGCTCCTGGTTCCCTCCACGGCTTCGGAAGCGTTGGTGACGAGATTCATGACCACCTGGCGCACCTGGGAGGCGTCGGCGTCCACCATCGGGAGGTTGGCCGCCATCTCGTAGCGCACGACCGCGCGGCTGGTCAGGCTCACCTCCAGCAACCGGGCCATCTCCTCCACCAGCTGCGACAAGTCGATGGGCTCGATCACGAAGCGCCCTCGGCCCGAGTACGCCAGCATCTGGCGGGTGAGCTCGGAGGCGATCCGGGCGGTCGCCTCGATTCGCTCCAACAGGGGTCGCGCGCGCGCCGTGGGCGCCACTTCGAGCAGGGCGAGGCTGGTATTGCCCATGATCCCGGCGAGGAGGTTGTTGAAGTCGTGGGCGATACCGCCCGCCAGCACCCCGAGGCTCTCCAGCTTCTGCGTATGTTGCATCCGCTGGACCAGCTCGAGCCGCTCCTGCTCCAGTATCCGCCGGTGGGTGACCTCGAAAAAGCCCACCCCCACAACGCCATCGGCGATAGACAGCCCCCGCGCGCTGAAGACACGCAGACCGTCCGTCGTGCAGAACTCGCCCAGGGGGATCGCCACGGGGCTGCTGAGGAGCCCACGGAGCCGGTCGTGCAACCCGACCTGTGTGAAGGTCGGGGGATCGAATCCAACCTCGGTCGTTTCGTCGATGAGTGCGGCGGCGGGCTGGTTGGAAGCGATGAGGTCGAAGGTCTCGCCTCCGGGGCTGAGGCTCCAGATCGCGAGGGGGACTTCGAGGGCCTCGAACAGGCGCGCGAAGACGGCAAGGTCGGCAGCGGCGCCCTGCGCGAGCCTGAGCTCCTCGAGCAGCTGCTGTTCTTCCGAGGGCGGCACGCTCAGCTCGCCTTGGAGCGGCCGAGCTCCGCGGCGGCGTGCAGCCACGCCACTGCTGAGTCGGCATCGCTGAACAAGCGCGTGGGGTAGGCAGGCCGATTCAGCCCGATGAACAGGTTGCCCATCATCCGGGTGATCGGGTTTCCCACGATGACCGCCGCCGCCGCGTGCAGCTGGTTGGCCTCCGGGCCGCTGGCGAGGGAGCGGGATCCGGCCGTCGACGACCGCATACCGCGAATATCGCTGAGCACGAGCAGCCGCCCCTCGCCGCCGAGCTCGCGGTATACGGTGAACATCTCACGTGTATTCGTTTCATCGAGTTGGGCACCGTCGGCGCAGACGAAATGCACGATCCCGTCGTCGCGCAACTGCACGACTCCGGCCGATACCTGTCTCTGGTTGGTGCTCATTGCGCGAGATTATCACGGCCCACGGCGGCCGAGATCGGGGATGGGCAAGATGGGCGCTCACCCGGCGGCAGATGCAGCCGCCGAGTCGGGGATCAACCGTGGGTCTCGGGGTCGGGTTTTCGGGTTGAGCCCAAGCGGCCGCCGCCGAACGCCAGCTTTCTACCCAGATCTTCGCTGCCCGAGCACAGTGCTGCCCGCCGACCAGAGCTTGCTGAGTCCCGTGGCGGGCAGAGCGCCGAGGCGGTCCTCCGATCGACGGCGAAGACACGATGCAGGAGCGCGCCCCGGTCTGGAGCATCAGGGGAACCACCTCGACTGCCCCGCTCCCGATCGCCGCAGTTGGGTGGCCTCGCGGGAGCACGCGTACTGCCCGCGTAGATGGTGCCCCGGCTTGTGCACGAAGAGTCGACCGGCTCGCTATCGCAGGTCTTCGGACAACGGAACAGGCATCGTGGCCGCCGGAAGCAGGACTGCGGCAGCCCACCCGGCCGTGACCGCGGCGTCCGTCCCGGCGACCTCATCGAGGGTCCGGGACACCTGCCCCGGTTCACGGCTCCTGCAGCAAGGCCAACCGCACCGGATGCGCGCACTGGATCGTGCCCCCGCGCACCAAGCAGGGCGCGACCGCAGTGCTCCCGTCGATCTCGAACTCTCCGTAGTAGAGGAAGAGCCAGGGCGCATCGACGACGTATTCCCCTGCATCAAGGGAAGTGTGGCGACCGCTTTCGTACCAGATCGCACGTTGGCGGCCCTTCGCTACCGGCACGAAGGGGAGGTTTGCGAAGCGATGCTCGGCCGCGTTCTCCCACAGCCGCTGCTGCATCGCCGCATCGACAGCTTCACGCGGGATGCGCAGCACCACCGCTCGGTCCACCGCCACCACGCTGGCCGAGCGCGGCGACCCATCGAGCATACCGATCTCGCCGAAGATCTGTCCGTGGCCGAAGTTCTCGACGACGACGCCCTCGCGGATCACACTCACATGGCCGTCGAGCAGGAGGAACAGGTCGTTGCCGACCTCCCCAGCGCGCACAATCGCCTCCCCCGGCAGGACGGCTTCGCGGGTGCTTTGGGCGGCGATCGCCTCCAGGCCGGCCCGGCCATTCAGGGCCTTGAGCGTGCGAATCATCACCGTGCGCTCTGCCTCCTTGAGCCTGCGGCCCTGGAGCATGCGCCATAGGGTGTCGCCGAGGGTGTGTGGGACCGCTACGGGAGGCGTGGCATCGCTCATCGGAATGAAGGCTCCGCGGGGGAAGAAGGACCAAGCCATCAGCTCGGGATCCCATACCGTCTCCTCCCCGACCCGCAAGGCCGCGGCCATCGCGATGAGGCCCGGGACCAGGTCCAGATCCAACCTCCCGAGGCCTTCTCTTGCCCCGAGTGGCGCACCCCGGACCTCCGGCCCCTGGTTGCTGCCCGGTGACGCCCCTCGGACGTCGGACTGGCCGGCAGGATGACGCCGCAGGGTGGCCGCGGGGTAGACCCGGGGGCCGAGCCCGCCACCCGCCCGGTCGGGCGGGTCTGTCGTGACGTCGCCCGCCCTACTTCACGGTCATCCGGACCACCCCGTCCCAGTCGTGGGGCAGGCCGTGGGTGAGGAACCAGTCGCAGCGCTCGACGAAGAGCTTCGCAGCCACCCACCGCTCGGCGAGTCGCCCGAAGTTCTCCCGGGCCTCGACCAGCCGACCAGCGCGGAAGGCCTCCAAGGCGTCCCGATACGTCCCGGCCTCCGCCTCCTTGAACCGACGAAGCTCCAGGTCGGGCTCTCCACCCAGCACCTCGTAGGCCCGCATCGGGACCTTCTTCCCCTTCATCACCACCGCGTCCAGCTCCTGCAGGATCAGGCCCTCGGCCTCGGCGAGGGCGCGGGTGGACTCCGAGAGCACGATCGGCGCTCCGTAGTGCGTCGACAGCCCCTTGATGCGGGCCGAGGTGTTCACCACGTCCGAGACCTGGGCGTTGGTGAGCCGTCCCTCGCTGCCCACCACGCCCAGCATCACTGGCCCGGTGTGCATCCCGGCCACCAGTCGCAGCCGCTGTCCCTCGACCGGCTCCCGCGCCTGGATGGCCGCCTGCATCGCCACCGCCGCCCGGACCGGGGTGCTGCCGCTCGGAAAGAGCGCGAGGACGCCATCGCCGAGGTACTGCGCGATGATCCCCCCGTGCTCGTGAACCAGGGGCTCGAGCTCCGCGAGCAGGTCGTTCAACAGGGCGAAGGAGCGGTCCGCGGTCCAGTTCCCTGCGAGCTCCGGGATTCGCGGAATCGCGCAGAACATCACGGTCATCTCCTCGGAGGTGCTGTCGCCGCGCTCCACCTCGGTGATGTTGTTCCGGCCGAGCAGGCGCAGGAAGGCGTCGGGGACGAAGCGCGAAGCCGCCTGCCAGGTGCGCTCCACATCCTCGATGGCCCTGGCGAAGCGGAGGCTCACCAGGGCGGACATGGAGCCGATCATCGCCCCCATGGCCAGCAGGTGGATCCAGCCCTGGGCCTCCGCTCGGTAGGTCGCTCCCAGGTAGCCGAAGGCGTGGGCCGTCTCGGTGAGGGCGAGGAAGGCCCCAGGACTCGCCCCCAGCAGCATCAGAACCCCACCCGGCTGGCGCCGGTACACCGCCCTGCCCACCACCGAGAGCATCGACAGCGCGAACAGCGGGTACCCGACGAAGAGCATGTAGTGCCAGGGAAGACGGGGCCCGAATAGCGACCAGACCCCGGTGATCAGCAGCACTGCGATGGTCAGCCGCGACAGCACGCGGCCCGGGTGTTCCAGGGCGCGCACGAGGAAGGCGACGAGGAAGATCAGCCCGATGTGCCGCACGAAGCGCAGCGTGGTGTAGTAGAGGGCCATGGCCGGAACTTCGCCCATCTCGAGCAGGGCGGTCCAGACCATCACGCCGGCCACAAGGAGCACCGCCACCCCGAAGAGGCCCTGCTCCGCCTCCCTCATCCGGAGCCAGAGCACCACGTGGAATAGCCCCAGGAGGATCATCAGGATCCCGAAGGCAACGGTCGGGTATCCGCTGGGATTCTTGGCTTTGTAGCGGTAGTATCGCGCAACCGTCACGTGGGCCGCCCCCGGCGGGCTGGTCCACACCCCGCTCCACGCGCCGCTCTGAGCCCACCAGCTGCCTCCCCAGACCCGAGCGGCCACGACCAGCTCGCCGTCTTCGGTGAGCTCCAGGGGCACCGTGACGGCCATGGGCATGTTCACGCCGCCTCTTCCCCGATCCACGTCGCCGTTCACCGCGAGAAGCCGGCCGTCGACGAACAGCTCCGACGCGTCGCGAATCTGGAAGATGTAGAGGGCGACCGGCACTCCCGGCTCGACCGGAACGTGCACCCGGTACCAGCCACGGGTCCAGCCCTCGTACCCTTCCTGCTTCGGCCAGGAGACGTTCAACTGCGCTGCTGCCCAGTCGCTGTCGTCCAGGTCCGGAGCTGCCCACCTGGGGTCGTCACCCGGGTGAAACCGTCCGGGATCCTCGACCTTGACCAGGTGGCTCTTGAGGTTCTTCTCCGATGCGAGGGCGGCGCCGCAGATCAGCCAGGCCCAGAGTAGCGACCACAGCAGGCGCCCGGTCATCGGACCCCCACACGCATCACGCCGTTCCACGGGTCGGGGAGCCCGTTCGCGAGCAGCCAGTCGCAGCGCTCCACGAACAGCTTGGCTCGTGTCAGCGGCTCCAGGTCGACGAAGCGCTCCCGCGCGAGCTGGAGCTCTCCCGACCGCCAGGCCTTCAGTGCCACATCGAAGGCAGCGGCCGTCGCCTGCTTCCGCTCGCGGAGGACCGTGTCCGTCTCGCCATCCAGCACCTCGAAGAGGGAGACCAGGCCCTCCGGCCCGTCGATCCGATCCACCTCCAGGGTCTCGACCCCGGGGGAGATGGCGACGACCGCACCTGAGACCAGCAGGGGTGCCCCGTAGGTCTTCGACAGGCTCTCCACCTGCGAGGCCAGGTCTGCCGCGGCGGAGACCACGCCCGTGTCCAGGCGCTCGGCTCCACCGAGGGTCCCGAGCATCACGGGGCCGGCGTGCAGCCCGATCCCCATCCCGACGGCGGCCTGGCCCAGTGCCTCCTGGTCGGCGTTGAAGCCCACGAGTGCCCGCTGCATGGCCACCGCCGCGCCGACTGCGTCGGACCTGCCGATGGGAAACAGGGCCATGAAGCCGTCTCCGAGATTGGTCGCGAGGAAGCCGCCGTAGGCCCGGACACAGGGCTCCATCACCGCGAGGAAGGCATTGATGAAGCGGAAGTTCTCCGCCGGGGTCCTCCCCTCGGACAGCGTGGTGAACCCGCGGATGTCGCAGAACAGCACGACCATCTCGAGCTGCGTGCTGTCGCCGCGCTCCACCTCGGTGATCCGGGTCCGACCGAGGAGACCGAGCAGGGCCTCGGGCACGAAGCGGGTGGAGGCGTCCAGGGTCCGGTCGAGGACCCTGATCTTGTGGGTGAAGCGCTCGGCCAGTCCCACGGTGACCAGGGCCGCTCCGGTCAGGGCCCCAGCGAGCGCCCCGTCGAAGGTACCCACTCGGGGGACCCCGACCAGCAAGCCGAGGCCGAGACCGACCATCACGTGGGTCATCCGCAATTGGTTCCCCCGGGACGAGCCCCAGCCAGCGAGCCGCGCCATCCCGAGTCCCATCCCGAGGAGTGCGAGCCCGATCATCGGCCAGCGGGTGTGCACGAAGGCTGCTCCTGGCGCCGCGAGTCCCATGAAGACAAGGGCTCCCCAGGCGAGTCGCCCGCCGAGGAGCAGTGGACCCGTGGAGAACAGGGCCACCACCTCTTCCCGCCGCCGGGCCAACGCTCCGAGCATCGCCAGGGCGGTCCCGACCAGAAAGGCCCCGGCGAGCAAGGTGGGCGCGCCTTCCGGGGAGCGCCAGCGCTGGTGGATCCACGCCTCCGTGGCTCGCTCGGTGGTCTGCGCCAGGCCCACCCGGACGGGTCCAAGGGGCGCCCCCTCGTGGCCTCCCCAGACCTCCACGACCAGATCGACCTCGCCGTCGCCGAGCGTCTCCCAGGGCAGCTCCACGAAGAGCGGCCCACGGCCTCCGGCCACGCCCTTCGAGGGGTCGCCGCGCCGGAGGATCTCCTCCCCGTCGACGCGGACCACTACGGCGTCGCCGGGCGCTTCGAAAGCGAGTCCGACCGTTTCGTGCACGGGCACCGCAAGGCGCGCGCGGAGCCACATTGCCTGCCCTGGTTGGAGCCCACCCTCCAGGGGCAGGCTGACCGGAGTGCCCGGGGCATCCCACACCGACTCTGCGGGCGCCGAGCCCACGACCTGCTCCAGGCCGGCCACTTCGACCAGTTCGTAGTCGGGAGCTGTGGCCCTTGCATTGGACCAGAACAGGAAGACTACCCATGCCATCAGCAGTCGGCACATTGGCACTCCCGAGGGAGAGCCCAGCCTACCAGATGTGGCGCAAAGGACGGGCCTACCACGCCATCTGCGCGGCGACCGCCACCGAGGGGGGCTGGAGACCCGTCCCACGACAAGGAGCCTCCGCCCCCAGGCCGAGCCTGCATGAACCCCTCCCCGAGAGGGTACCCCGTCGGAGGCGGTGTTGAGGGGGGTGAAAGACCTGGAGACCCGCATCAGCACTGGAGAGTTGGTGATTGTTACACCCACCCGCGTCCAGATCGAAGGTCACTCCAAGTGAAGCCCGGCAAAGCACACGCCCGCCGGAAGTTCAGGAAGATCCCGAATCTCCAGTTCGAAGCCGAGAGCCCGATGACGCCCTGCGCCGGCCTCGTCCTCTTCCAGGCGCTCTTCGCTGCCCTCGATGACTTCCGCCGGGCGGGCGTCCACTTCGTCTCCGTCACCGAGGCGATCGTCCCGCCCGCTCGGGCAGACCTCGTCAGCGCCCTGGATCCCCCGGTCCTACCAGAGGCCGGGCAGCAGCCGAAAGCGCACCCGCCCCCGGTAGGCCGCCCAGCAGGGGTCGGCGGCCAGCAGGCGCTCCTCGGCCGCGATGCGCAGCGCGATCAGCGGGAGGGCCAGCAGCCCCAGGCCCAGCCCGGCGCCGCCGCCCACCGCCCAGGCCGCCCCCCAGACCATCAGCAGCTCGCCCAGGTAGGCGGGGTGGCGCACCGCCCCATAGGGCCCCACCTGCACCAGGGCCCGGCGGGCCGGCAGCAGGGCGAAGCTGCGGCCCAGCGCGGCGAGGCCCAGCAAGGCGCCCAGGCCGCCCAGGCAGAAGAGCAGCTGGGCGCCCGCCGGCCAGGTGGCGCCCGCGAGCTTCACCGCGAAGCCGCCCAGCAGCAGGGCGGGCAGCGCCGCCCCCAGCGACCGGGCGTCTCCATCCTGGCGGGCCGGGGGCCGCATCAGAAAGAGCAGCCCCACGAGGCCGTTGAGCCCGCTGATCACCGCTTGAACCGGCAGCGGCCGGTCGATGCCGGGCAGCACCAGGCCCCCGATGGCCCAGCACAGGGCCGAGAGGCCCAGCAGGCGATCCACAGCCGGAGGCGGCCCTACCAGAGCGTGAAGCCCAGGTCGAAATACCAGCTTGCGACGTTGACCCCCACCAGCACCGCCACCCAGATCACCCAACGGGGGAGCTTGCTGGCCGCGCTGCTCTCGGGCTCTTCGGGCATGGTCGACTCCAGGTGGACCGAAACGGTGACGCCGGCAGGGTAGCACCGCGGCGCCGCCGCTGGGCAGGGAGGGGACCTGGAGCCTCCATGCCGCCCGACGCCGCCCCTGCCGAGCCGCCCCGAGCCGCCCCGCAGCCGCCTGCGCCGCCCGCTGCGCCGGCTGCGGGTGGGGGCTGCGCCGGGGGGCCCTTCGCCCAAAGACATCGAAGGCGGGCTGCTGAAGCGCCTCGCCGCGCGGGCCATCGCCGCGACCGTTCCCACCAACCGCAGCGGCAACAACGCGTCGGTTCGCTGATCTCCACCGGATTCGATGCGGTTGTTGGCCTCGGCTTGCCGACCGCTCTCCGTCGGCCGCGTTAGGCGGCGGCCCATGTCCAGACCCGACCAGGAACGCCTCCAGGATCTCTTCATCGGCATCGCCGGCCTGATCGGCGCCGGAAAGAGCACCCTCGCCACCGCCCTCGGGCGCCACCTCGGCCTGCCGGTCTACTACGAGCCGGTGGCCGACAACGCCTACCTGGCCGACTTCTACCGGGACACGGCGCGCTACGCCTTCGCCACCCAGATCTACCTGCTGAATCGCCGCTTTCAGCAGCACCAGGAGATCATCTGGCGGGGGGGCGGCGCGGTGCAGGATCGCACCATCTACGAAGACGCGGTCTTCGCCAAGATGCTGGTGGACATCGGGCTGATGGAGGAGCGGGACTACCGCACCTACCTCGACCTCTTCCGACACATGAGCAACTTCATGTGCCGCCCGCACGTCATCATCTACCTCGACGTCAGCCCCGAACGCAGCATGGAGCGCATCCAGGAGCGCTCCCGCGATGTCGAATCGGGCATCTCGCTGGACTACCTCAAGGCCCTCCACGGCGAATATGAACGCTTCGTCGCCGACATCTCCCGCACCATCCCCGTCATCCGCGTGAATTGGGACCAGTTCCGGGACGCCGAAGAGATGGCCGAGGTCATCGAGCGCGAGTACCTGCATGCCAGCTTCTTGCGGCGCGTCGAGTGGTCACCCACCCGCAGCTAGGGCGAGGCCGGTTGCGCCGAATGGGCGCCGGCTTCGTCTTTGCATTGGGAAGCGCCGCCTTGTGTGGGGCGGGCCCGGCCCCGGAGGGCACCGAGGTCACCGTGGGTGCGGCCTATGGGCGCTATGAGCTGCGCCAGGGCGCCTGCGCGGGCGCGCCCCGCCGCAGCACCGTGGTGGAGCCCGCGGTGCATGCGGGCCTGCGCCACCGCTTCGAGGGCGGCCTGACCCTGGGTGCCGACGGGTCGGTGGCCCCAGGGGTGGACACCAGCAACAGCCCGGAGGACCCCAACCTGGGCAACCCCCTGTTGTGGTCGGGATCCGCCGCCGTGCGCGCGGGTTTTCAGGGTGAGCGCCTGGGCTTCAACCTGGGGCCTGCCCGGGTGTGGCGCCCCGAGGCCGATCGCGGCTTCTGGGTGCCCTCGGGCGATCTGTGGGTGGGGCGGCCCGATTGGGCCTATGCCTGGGCCAGCGTGGTGGACGCCCCCCACACCGGCGCCCTGGAGCTGGCGGCCTTGGGCGGGATCGGCCACCGCAGCCGCTTCTTGCAGGTCGAGGCTGGCACCAGCGGCGCGGGCTGGCTGGGCCGGTTGGGCTTTGCGGCCGGGCCGGGCGCCTGGGTGAACCTGGAGCTGGCCGGGGGACGGGTCTATGACAACCAGGAGCTGGCGGATCTGCGGGGTCGGCTCAGCTTCAGCCTGCTGCCGCGGCAGCTCCGGGAGCAGGCCGCGCGGGACGCGACCCCACCAGCGCGCTAGTCTGGGAGGGCCCGCCCGCCGGAGGCCCTCATGCGCGCCCGCACCTGCCTGTCTTCGCCCCTCTCGCAGCTCGCCCTGGGCGCTGCGGTCCTGCTGGCCTCCTCCTCCGGCCACGCGGCGACCCCGGCTCCGGAGGGCCTGGAGACCCAGCTGGCCTTTGGCGCAGGCAGCTGGCGGGCCCGGTCCGCGGCGGACGGCGAGGATCCCATCACCTACCTCTATACGGGCGTCGAGACGGTCTTCTTCGTGGGCCTGCGCCAGCGCTTCGAATCGGGGCTCAGCCTGAGCGGCGAGACCAGCCTGGCCCCCAGCGTGCTGGTGGGCCGGGACATCGTGAGCGCCGGCAGCACGGCCGATGGCGACCGGGGCCCGGGCAGCTTCGACTTCTCGGGGGATCTCGCCCTGCGGGTGGGCTGGCACGGGGGCTTTGGCGGCTTGGAGCTGGGCGGCGCCCTGGTGGAGGTGCCCGGCCCCGAGGTCCTGCTGCCCCTCGCCGGCAAGGAGCGCAGCCTCGTGCCCTCGGCCCAGGCCTGGGTGGGCGCACCCCAGGTGCTCTATGCCTGGGGCCGGCTCTATGCGGGTCCGATCAGCGGCCTCAAAGAGACCACCCTGATGGCCGGTCTGGGGCACAACGGCGAGCTCTTCAGGACAGAGGCCGGCTTCTTGCCCGAGGTGGCCAATGTCAGCTTTGACTTCAAGGCCCGCCCGGGCGTGCGCATCGGTCTGGATGGCGCGGCGGCCTGGGGCGACGAAGACACGGCCAAGGTGGACTGGCGTGGCCTGCTGCGCATTCACATCGAGCACAGCAAGCTGGGCGAGGGCCTGTACTGACCCGGCCGCCGAGCCGGTGCGGTTGCAGCGCCGATTCGCGCCTTCGCCCTTGATTCCCTGCCCTGCGTGTGAAGGGTGGCCGGTGCGGCGCTGCACCCCCCGAGCCTGCAGGCCCCCTGGGGCCGAAGAGGCCCGATGCCCCTGGCGCGCTACCGCTACCAGACCCTCGAATTCCCGGAATTCGACATCCACCTGCGCACCCTGTGGGACAAGCAGCAGTTCTCCGACCCCAACCAGGAGGCCGAGAAGCTGGGCATCTCGTCGGCGTCCTGGTCCCTTGCGGGGGTGCTGTGGCCGGCGGGACAGGTGTTGGCCCGCCACCTCGAAGGCCTGGACACCACCGGCCTGCGCATCCTCGAGATCGGCTGTGGCATCGGGCTGGCCAGCCTGGTGCTCAACCACCAGCGGGCCGACATCTCGGCCACCGATCTGCACCCGGCCAGCGGGCCCAGCCTGGCCCGCAACGCCGCCCTCAACGAGGACCCGGAGATCCCTTTTGTGCGCCTGGCCTGGGAGGACGGGGCCAGCGTGCTGGGCACCTTCGACCTGGTGATCGGCAGCGACATCCTCTACGAGGCCAGCCATGTGCACCTAGTCTGCGCCTTTGTTGTCGCACACTGTGAGCCGCGCTGCACGGTGATCCTGGTGGACCCGGGTCGTGGCCACCACGCCCGCTTCAGCAAGCGCATGGTGGCCCTGGGCTTTGCCCACGAGCAGCACCAGCCCGACATGGACGCCGTGCTGGACAGCCCCTTCAAGGGTCGGATCCTGCGCTACCGCCGCGGCTGAGGGCCTCAGCGGTCGCAGCCGGCTCCCTGCTGGCAGAGCGCTGCCGCAGGCTGCGACAGTCGGTGTCGGCGGGCATGGGCGCAAGACGAA
Source organism: Deltaproteobacteria bacterium (assembly GCA_018401435.1). Lineage (GTDB taxonomy): Bacteria > Myxococcota_A > UBA796 > UBA796 > UBA2385 > M30B51. The sequence goes on along the minus strand of JAGYJW010000002.1, from coordinate 211,887 downwards.
GCCGCTGCGGCTGGGATCGGTCGTCATCTCCGGGGTGCTCGCAAAGAGGCTGTGGGAGGCCGCCAGGGTGCGCTGCTCCATGGCCAGGAAGGTCACCCCGCCTCGCACCCCGCCGTCGGGATCCACCCGGCCATCCAGCCGGATGTGGGCGCGCTGGGCCACATAGATCGCCACATCGCCAAAGACGGGCACCGGATCAACATGGTGGCGCCAGGCTTGCCGTCGCCGTCAAAGTCGGTGACCGCCGGGTGGTCGGCTCGCTGGGCACCCCGCCGGGGTGGCGGGCGGGTCATAGCCCACGAAGTCCTCGCCCATATCCATGCTGTAGGACCAGCCGCCGCCGTCGGTGGGGAGCAGGCGGGCGTCGCGCTGGTTGCGGGGATGGCGGCGATGAAGGCCGCGGGCACCTCCACCCGGGCCTCGTGGCCCTGGGCGCCGGTCACGATGACATCGCAGGTGCGCAGCTGGTGGCGGCGCTCCGCTCCTTCTCCGCTGATGTCCACCAGCAGCCAGCCCCGGCTGCCCCGGCGTCTTGCCGATGAAGGGCAGCTTGCTGATGGTGGCGGTGTCCAGCACCATGCCGTAGCGGCCGGCCGGCAGGGCGCGGCTCGGCGGCGCTCACGGTTGCCGCAAAAAGCAAGGAGAAAAGCAGGCTCACGGGCTCACGTCCATGGCGGTCGGGTGGTCGCGGAAGATGACGCGCGGCGGCGGCGCCGGACTGGATGGCCAGCGGCATGCCGCCGCCAGGTGGGCGCTGCCGCTGGCGAGGTAGAGGCCCGGCAGCTTGATCGAGGCGGTTGGGGGCCGTCGAAAGGCGGCGAAGGGGTCGTTGCTGGCGGCCCCATAGAGGCTGCCGCGGCTGCCGGGGAAGCGCGCGGCGAGGTCGCCGGGGCTGCGGCGCCACAGCACGGCGTCGCCGGGCTGGATGAGCGCTGCGGCGCGCAGGCGGGTCAGGGCGCGGTCCTCCAAGGCGGTCCACACTGCGGGATCCCGGGGCCCGCGGGTTGGCTCAGGCGGCGCGTTGGCCATGATGAACAAGGGCTCGGCGTCGGGCCAGCCCTTGCGGCCGTGGGCCCGGGCCTGGGCGCAGAGATAGAGGGTGGGCTCGGCCGGCGGCTGATCCCGGTCGAAGATGTCGGCGAACTCCTGGTCGTAGTCGGTGCAGAAGAGCACCTCGTGGGCCGGGCGATCGGCCTGGTGCTGGGCTCGGATCACCGCGTTCCAGCCGCTCATCGAGCCCACCGGAAGCCTGCCCATGCCATGGGGGCTGTCCGGGGGCAGCGCGTCCCGAAGCCAGGCGGCGTCGGCGTTGTTGACCACCACCTCTGCCGGGTACTCCTGGCCGTCGGCGCCCCGCACGCCGCGCACGCGGCCATCGCTGCGCAGCAGCACCTGTGCCACCGGGCTGCCCAGGCGCAGGTCCACGCCCAGCCGCCGGGTCGCCTCCACAAGCACGTCCACCAGCGCGCTCACGCCGCCGGCGATGCCATAGCCGCCGAGCGACAGCTCGACGTGGGCGATGCAGTTCAGGGTGGCCGGCGCCCGCCGCAGATCCGAGCCGTTGTAGGTGGCATAGCGTCCCAGGATCATGCGCAGGTGCGGCGATCTCACCTGCTTTCGGATGGCGGTCTGCATGCCCCGCAAGGGGTCGATGGCGGGCAGGTCGAAGAGGGCGGGCAAGCCATAAGACAGCACGGTGCGCCAGCCCGGTGCGGCCCCATAGACAAAGCGCGGTGCGGCGGCATCCCAGATGCGACGGGAATAATCGAGGAAGGAAGCAAACTCACGGCCCGCATCGCTGCCCAGTGCGACAGCGATGGCCGCCACGGTGGCCCCGGGATCGTGGTGCAGGTCCACCCGGGTCCCGTCCATGAAGCGGTAGCGAAAGGCGGGCTCGGGCTGGACCAAGCGCAGATCGCTGCCCCGGGCCATGCCGGCCTTGGCCAGCAGTGGATCGAGCACCTCGGGCAGGGTGAGCACGCTGGGGCCGGTGTCCACCACGACACCGCCGGGCAGGGTCACGGTGCCGGCCTTGCCGCCCGCCTGTTCGGACGCTTCCAGCAGAGTGACGGCCCAGCCCGCGTGGGCGAGGTGGATGGCCGTCGACAGGCCCCCCAGGCCCGCGCCGATGACGATGGCCTTGCGGGCGCCGGCGGGTGCAGGGTGGAGGGGCGGCTCTTCGTGCATGGGGGCCTTCATCGGGCGCGGGTGAGTCGGGTGAGCCCACGGGTGAGCGTGGCCAGCAGCCGGGCGCCGGGGTCCTGGTCTCCCGGGCGGCCCACGGGGGGCACCAGGGCGACGAAGGAGCTGCCCTCGGGCAGCTGCGCCCCCCACAGGCCGCGTTGGTCCAACAGGGCGTGAGCCTCGTCGAGGCCGGCAATCAGAGCCTGTTCGACGGCCTCCAGCAGGGCCGGATCCCGGGGCGGCAGCGGGGTCGAGAAGCGGGCCACGGCGCTGGGGCGCTCGGCCTCGCGGAAGCCATAGGTCAGGGCCACCGGCAGCACCGTCGCCCCCGACTGGCGGGCCAGCAGGCGCAGGCCCGGCTCGATGCCCAGCGGGCGCAAGGCGGTGGGCCGCTGCCGCCCCTGGGGGAAGATCCAGAGGGTCTTGCCCGGCCCGTCCAGGTGGGCCACCGCGCGGGCCAGGTCGCGGCGCAGGGCCCCGGGCGATCCGCCCCGGTGCAGGGGCAAGGCGCCCACCGCGCCGAAAAAGGGCAGGCGGCGCAGGTTGGTCGCGTCCATCAGGGCCCGGCCATCGGTGGCCAGGGCCGCGTCCAGGATCAGCAGGGCCAGCGGATCCCACCAGCTGCTGTGGGTGGGGGCGAGGATCACCGGACCCGTTGCACAGTGGGCCCGGGCCACGTCCAGACCGGCCACGAAGAAGCCGTCCAGGTCCCGGGCGAAGCGCCGCCGGGCATAGGCGGCGCCCAGGGCAAAGGCCCAGCCCTTTCGGTTGGGAATGCCCACCATGCCCTCATCCTGGCGGAGTTCTGAGAGGGCGCGCACCGGTGCGGCCGGGGCTGTCATGGGGCGCTCCGTTGGGCCCGCGCCGCATAGGTGCGACCCGCCCACTCGATGCGGCCCTGCTGGCTCCAGCGGCGGGAATTCACGGCGATGCCCAGCAGGCCCAGCACCGCGACGGGGTGCAGCAGCACGGCCCAGGGTGCGTGGGCGTGGCGCAAGGCGAGGATCGTGCGGGTGAGCAGGTTCAGGGCGATGCCTGCGGTTGCGGCGGCGGCCCAGGTGGGCGCCTGCAGGGCCGCGGCCAGGGGCAGGGCCAGGAAGGGCAGCACGAAGCTGAGCCCGTAGAGCAGCAGCACGCCCAGCAGCCCCGTGAGGCTGCCGCCGATGCCCTCGTAGAGGTTCTTGGAGAAGCCCTTCCACAAGGCGGGCCCCGAGTCGTACATGCGACAGGCCGCGATGCGATGGCCATCGGCAAAGAGCACGCAACCGCCCTGCTCCTTCACCCGCCGGCACATGGCCATGTCGTCCACGATCTCGTGGCGCACGGCGGCCCAGCCCCCCGCGGCCTGAAGGGCGGCGTGGCGCACCAGCAGCACTTGGCCATTGGCGGCCAGCACCCGGCCATCGGCCACCCGGGGGATCAGGATCAGCGGCAGCCAGCTGCTATAGGTCAGGTGCAGCATCGGCATCATCAGGCGCTCTGCGGCGCTGCCCATGACCTGCCGGGGGACGGCGGTCACCAGGTCGGGGCGGCGCCCGCCGACGGGACGGGCCGCGAGGTCCAGCAGTCGAGAGAGGCCGTCGGGTGCCAGCACCACGTCGGCGTCCAGGTGCAGCAGCAGGTCGCCGCGGGCCTCCTGGCTGAGGCGGTGACAGGCGTGGGGCTTGCCCACCCAGCCCGCCGGCAGGCCGTCGCCCTGGATCACCCGCAGCAGCGGGTACTCGCCCTGCAAGCGGGCGAGGATCTGCGGGGTGGCGTCGGTGGACCCGTCATCAAAGACCAGCAGCTCCAGCAGGGGGGCGTCGCTGGCGAAGATGGCCCGCACACAGGCCTCGATATTTTTCGCCTCGTTGCGGGCCGGCACCAGCACGCTCAGCCGCAGACCGGCCTCGGGTTGCAGTCCGGGGCGGCCCCGGGGCCACGTCAGGGCGTTGATGGCGGTGAAGAGCAGGGGCAGCGCGGCGGGCGCGGCCAGCAGCAGCCAGGGCAGGGCGGGGTGCATCAGCGGGCCTCTCGGGGTCCGGACAGCGGGGCCATCAGGCGGGCCGGGCGATGCTGCCGGCTGCCCGAAAACAGGGGCAGCCACATGGAATTCGGGCCCGCGACCTTGTGCACCCGCATCTCGATCAGCGGGCGCAGCAGGGGCAGGGCGATGCGATCGGGGCGAAGCTCTTCTGCCACCCCCTCCACCCGATGCGGGCCCACCGACGCCAGCACGACAAAGCGCTGGTAGAAAGGACCATCTTCTACCCGGTGGCGGAACTGCACATCCACCTGCTGACCGTCTGGATCGGTGAAGTGCAGGCCCCGGGGGTGCAGCAGCCCATAGGCGCCCCGGCGGCGTCCGTGCAGGTGGATGGTCGGGTCGGCGCTGCGGCGGGTGCGGCCTTCGGCATCGACCTCCAGCACGATGTGGCGGCTCGCCTTGCCAGGGCCCTGGGCCTCCAGGCGGTACCAGATCAGCTCGCGGCCGGGCAGGGGCAGGCGGCCCCAGCTCCAGCTGTCGATGCCCAGGTCGGTGATGGGCCGGGGGCACGCGTTGCGGTCGAGGTAGGCGCGGCCACGCAGCTCCACCCCGTCGTCCCCCCAGCGCAGGCTGGCCTGGCCCCGGGCGGCCACCACCAGGGGGCACCAGCGGTGCTCGGATCCCAGGTCCAGGCTGTCGCCGGCCTGGCGCAGATGGCCCTGCACATCGATCGTCCCGGTCAGGCGGTGCGCGCTGTGGGGAATGGGCAGGTCCAGCTCGGCCTGCAGCCGGGCCCGACCATCGGCCGCCCGCGCGAAGCGAAGCCGGCTGTCGCCCAGGCGCCAGGACTCGGCCGCGGGATCCCAGGCCCAATCCTCCGCATTCCCCTGTTGTAGCAGGTAGAAAGCCGGCTTTCCATCACGGTGCACCACCAGGTTCAGGCTGGGGTGGGCAGCGGGCAGAGGCAGGCCGCCGGCCCTCACGGCATAGGAGACATCGGGCAAGAAGGGCAGGTTCAAGGACCAGATCAGCACCAGCCCGTCGCCTTGGGCATCCACCAGGTCCAGATACCACCAGAAGAAGGCGCCCGGACGCTGGGCGAGCGTCGGGTCGATGGTCTGGGCTGGGTCGGAGATGCCAATCATGGTCTTGGGGGGATCGGGGTGGGCAAAGGATGTTCAAACATCTTGCACGCTACCTCACACGGCTGTATATGCTTTGCAAGCAGTTCGAGTGGTTCTGTAGACAGTTGACCTCTCCCGGAGTCCCCGATGAACACCCCCCTGGACCTGCTGATTCTTGGCTCGGGGCCTGCCGCGCTCGCCTTGGCCGCCCAGTCGGCCCTGCGCGGGCTGACGGTCCAGCTGGTCGCCCCGACGCCGGAGGCCCGCTGGACCCAGAACTTCGGGAGCTGGTCCGATGAGCTGGTGGGCACGCCGGCCGAGGGGTGTATCGAGGCCTCCTGGGCGGCGCCTTCGGTCTTCACGCCGCGGCGCAAGGAGCAGATCCTGGACCGGCGCTACGCCCGCGTCCAGACCCCCCGCCTGCAGCAGAAGCTGCGGGCGGCCTGCGCGGAGGCGGGCGTGGGGGTGGAGCGGGCCACCGCTGCCGCGGTGACGCACGACCGCAGCGGCGCGACGATCACCCTGTCGGATGGGTGCGAGCGCCGGGCGCGCCTGGTGGTGGACGCCACCGGGTCGGGCAGTCGGTTGTTGCAGCGTCAGGCTGGCGCCGCCCCGGGCTACCAGACCGCCTATGGCCAGCTGATCCGCGTGACCGGCCACCCCTGGCGCTGCGGCGAGATGGTGCTGATGGACTGGTCCACCTCGGCCGGCGGCGCGGGGGTGGACGACGAAGACGGGACGCCCTCCTTCCTATATGCCTTGCCCCTGGGCTGGGATCTGCTCTTCGTGGAAGAGACGGTGCTGGTGCGCCGGCCGCCGGTCTCGCACTGGGAGCTGGCCCGCCGGCTGGACCGCCGCCTGGAGCGGCTGGGCATCCAGCGGGTGGCCGTGCTGGAAGAGGAGTTCTGCACGATCGCGATGGGCGGGCCCCTGCCGCGCCTGGACCAGCGCACGGTGGGCTTTGGGGCTGCCGCGGGCCTGGTGCACCCCGCCTCGGGCTACCAGCTGGCCCGGACCCTGGCCTTGGCCCCCGTGCTCGCCGACGCCCTGGCCCGAGGCCTGTCCGGGGCAGACCTGGACGCCGCGGCGGCCTCGGCCTGGCGTAGCATTTGGACCCCCGATCGCCAGCGCAGCTGGGAGCTCTACCGATTCGGCATGGACGTGCTCTGCGGGCTGGACCGCGACGCCACCGGCCGCTTCTTCGATGGCTTCTTCGATCTGCCCCAGGACCGCTGGACGGGCTTTCTGTCCGCCACCGACAGCCCCTCCGACACCGCCCGCACGATGGCGGACCTCTTCGCCCGCGTGGACGCCCGCACCCGCTGGACCCTGATGGGCATGGGGGCCCGCCAGGGCGCCAGCCTGATTCGGGCCGTGGTGGGCGCATGACCGCCCCGCTGTCCCACCTCCCGACCGAAGGAGTCGATATGACCGCCCAGACCGTTGCCCTGCACATCCATCGCGCCGAGCGCCAGCCCAGCCTGCTGGCGGATGAGGGGCTGGAGATGGCCCTCGGAGCCACCGAGCAGCTGATGCGGCGCCTCTCGTCGGGGGACCGCCTGGAACGCGCCGGCGTGATGGCCCAGGAGCACCTCGCAACCGGCGGTCGGCGCCTGCGGGCGCGGCTTGCCTTGGCCACCGTGAGCGCGCTGCGAGGCGATATTCTGTCCGCCGTGCCCTGGGCGGCTGCAGTGGAGCTGCTGCACAACGCCACGCTGATACACGACGATATCCAGGACGGCGACCGGGTACGCCGGGGACACCCCACTACCTGGGTGCGCCATGGCGTGCCCCAGGCCATCAACGCCGGCGACCTCATGCTGATGTTGCCCTTCCTGGCGGTGGACGAGTCGCCCTTGTCCGCCGAGATCCGGGCGGGCCTCTCCGTCGCCCTGGCGGCCAGCGCGGTGCGCATCGTGCGCGGTCAGGCCGAAGAGATGGATCTGCTGGCCGCGGGCCACCTCAGCCGGGTGGCCTGGGAGCGCTGCGCCCGGGGCAAGACCGGGGCCCTCTTTGGCCTGCCGGTGGAGGGGGCCGCCCTGGTGGCGGGGCTGGATCGCGACGCCGCCGCCGCCGTGTCCCGCCCCTTCGCCGAGCTGGGCCTGCTCTACCAGCTGCAGGACGACGTGGTGGACCTCTTTGGCGACAAGGGCCGCGGAGAGCGCGGCTCGGATCTGAAGGAGGGCAAGGTGAGCGCCCTGGTGGTGGCCCACCTGGAGCGCTGGCCCGAGGACCGCGCCTGGCTGGTGGGCCTGCTGGCGGCCGACCGCGACCAGACCAGCGACGCAGCGGTGGCCGAGGCCGCCCGACGCTTCGAGGAGAGCGGCGCCTTGGCTGCAGTGCTCAACCAGATCCGCGACTGTGAGCGCCGGGTGGTGGGCGACACGGCCCTGGCCTGTGCCCCGGATCTGCTCCGGGTGGCGGGAGAGCTGTGCGCCGTCGCCTTGCGGCCCATTCGCCACCGGATGGGCGCGTGAACGCACCCATGGCCGATGCTCACGCGGCGCAGGCCGATCTGCGGGCCCACAGCCGCGCGGCGCTGGCCCGCCACGCCCGCAGCTTCCGGCTGGCCGCGGTCTTCCTGCCCGCCAGCCAGCGGGACGACGCGGCGGTGGTCTACACCTTCTGCCGGCTGGTGGATGACCTCGCGGACGAGGCGCCCGATGTGCAGACGGCGCACCGGGATCTGGCCGCCGTGGCGCGGGAGCTGGAGGGCCGCGCCCCCGCCCGGCCCGTGGTGGCCGGCTTTCTGGAGGTGGCCCGGCGCACCGGCATCCCCTTGGGCGTGGCCCGCGACCTGATGGCCGGCGTGCTGTCCGATCTCGAGACGGTGCGCCTGCCCGACAGCGCGGCCTTGGACCGCTATTGTTACCAGGTGGCCGGCACCGTGGGCCTGATGATGTGTGGGGTCATGGGCGTGACCGACCCCCGGTCCCAGGCCCCCGCCAAGGCGCTGGGCGAGGCCATGCAGCTCACCAACATCTGCCGCGATGTGTTGGAGGATCTGGGGCGGGATCGGGTCTATGTGCCCGAGGACCTGCTGGTGGCCCAGGGCAGCAGCCAGGCGGCCCTGATCGCGGGCGAGGCCCCCCGTGCGGCGGTGGTGGCCTCGGTGAAGACTCTCTTGGAACGGGCTGAGCGACTTTATTCTCAGGGACTGGACGGGGCGGGGTTCATCCCCTGGCGGCCCCGGATCGCGATCCTGGTGGCCAGCCGGCTCTACCGGCAGATCGGCCGGCGGCTGCTGCGGGTGCGGGGGGGCGATCCAATGCAAGGTCGCATGGTGGTGCCGCCTGCCGAGCGGGCCGCAATGGTGCTCCTCGGGTTGCTCTCGGCCCTGAATCCCCGGCGCTGGTCCGGCCACGCCCGGCGGCTTCACCAGCAGCTCCTCTGACTCGTGTTTCGGAGTCTTCGACTCTCCATCACCCTGCGCATCGTGACGAGGATGCCGTGGGCGGGGGTGCTCTGTCAGCCGCAGGCGGGGACCCTCCGGATTTGTTGCCGAAGTGCACCAGCACGATGGATCAACAAATACCGATGCAGCTGCCGCTCGCCCTGGCCGTCGCGAGGACCTCCTGGAAGAGGGGCTTCGGCGCTGGCGGTACCAGGGGAGCGGCGGGGCCCAGTCGAGGCGGACCCGGTGGCCAGCACGTCGTACCAGAGGACGGTGATGGAGAAGAGGAGGCCCACCAGGGGCGGGTGCACGCCGACGGCAGCCCGCTTCCGGTTTCGAAGGGTCGGCGGCTCGAGTGCTGCTGAGGTCGCGGAAGGTGACCTCGATGGGCCACCGGAGAGCGGCGGAGCCTACGGGATCTCAGGGCTCATGGTGGCGTCGCTGGAGAAGTAGACTCGACAGGCGATTTCGCCCGTCGTCCTGCGGACAATGACCACCCGGAGCGGCAAAGGCGTGGCGACGCGGTGGCACCATGCGCAAGGACCGTCTTCAACACTCGACGGTCGCAGCCGTAGATACGGACCGTCTGGGCCTCCACAGGATGCCCTCGTCCCTGAGCCATCTGGGCGGGCGTGGAAACGCGGCCCCCGGAGACGGGGGCGATCGGCTGCAGGCGCGGATCCGGCAGCGTCGTAAGGGCTGCGTCGTGCCACATTGCACCGACCAGCACCGAGTTACAGGGCAGGTTCTACCCGACTTCGGCGCAGCGAGTAGGCGCTGTCGCCGAGCACCTGATCCGTCGCGCTCCGACCCAGGAGGCGACAAGTTGGACCAACTCGCAGGCCAGTTCGGTGAGATGGATGGCTTCTTGAGTGAGCCACGCCGTCGGCTACCAGCCGTCTTCTTGCTCCAGCCACAGCCGGAAGGCACCGGAGTGCCGGCCGGTGGCTGAACGAAGGCTGCACGACCACACACAGGACACGGGCAGTGCCGAAGCGAAGGCCTGTGCCGCGGGACGAACGCACCGCGTCACGTGTGGTTGCAAATGCCCACCCGCGGCCTTTCTTCGGCGCCAACGTATCGTCGAGAGGGCGACCACCAGCTCGCACCGCTACGAGTGCGCAGGATCTGCTGCAGCGAGTCGGCCGAGTTCATCGGCAGACCACCGCGCCGTCGAAGAAAGCGGTGCCACTGCATCGTGCCCTCGCCCACCCTGGCCAAGCCTGATGGCGCCGTGACCGTCCGCCGCCCTGGGTCGGGAACCAGCCAAACCGCAGCTGCCGGCACTTCTCGAAGGACGGACGGGTAAAAGCTGGGCGGAACACCTCGATCAGGGCGATCAGACCGGCTACCGCAGATGCACAGCACTGGGCGCCTCCGGGGTGGGTTGACGTTGCAATCCCCTCATCACGGATCCGCCTGTCGCTGTCTACCGTTTCCACTGGCTTGGGGCGCTACCTCTTTCGCCGGCCGACCGCAGCGCTCTCATCCCAAGGCTTTGCTGGAGAGTGCGAAACACGAGTCTGATGGGCCGCTGAGCCTTTGTCGGTCGTCGGGTTGAAGAAAGGCGGGGCGGGGTCGTCAGCGCCCCGAGTCCCCACAGATTGTCGTTCCGCCCGACCTGGCCATCCTGCTGCCCTTGTCCCTCTGCGTCCTGGGCGCCTGCGCGGGGTCCGCGGCCCCCCTCTCGCCCACCCCCCTCGCCGGCGATCCCGACGACCGGGCCGCCCCGGGTGAGACCGCCTGCGAGGCGGCTACGGCGGCCTGGCCCGGCAACCCGACCTCGACCACCGCATCTACGCCAACCGAGGGCCACCTGCCCGGCCTCTCTGCCTGCATCGTCAAGGGCGGCGATGTGGTGTGGTGTGGCGCCTATGGACACAAGGCTGGTGGCAGCGCCCACGCCGTCACGACCGACACCCCCTTCGTGTGGGCCTCGGTGTCCAAGCTGGTCACCGCCACCAGCGTCATGATGCTGGCGGCAGAGGGCGCGGTGGACCTCGACCAGGCCATCGACGCCCAGCTCTCCTTCACCGCCCGGCACCCCGATGGCGCGGCCATCCGGCCCCGCGCCCTGATGGCCCATGTGGGTGGGGTGGCCGACAACTACGCCGCCATGGATGGCTACTACGACGTCAATGAAGACCCAACGCTCAGCCTGGCCCAGGTCAACCGGCGCTATTTCGAACCCGGGGGCGCCGACTACAGCGCCCGGCGCAACTTTGTGGCGGCCGGCCCCGAGGCCCGCAATGTCTACAGCAATATGGGCTACTCCTTGTTGGGCAGCCTGGTCGAAGACGCGACGGGCGAGGATTTTGCCGACTGGACGCAGCAGCACATCTTCGGCCCCCTCGGCATGGCCCACAGCGGCTGGCGGGTCTCGGACTTCGACCTGGACGCGCTGGCCGAACCCACCCTCTGGGAGGGGGGGGCATGGGCGCCCCAGGGCCACACCACCTTCGCCGACTACCCCAATGGCGGCCTGCGCAGCAGCGCCCACGACATGGCCTGCTTCCTGGCCACGGCGGCGCGGGGCGGCAGCCTCTATGGCACGCGGCTGTTGGAGCCCGCAGACCTCTACGAGATGATGGCGCCGGCCTATCCCGCCTGGCCGATGACCAGGGCTTGGGTTGGTATACCGAGGACCTGGGCGACCCCCAGCCCTGGATCGGCCACAGCGGCGCCGAGCTGGGTGTGGCCAGCGACCTCTTCATGAACCCCAGCGGCGAGCTGGGCTTTGTCTTGGTGACCAACGGGGACTGGGGTCGCAGCTCGGCCATCCTCGACATCGAAGACGAGCTGGTGGCCTTCGGTCGGGGGCTCTGAGCCCGCCGATCAGGGGGCGTCTGCGCCGAGCTGCGCGAGGTCCACATTGCCGCCGCTGAGCACCACGCCGATACGGGCGCCGCGCAGGGGCAGGCGCCCCGACAGCACCGCGGCCAGGCCGATGGCGCCGCTGGGCTCCACCACCAGCTTCATGCGGCTGGCCAGCAGGCGCATGGCAGCTGTCTTCGACCTCCAGCACGGCCTCCACCCGATCGCGCAGGCTGGGCCGGTCAGGCGCGGCCCTGGCCCAGCCCGCCGGCCACGCTGCGGTGCTCGCGATCCGGGGGCAGGTGCCGGCCGGCCGCCTGCTTGCTGCGGGCGGCGTCGTTGGCGCCGGTAGGCTCTGCCGCGGGCGCGCGGCCCCGGCCGCATTCTGGCCGGCGATGGCGCAGCCCATGTCAGCCCACCACCGCCGACAGGCAGCACCAGGGCGTCCAGGTCGGGGTGGGCCTGCAGCAGCTCCAGGGCCACGGTGCCTTGGCCGGCGATGATGTCGGGGTGGTTGAAGGGGGGGATGTAGCAGGCCCCCATCTGGGCGCGCAGGCGGGCCACGGCCTCCGCACGTCCCGCGAGGGTGGGCGTACACAGGTGAATCTGGGCCCCATAGGCCGCCACGGCGGCCTGCTTGACCGCGGGGGCGTCTGCCGGCATCACCACCCGGCACGCCAGGCCGGCTTGGGCGGCGGCCCCAGGCCAGCGCCTGCCCGTGGTTGCCGCTGCTGTCGGTGATCACGCCCCGTGACGCGGCCTCTGCCGGCAGGCGGGCGATGGCGTTGCAGGCCCCCCGCGCCTTGAAGGCGCCGCAGCGCTGCAGGTTCTCGGCCTTGAAGAAGAGCTGGTTGCCGCTGGCGGCGTCCAGGCTTCGGCTGGTGAAGACAGGGGTGTGATGGACCCGGCCGCCAATGCGCGAGGCGGCGGCGGTGATATCGTCGAAATCAACCGTCTCGTCGGCGCTCACACGTCTTCAGTTGGCTTCGCAGATATAGCGGAAGCTGTAGCTGCAGGGCTCGTCATTCCACGAGTTGTCGGTGAAGCGGTTGAGCTGCGCGCAGTCCTCGTTGGCGCCGGAGTCATTGGGCTCGCCCGCGTGCCAGTTGCGGTAGGTCGAGGTCTGGCCGCTGGCCCAGACAAAGGTGCCTTCGACCGCGCGGTCGTTCAGGCCGAACCACCACTTCTGGAGCGAGTAGCTGTCGGCCACCGCGTTTATCCAGCTGTCTTCGGCGGCGTCGTTGATGGTGGCCAGCTCATAGCCATAGCTGTTGCATTCGGTGCGAGCGTTGCGCCAGTTCTCCAGGCTCTGGCAGAACATATAGGGGTTCTCGGTGTCGCCGTTGTAGTATTCGACGTCGCAGGGGCAGACGGCGGTGCTGTCGGCCACGCCGTCGCAGTCGTCGTCATAGCCGTTGCAGTCCTCGGCGGCGGCGGGGTTCACGTCGATGTCGCCGTCGTCGCAGTCGCTGTCGTCGTCGGTGGCCGCCTGGAAACCGTCGCAGGCGCGGGTGCTGCGGCTGGCGTCGCCGTAGCCGTCCAGGTCGCTGTCGGCATACCAGGTGTCGGCGCTGCCCAGGTCCAGGCTGCTGTCGGCGTCGTCGATGAGGCTGTCGCAGTCGTCGTCGATGCCGTTGCAGATCTCGGTGGCGCCGGGGTTGACGGCGGCGGCGGCGTCGTTGCAGTCGGTGCTGGTGGTGACATGGCCCGAGGGCAGGCTGCGGGCGCGGGTGCTGGATGTGCCGCCATAGCCGTCGCTGTCTGCGTCGCGGTAGTAGAGGCTGCCGGTGCTGGCATCCAGGCTGCTGTCGGCGTCGTCGATGAGGCTGTCGCAGTCGTCGTCGATGCCGTTGCAGATCTCGGTGGCGCCGGGGTTGATGGCGGCGGCGGCGTCGTTGCAGTCGGTGCTGGTGGTGACATGGCCCGAGGGCAGGCTGCAGGCGCGGGTGCTGGATGTGCCGCCGTAGCCGTCGCTGTCTGCGTCGCGGTAGTAGAGGCTGCCGGTGCTGGCATCCAGGCTGCTGTCGGCGTCATCGATGAGGCCGTCGCAGTCGTTGTCGATGCTGTCGCAGACTTCGGAGGCGCCGGGGTTGATGGCGGCGACGCTGTCGTTGCAGTCGGTGCTGGTGGTCACGGCGCCGCTGGGTTGGGCGCAGGCCTGCACGGTGGTGCTGCCGCCATAGCCGTCGTTGTCGCCGTCGATGTAGAAGCTGCGGCCGGTGCTCAGATCGGTGCTGCTGTCAGCGTCATCGATGAGGCCGTCGCAGTCGTTGTCGATGCTGTCGCAGACCTCTCTCGCGCCGGGGTTGATGGCGGCGACGCTGTCGTTGCAGTCGGTGCTGGTGGCCACGGCGCCGCTGGGCTGCACACAGGCCTGCACCGGGTTGCTGCCGCCATAGCCGTCGCTGTCGCCGTCGAGATAGTAGGTGTTGCCCGTGCTCTGGTCCAAGGACCCGTCAGCGTCGTCAATCAAGCTGTCGCAGTCGTTGTCGATGCTGTCGCAGACTTCCGAGGCGGCGGGGTTGATGGCGGCGACGGCGTCGTTGCAGTCGGTGCTGGTGGCGACATGGCCAGAGGGCTGGCTACAGGCCTGGGTGCTCAGCGGTCCGCCAAAGCCGTCGGCGTCGGCGTCGGCATAGAAGGTGCTGGTGGTGCTGGCGTCCAGGCTGCTGTCGTCGTCGTCGATCAGGCTGTCGCAGTCGTTGTCGATGCCGTCGCAGACCTCTGACGCGCTGGGGTTCACCGCCGCGTCGGCGTCGTCGCAGTCGGTGGCGGCCGTGTCGGCACCCGCGGGCTGGCTGCAGGCCTGGGTTGTGGAGGGGCCGGCGGCACCGTCACCGTCCAGGTCCAGGTACCAGGTGGAGGTGCTGCTGGCGTCCAGGGAGGGGTCGGCGTCGTCGGTGAGGCCGTCGCAGTTGTTGTCGAAGCCGTCGCAGACTTCGTTGGCGGCCGGGTTGATGCGCGGCCGGCTGTCGTTGCAGTCCAGGTCGTTGACCACCGTGCCCGAGGGTTGGGCGCAGGCGGTGATGGGGGAGGAGGCGTCGCCGTAGCCGTCGCTGTCTGCGTCGGCGTAGAAGGTGCCTCCCAGGCTGAGATCGACGCTGCTGTCGTCGTCGTCCACCAGGCCGTCACAGTCGTTGTCCAGGCCGTCGCAGACCTCGGCGGCGTCGGGGTTGATGTCCACACTGGTGTCGTCGCAGTCGCCCGCATCTTCGACGTGATCGGCGGGGGCCGCGCAATCCGTCGTGCGGCTGTCCTCGTCCCCAAAGCCATCCCCGTCGGCGTCCAGGTACCAATCCAAGGCGTCCAGGGCGCCGTCGTCCACCAGGCCGTTGCAGTCGTCGTCCAGGCCATTGCACTGCTCTTCGGCGTCCGGGCGGATCTCGGCGTCGCTGTCGTCGCAGTCATCGGCGGTCTGCACATAGCCGGCGGGCTCGGCGCAGTCTTCGATGGCGCTGTCGGGATCGCCGAAGCCGTCGCCGTCGGCGTCGGCATACCAGGTGTAGACCCCGCCATCGTCCACGATGCCATTGCAATCGTTGTCGATGCCGTCGCAGATCTCGCGGGCGCCGGGGTAGACCCGGTCGTTCAGGTCGTCGCAGTCGTTGTCATTGGCGACGGTGCCTTCGGGGGGCTCGCAGGCATCGACAGGGCTGCCAGCATCCCCGAATCCATCGTTGTCGTAGTCCACATACCAGGTGCTGGTGACGTTCTCGTCCACCTCGCCATCGCAGTCGTTGTCGATGCCATCGCAGATCTCGGCGGCGCCGGGGTTCACCGACGCGTCGGTGTCGTCGCAGTCCTCATCGGCGGTGATGCCGTCGCCGTCGGCGTCCACCGTGGACAGATAGCCGGTGTCGCCCTGGGTGTTGCCCTTGCTGCCATCCTCGCCGACGCGGCAGGCCATGGACAGCAGGGAGAGGAGGAGGACTTGAGCGCGCATGAGGGACTCCAGCGGGGCCGACCGAGGAGACATCGTAGCGGCTGCGTCAGGGAATTGTCTGCCCAGACCTTTCTTTACATTTCGGAGGCGCGCACTTATTTCGGGCGCTCCCGCCTCAGCGCTGGTTGACCCTCCAGTCATAGGGGGCCCAGGACACGGAATAATCGCCGCTGCGCAGGAAGTGGGCGAGGTCGGCGCTGGCGTGGTCGGCCAGGAAGTCGATGGCCGCCGCCTGCTTGCCCTTGAGCCCGGGCACGGGCTGATCCGCGCGTCCCAGGAAGTCTTCCCCATACCAGTCGAAGATCATCGACAGCTGGACCTGCTTGCCGGCGCGGTCCACCACCGCGCCATTGGTGGCGGCCCAGGTCCGGCTGGCGGCGTCGAGCTGGGCCTCCAGGCCGGCGCCGGTAAAGGCCCGGGTGGGCAGCGGCGGGCAGCCCCGGCTGGCGCAGTTGACCGCCGCGTGCACCCGGGCGTCGCCCATGGGCCGCAGGATCTTGTGTTCGATGTCGTTGAGGGTGACCTGGCGGCCCGCCACGGTGAACTTGCGCTTGTTCCACGGATCTCCGCCATCCAGGTCGCGGATGCTGCCCAGGGGCCAGCTGTCGGAGATCAGGTCCAGGGTCAGCGCGTTGTAGGCGTTGATCCAGAAGGCGGCCTTGTCGGCGGCCGCGGTGGGCTCGGTCGCGGTGGCAAAGGAGGCCACCACCGGCTCCAGGGCCTTCGAGGCCTCCAGCCCCGCGTAGTCCACGGTGGATCGGGCATCGACATAGGCGTCCAGCGCGGCCTGGTAGGCGGCGAGGTCCGGGGCGCCGGCCTGGGCCGCCAGGCTGAGCAGGGGGGCGAGCAAGGGGGCGAGCAGGGGGGCAAGCAGGGGCAATGGGGGCTCCAAGAGCCGGAGGGGATGCCGCTGCCGCGGCGGGGTCTCAGGTGGGGACGAGGCAGGCCGCCGCGATCTTCAGCGGGGCGCCGGGTCCCAGAGACGATAATGCCTTCGGGGGGTGCCCATGGACCTCGTGATCGCCGCCAGCCTGCTGATGCTGCTCCTGCTGGTGGGGCTCTGCCTCTTCCTGCTCGCCGCCGAGGGCCGCACATGACCGCGCACCGCAGCTTCAGCGCACCCCTGGGGGTCGAGGCCTGGCGGGTGATCTGCGGAGAGCTGCCCTTCTCGCAGGTGCTCGATATTCGCGAGGCCGACCAGTTCAACCGGGGCCACCTGCCCGGCGCGATCCACATCCCCTACCGGGATGTGCAGATCGCGGCCCTGGGCCGGGTGGACGCCAGCCAGCCGCTGCTGGTGGTGGATCCGGGCGGGGCCCGGGCGGCCGAGATGGCCGTCTTCTTGCGCGGACAGGGGGTGCAAGCCAGCTACCTGGAGGGTGGAATGGCCGCCTGGACCGGCCCCCTGGAGCGCCCCCTCCGGAGCCGCCCATGAGCGCCGATGCCTGGTCTCCGCGCCTGTCCTTCTGCGACGCCTGGGATCGTGACCTGGCCGAGAATGGGCCAGCAGCGCTTTTCCTCATCGATCCAGACGGCGAGCTGCGCCTGTCGGCCGACCGCAGTCGCGACGCCTGGCGGCACGCCCCAGGTCCGCACGAAAAAGCGCCTTGTCACTGCCTGATGCGGGATGGGGCCACGGGTCATGTGCACTATGTGCTGAGCACCAGCCCCACGCTGGTCTTGAAGCACCCGCGGCTGCAGGCCACCCGCTACCCCGACCAGGACGCCGCCCTGGCGGCGCTGGCGGCCCTGGGGCGTCCGGCCCTGTCTCCAGGCTGAGCTTCAGCGGCGGGCGGGCGAGATGCCGTGCAGCAAGGGGCCGCTGCCCGCGCCCAGCCCGGCCTGTGCGGCGCCCATCAGCAGGTCGTGCACATAGAGCACCCCGCCGGTGGTGGCGGCGACCAGCCCCTCTCCGCGGGCCAGGCGGGCGGCGATGGCGCTGGACAGGGTGCAGCCCGTGCCATGGCTATTGGCGGTGTGCACCCGAGGGTGGCGGATGCGGTGCAGGCTGCCATCGGGCAGGTAGAGGCAGTCCTCGACGGGGTCCTGGCCGGAGTGCCCGCCCTTGACCAGGGTGGGACAGCCGTGTCGGCGCACCCAGCCGGCGGGATCCTCCAGCAGGCCCAGCCGGGCGGCCTCGGCGCGGTTGGGGGTGATCAGGGCCGCGCGGGGCAGCAGCCGCTCGACCAGCCGCGTCTCTGCATCGGGCTGCAGCAAGGCGTGGCCCGAGGTGGACACCATCACGGGGTCCAAGATCACCGGGCCGCGGTAGTCCGACAGGGCGGCGGCCACGGCGTCGATGGTGGCGGCATCCCCCAACATGCCGATCTTGATGGCGTCGGCTTCGATGTCGGCCCGCAAGGTGGCGATCTGCTGCTGGATGAAGGCGGGCGGCACGGCCATCAGGCCGGTGACCCCCTGGGTGCTCTGGGCGGTCAGCGCGGCCAGCACGGCCATGCCAAAGACCCGGTGGTCCATGAAGGTCTTGAGATCGGCCTGGATGCCGGCGCCCCCGCTGGGGTCGGAGCCGGCGATGCTCAGCGCGGTGGGCGGCCTCATGGGGCCTCCGGGGAGGCTGGGGCTTCGGGCTCTGGCAGCAGGGGCAGCACCTCGACCGGGTCCAGGTCGGACCCGCCTTCGATGGGTTGCTCGTGATTGGGCCGTGCTGGCACAATCTCGCCGACCTCGCGCGAGGGCAGGCGGTCGAGGGGGCCCTGGGTGGGTGGGCTGTAGAACAGGTCGGCTTGCTCTCGGGCGATCCAACCCATCTCCGCCGCCGTGCGATGGCCGATGCGCACCTCGTCCATGGACGTGACCTCGCGCTCGCTGCGCAGAGACGTGGGGATGTCCACCGCCATCAGCTCGGCGAAACGCTGGGGATAGAGGGGCTGGGCGAAGGGTTCGACATAGCCTTCGGGGTGCAGGGCCTGGTAGCTGTCGGGGCTGTAGCGGTCGAAGGCGCCCAGGGCGTGGCCCATCTCGTGGGCCACCGTCAGCGCGGCATAGCCGGGGTTCTGCTCGTCGAGGGGGATCCAGGACACGGCGATGCGGCCCTTCTCGCTGCCCCGCGAGTCTGCAGCCATATCGCCCTTGCCCCCATAGATGACATAGGCGCGCACGCCAAAGTCCCCTGCGTCGATGCCATAATCCGCCGCGATGGCGTGGAAGTAGCGGGGCCATTGCCAGGCGTTGTAGAGCAGACGCCAGGCGGGGATCTTGGGGTCATCCAGGGGCGGGGGCCGCACATCGACCTGCCAGGGGCCGCGAAGCTCGACTTTCATCCACTGTTCTGGACCGCCGTACCGCGCGCGTTCCCGGCTATACCAGGGGCCGATATCCAGCAGGCTGGTGCCGGCGGCCACGCCGCTGTCGTGCTGGTTGAGGCGGCGGATGATCGGGGCGTCCAGGCCGCCGGGCTCCACCAGCTGGATGATGACCGCGCGCACGGTGCTGCCGGGATCGACCCGCGCCTCGTCGGCCGCAACCCAAGCCACCACCTCGTAGACGAAGACCGCGAACAGGAAGATCACGAAGAGTTGGCGCAGGCGGGTGTTGCGGACGCGGCTGTGGCCCTTGCGGGCGCAGCGGGCGCAGATCTCCTCGCCCTGGGCGTCCAGCAGGCAGCGATCGCAGATGGGGGTGCCGCAACGCAGACAGGTGGTAGGGGCCATGCGGTGGGGGTGATCCCCGCAAAAGGCGCTGCTGCGGTCCTCGGCGGGCTCTTCGGTGACCAGCACCACGGCGCCGGTGGCGCGCAGCCGGTCGGCGGTCTCGGTGGCCGAGGCATGATCGCTGGTGATCCGGGTGATCATCGGCAGCTCGCGCCGATCGACCGGACGACCTCCGGGCAGCGCCTTCTGCACCGCCGCGCCGCCCCCCGGCGGCAGGCGCACCAGCATCACGCGGTAGCGCAGCCCGCCGCCATTCCGGTGCGCGGGGCGCGGGGTGCATCGGGGTCTGGGGGCTCCGGGCTCACCGCTGCAGCCTAGCCGGAAACGGGCAGCGCGGCCCGCCGTGATAGGCGGGGTCGGTGCTGGCCCTCCTCCTCTCCCTCTTCTGTGCCTGCGCCCTTGTGGCGCTGGGTGATCTGCGCGCGGCGGCGCCTGCCGGCGGTCGGTATCCTGCTGGTCTGGGGCCTGGGGGTGTTGGCCCTGCCCCGGCCGCGCTGGGGCCTGCCTGCGCTCTTTGTGGCGGGGCTGACCCTGCGCCTGGTGCTGGTGGCGGCCCCGGTCAGCCTGTCCGATGATCTCTTCCGCTACCTTTGGGAGGGGCGCGTGGTCTGGGAGGGCGGCAACCCCTACCTCCATGCGCCGGCCCATCCCCAGTGGGCGGCCTTTGCGGCCGATCCCATCCTGCAACGGGTCAACCACCCCGAGATCAGCAGCATCTACCCCCCCCTGGCGCTGCTGCTCTTCGCCGCCCTGGGTTCGCTGCACTACGGGCCGCTCTCCATCAAGCTCTTCATGGGCCTCTGCGACGCGCTGACGGCGCTGCTGCTGGGGCGGGTGCTGTTGGGGCGCAAACGCAGCCTGAATGGCGCCTGGCTCTATGCCTTGATGCCGCTGGGGGTGGTGGAGTCCGCCGGCAGCGGCCACCTCGAGGCCGTGTCGGTGCTCTGCCTGGTGGCCGCCATCCTGGCCTGGGACCGCCAGCGATCCGGCATCGGCTGGGCCGGTCTGGGCGCCTTGTTCAAGCTCATGCCCGGCGCCGTTCTGCCGTCGCTTTGGCGGCGTTCTCCCTGGCTCTTCGGTCTCTTGACCTTTGTGGGCCTGCTGTCTTTGCTGCCCTTCCTGGATGCCGGCCCCGCCTTGCTGCGGGGCTTCAACACCTATGCCGCCCACTGGTCCTTCAACGCCAGCGGCTTTGCCTTGCTGCACGCCATCTTCGGCGATTTTGGGCGCACGGTGGGCCTGGTGATGGGCGCCGCGCTCTCGTTGTGGGCGATTCTGCGCTTTCGCGACCCGGCCCGCGTCGCCTTGTGGGTAGGGGGAGCCTTCGTCTTGCTCAGCCCCACCGTACACCCCTGGTATATCCTGTGGGCCTGGGTGCCCGCTCTGCTCTGCGGCGTGCGCGCCTGGACCCTGCTCGCGGCCTTGGTACCCGTCGCCTATGTCGTGCTCGCCACCTTGGACCCCGCGACCGGCCAGTGGACCGAGGCGGCCTGGCCCCGCTGGCTTCAGTACCTGCCCTTCTTGCTGGCCCTTGGGGTCGAGGCCCTGACCCATCTTCGCGACCCGGGGCCGTGGGCGCCTGACCCGCTGGAAACACGCTCTTGATGGGCATTCTTGGTGAGGGGGCCAGCCCGGATGAGGCCCTGGGCAGCCAACAGTTCGCCACCTCTCTGGTGGTGGCCTTGCCCGATGCCACCCGCCCGTTGGCCCTGGCGCCGGTGCTGGCCGCGCTTGCGGCCCGGGTGGCCGGTGTCTTGACGCCGGTGATCGGCCTGGGCCTGCACCGGCCGATGACGGCTGCCGAGCTGGCCCCCATCGCCGGCTTCTCGCCCATCCAGAGCGATCCCGACGACTGGGTGGCCACGGTGGATGTGGGAGGTATCCCCGGCACCCTCAGCCGGCGCCTGCCCCAAGGCCAGCCGCTGCTCTCGGTGGGCATCTGCGAGCTGCACCAGTATGCAGGCCTGTCGGGGGGACACAAGGGGGTGTCGGTGGGCTGTGCCGGGCGCCCCACCATCGCTGCCTTGCACGCGCGCGACCGCGTCCTGGCCGATGGCGTTCGGTTGGGACAGGTGGCGGGCAACCCCTTTCGACAGGCGGTGGACGCCTTGGGGGAGGCCGCGGGCTGTCGCCTGGCCCTGTGCTTTGTGCCGGGGCCTGGGCGGTGGATCCTGGGGGAGCCCCGGGCCGTGGTCGCCCGGGCGGCGGCCCTTCTCGACCCCTGGGAGCCGGTGCAGCGGGACTTCTCGGGAGCTGTGCTGCGGGTGCCTCCGGCCAAGGCCAGCAGCCTCTACCAGGCCAGCCGCGCGGCCACCTACCTGGGCCTGTCCCCGGCGCCGCCCCTGCTGCCCGGCGCCACCTTGGTGCTCGACGCCGCCTGCCCCGAGGGGCTGGGCAGCGAAGAGGGCTTTATTCGTGCGCTCTCGTCCGAGGCTGCCCCCTGGTCGGGCCTGCTCTCGGGGCCCGAGCCCACCGGCGCGGGGGCCCAGCGGGCGGTCATGCTCGCCCTGCTCGCCCGCCGCTATCGGCTGGTCTTGACCGGCTGCATCGACCCGGCCCCCCTGCGCGCGGTGGGCATCGCGGTCTGGCCCCAGGCCCCGTCAGGGCCAGACTGGCTGGAGGTGCCACGCCCCTTCAGCCGGCTGCCCCAGCGGGGCTGAGTGCGGGCGCCCGGGGGCTCAGACCTTGTGGAAGAGCCGGTCGAAGATGCCCAGGGTGGCGCCCTTGCGACGGATCACCAGCACCGGGGACTGGGAGCGACCGGCCACGCGGTCTGCGCTGGACCCGATGAGCAGGCGGGCCAGGGGGCTGAGGCCCCGCGAGCCGATGACAATGGGCGCGGTGCCCGCGACTTCGATGATGGTTTCGGCCACGCGCGTGCCGCCCTTGACCACGATCACCGGGCGGGAGCTGCACTGCAGAATCGGCACGATCTCCTTTTCCAGGTGCTTTTCGGCCCGTTCATGGATGACGGCCTCAAACTCTTCGGTGGTGCGGCCGGCCCGGGCGGGGTCCATATTGTAGTTGTAGACGGCCTCCACCCGGTCGGCGATCTGGCAGGCGACACCCAGGGCCATGGTGGCGTATTGGCTGAAGTCGAAGCCCGCGACCACCCGGCTGAGGTCCAGGCTGCTGCCCTGGGGCACCACCATGGCGCTGCAGGTGGTGAGCCGGAGGATCTTGCGCGAGGCCGAGCCCCAGCCTGCCGCGCCACCCTGGGAGGGGCGACGGCCCATCATCACCAGGTCCACGTCGTGCTGGTCGGTGAGTTCGGCCAGGACGTGCTCGGGCGGGCCAGAGGGGTCCAGGGCCAGGATGTCCAGGTTGGGGAGGGCGGCCACCAGCCGATCGCGGGCGGCGGTGAGCTGGGTGGGAGTCTCCACCGCGTCTTCGCCCACCAGGTCCGCCATGGGGCCGGCGACCGGGTCGCGGTTGTGGATGTGCACCACCACCACCTTTCGGATGGTGAAAGGTTCGGCGGCCGCGACCACGGCGTCCAGCAGACTCTCGTCCCTTTCATCGAGGGCGAGCATGACCAGGACGGTCGAAAACATGGGGGCTCCAAGGCGTTCATCTGCCGCAGGTTGGGGCTATCGTTCTGCCCTTGCTGCGCTTGTGACAACCGCGTGGCATTCCCCCGGCCGCGGCCTTGCGGGGGCGCTCAGCGGGGGCCCACCTGGCGCGCTTCGTAGCGGCCGCTGTCGAAACGCCGGGTGCGTCGGAGATAGTCGAGTGTCGATCCAGGCCAGAGCGTGAAGTTCTTGCCGGTGGGCCCCAGGTACCAGCTCTGGCAGCCGCTGGCCCAGACCTGGCCGGCGTGGCGGCGGTCCACCTCTTCAATGAAGCGCTCGGTCTCGCCCTCTTTCAAGTCCAGCAGCTGGTCTTCGGGGAGGGCCCGCGCGACACCGATGGCCTGCAGGATGTAGTTCACCTGGGCCTCTACCATCACCAGGACCGAGTTGTGGCCCAGGGCCGTATTGGGTCCCAGCACCATGAAGGCGTTGGGGAAGCCGCGCTCGCTGATGCCCAGGTAGGCCCGGGGACGGGGCCCCCAGTGTGCCTTGAGATCGTGGCCACCCAGGCCGACCACCTCCAGATCCCCCAGGGGTTGATCCACCGTGAAGCCGGTGCACAGCACCAGGGCGTCCAGGGGCTGCGCGCTGCCATCGGATAGGATCACGCCCCCAGCGTCGATGCGGGTGATGGTGCGCGTCTCGACCGTCACATCGGGGCGGGCCAGGGTCGGATACCAGTCATTGGATACCAGCACCCGTTTGCAGCCCATGCGATAGCTTGGGCGGAGCTTTTCGGCCAAGACAGGATCCTTCACCTGCTGGCGGATGGACAGGGTCACCAGGTGCTCCAGCAGGCGGCCCACCCCGTCGGGCCACTTGAAGAGCAGCGGGTAGCGTAGCTCCTGGCGCAGGTACAGGCGCAGGCGGTGGGCTTGCATCAGCCCTGGAATATGCCGAAAGGCGGCTTTTTCCGCTGCGCCATAGGCCCGGTCCGAACGGGGCACGACCCAGGCGGGCGTGCGCTGGAAGACGGTCAGGTGGCGGGTGATCGGGGCCAGCTCGGGAACCAGCTGAATCGCGCTCGCCCCCGTGCCGATGACCCCCACCCGCAGGCCCTTCAAGGGCAGGTCGGATCGCCAGCGGGCGCTGTGGATCACCGGCCCGGCAAAGCTGTCCAGGCCGGGAATATCGGGCCGTTTGGGGTCTTTCAGGCCGCCCACCGCCGTGATGACGAAGCGGGCGTGGACCGGCGGCGCGCCCTGTCGATGCAACACCCAATGCCCGCGGGCCTCGTCCAGCTCCACCCGCCGCACGGACTGTCCCAGCAAGATGCGGTCGCGCAGCCCTGCCTGGGTCGCGAAGTCCTCCAGATAGGCCTGGATTTCGGGCTGGGGTGAGTAGGCGCGGGTCCAATCCGGGTTGAGTTGGAAGCTCAGGCTGTAGAGGTGCGAGGGGATGTCGCAGGCCGCTCCCGGGTAGGTGTTGTCCCGCCAGGTGCCCCCCACCGATGCGCCGCGCTCCAGCAGCAGCAGGTCGGTGATGCCCGCCCGGTCCAGCCGCGCGGCGGCGCAGAGGCCCCCGAAGCCGGCGCCGATGATGGCCACCTCGACCCGGTTGGGCTGCGCCTCTGGGAGTGGAGTGGAAATGGGTCCTACCGGGTCGGCGTCATGGGGATGGCCTGCTTGTTGCATTCCGACCGGTCGGAGTCGTAGCAGCAGCGGATCAGCTGTTCCACGTCGTCGCGCCACTGGGACTCCCACTCGGCCGCGGTCCCGCTGTTGCCCGGCGGCATCCAGTGAGAATTCGGGTAGGTTTGCATCGAATCGGTCACGGGGTATCCGCCGGGTACGCCGGTCGCATAATCGGCGAAGGTGGAGCAGCTCCCCCCGGTGCCGATACGGTGGCAGCTCGTGCAGTTGTTGCCCGTAGGCTTCAGCTGGTCAAAAGGCAGGTCCCAGCCCTCGAATGCCGTGCCAACCACCGTATAGGGACGGTCCAGGCCCGTATAGGCCGGAACCAGGGTCTGGGTGGGCGCGTCGGGCCGCATGACCTGGTCGATATAGGGGCTGTGGACCCAGGGATCGTTGTCGTGGCAGCGGTTGGCGCAGTTGATGGCTGCCGTGTCGCCGGGGGGATCCCAGAATTCCCGGGGCGTGGGCGAGCCGGGCGGCGTGTCGAGGGGGTCCTCCATCGGCGAGGGGGCCCGCTCGACGGTGGTATAGGGAAAGCTCTGGAAGAAGCAGGTCTCTCCGGTGGACTTCCGGTGGCCGATCATGGCCACATCGTTGAAGATGCCGCCCTCTCGGCCGGGGCTGATGCGGTCCCGCCGACAGGTGAAGACCCAGTCCACATCGGGGTCGGGGTCGCCATTCCACCGCTGGCCTTGCTTGTGGCCTACCTTGGACCAGGGCAGGCACTCCCCGGTCAGCATGGCCGGGCGATCGCAGTCCATGCGGGTCGAGTATTCATCGTCGCCGGGCACCACACCGTCCACGGTGATGGGCACCTCGATGGCGTCGGTCTGGCAAGAGAAGCCCGGGATGCGCCCCAGGGCCACGGCGCACTCCTGGGCGTGGCCCAGGATGGTGGAGGGGTCGGCGGTGACCACGGGGCCGTCTTCTGCGGTGTCCCCGGGATCACCGGTCTGGCTTCCGTCTCCGCCGTCGCTGCCATCGGTGGCATCGCTGCCGTCGCTGCCATCGGCGCCATCGCTGTCGTCGCTGTCATCGGCGCCGTCGCTGCTGCCCACATCGGGCGGATCGGCGTCTCTCGCGCCGCCGACGTCAACCGTGACCGGGGAGCAGGCAATCAAGAGCGTCAGGGCGAGGGTGCGGGCCATTGCGCCTCCGAGCGAGGAGGATGCCACGGCCCGGGCCCGGGGTCGACCTGCGCCCGTCAGCCCTCGGTGAGGTGCTGCGGGCTTCCTTGGCGGGTAGGCTGCGGCCCATGCTCCTGCTCCTGCTCAGCCTTGCCTGCGCCCCCGATCCCAACGCCGACTCGGGTGGCGCGGCTGCCCCCGCCGACACCGACTGGTCGCAGCCGGGCCCCTGGGCGGCCGGCACCCGATCCTTCTCGGTCTCGGTGGCCGGTCGGGATGCCCCCATCGCCGCCCGCGCCTGGTACCCCGCCTCGGGGGTCCCAGCGGACACCCCCCTGCCAGGCCTCGTCGAAGATGATGTAGATGCGGGCGTTCTGGCTGATCTGTTGGCAGATGCGCCAGCCGATTGTCCCAGCCGCAGCCTGGTTGTGGTGCCCGATGGCGACCCTGCCGATCTGGCGCCCGCTCCGCTCCTGGTCTACTCCCACTGCCACGACTGTCTGGGCCTGTCGGGTGCGACGGTGGCCGCCACCCTGGCCAGCCATGGTTTTGTGGTTGTGGTGCCCGATCACGAGGGCAACACCGTCTTTGACGCCTTGGCGGGGGAAGGCGGCGCGCTGACCGAGGCCTGGCTGGCCCAGCGGGCGGCGGATGCTTCGGCCACCTTGGATGCGGCGCTCAGCGGTGCGGCCTTGCCGGCCGGGCTCGCCGTGAACCCTGACCAGGTGGGCGCCTTGGGCCATAGCTTCGGGGCAGTGACCACCGGGCGCCTGCTGCGGGACGATGACCGGGTCCGGGCGGGGCTGGCCATGGGTGCTCCCATCGACAACCCGCTGCTGGTGGGTGTGGACGCCGAAACGGTGACCCAGCCGGTGCTGCTGCTGCTGCTGGAAGAGGACAACAGCATCGGCGCCTTGGGCAACCAGCTGATCGAGGGCAACTACGCGGCCCTGGCGGGTCCGGCCTGGCTGGCCCGCATGCCCGATGGGGGCCACTGGTCGGTGTCGGATCTCTGTGGGCTGGTGGAGGGCTTCATGGCGGGCTGTGGACAGGGCGAGCGGCAGACGGGGGGCGCGCCCTTCACCTATGTGTCGCCAGACGCGGGACGATCCGCGGCGGCCTCGCTGTCGGCGGCCTTCTTTGCGGCCACCTTGCAGGATCAGGGCGGCGCCCGGCGCTTTCTCGACCAGCCCCAGGGCGGCGCCTCGCTGATCGTCTCGTCGCGCTGAGGCGATCCCCCCCGGGGGCACCGGGCCCTCTTTATGGGCTTTGTCGGCTTCGCACTGGCGCGCAGGTGGGAGATCGGTGTAAGGTGCCTGCGTTGAAGCAGCGAAGTCGTGGTGCGATAGCTCCACAGCGACGGTGACGAGACTGCCGGTCGCGACTTTGCGCCGACATAAGAAGACACGTCCACCCTGGACTTGTCGGGATTGCAGGCCCTCTGCCTGCTCGACGCCCCGGTGCACATTCTACGTGCTCCACGGGCTCTACAAGAAAGAGAAAAAGAACATGGGCAACAAGCTTTTCGTTGGCGGTCTCTCCTGGGACACCAACGACGATTCCCTCCGCCAGGCCTTCCTCGCTCACGGTGACGTGCAGGAGGCCAAGGTCATCCAGGACCGCGAGACCGGTCGCAGCCGCGGCTTCGGCTTCGTCACCATGGGTGACGATGCTTCCGCCAGCGCCGCGATCTCCGCGATGGACGGCCAGTCCCTCGACGGCCGCACCATCCGCGTGAACGAGGCCCAGGAGCGTTCCGGCGGCGGCGGCGGCGGCGGCGGCGGTGGTGGTGGTGGTGGTGGTGGCGGCGGCGGCTACGGCGGCGGCGGCGGCGGTCGTGGTGGCGGCGGCGGCGGCTACGGCGGCGGCGGCGGTGGTCGCAGCGGCGGCGGCGGCGGCTACGGCGGCGGCGGCGGCGGCGGCGACCGCTGGTAGTTCGCGCTCGGGCTTCGGCCTGAGACAAAGGGGCCCCGGCCTGCTTCGGCAGCGCCGGGGTCTTCTTTTTGGGGGTGCCTGTTTTTCTTGGGGTGCCTCCGTGGGGATAGGGGGCCTGCTGCGGGAGGTCCCATGCTCACCCATGTCGTCTGCTTCAAGTTCTCCCAGCCGGGGCAGGCCGAAGAGGCCGCCTGCAGACTTGCGGCGATGAACGGGAAGATTCCGGCGCTGCTGGGCATCGAGACGGGCTTGGACCTCACCCGCAGCAGCCGGAGTTACGACCTCGCCCTGATCACCCGGCACGCCGATGCGGCAGGCCTGGCGGCCTACCAGGCCGACCCCCACCACCGGGAGGTCCTGGCCTGGCTGTCCGGCCTCTCGCCCACCGCCGTGTCGGTGGATTTCGTGACGCCAGACAGCTGACCCGGGCTCAATCCACCTTCTGGCCCTGCTCGCTCATCGCCACGGTGGTACCGATCGCGCTGAGCCCCACCGACACCGACCCGCTGCCCGCCAGCAAGCTCGCGGCTTCGAAGCCCTCCGAGGTCACGAAGCCGCCGTCGGCCAGCAGCGCCTGGGTGCTGGGGCTGAGGGCGCCCCTGCTGGCCCCGGCCAGGGTGCCATCGGCCAGGAAGAGCACGCTGCCGTTCATGCCCATGCCCAGGCTGGGCGCGGTGCCCAGGGGGCTGAACAGATCCATCGCGGTGAAGCCGATGGGGCTGGTGGCCAGACCGGTGCCCGAGAAGGCGACCAGGTTGAGCTGCTGGAAGCCGATGGGGCTGGTGGCCAGGCCGGTGCCGTCGATGACCACCCGGTGCAAGGGCAGAAAGCCGATGGGGCTGGTGGCCAGGCCGGTGCCGTCCAGGTCCACATCCACGACTTCCTGCGTGGCGATGCGCGCGGCGCCGGGGGTGAAGACCACGCCGAAGGGGCTGGAGGCCAGGCCGGTGCCGCTGTTGAGCACCGTGAACCCATCGCCGATGGGGCCCAGGCGGTCGTCGTCGCCGGCGCTCCAGCGCACGGCCAGCAGGGCGTCGTTCAGCTCGGGGGTCTCTGCGATGCCGGCGAGCATGAGCTCGAAGGCGTCGGACCCATAGAGGATCGTGGACGGGCGGTAGGGGATCTCCACCTGGGGTTGCACCACGGCCTCGACGGAGAAGGCCCATGCCGCGACGGGGTCGCCAAAGGCAACCAGCGGCTTGGCGATCTCGCCCTTGATGGTGCACCGCCCGATTCCTGCGGGCACGGTGCACTTCCAGCTGCTGGGTCCGCTGGGACCCCAGGCGGTGCCATAGACCTCCAGGTCCTCCCTGGGCACCTGCCCCGCCTCGTCCACCAGGGAGACCAGGGCCTGTCCCCGCACCGAGCCATCGGTGAAGGGCGTGACGGCTGGCCAGGCCAGCAAGGAGGCCCCGAAGCTGCGGTGCAGCAACACGCTGGATTCGCCGAGCAGGGCCTGGGCACCTTCGATGTCGAGACCGCCCGCGCCGCAGCCCTCGGCGAAGCTGTCGGGGCTCCAGAAGGCGCTGCCTTGGAGCAGGGCGCTGCGCACCTGGTCGGCCGTCGCGCCGGATGCCAGCATCCAGGCCGCCCCCCCGCTGACCACCGCCGCGGCCTGGCTGGTGCCGGCAAACATCCACGCGCCAACGGTGCTCGGATCGTTGAGGTCGATGGTCTCGGCCACCATGCCATCCGGGAGGCCATCGCCGTTGTGGTCGCTGGCCAGATCGCCGCCGGGTGCCATCAGGTCGATGCCCACACCCAGGTTGCTATAGGCTGCGGCCTGGTCCATGTCGCTGGCCGGGGCGACGTAGGCCCCCACGCCAATCACCAGGGGGCTGGCGGCGGGCCAGCTGGGAACATCGCTCCGGCCGTCATTCCCTGCGGCCGCCACCATCACGACGCCGGCGTCTGCGGCGTCTTGCAGGGCGCCCCGGAGCGCGGCCGAGGGGACATAGCCGGGCGGGAAGGCCAGGCTCATGTTGATGACCTCGGCCCCGTGATCGACGGCCCAGTGGATGCCTTCGATGAGGGAGAACTCCGTGCCCCGGTTCTGGGCGTCCAGCACCCGCACCGGCATGATCCGGGCCCCCGGTGCGACCCCCTGCACGCGCCCATTCGACGCGATCAGCGAGGCGATGTGGGTGCCGTGCTGGTGCTCGTCCAGGGCCATGGGGTCGTCGTCGACAAAGTCGTAGGGGTCCTCGAAGCTCAGCCCCGCCAGGGAGTCGGGCACACGGTGGACGCGCCCATTGAAGGTGCCCTCTGCATGGGCGACGCCGGTATCCAACACGGCGATCTTGATCCGGTAGACCGCGGCGGGAGTCCGGGCGGGCATTGCGATGTCCTGCAGGTGCCACTGCAGGCTGCTGAGGTTGGGCGGATCGCCGTCGCTGCCGACGTTCACCTTCTCCTTGCTGCGTTCGGGCGCCCCTGCGCCTCGGATCACAGCGTTGGGGGCAGCGGAGGCCAGGCGCGGATCGCCGCGCAGCTCACCGAGCAGCTGTTGGGCGGTCTTGCCGTCGGGCACCGCCACCAGCGCGACGTGCTGGCGGTGGCTGCGCCGGCGCAGCTGCAGGCCATGCTCCTCCACCAGCGCGTCGAGGGCATCGGCGCTGACGGCGCTCACCATGATCTCGTCCAGCCGGTAGACCCCGTCGTCTGCAGGGGCTTCCGCGGCCGCCGCGGAGACCGCGCTGGCGCGGTGGCCAGAGGTCGTCCGCGACAGGTCGGGCTGGTTGCGCCGGGCTGGCGCCTCTTCGGCGCGCTTGGGGGCGGAGGCGAGCAGGCTGAGGGCTGCAGCGCCGGCGACAAGGCCGAGGATACCGATTCTGCGCTTCATCGAGGCTCCGGGAGGGACGACGGTCGTCCTTTCCTCAGACGGATTCACCAAGCGGGAGCATGAGCCCAGGGAGGCGCGCTGCCGGCTGGAGCGCGGCCGGGGATCGCCCCGCGACGGTTCTTGCAACAGGTTGAAACATGAGGGTGCAGAAGCGCGGCTGCGGAGGGCCGAATGGGGCCGAATGACCGGGCATGGAGCTTGCTTCAGACCGGGGAGACCCCCATTCGAGGAGCGTCCATGCGCCCCATCCTTGCTGTCTTGCCGATCGGCCTGGCCCTGGCCTGCGACCCACCGCAGCCGGCCACTGCGGCGCTCCCCGTCGAAGCCACGGTTGTCGAAGCGCCCGCGGCGCCCACCGCCTGGCCGCTGAATCCTCCCGACCCCGCGTCGATGCCCGAGGGGCCCCTGGGCGACAGCATTCGCCGGGGTGAGGTGCTGGTCCGGCACACGGCGCGGGAGCTGCCCCAGCACGTCGGCGCGGCGATGAATTGCACCAGCTGCCACCTTCAGGCGGGCACCGTCGCCAAGGCGGGGCCCTGGGTGGGCATCGCGGGTGTCTTCCCGGAATACCGCTCGCGCAACGACCAGGTCATCACGTTGGCCGATCGCGTCAACGACTGCTTTCAGCGCAGCATGAACGGCAGCCCGCTCCCTGTCGACAGCGCCGACATGACGGCGATTCTCGCCTATATGACCTGGCTGTCCCAGGGCGTGCCGGTGGGATTGTCGGTCGAAGGCCGCGGCTTTCCCCACCTCGACGCGCCGGCTCCGCCGGACCCCGCCCACGGGCAAGCCCTCTACGCCGAGAAGTGCGTGGCCTGCCATGGTGCAGAGGGCCAAGGGGTGACCGGCCCCGATGGCGAGCCCGTCTTTCCGCCGCTGTGGGGGGATCGGTCCTTCAACATCAGCGCGGGCATGGCCCGCCAGAACACCGCCGCCGCCTTTATTCGCTGGAATATGCCCCTGGGCCAAGGGGGCAGCCTGAGCGACCAGGACGCCCAGGATCTGGCCGCATTCTTCACGGTGCAGCCGCGGCCCGACTTCGCCCGCAAGGGCGAGGACTGGTCCCATGGCGGCAAGCCCGCGGACGCCCGCTATTGACGATCCTCCCCGACGTGGCGTTTCGCGTGGCCTGCTTTCATCCGAGGCCCCTTTGGCTGGCCCGCGCCCATGACCGTTGCAGGCAGCGGCCCAATCCTGGGGTAGGCTGGAGGGGTCCCTGCCGCCATCGTGGAGCTGCCATGCGAGGCCTGATCGCCCTCTTTGCCCTTTCCGCCTGCGCCCCGGTTGACCTGGGCATCGACCCCCATGGCTCGCCGGACGGCATCACCGCCGGCAGCCCAGGCGACGGTGATGGCGCCGATCCGGGCGGCCCCACCGACCCCGCGGAGGACAGCGATGGCGGCGACGGGGGAGATGGCAGCGATGGCAGCGATGGCAGCGATGGCGGCGACGGGGGAGATGGCGGCGACGGGTCAGACGGCAGCAGCACCGACCCCGACTATGCAGGAAGCTACGCCGGCACCTACACCTACCGATTCAGCTACCCCGACTATGACGGCTACGCCTGGGACTGCGAGGGCCGGGGCTCGGCCACCATCTCGGCGGCGGGCGACCTCTCGGCAAGCGGCATCTGCACCCTCGACTTCGGCGATGGGGTGCTGGATGTCGAGGTGGTGATGACCGGCCGCGTGGATGTCGCCGGCGCCATCACCGGGTCCACCGAGGTGGTCTTCTACAGCGGGCGCTCGGTCTATTTCTCGGAGTCCTTCAACTACCTGTCGGCGGGCAGCACGGATGGGCGTCGCACCTACCTCAAGCTCTATGGCGAGAAGGACTACACCGACCGCGACGGCACCTATACCATCGGCTTCCTGGCCGAGATCGACGCCACGCGCTGACGGGCCTGCTGCGCCTCAGGCCGGGTCCACCATCAGGCGCTGCAGGTCGCGATAGGGGCCCGCGGTGAGCCGCGCGGCGACCTCCGACCAGGCCGGGGGCACCGGCTGGTAGGCCGAGAGCGCCTCTGTCGGCAGCTCCAGCCCCTCGGCGATCTCGCCCGAGTCTGCGTTTACCCACGCAAAACGAAGCGTGTCGCCCACCCGGTCCCACAGGCGCAGCTCCAGGCTGTCCGAGACCGGGGGGGCCTCGTCGCTGCGCAACAACGCCAGCTTCAGCAGCTCCACGGCGGTCTCGTCAAGGCCCAGGTCTTGCAGCAAGATCTTCTCGCGCAGGGCTGGCCAGCCGAAGGTCACGCGCACATTCAAGGCAGCGCCCAGCTCTTGCGCGATCTTGGCGGCGCTGGGGCCATAGTTGGCCTCGAAGATGACCTCGGCCATGCGCTCCAGGTCCTCCCACTGGTCCAGCTCGCGGGCGGGCTTGACCAGGATCCACTGCTGTCGTCCCATGTCCAGGTAGGACAGCTCGGGCTCGATCCGAAAGGAGGCCCCGCAGGCAGGGCAGCCCAAGACCTGGAAGCTGCCATCCAGGATGGCTTCTCGGTAGTCGGGGCGCCGGTCGGCGTTCACGCTGAAATTGACGTCCAGCTCGACCTCGGCCGCGCAGTGTGGGCAGGTCACATTGTGCTTGTGGAAGACGGACATGGGGGCTCCAGGGGCTCAGGGACGCAGGTTCTCGGGGGTCTGCTCGTCCAGCCAGGGCTTCAGGGGGTGCGAGTCGGGCAGCTTGCCGCTGTAGTAGACCGAGTAGGCGTCGGCAAACCACTCGGCTTCCGACCGGAATTGGTAGTTGGTCACGCGCTTGGCGCGGGCGCTCTCGGCATAGCTGACCCACTGGCTGTCGTAGGCCTGCTGGTAGATGCGTCCGCTCAGCGCTGCCTTCTGGGACTTGCTGTTGCTCTCCCACAGGCCGGACTCGCCGCCGGACATCTTGACGGTCTTGCACCAGTCGATGGCCTTGTGTTTGGCCAGCTTCTTCCAATCCACCTTGGCGGGCAGGCCGGCGTCCACGGCCAGGGTGAGGGCCTTGTCGATGGGCTTGAAGTCGATGATCTGGCCCTGGATCGCAGCCTCCAGGATGGCCTTGCCCTTCTTGGCCTTGATCTTCTTCTGGATCGTCTTGACTGCCTCCTTGCGTTGGTCAGCGGTGGCGCGGATATTCGCTTCGTTGACCATCCAGTCCTTGGTGGCTTGAACGCTCGGGTCCTGGCCCAATGCGACCGGATCGATGCCTTCCAAGGCCTTGTAGGGCGCCAGGTAGGCGTCGATGTCGAAGTCCTGCCCCAGCACCTTCTCCAGCAGCGTCTCGAGGAAGGCGGGTGCGATGGTGGGGAAGTCGCCCAACAGCCCCCGCTCGGTGGCGGCCACCTTGGCAATGGACTTCTTGGTCTCCTTCTGCCAGCCCCCATACTGCGGAAACTTGCCCTTGTTGTCCATGAAGCCCTCCTTGGCATCGACGGCATGGCCGATCTCGTGGAGGGTCACGGCGTTGAGGCAGTTGAGGCTCTTCTTCCCCTTGACCTCGCGGTACTTGGTGACCTTGTACCGGCCCGCCATCATGTCTGCAGCCCAACCCAGCACCCCGCCGCTGCGGGCCCCCTGGATGACCATGTGAAACTCGCCCAAGCCCTCGTCCTCGTCGCTTCCTTCGCCGTACCAGGACGTGGGTTCGAAGTTCCGTTTGCGCTTGACTGCCTTCAAGGCGGGGTTGCTGTGGGTGTGCTCCGACGGCACCATCGCGAAGATCTCGTATATCCGGGGCAGGGACTTGCGGGTCAGGTCGCCTTCCAGCTGGCTGAGACCGAAGCGCGCCTTCATCAGCTCCTTGATGAAGGCCTGGTCGCCCTTCTTGGAGATCATGCCGCCATAGCCCTTCACCAGGTCGTCCATGGCGGCGCGGCCCTCGGGGGTGCTCGCCAGGGAGCTGAGCAGGCCGGGGTCCTTCTCGCAGAGCGCCATCAGGTCCTTTCGGCTCTGCTTGGGCTTGTCGCCGCCCATGGCCGTCAGCGCGCGCCCCCGCTGGACCGTCTCGAAGGCGACCACCGCGTCTTGCAGGGCCTGGGCCAGGACCGCGGCGCCATTGCCGTCGGCAGCCTGGCAGCCCTGCATCCAGGCGTCGTTGGCCTCGTCCAGGGCCTGCCGGGCCTGTTGGCAGGCCTCGATCCCGCCGGGGTCCAGGGATAGAAGCTGCTTGACGCGCGGCGCGATGCCGATGACCTGGGCGAAAGCGTCGAGCTTGTCGCCGTGGGGCTCCAGGGCCCGAATGGCGTCGCGGAAGGGCGCGAGCAGCTCCTCTTGTTCCCTTGCGCCGACCGACTGGCCGCCGCCCTTGATATAGGCCAACTCCCGCTTCTCGGCCTCTGTGGTCAGGACCCGGAACCAGGTGGGCCCCTCCGCCTCTCGGAAGGGGACGCGCGCCTGCTGAAGCCGACCGAATTCCAAGGCGAGCTGCGTCTTGCGCTCCAGCTCGGCGCTGAGTCGGTTGATGGTCTCGATGGCCTCCTGGGCGCCCTCGATGGCCAGCTCGATCTGCTCCCTGCTGGCCTCCTCCCCTGCCTTGGCGATGCTATCGGACAGGCCCTTGAGGGTCTTCTGGGCCTGGTCCAGGTCATGCAGGGGGCCCTTGGAGGGGACCTTGGTCTGGGATCTGGGCTCCAGCGCCGCCGCGATCTGGCCCTCAAGGGCTTGAAATCGCTCCAGAGGCGTCGAAAGCTCGATCTCCTCCCACTCCTCGACCTCGGGGGAGGACCCCTCTCCCAGGGTCAGGGCATCTCGCATGCCAACCACCCAGGTCCAGCGGCGCGTGCGTTCGGTCAGGGGCGCATCGGACTCCGACATGGGGCCTCCATTTTGGGGGCTGATTCTAACAAGGGGCGAGCGCGGCGGAAGTGAAGGGGTGCATCGGCACCTTTTGCCTCTGCGCGCGCCGAAGGCCGGCGGTCCCGCAAGGCGGGCTTCAAGGGCCAGTGCAGCGGCGCCCGATGCCGGTCAATCCGCGATGGGAATCAGGATCTCGTTGTGTCGCAAGGGGCCCGGCACCCAGGGCGGGTTGTACTGCGCGATGACCGGCGGCCCGTCCGCGCGCAGGCCGGCCTGGGTCAGAGCGGCTTGCAGGGCGGCGATCTCGGCGTCCGTGCGCTCGGGCTTCATCCACCCCGAGAAGCTGCGGGCGGCCCAGGCGCGGCCGGGCACCGCCACCAGGCTCACGCGGTTGTCGCGGGGCGTGGGCAGGCTGTCCAAGGTGAATTCGGAGGGCATGGTGAAGGCCACCGTCCAGCTGTCGGCGCCTTCGCTGCCGGTGATCCGGGGCGCGCCGGCCTCGAGGTCGGTGGGCTGGGCCGCAACCGGCACCGTCATGGAGATGGACTGCTCGCGCTGGTTGCCCCCGAAGATATAGCCGGCCAGCAGGCGAAAGGCGCCCCGGGTGGCGCTTTCGAAGTCGCCGCGCACGGTCACCCGGGCCTCGATGGTGGGGGCGTAGTCGCGCAGCTCCCAGCCCTCGCGCTGCATGCGCAGGGTGTGGCGGGGGGCCTCGTAGCTGCTGGCGGAGGCCTGGCGGGCTGCGACGACGCCGCCCGCGAGGAGGGCGATGCCAAGAAGAAGGAGGAGGGCGCGCATGGAGGCTCCTGTGGTGTGTGCATAGTATATCCTAACTATATGCACCTGTCCAGAAGCGACCCCCCGTGCGCCCTAGTCGCGGGTGGCCCAGTAGGCCTTCACCCGGGGGTCGGCCTCGACCGCGGCCTGCAAGGCGCCCAGCTTGGGCCAGGCGTGCAAGAAGCTGCCGGGGATGTGATCGTAGCTATTTGCGGCGATGGCGCGCAGGATCACGGCGAGCTTGAGGTCGGCGACGTTCAGGGTGTCGCCCTGCAAGAAGGGGCCCTGGATGCGCGCGGAGCAGGAGGAGGCCCACTGGCTCAGCCAACCCTGTGCAAAGTCCTCGCGGATCGCCTGCTGCTGCTCGGCCGGCAGGTCCTTGGTGCTGGGCATCTTGTGGCGCAGATCCTCGACGGACTGCATCAGGGCGTCGTGTTCGGCGGCGGTCCAGGGGTTGTCGGGGTGCAGGCCATGGCTGCGGCCCACATAGCTGAGGATGGCGTTGGACTGGGCCAGCTTCTTGTCGCCGATGGTGAGGACGGGCAGCGCGCCATAGGGCACGCTGGGCTTGAGGGCCATCCATTCGGCGCGGCCGATGCGCACATCCTGAAAGGGCACGCCGGCCACATGCAGGGCCAGGCGGCACTCCAGGCCGCGGGATCCGTCAAAGTCGAAGTAGGTCAGGGTGGGGGTCATGGGCAGCCTCGGGGGTGTGGGGCGCCCTATCGCCTCTGGCGGCCGGCGCTCAGCGTGTCTCGGTGTAGGCCTTGAAATTGTCGAGGATCGCCTGCCAGCCCGCACGCTGCAGCTCTGCGGGGTTCTCGCTCTCGGGGTCGAAGTCCTGCGTCACGCGGGTGCCTTGGCCCTCGGCGTCAAAGCGCAGGGCGACCTTGCGGCCATCGCCCAGGGTGTACTCCAGCCGCGTCGGGGCCTCCACCACGTCGAAGACGCCCCCGAAATCAAAGCCAAAGGACCCGTCCTTGGCCTCCATGCGCGAGCTGAAGCGCCCGCCGGGGCGCAGATCGCTGGCGGCGGCGGTGGTGTGCCAGTCGTCGCTGGCGGCATTCCACTTGCAGATGTGGTCGGGACCGGTCCAGCAGGCCCAGACGGTGTCGGGGGAGGCCGCGACCAGGGCGGTGAGACGGATGGGTTGGGTCATGGGGGCTCCGGTTGAGGGCCGCCCTTTTTAACCGGCGAATGGCCCCAAGCGCCAGAGACAAGGGCGCCGATCGTCCGTCTGTACCGACGGGGCCACAAGGAAAGATCGGGCAGCGGTGCTGCTATCTTGGAGACAGGACCTCCCGGCCCTGCGGCCTCGTCCTGATTCGCGTCCTGTCGGCGGCCTGCCGGATCCAAATGGGGTGGGCTCGGACTGCGAAGGCCCGCGAGTCGGCCTCCTTCTGTTGGGGTCTCTGCGCTGAATCCGCGCTTCAGTTGGCGAAACCGGCCTCGCAGAGGCTTGTGGGCAAGCACTCCCGGGTGACCGAGCCCACCAATGCACAGGCAAAGCCGGTCGTGCAGTCGCCGTCGTCGCTGCATTCACCGCCGCTGCAGACGCCGGGGGTGATCTCGCTGCCATCGGCGCAAGG
This sequence comes from Deltaproteobacteria bacterium, assembly GCA_018401435.1. Lineage (GTDB taxonomy): Bacteria > Myxococcota_A > UBA796 > UBA796 > UBA2385 > M30B51. The sequence goes on along the minus strand of JAGYJW010000002.1, from coordinate 174,537 downwards.
CACCGCCCATTCGATGCAGCTGTGGTCGCAGGGGTCTCGGCGGGTGAAGCCATCGCCCGTGGCGTCGCAGGTCTGGCCGGGATTGGGGCTGCCGCAGGTCAGCGACAGTGCAGACAGGGCAAAGCCGATCAGGGCGCGGATGGTCATGGTCGTCGGCCTCCGAGCGGGGGCCCCTATCCGGGTCTGGGGTCGACCGGCCCGCCGTTCGGCGCAGCGCATATTGATATTAATCGCATTGACATAAAAATAGCCCTGGGCTATTGCCGGTTGACCCCGAGGCCCCATGCCCCGCAGCTATGACAACCGCCGCCGCGCCCGCGCCGCCGAAGGCACCGCGGAGCGCATCCTCGACGCCACCGAAGCCCTGCTCTCCACCCTGGCTCTGGCTGACCTCAGCCTGAAGGCCATCGCCGATGCCTCGGGCGTGACCGTGCAGACCGTGCTGCGCCATATGGGCTCGCGCGAAGGCTGCCTCGACGCCTTGCGACAGCGGGTGGCCGCCCGCATCGACGGCCAACGACAGCAGAGCGAAGCGGGAGATGTCGCGGGCGCCCTGGCCGGGCTGCTCGCCCACTACGAGGCCGAGGGGCGGCTGATCCTGCGCTTGTTGGAGCAAGAAGCCGCCGACCCCTTCGCCCGTCAAGCGGCCGCTGAGGGTCGGGCCTACCACCGCGCCTGGGTGGAGCGCTGCTTTGGTCCTTGCCTGCCGAAAGGGGATCACCGCCTGGTGGTTGACTGCGTGGTTGCAGCGACGGATCTGTCGGTCTGGCGGCTGCTTCGGCTGGATCTCGGCCGCTCTCAGGCCGACACCGGCGCCGTCATGCGGCGCCTCCTCCTGGCCACCCTGGAGCAAGGATGAGCACCCTCCTCCTCTACACCTCCCCGGCGCGGGGCCACCTCTACCCCATGATGGATGTCGCGTTGGCAATGCAAGCCGCGGGCCATCGTGTGGTTGTCCAGACGCTGTCGGCGGAGGAGGCGCATGTGCGCGCGGCCGGGCTGGCCTTTCGACCCATCGACCCGCGCATCGAGGCGCTGCCTCTGGACGATTACCAGGGGTCCAACCCCCTGTCGCAGCTTCGCCGCACCCTGGCGGTCTGGGCGACCCGCGCCCCGGTCGAGGTGGAGGATCTGCAGGCCAGCATCGCGGAGCTTGGGCCCGCGCTGCTGTTGGTGGATGGCAACTGCTGGGGGCGGCGGCGGCCGCAGAGGCCAGCGGCCTTCCATGGAGTCTCTACCTGCCCTATTGCCTGCCGGTGCCCTCTCGGGATGCCCCGGCCTTCGGGCCCGGCTTTGCGCCGCCGACGGGCTGGCTGGGGCGGCTGCGGGACCGCCTGGTGTGGGCGCTGCAGGGCTGGGTGGGCCGCGACGCCCGCGCCCGCTGCAACGCGATGCGAGCCCGGCTGGGCTTGGGTGGGCTCCGGCACCTGTCCGAGCTGTTCACCCGGGCCCCCTTGCTGCTCTATCGCACGGCGGAACCCTTTGAATACCCCCGGTCGGACTGGCCCACCAATCTACAAGCCATCGGACCGGGGCTTTGGGCGCCTCCGGGTGAGGCGCCGGACTGGCTGGACGCCCTGCCGCGGCCGCGGGTGCTGGTGAGCGTGTCCACCGAGCTTCAGGAGGATGGCGCCATCATCGACACCGCCCTGCAGGCCCTGGGCGATCAGCCCGGCAGCCTGGTGGTGACCACGGGCGCTTTGGATGCGACGCGCTTTGCTTCTGATCGGCCCCAGACGCGCATTCTGCCCTTCTTGCCCCATGCGGCGGTCATTCCCCAGATGGACCTGGTGCTGACCCATGGTGGCATGGGCACAACCCAGCGCGCCCTGTCGGCGGGTGTGCCGGTCTGCGTGGTGCCTTGGGGACGGGATCAGCTGGAGACGGCCCGCCGGGTGGAGCGTTGCGGTGCCGGCTCGGTGCTTCGGCGGGAGCGCCTGTCGGCCGGCGCCTTGCGACAGGCGGCGGACCTGGCCTTGTCCCGACGCCCGCAGGCAGCGGCCGTGGCCCAGGCCCTGGCCCAGGCGGGCGGGGCAACGCGGGCGGTGGCGCTGCTGGAGGGCCTGCTCGCGGTCAGTCCCGACCCAGCAGCAACCCCGCGTCCTCCTTCAGTCGCGCGCTGAGAAAGTCGATGAGTGCGCGCACCCTGGGCGCCTGGCGTGCGTCTTCGTGCACGGTCAGCCACAGGCGCTCGGTGGGGGCCTGCGGCAGGGGCAGGCGGGTGAGGCCGGGCTCGGCATCGCCCAGATACCGGGGCAGCACGGCGAGGCCACCGCCTGCCTTTGCCGCGGCGAGAAGCGCGATGGACAGCTCGCTCACAAAGGTGGGTCTCGTGTCGGGGGCCCAGCGGTCCAGCCAGTCGCCTTCCACGGTGGGCGGGCTCGGTGGGGGCCGGAGCAGGCAGTGGGCGGCCAGCCCCGCGGGGCCGGTGTGGGGGTGCACTCTTAGATAGGCCGGGCTGCCATAGAGGCCATAGCCCACCGTTGCGACAGGTTTCACGACCAGCTTCTGGGCCTTGCTGCGAAAGAAGCGCAGGGCCACCTCGGCCTCCCCCCGCGCCAGGTCCATCACCTGCCCGCTGGGGCTCAACTCCACGGTGAGTCCCGGGTTCATCCGGCTGAATTCCGCGAGACGGGGGGCGAGGTAGCTGAGGCCGAAGGTCTCGGGGGAGGTGATGCGCACCGGCCCGGTCAGCGCATCGGCGCGCTGGTTGGCGGCGCGGGCCACGCCCAGCACAGCGGCCTCGACCGCGCGCAGGGGGCCCAACATGCGCTCGCCCTCCTGGCTCAGTCGAAAGCCGCTGCTGCTGCGCAAGAACAGGCGCAGTCCCAGGCAGCGCTCGGCCGACTCCACCCGCCGCCCGACGGTGCTGTGGTCAACGCCCAGCAGCCGCGCCGCCTGGGCCAGGGAGCCGGCCTGGGCGAGGGCGACCACATAGCGGAGGTCATCCCAGTTCAGCGGGCTGGAGCCTGTGGATTCTTGCACGGTGCCCTCGCAGATCTGCGCATTTTCACCATAGCGCAGGCGGCCTATGGGGTTGGTGATCCAGCCCCCAGCCTCGCGAAGCCGGAGCCCCCATGCGCGCCGTCCTGCTCAGCCTCAGCCTGCTCTTTGCCTGCCGCAGCGGCGCTCCCCCGCTGGATGGCGACGCCGCTGCGAGCCGACCCCCCGCCCAGTCTGCAGATACTGGCGCGGCGGAAACCGCCACGGACGGGGCGGATGGGTCGGATTCGGGCGACGGCGGGTCCGACGGTGACTCCGACGATGGTGGGGATAGCGCGGAGCCCGCCTGTGACGAGGAGGGTGAGGCCTGCGAGCTCTACGACGACGGCACCAGCAGCTGCTGCATGGGGCGGCACACCTGCTTTCCAGAGGGTTGTTACTACTCTCTGCCGGGCTGAGGCGGTGGCCGAGGAGCCGCGCGCGCCGTAGACGCCCTTCGCTGGTCCGCTTTCCCCGCTTGCAGGCCCACCAGCGTGTGATTTCTGTGCCTCTGCCCGCCCCACGCGCACGGACCCCGCCCGCTGGTGGGAGGAGATGGGTCGAGTTGCGACACGCTCACGCCGCCTGCGCACCTCCTTCGGGTGGCGCACGGGCCGCGGCGCGGTCCAAGCCTGCGAGGACCTTGAGCGTCGACGGAGGGTGGATGATCACGGCGCGAACTACCATGCTGCCCCCACAGCGCGGGCATCGGAAGCCATCAACCCCGAAGACGTGCCAGAGTAGGTGCTCGCGCTGTGCAGCAGCAGGGCCAGCGCCGGTGGGCTCGATTGGATCGCTTTTCTGGTACAGCGCTTGGTGAGCCGACCCCGGCTAGGTTCAGGCGCGGGTCGCGTGGGCACGACCTGGTCCCGCCATGCCGGTCGGGGTCCCAGCTCGGTGCCTCGGCCACCGACGCGCACACCCCTGCCCGCCCGCGGCTGGGAGCGGTCCGATTCGGAGGCGTCGGGACGACCTGGTCACGCTACGCGGCGCACGGCGCCAAGACCCCACGATACCGCACCATGCAGGCCTGGGGCGGAGGCACCCGGGCCGCCAGCGGCTGCACGAATCCAACCGCCGTGAGCCGCAGGGCGGTCCTCCCATCCGACCAGGGGCGCTTGAAGCGCAGGACCACTCCGCCGCCCGACGCCGCCTCGATGCGGCTCCTCGCCAGGGCCGGGCGGCACAAGTATCGGCGCAGCCGCTTTACCGTCTCCACGTCGTGCCCGGCCCCGGTCCGAACCCGCTGCGCCCGACGACCCGCGCGCCTGCCCAGGGCGGGCGGCCGGACGGGCTGCGATGAGCGCGACTTCCCCCCTCTTCCTCCCCCTCCGCCTTGTGGCAGGATTGGCGCGAGAGGAGCGCCATGGACCCGCCGCAGCCCGCCCGCCCGGTCGCCCGCAAGCTGCCCGAGGCAGCCACAGAGCGCCGGCGCCTGCCGCCTGGCTGGGGGTGCTCGAGGCCGACCTGCCGCGCCTGTTCTCCGAGGGCGGCCCAGGCGTGCCCTGAGTGACGCCGCCCCCGTGGCCGTCGCCGAGGCCCGCGCCGCCGAGCTGGTCGCCGCTGGCCTGCCCGCCGAGGTGGACGCAGGCACCGCGCCCTTCGCCCGCGCCACCGGCTGGCTGCTGCGGGTGGGCCTGCTGGCCGCCCTGCTCTGGGGCATCGGCTTCCTGGTGGCCGACGGCGTCGAGCCCTATGTCTCCAGCGCGCCGAACGCCCTCACGGTCTTCGGCCTGGTGCTGCCTACCTTCGCCGCCAGCGTGGTGGCCGGCATCGCGCTGCCCGCCTGGTTGTGCCTTGCCACCATCGGGGGGCTGCGGCGCCGCAGCGCCCAGGTGCAGCAGCATGAGGCAGAGGCCCTGGCAGCACAACTCGCGGCGCGGGACGTCGCGGGCCGGGCCGCTGAGGTGGACGCACGCGCCCGCGCCTTGGCTCGCCGGGTGGTCGAGGCGGACTTGTCCGATGTGGTGGAGCAGGACCTGCTGCTCGCGCTGGACGCGTGCCGGAGCGCGCTCCGGAGGGGCGGCGCGGGCGGTCCGGAGGCTGTGCTCGAGGCTGCCGATCAGGAGCTGGCCCGGCTGGAGGCGGGGCTGCACGACCATCGGGTCAAGGACCTGCTGGCCGACGACGCCTCCTCTCCGCTGGCGGGCCTGCGGGCGGCGGCGGCGGCGCTGCCGAGGGCGCAGGGCTGAGCCACGCCCTCGCCCTCGCTCCAAGCGCACCCGCGCGCCCGCCGCGAGCAGGTACGCCAGGAGCTGGCCGCCCTGCCTGGCCCCCAGGCCGTCCCAGCGGCAGACCCCATCGACCCGACCGCCTTCCGGGAGGACGTGCTCGAGGCGTTCTGCGTTTCACCGGGCGGTGTGCGCATCTCCTACGGAACCCATCACCATGAGCCATACCGCCCGCCGTATGGGTCATGGATGCAATGGGACTGCGAGGTGAGCGACGAGGCGGTGAGGCGGCCCAAAGCAAAGGTAGATCGGAGCTACCCGCCTCCATCCGATAGTTCGGCCTCCACCTGAGCCCAGGTGAGGACACGCACGGCGCCGGCGCTCGGGAACCCTTCATCCCGGGTGACCACATCGCCGTCCGCCGCCATCGCCGTCGCCAAGATCAAGAGGTCCCGCTCACCGGGCTTCTTGCCAGCGCGTTCCCGGTCAGCCCAAAGCTCGGCGGCCGTGTTCGCGGTCTGCTCGTCGAACTCCTGCACCCACGCGTACGCGCGCAGGAACCTGTCCAAATCCCGGATGCGCCGAGCCGCGCGGATTTTCAGCAGACCGCGCCGAACCTCGTACAGCGTGATTGCCGGCACCACGAAAAGCGCATCGGCCAAGTCTGCCGGCCCGTCTGCGCTTTCCCCGGCGAGCATCGAAAGCGCCCGGCGCGCGTGCAGATGGTCGGGTTTCCTCTCGTCAAGCAGCGCGGAGAGGGCGACCGCATCAAGTACCAGTTCTCGCTCCCGTTTCACTGGAGCGAACCGGCAGGCAGCCGGGCGCCAGCGACCGCCGCCTGCTCTTCATCAGACCAGCCAGTGGAGACCCGCCGAAGGAGGGCCGCCGCCCGCTCCCGCGCCTCGACGGGATCCTCCTTCGGAAGCGCTGATGCGTCGAGCCCGGCCCGCACAAGCCAAGCCCGTAGCGGCCGGACTCGAGAGTAACCCTCCCATGCAGCCGCCTCCGCGACAGACGCCCGGGGACGATCTGGACCCGCCATGGTCAACCAAGCCAGCTCGACCACAGCGATGTCGCTGATCAGCGCCTCGACGAGAGCCCAGTCGACGTGCTTTCTGCGCCGGGCGGCGCCCAACGTGGCCTCACACGTTCCGGCGAGCATTGCGATCGCATGACGCGCAGCGCCGTGGGCTGGCTCCGGAAGGAGGGTAAGGGGGATCTCGTCGATGAGGTCAACGGCCTCCTCGATGCGATCGAGAATGGCCTCGCCCTCAAGCTCCAACATCGCGATGACGAGGGACAGCCGCAGCCTGATCCAGTGGTCCAGAACCTCGTCGAGAGCGTCAGCCCACTCAAGGTCGTCCCTCGCCTCCTTGAGCGGGCGGACCACGCGCTCGAAGATCACCTCGAACAGGGGCCGGAGCGCTTGGGGCGCGAGGTCGGGCTGCACGCACGCCGGAAGCGGCGTTCGGAGAGCGTCATTGGCTAGAGCGTTCGGGAAGGTGCACCTCTACCGAGAAGCATAGCCGCCGATGCCGGCAGCGCCCACATCCGCGCGCGGACTCCGGGCGCAGTGGTTCCCGACCGGCTCCAGCTCGCTGCGCGCCCAACCGCTCAGCCGCTCAGCCCGTTCCCCCCCGTCGATCCCCAAGCCTCGCGAGTGGCGGTGCGCGGAGCCTGGCGCGAGCGCCCGCTGGCGGTCCGCCGCGAGGCGCTGGCCCAGCTCCTGCGCAAAGTGACGCTGTCACCCGGCGGGGTGAAGATCACCTACGCGTATTGTCACCATGAGCCCTCAGGCCCGCCGTATGGCTCATGGGTGCAATGGGGGGTGGAGGTGGAGGCGGGGCAGTGAGCCTGCCTTGGCAGCGCCCCATCATACCGGATCGTAGTAAATGGTGGCGTATCCAAGGATGGGCCACCCGTGAAAGAGGGTCCTGCCTTGGACCTCGGCTTGGCGGGTCTTGAGGTCTGCACATCGGCGGTTGAGGACGTCCCGGATATCGTCGAGAGCCTTGAAGTACTTGTTGACCAGGGGTTCGTCCGAGAGGCTCCACAGCCTTTCGGCGGGCTGCAACTCGGGCGAGTAGGGCGGCAGGTGGTGGAGGTGGATGCCGTCGGGAACGACGAGCTTCTTCGAAGTGTGCCAGCCCGCCCCGTCGAGGACGACAACGACGCGGTGCTTTGCTCCAGCGCCGACGGCGTCGGCGAAGGCTTGAAGGACGAACTCGAAGGTGGGCACGTTGACCTTGTCGTGGAGCCACCCGTGGTTCTCGCCGGTTTCGGGCTGGACGAATGCCGAGACCTGCAAGGACTCGAAGCGGTGCCAGCCGAGCGCGATGGGGTGGGTTCCTTTGCGGGTCCACACACGGCGCAGGATGGGCTTGAGGCCAACACGGTGCTCATCCATGCTCCAAAGGGTCACCTTGGCGCCGGGATGCGCGGCCTGGACCTCCTTGACCTTGTCGCCGAGTCGGCTCTTGAAGGCGGCCTGTCTGGTCCTCCTTGTCGCCCTTGGGATGCCGAGGGCGAGGCCGGCGAAGCACGTAGCCCAACTCACGGAGCCACCTCCACGCCTTCTTGGGGTCCACGGGCTGACCCAGACGCGCAGACAGCCAGACTGCGGCCTTGGGGCCCGACCAGACGCCACCATCCGGCGCGTCTCCCGCGAGCGCCTCACGCAGCTCGGTGATGACTTCCGCCGTCAGGGGTGAGGTCGCGCCGGGGTTGTTGTGCCGGTGGTCGCCGAGACCGGCGGGCCCGTCCTGGTTGGTGCGCTGGACGATCCTGCGCACCCACGGGACGGACAGCGTCGTCACTTTCGCCGCAGTCGCCACGCCTTCCCCACGGGCGACCAGCAGCACCACCTGCCAGTGACGACTCAGCGTCGCGTCCGGCGCGGCGCGATACCGCGCCTCGATCTCGGCGTTGGACAGGTGGGGCACAACCTTCAGCGGAGCAGGCATGTCGACCTCCAGGTAGGGTCGCTGCCGATCACCCGCCGGGGCGGCTCGCGCAAGGGCGCTCGGTGCGGGACTATCCTCGATCATTCACAAGGGTCCCGTATCACGGGCTCCTTGGGGCGACCATGGCGGCAGCGTTGCCTGTGGGTCGCGACCGCGGCAGCGCTCATGGGCGAAAGCCCGGCGGCGCCCTGGTGGCAACGTCCCATGGGAGGGTGGAGGAGGCCCGCGCGGCTGCTACCCTGGGCTTCTGCTCCAGGACCCGACATGATCGCCGCACTCCTCGCCCTCTCCGCCGTGGCCTTTGGGGTCGAAGCACCGGGCTTCGACGCCGAGCGCGGCCTGTACACCGCGCCCTTCTCGTTGCAGCTGTCGGGGGCCGCGGGAGAGACCCTCTGGTTCAGCACCGACGGCGGCACCCCCGACACCCTCTATGTTGGCGCCATCCCCATCGACAAGACGGTTGTGGTGCGGGCCCGGGCACAGGACGCTGCGGGCGCCTGGTCGTCCATCGCCACCACCACCTACCTCTTCATCGACGATGTAATGGCCCAGCCGGCACTGGATCCGGGCATCACCACCCACCCCACGCTGGGGCCCCGCATGGCCGCCAGCCTGGCGAGCCTGCCCACCCTCAGCCTGGCCCTGGATGGCGCGCTGAGCGTGGTGGAACAGCCGGTCTCCTTTGAGTATTTCGAGCCCGGGGGCTTGAGTCTGCAGGTCGACTGCGGCGTGGCCCGAGTCGGCGGCCACAGCTTGGGCTACCCCAAGACCAACCTGCGGCTCTATTTCCGCGACGCCTATGGCGATGGCAAGCTGGACGCGGACTTCTTTGAGGACCAGCCCACCGTGGGTGTGCCCTCGATCGACCGGCACGACTCGTTGGATCTTCGGGGGGGCAGCCACGACTCGGTCTTCTACCTGGGCGTGCGCGGCCAGTATCTGCGCAATCGGTGGATGGACGAGACCGAGCTGGAGATGGGCCATGTCGCGCCGCATGGCCGCTATGCCCACCTCTATATCAATGGCGAGTACACGGGGCTCTACCACCTGCGCGAACGATTCGACGCCGCCTTTCTGGCCGAGCACCGGGGCGGTACAGAGGACGACTGGGCAGCGGTCAACGGGGGCCGCGCGGTGGATGGCGATGGCACGCAGTGGCCGCGCATCGAAGCCGCCGGGGGTGACTTCGAGACCTTCTCCACCTGGGTCGATGTGTCGCAATACCTGGACTACATCGTGCTCAACCTCTTCGGGGCCAACAGTTGGGACTGGAACGCCCACCAGAACTGGATGGCGGCTGGGCCGCTGGAGCCCCGGTCGGGCTGGGTTCTTCACAGCAGCGACAGCGATATCGCGCTCTACTACGGGGTCGACCATTGGGTGCTGGATCGACCGGGCCCCGGCTACACCCTGCAGGGCTTGTTGGCAGAGGGCCACCCCGACTTTCAGGTGGCCCTGGCCGACGCCCTGCAACGCAACCTGCGACAGGGTGGCCCCCTGTCCGGCCCACGCGCCGCCGAGCGCTATGCCCGCCTGGCGCCCCTGGTGGAAGACGCCGTGGTGGCCGAGGCGGCGCGGTGGGGAGGCGGCGCCTGGGACCCGACTCTGCACTGGACGGCCGAACGGGATTACCTGATCGAGAGCTGGCTTCCCGACCGCGCCGAGCAGCTCTGGGCCCGACCGAGGCGGCGCCGGCTGGCTACCGCTGCCGGCACCCCAGATGTGGCCGCCGGCAGGGAGGTGGCGCACGGGCACCGGCGTCGAGGTGTCCGTCCCCGATGGCGCAGCCGCCACGCTCTGGCTGCGCCTGGACGCGGCGGGGATCCGCGCGTCCCCTGCGGGTGGCCTGTGAGCGGCAGCCCGAGGCCCTCGACGCCGGCCAGGTCAGCCCCTACGCCTAGCCTCGACAGGGCTGCAGGTCTCGGCGCGCCTGGAGCAGGATGGGCTGTGGGGGCCGCGGGTCACGGTCTTCTGGGAGGTGGACGCGCCCGCCCCCATCGTGCTGAATGAGTGGAATGCCGTCGCCGCCGACAAGCTGCTCAAGGACGGTGGCGAAGACACGGTCTTTGGGTCCATCGAAGGCAATGGTGGCGACTGGGTCGAGCTGCTGGTCTTGCAGGATGGCCTGGATCTGCGCGGGGCGCGCCTGACGATGTCGGACCTCTATGGCGACCAGGGCAGCGTGCACCTGACCGACCACGCCGTCCTGGCCGACCTCTCTGCGGGCAGCCTGCTCACCATTGGGATGCTGAGCCCCGAAGACGTCGCCTATGACCCCGAAGGCGGCGACTGGCGCTTTCATTTGCGCGCCAGCCCCGATGGGGCGGTCGCCCGGTCCGATGGCTTCGATGTCACCCAACACAACTGGCAGCTCCGCCTCTGGAGCGCCGAGGGCGATCTGCTCTTTGGGCCGGTGGGGGAGGGGAGGGCCCCGGCATCCGGCATCTCGTCGCGTGAGGTGGGCCTGCTGGCGGCTACGCCCAATGCCGAGCTGCGCTCCGACAGCCCCTTCTTTCGGGCAGGACACAACTCAAGCTATGGTGAGCCCAATCAATGGGAGGGCGGCGCCCAGGATCTCTCGGAGCTGCGCGGCGAGGGCCCCGCAGACTCGGGGCAGGCCGCGGGGGAGGATGGGCCGGGCGCGAGCAGCGGGGCGCCTTCGGATCCGCCCACCCCGCCGGCTCCTGGCGCGCGGGGACACGACGGGCTGCGCCGCGCGCCCCGCGACCGCCTCCCCGCTGGAGATGCTTCTTCTTGGCGCCGGTGGCTGTTTGTGGCACTTTCGCCGACGCGGGGGCTGGGCCGCGGCGGCCCTGCTGATGGGCTGCGGCCCTTCCCCGTCGGGGCCGGCCGGTGGCCCGAAGCGCCCCGGCAGACGAGACGGGCCCATCGGGCGACGACACGGATGCAGACAGCGGCGCAGACAGCGGCGCAGACGGCGGCGCGCCGCCCTGCACCCCAAGCCCGGAGCGTTGCAACGGCGTGGATGACGACTGTGACGGGCGGGTGGACGACGCAGACGATGACCTGGTGGATGGGCTGCCCTTCTACGAAGACGCCGATGGGGACGGCTATGGCGACCGTCCGGTCACCGCCTGCCGCCTGGGAGAGGGACGGTCCCTGCTGGATGGCGACTGCGACGATGGCGATGCCAGCCGCTACCCCGGGGCCGTCGAGCGTTGCGACGCCGTAGACGATGACTGCGACGGCCACGCCGATGACGCGCTCGGCCTGTCGGAGGACTGTCCCGTCGAGAGCTGCGCCGCCTTGCTCGTCCTCGCCCCGGAGGCCGCCGATGGGGCCTATTGGCTGGTCCTGCCGTCGGGCACGACCGCGCCGGTGTGGTGCGACCTGTCCGGGGGCGGCTGGACCCTGGGCTTCCTGCGCAACAGCGCCGCGGTGGGCAACCAGGGCGATGCCGGCCAGGGGGAGCTCTCCCTGGCATCCCTCGCCGTCGATCCGGCGGGCGCCAGCGCCTCGACCACACCTGCCTTGGGTTGGCATGACCTCAACACCTTTGTCTACGAGGAGCTGGCGCTGGCCGCCTATGCAGGGGGTGTCGCAACCTACCGGTCCGAGCCCATTCCCCGGGCACATCTGCGCATCGCCTTTGGTGAGGATGGCTACCGGCTCTATGGCGGCGAATCGCCCTATCTCTGGTGCGGGGGCGCGGCTGCCTATACCGACGGGGGGCTGGGCGCGGTCGACAACCCGCCGGGGGCGCCCGCCAGCTGCCGGGGCCATGGCAGCCTGGGATCGGGCTGGGACTTCTCCACCAGCGCCAGCGCCAACGCAGGCCTGACCCTATGCGGGAGCGACGGGTCGGCCTTCTTGGCGGCAAGCTTTGGCGGTGGCTGGGTGGCCTATGGCAACGCGGGCGGCGCCCAGGCCATCTGGGTGCGCTGAGACGCTGTTGGGCGGTGCCGCACCCGGGCCGGCCGCGGGTCCCCGGGCTCAATCCAGGGGCGTGCGCCGGATGGGCGAGGCGTCGCCTTCGCTGACGACCAGGTAGCCGGCGTCGTCCGCCGTGAAGGCGAGCGCCTCGCCCTGGACCTCGTTGGGCGCGTCCAGGTCGCAAGGCGTGGCTGCAAAGGTGGTGGCGAGGTCGTCGGCCTGGTCGCGCCGCCAAAGCCAGGCGTGGGAGTAGGTGCGAATCGCGATGCGGTCGCCGAGGGGGCTGAAGTCCCCCGCGGTGGTGGCGCCAGAACCGGTGAGCGGGGGGCTGCCGAACTGGAGCTGGGCCACCCACACCAGCGGGGTCTCGGTCCCATCGACATGGGGGGCGCGCTTGACGAAGATCTCGGTGTCGCCGCCGTAGTCCTTGGTGACCACCAGCAGATCCCCCGTGACGGGGTCCACCATCAGGGTCTCGCTGTTGTGGGGCCCGTCGGGGTAGGTGAGGGTCAAGGTGGCGGCCACAGCCAAGCTCTCCGATGTCGCATCGGCGGCTGCAGGATCGACGTGGGGCTCGGGCACCACCAGCACGACGATGCTCTCGCGCGATTCTGCGTTGTCCCCGATATCCCCCACATAGATCGCGGGGGCCCCCAGGTTGTCGTCCCAACCCAGGCTGAGGTCCTCCCAATCTCGGGTGGGGGTGTCCAGGGTGTAGGTGCCCAGCAGCCGGCCGTCGTGGGCCAGGGCGAAGAGGCGCGCGCCATCGCCCGAGTCGTTGTGGGTCCACAGGACGCCCGGGTTCAGGGCGCTGTCCCCCAGCCCGGAGGCTTCGTGGATGTCGGAGGAGCCCAGCCGCCCCAGGACGGTGGCGTCGCCGGGGATGGGGCAGGGCGCTGGCACCACCGGCAGCGTGGCAGCCCCGCGGGCCACCTGCCCCGACCCGTCCACCACCGAGACGGACACCGAGGCGAGGCCCGAGGCCAGCCAGCGGCCCTCGGCGGTGGGGGTGGCCTGCTCACCGCCGCCTTCGCCAAGCTGCCACACTGCAGAGACGACCCCGTCGGGCAGGCAGATCGGATCCACCGAGAGGGTCGCCGGGCGGCCCACCGCGACGGGATCGGGGTGGACCTGGATGCGGGCCTCGATGCGGGCGCAGGGCGGGTCGGGCGGCACCAGGGCCGTGAATCCGATGGGGGTCGCGAGGCCCTCGCTGACCGTGAGAACGGCGGCCCCATCGGCCGAGAAGGCGATGCCTTCGCCCCCCGTCTCTGCACTCAGTGGCACCGGACAGAGGGGGCCGGCCCAGGCGGCGTCCAGCCCGGCCGTGCGGTCGCGATTCAACAGCCAGGCCTGGTCGGCCGTACGCAGCAGGATGCGGTCGCCCAGGGGGCTGAAGTCGGCGCCCATGGGAGCGGTGTTCAGGCCGGCGCCGGCCGCGGCCAGGTCGATGGCGGCCACCGGTTCGAGGGGGATGACCGTGTCGGCGAGGAGGGGGGCGGCGGCCCGGTGGATGCCGGTGCGGCCGTCGCGCTCGATGACCGCCAGGAAGAGGTCGCCGGTCACCGGGTCCACCAGCATGGCGTCTGCATTGCGGGCCACCCCGTCTGCAAACTGGAGCTGGAAGGACCACCAGTCCGTGACCTCGGCATCGACCGGGTCGGCGGTGGCGGCCAGCGCGGGCTCAGCCATCGCGTAGATCACCAGGCTGTCGCGATTCTGCGCGTTGTCCCCGATGTCGCCCAGCAGCAGCAGGGGCTGACCCGTGCGGGGGTCGGTGGCCAGGGCCATGTCCTCCCAGTCCCCTTCGGGCGCGCCAGCGAGCGTCCAGGTGCCCAGGTTCGTGCCCTCCCCGGTCATCGCGAAGAAGCGCCCCACGTCCCCCGAGTCGTTGTGGGTCCACAGGACGCCCGGGTTGAGGGTGCTGGCGCCCAGGCCCGAGGCCTCGTCCAGGTCGGGGTGCTGCAAGGCGCCCACCTGGGTGGGCGCTTCGGTCCTGGGGCAGTCCGCCGGCAGCACCGTCACCGTGAGGGCGGCCTCGGCCTGCGCGCCGGCCCCATCGGTGACGACGGCCCGCACGCGGTGGGTGCCGGTGCCCAGCCAGGTGTGGGTCGGATCGGGGCCCTCGGCCGCGTCCCCGTCGCCGAAATCCCAGGCCACGGTGGTGGGCCCCTCGACACAGCGGGCCTGCACCGAGAATGCGGTAGAGAAGGGCATTCTTCCGATGGTGTAGTCGGCGCTGACGGTGGCTTCGGCGCCGGAGCAGGCCGTGGTCCCGGTATCCTCTCCCGCAGCTGCGGCCTGGGGCGATGGCCCCGTGGCCCCAAAGTCCCGGCTGCCACAGCCCAGGGCGCTGAGCAGGAGGACGAGGCGGCGTTGGCAGCAGCGGCGCGGCAAGGGGCTCCTGGGTAGGACGAGGGTAGATCCGATCCCGTGTCACGGAGGGTCAGGACCCGTCACGAAGTGCGACGCGGGCCTGGGGAGCGGGCCGAGATGGGGGCGGCCGACGCACCCGCGGGCACCGGGATGGGGATAGCCCGGGGCCCATGCCCGCATCCATCTGGAAGAGCCTGGTCAACCCGCGCATGCTGCTGTGCGTGATGACGGGTTTTTCGAGCGGCATGCCGCTCTATGTGCTCTACCAGCTGGTTCCGGCCTGGCTGCGCGACGAGGGGGTGGACCTGGCCACCATCGGCCTGTTCAGCATCGTGGCCTTCCCCTACACCTGGAAATTCCTCTGGTCGCCGCTGATGGATCGCCTGGTGCCGCCGGTTCTGGGCCGACGGCGGGGCTGGGCCCTGGCCACCCAGCTGGCCTTGCTGCTGTCCCTGTCTGCATTCTCGCTGCTGGATGTGCAGGAGGGCGTGGGGGGCGTGGCCCTGATCGCGGGGCTGGTGGCCTTGTTCAGCGCCAGCCAGGACATCGTGCTGGACGCCTATCGGCGCGAGCTGCTGCCCGACGTCGAGCTGGGCATCGGCAACGCCTGGTTCGTCAACGCCTACCGCATCTCGTCGCTGGTCCCCGGGTCGCTGGCGCTCATCCTGGCCGACCGCATCTCCTGGTCGCAGGTGCACCTTGTGGTCGCCGCCTTCATGGGGGTGGGCGTCGTTACCACCTTGCTGATGCCCGAGCCCGCCGCGACGGTGCCCGCCCCGCGCAGCTTGAAGGCGGCTATCGTCGAGCCATTTCGAGCATTCTTCGAGCGCAATGGCGCGACGCAGGCCCTGTGGGTGCTCGCCTTCATGCTGCTCTACAAGCTGGGCGACAGCATGGCCACGGCGCTGGCGACGCCCTTCTACCTGGACCTGGGCTTCAGCAAGACCCAGATTGGCACCCTCGCCAAGGCCGCCGCGCTGTGGTCCAGCGTCGCCGGGGGTCTGCTGGGCGGGGCCTTGATGATCAAGCTGGGCATCAACCGAAGCCTGTGGGTCTTTGGAGGCGTGCAGCTGGTCAGCATCCTGGGCTTTGCGGCCCTGGCCGAGATCGGGCCGGTGCAGTCGGCCCTCTTTGCAGTGGTCAGCTTCGAGTATCTGGGCGTTGGATTGGGTACTGCGGCCTTCGTCGCCTTCATCGCCCGGTCCACCGACAGGCGCTACACGGCCACGCAGCTGGCCCTGCTCACCAGCCTGACGGGGGTGCCGCGCACTTTTGCCAACGCATCGACGGGCTACCTGGTGGAGTTCATGGGATACACGGGCTTCTTTGTGTTGTGTACCGTCGTGGCCATCCCCGGCTTGCTGATGCTCCCCAAGGTGGCGCCCTGGTCCGGCCCGCCGGTCGTCGAGGACTGAAGTGCAGAGAGCGCGGGTTGGCTGTGACATCTGCGTCGGAACGGGATAGCTCGCGGGCGCGTCCTTTCGCCCGAGGTGTGATGTGTCCAGCTTGAAGCGCCTGCCCCGCACGGGCAGCTGGGAAGTGGAGCTGGTTGGGGGCACCGCCGTGCAGGTCGAAGGGCAGGCGCTGCGGGGGCTGCTGGTGGTGGTCGAGCGGGTGGGGGGCGATATGCGCCACGCCGTCCCCGTCCTGGTGGGCCAGGACCTCGCCTTTGCCCTGGCCGAGGCGGCCCGCAGCCCCACCCCCTCCAAGGCAGGCTTGATCGGTAGACCTGAATATCCATTGATCCTACCCCAGCTCTGCGGTGTGTTTCGACCGTTCCCCGGCTCGTAGACACACGATGAGGACGCGGCCATGCTTGCCGGGACCTGTCGCTGCGATGGGTTGCCGAGAGAGGGAGGGGAAGAGCCTGGGCGAGCGGGTCGTTATGTTCTGCCCGGGATCGGAAGGATCCCGGCATCACCAGTGCGTCGCGGAGGAGCTCCATGACTTCGCGGAAGGGCCTTGCCTTCCTGCGCTTGAGGTTGTGGGTGAGCGGGTCCGCCCGTCTGGGCGTTGACGGGGCCTGCCGTCTCGCAGCACCCGGTGCCGATGCGAACGGAGGTTGTAGGCAATGCCGGAGGACGGCGCAGCGACTCGACCCAGGCCGTGCTTGACCCAGGCCCGGGTGTCCTTCAGTTCCATTGCGTGTCGAGGGTCCAGAAACAGTCGTTCTCGATCCCCCAGTGGGCGCGGATGGCGCTGGCGCACTGCGCTGGCGTGAGTCTGTTCATGGGCAGACTGGTGATGAAGAGCCGGTCATCGATCACGGGCGGCTTTCCGGCCTTGACGATCGTCGTTCGCTGACGCTAGACCCGCCGGTAGTCGCCTCATGCAGTCGCCCAGCTCGTCGATCCGGTCGAACTACGGTGCACCTTGGGCCCTGGTTGTAACTCCTGGGTCTCGGCGATCCGTCTGCCCGGCGGGGGCGCATCGGTGCCCTGACTCCATGACCATGGACAGTCGCCGATGCAGCGCGCCCGCATTGCCCTGAGCGCGGCGATGTAGGGGATCCCTCGACACCGCCAGCATCATGAGGTTCTGGATGGTGACGAAGCCAGCATCCACCGAGACGCACTGGACCATGGCACGTCCATAGGCTCGAATCAGCTCCCGACGAAGCCCCCGAACATCGGCGCTTCGGGCTGCGATGCGCCGGGATGACCACTTGATGCATGGCCACCTTGGCGGCGGAGGCGACGCATCACCCGGAGGGCCTTGACCAGGTGGTGACCTTCCCGTCCGGGCCTGGGTCCATGTCCGGGCAGCTGAAGGTTTCCCCTGCTTGGCATCGGAGACCTTCGTCGCGTTGCAGGCTGAGCGGCGCTTCGAGGCGGTCCGACGCGCGGACGGCAATGCCGGTGGACTCCGGGTGCTTGAGCTCGCGGTCCGCGCCCAGGCACTTGCCGTCGATGGCTACCAACGAGATGCTGATCGCAGGGTCCACCTGCATGCGCTTGCTCAGCCACAGCTCCTTGACTTGGCCCACAGGACGCCTGGTCAGGGCCGCGGGCTCAGCCGCCGGACCAAGGTGTACAGCGTCGTCCGTGGGCGAGCCGCGCAGCCCGAGCCCGGCCGACGCCAGCTTCCATGCCCAGGCGCTCAATATCGCGCAGCGTGCGGGAGCCAACGGTCGGCCCAACACAAGCAGGTTGAGTACAAGCCCACCAGCTTGTAGCGAACTCCCGCGAGGTTTGCGAGGGTCCTCGACGGTTGCCCACCGCTCGGGTGCTGCCATTCCGCAGGAAGCGGGCGAGGGATTCAGGGTTCTTCGTTTCACTCAACGTCCTCCTGCTCGTAGGTCTGGGCCGGCTTGGGTGAGGGTTTGCTCACCCAAGCTCTTCCTTCTCTCGCGGCAGGTCCGAGATCTCTCGCCGGATGAGCACGCAACCCTGCCGCGATCAACCTGGCAAGAAAGCTACGCACCCAGCCCGAGCGGCGGGGACCTCGACGGCTACGAGCTGGTTGGCGGTGGGCCGGAGGGACTACTGAGCAAGCCTGCCTCCAAGGCCCCCGCCCGCCCGGTGAGCATCCACTGTCGTCCCGCCCTGGCCAAGGAGCTGCGCCGCATCGCGGACATCCTGGGTGCCCGGCTGGTGGTCACCGACGATTTGCCGATGGCGGAAGCGGCTGCGGAGAGCATGCTGGAACACCTGATGCCCGAGCCCGTCACGGTGCCCCACCAGCCCAAGCTGTGGCAACCCCTGATCCAACAGATGCACCGTCTTCAGCCCTGGGCCCACATCCCCGACAGCCTCTGTTTTCGTTTTCCCTCGGGTTGTGCGGCGCTGCAGGGCGCAGTCGCGATTCTGTTGGGCATGGCCGGAGAGCAGGTTGGATTGGCTGTGTACCCCACGGAACAGGCCTATGAGAATTTCCTGGACATGGTGCACTCCCCCGGTGGCATCGCCAGCGGGCCCTGGACGGCCTGGGCCATCCACCTCGACCCCCTGCGAGAGCTGTCGGTGGCCCAGCGCAAGGCCTGCGCGGACAATGGGCTCACCGTCGCCAACATGGGCCTGCTGCTGCGGCTCTTTGATGGCGATCGTCCCCGCGTGTTGACCAAAGCCGAAGAAGAGGCCTGCCGGGTGGCCCTGGTTGGGGTCCTGGGGGCCTACGAGAAGCACGGGACGGGGCTTCTCACGGCACCGCGCCAGACCGAGGTCTCTGTTGGCAAGACCACCTTGACCGTGACGTCGGCCCCATTCGGAGACGAGGACTGGGATGAGGTCGAGGATCTGATCATCGATGCGGATCACCAGATCGCCATCGGCCTGGTCGATGACAAGGCCTCCATTGTGGTGAAGATGGGGGCCCGCGAGGCGCGTCGCCTGGTGGACGCGCTGGCGGGGGTGGATGCGGTGTCCCTGGACGGATCGGACTTCGACGAGGAGATTCGGGTGTGGGCCGGCGATCGCTGCATTGGTGTGCTGACTCGGGGCGGCTTCGGCCCCTCGGTCTTGTCGCAGTGGCGCCGCCGGGGCGAAGGCCTCCTGGTGGTTTCGGCGGGGGGCGCCAGGCGGAGGGCGTTCCACCCGCGGGACTTCCTCGACCGCATTCCGGTGAAGCTGCGGGGGGGCGGTCAAAGCCAGGACGACCTCGGCATGTTCAACCGCGACGACGTCGCCACGGGTAGCTGGGCGGGCCCGCCCGAGACCTGGCCCAAGGCCTCGACCGTGCTGCTTGACTATGCTCAGGCCCTGGGTGCGGGAATGGTGCCCGTCGAGGTGGTGGAGCCCATTATCACCATCGCCTGCACCGTCTGGAATGCGGTGGTGATGGCCGATCAGGGCGGCGACGGCAAGGTGCTGGCCCAGCTGCGGGCCCAGAGCGCGTCGGACCGCTTTCTGGGGCCGATGATCGAGGAGCTCATCGTTCGAAAGCGGAAGCGCTACGCCCAAGACCACCGCCTGATGATGATTGAGTCCTGCACGAAACGCACGGGGCAGGTGGATGTGCGGGTGGCCTGGAGGATGCCTTAGATTGGGTAGGCGAGAGGGGGGGCGGCTCCGGTCTTGTGCCTGACTTGGCCGACCCCGGCGCGCCGCGACAGCCGGGGTCGGCGCCCTCGCCCGCTGAGCTTCATCCCGCGCAGCGCGCGCTGGCTCGGCTATTGTGCAGTTCAATGCGTGCTTTGCGCGGTACACGGGAGCCGCCAGGTCGGAGCGCCGGGTCATCTTGCTCACCACGACGCCGTCGCTGCGCCCCTCCACGGTGCAGCACGCCACGCGGCTGGCTCGGCAGTCCCCGCCGCCCACCCGGTCCACGACGCGGACCAGGCCTGCCTGGCGTCGGTGGCGTCGTCGGATCCGGCGGTGCCCTGCCGGCATCGGCTGCGCCGGGCTGATCCGGTGACCGAGGTCTGCGCCGAGCTGGACGCCGCTCCGCCCGAGGTGCTGGTGGTCGAGGAGCCCGCCCGCGCGGGCTGCGTGCGCTGGCTGTGCCGCAGCCTCACGCAGCGGCTGCTGGGGCGGGTCCCCTGTCCCATCGTGGTGGCCGGGCCCCGGTCAAGACCGGGAGGCCGGGACGCGCGGCCTGACATCGAGGCCGGGCCGCTGCTCCGGGCCGACCTGCTCAATGCGGCGGTGGACGCTCGGGTGCGGGCCCTGACCACCTGGATGGACCACCAGGCGGATGCCGCGCGCCGCATCGGCCGCACGCCCGGGTGCCCTCTGCGGGCAACCACGGGCTTCTGGTGCTTGTTCTGGACGCACACCGGTCGAGAGCTGGCCCCTCACCCGCAGGGCGGCGCGCGCCACCTCGCGGCAGAGCGGCTTCGATGTCCGGTGCTACTCGGATTACCGCGGCACCCAGGTCGTCGGCGCCTGGCGGTGGGCGGACCCCTATGGCTTCGGGGTGGCGGCCGAGGTGGACCCGGTGGCGCGCTAGGCGGGCTGAGCCTGCGGCATGAAGACACCCCGATGCTGGGTCTGGAATCGCCAGCTTTGTCCCGTGATTGTGCGGGAGAGAGCGGTGACCTTTGGGGAGGGCAGCGCCCGGAGCCCGGCCCCGCGGATCGGCCGGCCGGGCTAAGGGCAACGGGCGCCGGGCATCGGAGAGTTCATGCAGACCACACACAGCCTCCACGTCGGCGACGCCCAACAGATGTCGGCCATTGGGGAGGGCTCCGTCCACCTCGTCGTCACCTCGCCCCCCTACCCGATGGTCGAGATGTGGGACGCCACCTTCGGTGAGCTGGTGCCCGGCCTGGCCGACCTCATCCAGGGCCAGCGAGGGATGGACGCCTTTGAGGCCATGCACCGTGCGCTCGACGCGGTCTGGACCGAGTGCCACCGGGTCTTGGTGCCCGGTGGCTTTGCGTGTATCAATATTGGTGACGCGACTCGGAGCATCGGGGGCGAGTTCTGCTTGTACCCAAATCAAGCCCGCATCGTGGCGGGGCTGCTGCGGGTCGGGTTGACCCCGCTCCCGGACATCCTGTGGCGCAAGCCAACGAACGCGCCGAATAAGTTCATGGGATCCGGCATGCTGCCGGCCGGGGCCTACGTCACCTATGAGCACGAGTACATCCTGATCTTCCGAAAGGGAGGCAAGCGGCAGTTCACCGGTGATGACAGGAGCCTCCGCGCCGAGTCCGCCTTCTTTTGGGAGGAGCGCAACCTCTGGTTCTCCGACCTGTGGATGGACCTGAAGGGCGCCGACCAGGGGCTGACGCAGGGTGGCCCTCGCGAGCGCAGCGCAGCCTTCCCATTCGAGCTGCCCTATCGGCTGGTCAACATGTATTCGCTTCGGGGGGAGACCGTGCTGGACCCCTTTGCCGGGACTGGAACCACCCTGGCCGCGGCCCTTGCTGCAGGGCGCTCAAGCCTTGGCTACGAGCGCATGGCCGCGTTCCAGCCCCTTGTCGCCGCCGCCCTCGCCGGAGCCGTCGAGGTCGGTCGCCGGCGAGCCTCTGAGCGCCTGATCGCCCACGAAGCCTTTATTCGCGGGCGGGCGGATCAGGGGAAGCAATGCAAGCACCGATCTCGCCACTACGGCTTTCCCGTCGTCACCCGCCAGGAGGTGGACCTGCGGTTCACGGCGCCACTCGCGACGCGGGTGGTGGGCGACGGTGTGGTTGCAACGCATGGTTACGTCGGCCCTATTTGAGCGGACGGCCAGCCCCTGCGGTGTCGGCGCTGGGGAGGTCCTCCTCGCAGGCAGAAGCCATGGGGCCGCACCGACCGGGCTGGGGGCGTCCCCGAGGACCTCACCCCGCCCCTGCCCGGGCCGCCTTCGGTGGGAGGGCACCCTTGACCGGGATGGGGTTGTCCTGGGCTGGCGCCTGCTCGGCGTCGACAGCGCGCGCACCCGAGACGTTGGCGAGCACCTCGTTCTTCAGCTCTTCGAGCAGGCCCTTGTGCTTCTTGGGCGTGCTTCTTGGGCGTGCTTCTTGGGCGTGCTTCTTGGGCGTGCTTCTTGGGCGTGCTTCTTGGGCGTGCTTCTTGGGCGCCATCAACATCCATCATCATGAAGAAGATGACCGGGATGAGGCAGAAGGACAGGCCGACCAGGATCAGCGCGCGCGCCGTCCGGGCGGGCTCACCTGCCGGTTCCCCGACCGCTCCGGCCTGCGCTCCTTCACCATCAAGCTGTCCGCGGCTACCGAACAGGAACTCAGCGCTGAAGCGCTGGCCTGTATTGGTTCAGCGGTGTACCGGACTCTGGGGTGATGGGGCCGGTGGCCGAGTGGAGGCGCTGGTTGTCGTAGTGGTCGATGAAGGCTGCTTTCCGTGCCAACTCGAGTGAGACATCCGGCCTCTCCGAAAATAGCGTCCAGGGCGGAGCGGCTCACTCCTGCCCGCGAAGCACATCGACCCGCTGTCGCGAGAGACCGAGCTCGCCCGCAAGACGACTGCCCGATGTGCCAACCTCCTACTCGCCTTGACCGGCGAGCACTGACGCGGCGGGCGGAACCACAGTCAAGATGACCGGCGCCATCATTCCGATGTGATGGCACTACCATTTCGATGTGGGGGCGCACGGACCGCACAGCCGGAAGTGGACAAGAAGAGGCCATCAGGCTTGTTGCTGCATGCGGCACGGAAGTTGCAGTTCATGGTCTTGAATCGTATAGGAGGTTCTCAAGTGAATATTCACGCCGCTTCTCTTGGTTTGCCGTCTCCGACCCTGGTGCTGACCCTCGCGAGCACCCTGATGCTCGCCCTCGGGAGCTCAGGCTGCTCCTCCAAATTTGATCCTTCGTCCGAGGACACAAGTGATGGTGTCGATGAATCGGACACCGACACCGACACCGACACCGACACCGACACCGACACCGACACCGACACCGACACCGATCCGGGCGTGACGATCACGGATTGCGCCCAGACCCTCGATGCCGGCGAAGACCTGTGTACGGTGGTGGGCACCGGCGCCGAGGGCCTGTGGATCCGCGGCGATGTCCTCCTCGAAAATGAAGTTCTGATGGGCGGATCCGTCGTGGTGGTGGACGAGACCATCGTCTGCGCCGGCTGCGACTGCTCCGATGCCCTGGCCGGCATCGACGCCACCCAGATCGACTGCGACGGCGGCGTCGTGTCGCCGGGTTTGATCAACCCCCACGACCACATCACCTACACCCAGGGTGCCCCCATCGACACGGGCACCCGGCGCTACGACCACCGCCACGACTGGCGGGGCAGCCTGAGCACCCCCAGCAACAGCAGCGGCAGCGTGGGGCCCCGCTGGGGCGAGCTGCGCCAGGTCATCGGCGGCACCACCAGCCTGGTGGGCTCGGGCTATGGCGCGGGCATGTTGCGCAACCTGGATGAGTCGGCCCACACCGAGGGCCTGGACATCAACGCGGTGCTCAACCAGACCTTCCCCCTGGGCGACTCCAGCGAGCGCTTTCAGCCCGACTGCACCTGGGACTACCGCTACGACGAGTCGCAGATCGCCTCGGAAGACGCCTACCTGCCCCATGTGGCCGAAGGCATCGAGGACTACGCCTATGACGAGTTCCTCTGCCAGTCCGGCGAGGTGGCCAACAGCCAGGACGCCACCGAGCCCAATACCGCCCATATCCACGCCGTCGGCCTGACCTCGCTGGAGTACTTCCGCATGGCCCAGGACGGCGCCCAGATCGTGTGGTCGCCCCGCTCCAATATCGTGCTCTACGGCCACACCGCCCAGGTCACCACCTTTCACCGCATGGGCGGCGTATTGGCCCTGGGCACCGACTGGACCTATTCGGGCTCGATCAACATGAACCGCGAGCTGGCCTGCGCCGATCAGCTCAACCAGGACCACTACGCCGGCTACTTCAGCGACCACGACCTGTGGCTGATGGCCACCCTCAACGGCGCCATCGCCACCGGCACCGACGCCCTGATCGGCAGCATCGCCGAAGGCAAGGTGGCCGACCTCGCCGTCTTTGACGGACGCAGCGCCGAACTGTGGCGCGCGGTCATCGAGGCCCCTCCCGACGGCGCCGCCCTGGTGCTGCGCGGCGGCCTGCCGCTTTGGGGCCAGGCCGACGTGGTACAGGCCCTGGACGCCAGCTGCGAGGACTTCAGCGACGCCTGCAGCGAATCCCGCGCCCTGTGCAGCACCCGCGAGTGGGGCAGCACCTATGCCACCGCCAAGGCCACCATCCCCAGCGCCTATCCCGCGCTCTTCTGCAGCGAGGTGCCCACGGGTGAGCCCACCTGCACGCCCTCCCGGCCCGGCGAATACGACGGGCTGGGCACCAGCGACGACCTGGACGGCGACGGCCTGCCCAACGCCGAAGACAACTGCCCCGACGTCTTCAACCCGCCCCGCCCCCTGGACGGCGGCGTCCAGCCCGACCTGGACGGCGACGGCACAGGCGACCCCTGCGACGACACGCCGCTGGGCGATGATCTCGATGGCGACGGCGTGATCAACATCGACGACAACTGCCCCTGGGTGGCCAACGACCAGGCCGACGGCGATAGCGACGGCAAGGGCGACGCCTGCGACCTCTGCCCCACCGTGGCCAACCCCAACACCGCCTGCCCCGACGTGGCCACCAGCGCTACCATCGACGCCTTGCGCACCAGCGGCAGCTACAGCCTGGGCGACCGGGTCAGTCTCAGCACTGTGGTGGTGACCGGCGTGGGCAGCGCCGGCTTCACCATCCAGGACCCCGCGGACGCCGACGGCCAGTATAGCGGCATCTATGTCTACACCGGGTCTGCCCCCAGCGTGACCCTGGGCCAGACCCTGGACCTCACCGGCGTACTGGGGGACTACTTCAGCGAGGCCCAGCTCACCGGCGCCAGCTGGACGACCGCGGCCAGCGCCGCCACCATCACCGCCCAGACCCTGAGCGCCGCCACCGCCGCCACCGAGGCCTATGAGGGCGTGCTGGTGCGCATCGCGAGCGGGACGGTGACCAACGCCGCCTACAACTGCTCGGTGGACGGGTCCTGCACGGACACCGGCCTGTGGGAGATTGATGGTTCTTCCGGCATCCTGGTCTATGACCGGCTGTATTCGGGCTCGGACTGGACCACCCACATCTCCACCATCCCGGTGACCGGTGTGATGAACTACCGCTGGAACCGCCGGCGCATCATGCCCCGCGACGCGGCCGACTTCGGATCCCGGTGAGAGGGCTCCCGCACTTCATCTTCGGGCTGCTGCTCGCGGGTTGTGCCGGCGACAAGGCCGCCGACAGCGGCCCGTCGTCGACGGACGGGGCCGATGGCAGCGATGGCAGCGATGGCGGCGACGGGGCGGACGGTGGCGCCCAGGACGCCGATGGCGACGGCTACCCCGCCAACAATGGCGACTGTGACGACAGCGACCCCGCCATCCACCCCGGCCAGGCAGAGGCCTGCGACGGGGTGGACACCGACTGCGATGGGGAGATCGGACCGGGCGAGACCGACGCCGACGGCGATGGGGCCTTGGACTGCCAGGACTGCGTGACCGGCGGCTGGTGGGCCCAGGCCAGCGTGGGCCTGTCCGGCGCCGACCTCGCGGCCCTGCTGCAAGCGGGCATGGCCGGGCGGGTGTGCAGCACCTATGACCTCGCCCGCGACGCCCTCTTCCAGATCGACGCGACCGATGGGGTGGTGACCTGCGTCTACACCGGTCAGACCTTTGACCTGTCGGGGGGCGTGGACTTCGATCTCGTCAATACCGAGCACGCCTGGCCGCGATCGGATGGGGCCGAGGCCGAGCCCGAGGAGTGCGATCTGCACCACCTCTTCGTCACCGAAGCGGTCGCGAATGGTCGGCGGGGAAACTACCCCTTTGGCGAGGTGGTCTCCGAGAGCTGGTCGGGCGGCGGCTCTCGGCTGGGCACCGACAGCAGCGGCGAGACGGTCTTTGAGCCCCGGTCGGCCTCCCGCGGAGACATCGCCCGAGCCATGCTCTACTTCGACCTCAAGTATGCCGGCACCCTGGACCCGGCCGCCCGCGAGAAGCAGGCCTCTGCCGCCCGCCGCGCCCTCTTCGCCCGCTGGCATGCCGAAGACCCGCCCTCGCCCGACGAGCGTGAGCGCAACCTGGCCCGCGACGCCGCCCAGGCCGGCGGGGCCAACCCGCTGGTGGTCTGCCCCTGGCTGGTGGAAGACCTGGGCGACTGAATCGGCGGGGCCATGATCCTCGATTCAATATGAATCGTCGAATGTGCCATATTGGGATTCAGCCCGGGCCTCGCGCCTGGGGCTGGGCGCCGCACTTGCCGACAAGGCACACCTGGACGTCCGATCGGGCGAGGCTGCCCGCGAGGGGGGCCTGGCACCCCGCTTGCATTGTCTTGGGTCGAGCCCTCACCCGGAGCCGCCCATGTCCAGCCACCTGCACGCGACCCTCGCCACCCTCACCCTGATGGCGACCTTCTTTGCGCTGGTGGATGGCCAGGACAGCCGGCAGCGCCTGCGCCAGGCCCTGGCCGAACAAGACCCCCAGCGGGCCCAGCTCGTGCTCATCACGCTGTCGGGACAGGGCGAGGGGGCCCTGCTGGACCGGGTCGCGGCGGCCCGCGCGGAGGCCCGCCGCGACGCCCATGCGCTGGCGGTGGAGGACTGCGGGGCCAGCCGGCTGAAGGTGGAGCAGGTGCGCGTCAGCCTGCAGGTGGCCCCGGGCCCCGACGCGCTGACGGTCGAGAGCTACCTCGCCTACCATTGCGGCGCCCCGGCCTTGGCGATGCGCTGAGGGCGCAGAGAGGGCGAAAGAAGGGGGGGTGCGATTCAGCCGGCGTCGCGACGGTAACGTGCCAACGCACGGGCCAGCTCGGCTTCGACCTCGCCGCGCAGCTGCGGCGGGGAGAGGACCTCCACCGACCCGCCCCACTCCAAAATCCAGCTCCGAAGCTCTCGGCCGCCCACACGCAGCAGCAGATCCACGCTGCCGTCTTCGCGGGGGTCGGCCCGAAGCTGCCCCGGCCAGGTGCGGGCCAGCACATAGGGTGCGGCGTCGGCATCGAAACGCAGGCGCACCCGCTCGGGCTGGGCGTCGTGGATGCCCCAGCGGCCCGCCAGCCACTGTTGGGGGTCCCAGGTGGCGGGGTAGGGGCGCGGCGCGCCCACCTCGACCGACTGGATCCGCTCCACGGCCAAGGCGCGGCGCGGGGCGCGGCTTCCGCCGACGTCGACCACGAGGTAGACCGCGCGGCGGTGAACCACCAGGGTCAGGGGCTGGGCCTCGGGCCATCGGCGCTCCTTGCCGGTGACCCCCTGGTAGACGATGGCCAGCGCCCGCTCCTCGAATAGCGCACGTTGGATGCGGCGCAGGATGTCCTGGTGGGCGCTGTAGTCTCGGGCGGGCTCGCTGCGGACGACGAACTTTCGATCCAAGCTGCGGGCCAAAGACGCGTCCTCCCGCAGCTCGGGCTGCAAGGGGGGGGCAAAGGCCAGCAGGCCGCGCCCCAGCAGCAGCGCCACCTGGGCGTCCAGCCCCAGCACATTGTGCCGGCCATCGGGGTCCAGCACCCACCGGGTGTCGCGCCCCTCCCCCTCCTTGTCGATGCTCAACACGGCTGCCAGCTGGTTGAGTGTGGCCAATACCGACCGTTGGGACTCGCCAATCGCCCGCGCCAGGTCACTGGTGGAGGCCGCGCCTCGGCGCAGCAGGTGCAACAGCACCAGGCCGGCCCGCTGCTGGGGGCTTGGTTGTGGGACAGGGGCGAGGGATCGCAACAAAGACATGCACCACTCCTATGACGGCAAGGATCAGAACAAGGCTGCCTGAAGACACTGAACGGAAAAGACGACGTTAACCACGCAGCCCACTCTTCGGCTGTTCAGTACGGAAAATTCGCAAACCACCCTCGCTAAGGTGCTGGTCAAGGGACGCATCGACCCTACCGCCCCCTGCGCAACGCACGCACCCAAAGGAGCCACCATGGCCCAGAACGACCACCCCACCTTGACCCTTGCCCAGCTTGCCAATGCGGTTGGCGGCGGCGCCGTCGCCATTCGGGCGCGCGCCCGCCTGCAGCCCGCAGGTGGGCCCGGCGACAAGATCTTCCCGCCGACCTATGCCACCGGCGACCGCGCCGACACCCGCTACGCCTTTGAAGACCGCGTGGTCGAAGGCGAGGACGGCCCCCAGACCGTGCGCACCGTCCTGCTGGACTCCGTGCAGTCCCAGGCCAACCGCATGGAGGAGGCCTTGCGCGAGGCCTGGCAGGACGGCGAGGCCAGCTTCCCCGTGATCGCCGTGGACTTCTCGGCCGAGGCTGACATCGAGGATCTGGGCCTGCTCACCACCCTGGACGCCCCCCACCGCATCGCCGACGCCTTGATGCGCGACAGCGTGGACGCCGACGGCAAGCCCTTCCGCCACACCGCGATTGGCCGCGCCTATACCGACGCCCGCGTGACCCACGCCACCGCGGTCTACAGCGCCTGCCCCACCGCCCTGGTCTTTGGGGTCTGGGACTCGACCGGCCCCAAGGGCGGCATGGGCGCCAAGTTCGCCCGCGCCCTGGTCTCTGAAATCGTCGGCTTCAACGCCCAGGACGGCGTGAAGACCAAGAGCCGGATCGACCCGGCCGCCATCGGCGCGATCCCCATCTTCGAGGACAAGGACGACCCCACCGAGTGGACCGCCGACGAGGCCCAGGCCGCCAAGGACAAGAACAAGCCCAAGCCCTTCAGCCGCGGCGGTGACGGCTCGGACAAGGGCAAGGCCAGCGCCGCCAACCACAGCAACGTGGCCCCCAGCATCGACACGGTGTCGGGGGGCGTGACCATCGCCCACGCCGAGCAGACCATGGTGCTGTCCCTGGCCGCCTTGCGGCGCCTGCGCTTCTCCACCACCGTGGACGGCGCCCCCGTTGACCCCGCCCAGCGCCGGGCCACCGAGCAAGCCGCCCGCACCGCCCTGGCGGCCCTGGGCCTGGCGGCCGTGGTGCTCCAGCGGGAGCAGGGCCACGACCTGCGCTCCCGCTGCCTGCTCATCCCCGATGGGCCCCTGAGCTTCGATCTCATCCCCCGGGATGGCGGCGCACCGACCTCCTTCCGCCTGGACCGCCAGGCCGCCCTGGACCTGCTTCAGGCCGCCGGCGCTGCGGCGGCGGGCATGGGCATGGGCTGGCAGCGCGCACCGCTGACCCTGCGCCCCGCCCCCAAGCTCTCCGCCCTCATCCGCAAGAGCCGCGAGCTGGCCCTGCCCGAGGAGGGGTGATGCTCGCGGTTGCCGTGGACCTTCTGACCGGCCGCTATCTTGCCACCGCCTACAACGACCGCGGCCTGGCAGAGTGGCCGCCGCATCCCGCGCGCCTCTTCTCGGCGCTGGTCGCCGCCCTGCCCCGCGAAGGGGAAGAGCCGGATCCCGCCGCCGAAGAGGCCCTGCGCTGGTTGGAGACCTTGTCTCCGCCCGCGATCACCGCGTCCCAGGCCAGCGCCCGCGCCGTGTGGCCCACCTTCGTGCCGGTCAACGACATGGCGGTGGTGAACCTGGACGACCGGGAGCTTCACACGCTGGATGAGGCCGAGGCGGCCGTGCTGGCGGCGACCACGGCCAAGGAGGCCACCAAGGCCACCAAAGCCAGGGACAAGGCGCTTCTTCGGTACGCAGGGCTGGTCGACAAGGCCATTCGGCTCACGGGCAAACCCGCGGGCTCGGACCTCAAGTCGGTGACCCAGCGCTTCCAAGCCCACGGCCTGCGGCAGCCCCGCACCTTCCCTTCGGTGACCCCCCAGCACCCCCGGGTGGTCTTTCAGTGGCCCGATGCCCACCCGTCGCCGTCCCGCCGGGACGCCCTGGACCGCCTGGCCGAGCGGGTGACCCGGCTGGGCCACTCCTCCAGCCTGGTGTCCCTGCGCCTGGTGGATTCTCCGCCCCCACCCAGCCTGCTGCCCGACCCCGACGGTGCGCTCGTCCTGCGCGTGCCCGGCCCCGGCCAGCTCAGCCGCCTGGAGGCCGCCTTTGCGGTGCACCAGGAGTCCGAGCCCCGCGTCTTGCCCTGCGCCTTCAAGCGCTACGGCCCCCCTGGCCAGGTCCGCGCAGATCCGCCCCCGCACTCCATTTTCAGCGAAGACTGGGTCGTCTTCCGCCGAATCGCCGGCCCGATGCTGCCCCTGTCTGCGGTGGCGGAGCTGTCGGCTCGCATGCGGGCTGCGCTGATGTCCCGCTGCCCCGAACCCGTGCCCTGGGCGCTGTCGGGGCATGAGCCCGATGGAAAGCCCACCCGCGACCCCCACGCCGCCTTCTTCTGCCTGCCCTTTGTGGGCCACGAGCACGCCGACGGGCTCATTCGGGGCCTGGCGCTGTCCTTGCCCCGGGACCTGCCTGCCCCCCAGCGGGTGCGCCTGCTGGCGGCCGTGGCGGCCTGGGAGGACGCCGTCCGCGAGGACGACGAGGAGCACCCGGCCCTGGAGCTTCAGCTGGGCCCAACGGGCACCCTGGTCCTGGAGCGGGTCATCGATCGCGCGCCCTTGCGCGCCCTGCGACCCGACACCTGGTGCGCCCCGTCTCGACGGTGGGCCACGGTGACCCCCATCGCCTTGGACCGCAACCCGGGTGAGCTTCGCTCCCGCGACCGGCAGCGCCTGGACCGGGCCCTGGCCGCCGCCGCCGAGACCATCGCGGTGGCCTGTGAGCGCATCGGCCTGCCCCGACCGATGCGGGTGGAGGTCCAGCCCGGATCGCCCTTTGTCGCCGGGCTGCCGGCCCGGTCCTTTCCGGCTTTTCCGCCCCAAGCCGGCCGCACCCGGCGGGTGCAGGTGCACGCGCGCTTGGAATTCGACCAGCCGGTCGCCGGTCCCATCTCCCTGGGGGCGGGTCGCTTTCTTGGCTTGGGTCTCTGCCGCCCCCTCCTGTCCGAGGATTGACCATGTTGCTGTCGCCTGGCGATTTCGCCGCCTTCTTCGCCGAGGTCTGGGGGCACGCGCCCTTCCCCTGGCAGGCACGCCTGGCCCGGCTCGCCGCCGACCAGGGCCGGATGCCCGACCTGATGGACCTGCCAACGGGCTCGGGCAAGACCGCCTGTCTCGACATCGGGCTCTTTCTGCTGGCCCTCGACCCCAGCCGCTTCGCCCGCCGCATCGTGCTGGTGGTGGACCGACGCACCATCGTGGACCAGTCCCACCGCCGGGCTCTGGCGTTGCAAGGCGCCCTCGCCCAGGCCGAGGCCGATCCCGCCTCGCGCCCGGTCAGCGCCCGCGTTGCTGCGTCGTTGCGGGCCCTCTCCGGGCCCCGCACCCGCGAGACCGAGCCCGTGCTGGACGCGGTGGTCCTGCGCGGCGGCATCCCCCAGGATCGCGACTGGGCGCGCACCCCCAGCCGCCCGCTGCTGGTGGCGTCCACGGTGGATCAGGTGGGCTCGCGGCTGCTCTTTCGCGGCTACGGCCTGAGCGACAGCATGGCACCGGTGCACGCCGGGCTGCTGGGCACCGACACGTTGCTGCTGCTGGATGAGGTCCACCTGAGCGGCCCCTTCCGCGAGAGCCTGGCTGCGCTGGCACCCCATCGCACCGGAGCAACCCCTTCGGACCGCTGGCAGGTCTGCTGCCTCTCGGCCACCCCGTCAGATGAACCCGACGCCGCCCACCAGCGCTTTGGCCTGGAGGAGCCTGACCGCGAACATCCGGTCCTGGGCCGGCGACTGCGGGCGGACAAGCCCACCCGCCTGACGCCGGTGCCGGTCAAAGGCAAAGAGGACGCCCGCCGGGCCACCTTCGCCGAGGCGCTGCGCGACGCCGCCCTGCATCAAACGGGACCGGGCCGCGCCGTCGCGCTGGTGGTCAACCGGGTGGACACCGCCCTGCGCCTGCGCCACCTGCTGCTGGAGGCCGGCCGCAAGCAAGGCTGGGCTGCGGTGGATCCGGCCGATCCCACCGCCGCCAGCACCGCCCCGGTGCGCGTCGCCCTGGTCACCGGCCGGATGCGGGGCTTGGACCGCGATCGCATGGGCAGCTGGCTGTCGGAACGCCTGCCGCCAGGACGCCCCCGCGACCCCGCCGGCCCCGGCCTGGTTGTGGTGGCCACCCAATGCATCGAGGCGGGCGCCGACCTCGACTTCGACGCCCTGGTGACGGAATGCGCCAGCCTGGACGCCTTGCGCCAGCGCGCCGGGCGGCTGGACCGGGCGGGCACGCTGGGCGAGGCCCCCATTCACATCCTCGCCCGCGAAGACGCCTTGGACCCCGCCACCCCCGACCCCATCTATGGGGCGGCCCTGGCAGAGACCTGGGCCTGGCTACAAGCACAGGAAGACGGGTTGAACCTGGGAATATCGGGCACGCCTGCCCCCCATGGTAGAGACGCCACCCGCCTGCAGGCGCCGGCCCCGCTGCCGCCCGTGCTGCTGCCCGCGCACCTGGACGCTTGGGTGCAGACCAGCCCCCGGCCCCAACCCCAGCCCGAGCCTGCCCACTTCCTGCATGGCATCCGGCGCCCCACGGCCGAGATCCAGCTCTGCTGGCGAGCCGATCTGGATGGCGATCTGTTGGCCCGCCTGGGCGATGCAGAGACGGGTCCGGCCATGGCCGCCGCGGTGCTGGGTGCCGTGCCCCCGCGTCCCGGAGAGCTGGTCACCGTGCCCCTCTACGCCCTGCGCCAGTGGCTGCGTGGTGCAGAAGGCGCCGATGTGGGCGCCGACCTGGAAGGCGTAGAAGAGGCCGCGCCACCAGACCAGCGTGGCCCCCCGGAAGATCCTCTGGTGGGGCTGATCTGGGCTGGGGCCGACCACCCCAGTGACCCCGCCCGCCTCTCCGACCTGCGCCCGGGTGATCTGCTGGTGCTGCCCTCCCGCTGCCGGCGGCCTGCAAGGCGGCAGCTTCGACCCCACCCCTACCGCCCCGGTTTTGGACCTGGCCGAAGCTGCGGCTGCGGCGTCCGGGCCTGGTCGCCGCCTGCGCCTGCACCCCGCCGTACTGGCCGCCCTGGGCCTCCCCACCACGGCGCCCCGTCCGCCCTTGCAAGGCGAAACGGAGGCCGAGACCTCCCCCCGCGACCTGCTGCGAAGCTGGCTCAAAGAGCAGGACAGCGGCCTGTTCCCATTTGATGGGGCAGCCGGCGCCAAACTCCGAAAGGGCGCGTCCCCCGTGCAGATCGAGCTGCCCGGCGCCTCCTGGTGGGTGCTGGTCGAGCGGGCAGAGAGCGTGAGCACCGACGGCGAGACGGGCAGCTTCTCGGGCCGCGCCGTGCCGCTGGCCAGCCACCTCGCTGGGGTGAGCCTGGCGCGGGACTTCATGCACGGCCTGCGGCCTCCCCCGCGAACAGGTGGCGGATGTGGCCCAGGCGTGTCTGCACGACCTGGGCAAGGCCGACCCCCGCTTTCAGCTGCTGTTGCATGGGGGCGACCCGGTGCGCGCCGCCGGCGCGCTGGCCGCCGCCCAGCGCCCCGACGCTCCCGGCTGGCCGGCCTGCTGGCCAAGTCCGGCCATGGGGCCGGCCGACGCCGCCGCCCGCCGCCGCGCCACCCAGCGCAGCGGCTACCCTCGGCACCCGCCACGAGCTGCTGTCGGTGGCCCTGGCCCGAGCCGCGCCGGGCCTGCTGGAAGGCGCCGCCGATCCCGACCTCGTCCTGCACCTCGTCGCCAGCCACCACGGCCGCTGCCGCCCCTTTGCCCCGGTGGTGGACGACCCCCAGCCCCTCACCCTGACCCTGCGCGTGGACGGCCACGACGCCACCGCGTCCACCAACCACGGCCTCGCGGCCTTCACGGGTCGGGGGTGACCGAGCGCTTCCTGGACCACGAACCGCCGCTACGGCCCCCACGGCCTCGCCCGCCTCGAAGCCATCCTTCGTTTGGCCGACCACCGCCGCTCCGAGCTGGAGCAGGCCGGGAGTGCCCCATGAACCCGACCGATCGCGTGCAGATCCCGCTTCCCGGGCTGGATGGCTCCAACCCGCTGGCCTTCCTGGCGGCCTTGGGGGCCCTGCGCCTGCTGGACACCCAACGCCCGGGGAGCTGCCGCCTGCGTTGGGCCCTGGATGGGCTGTGGATGCCCGTTCTCGACCTGCCGACGGATCTGCTGGATGCCGCGCCAGAGCCGGGTATCGAGGGGCACAGCCCGGCCGAGAACGCGCTGCTGGCAACCCTGGCGCGGCGGATTGCGGAGCGGCGGGACGACGCCATCTTCGGCTTGCGCTGGGACGAGGCCAAGGAGGGCAAAGAGGCCAAGGAGAAGCGTAACCTGCGCAGCCCCCCCGACACCTGGCGGGCCTGGGCGCGCGCGCTGCGCGCCGAAGCAGACCGGCTGTCCCTGGACTTCGTATCTGCCTCGGCCGCCGAGATCGCCCGCGACAACAACGGCAAGCTCAAGCCCACCGTCTTCGAGTTCACCGCCGGCCAGCAGATGTTCCTGGCCACCGCCGAGGAGCTGCTGCGCGAGGTCACCGTCGAGGACCTGGACGAGGCCCTCATCGGCCCCTGGCGGAAGACCCGCACCGTGAAGGTGCTCAGCTGGGACGCCACCGACAGCCGTGACTACGCGCTACGCGCCGGCAACCCCTCCACGGACACCAAGACCGGCGTCCCCGGTGCCGACGCGCTGGCGCTGTGGGGCCTCACCCTGCTCCCGGTCATGCCCACCGCAAAGGACAACCGCACCACCGCCGCCGGTGGCAAGTGGAAGGCGGAGTGGTTCCGTTGGGGCCTCTGGACGGGCGCCCTGACCGTTGACACGCTTCGATCGGTGATCCCGCTTTGCGGCGCTGGCAGCCTCTCTCCCCTCGAAGCCCAGGCGCGCGGCGTGGCGGTCCAGTTCGAAGCCGGCATCGGGCGCAGCGACCAGGGCGGCTACGGCAGCTTCTCACCGCCCATCCTGCTGGGTTGAGGAGGGGGGACCCATGACCGAGCCCGCCCGCCTCCTCCCCGCCCGCATGCTCAACGAGATGAGCTTCTGCCCGCGCCTCTTCGCCTTGGAGTGGCTGCATGGGGAGTGGGCCGACAACCACCACACCGTCGAGGGCCGCACCGTACACAAACGGGTGGATGCCCCCACCCGGCGGGGTCTGCTGCCCCCGCCAGACCCCGATGCAGAGACGGCGACTTCGGACCCGGCACCCCCACCCCGCGCCGTGCGCAGCGTCTACCTGTCGGACGACAGCGTGGGCATGGTGGCCAAGATCGACCTGGTCGAAGAACACGACGGCTGCGTCGTTCCCATCGACTACAAGAAGGGCAGCGCCCCCGACATCCCAGAAGGCGCCTACGAACCCGAGCGCGTGCAGGTCTGCGCCCAGGCCCTGCTGCTGCGGGCCCATGGCTACACCTGCACCCAGGGCGCCTTGTGGTTTGCCGGCTCGCGGCGTCGGGTGGCCGTGCCCATCGACGACGCCTTGGTGGCGCGCACCCTCGCGCTGCGGGACGCCGCCATGCGCCTCGCCGCCACCCCCGACGGCAGCCTGCCGCCCCCGCTGGTGGACAGCCCCAAGTGCCAGGGCTGCTCGCTGGTGGGCATCTGCCTGCCGGATGAGGTGGGCCGGTTGACCGGCGCCCGCGACGCCGAGGTGCGCCCCCTGGTGCCCGGCAGAGACGACGGGACCCCGCTCTATGTGCAGCTTCAAGGCGGATCCCTGGGTAAGGACGGCGGCGAGATCGTGGTCAAGAACCGCGGCAGCGTGGTTGCGCGCAGCCGCATCGCCGAAACCTCCCAGGTGGTGTTGATGGGCAACGCCAGCGTGTCGTCGGCCCTGCTGGCCGCCCTGGCCGACATCGACGTGCCCGTCGCCATCCACAGCTACCGGGGCTGGTTCCAGGGCTCCTTCACCCCGGCGTCGGGCGTGGGCGCCCTGCTCCGCATCGAACAACACAGGGCCGCATCGGACCCGGCGCGCTGCTTGGACCTGGCCCGCGCCATCGTGATCTCCAAGCTGCGGAACCAGCGCGTCCTGCTGCGTCGAAACGGCCGGAACACGCCCAAAGACGCCTTGGATGGCCTCTCGGAGGCCCAGGGCGTGGCCCACAAGGCCACGGATATCGCGTCGCTGATGGGGGCCGAGGGGCTGGGCGCCCGGCACTACTTCGGCGCCTTCAACGCCATGGTGAAGCCCGAGATGCAGCCCGCCTTCTCGCTGGAGGGCCGCAACCGGCGCCCCCCGCGGGACCCCATCAACGCGATGCTGTCCTTTGCCTATGCCTGCCTGGTGCGCGAGTGGACCCAGATCCTGCAGCGGGTGGGCTTTGACGCCTGGCGCGGCTTCCTGCACCAGCCCCGGCATGGCCGCCCCGCCCTGGCCCTGGACTTGATGGAGGAATTCCGACCGGTCATCGCCGACTCTGCGGTGCTCACCGCGGTCAATACGGGTGCCGTATCGGCCGACCACTTCCTGGTTCACCCCACCGGGGTCGCGATGACCGACGCGGGCCGGCGCGCCTTCATCGAGGCCTGGGAGCGCCGCCTGGACGAGCTGACCACCCACCCCCTGACCGGCACCCGCCTGTCCATGCGGCGGGTGCTGGGCTCACGCCCGGCTGTGGGCGCGCCACCTGCACGGTGAGTTGGCCCAGCCGCCCACCTTTGCCATCCGATAGCCCGGGGCGCCCGATGCGAAGCCACCCGCAGGTCTACCTGGTCTGCTACGACATCGCCGACCCCAAGCGACTTCGGCGCGTTCACCGCATCTTGCGCGGCTATGGCGACGCGATGCAGCTCAGCGTCTTCCTGTGCCAGCTTACCGAGCTTCAGCGGGCCCACCTCGTGGCCCTGTTGGAGCGCGCCGTTCACCACGACGCCGACCAGGTCATGTTCGTGCCCTTGGGGGCGGCCGGCGCCCGCACCACCTGGCGGGCCTGGTCCATCGGCCGCGCCATCGTCGAGCCCGAGCGCGTCGTTCGCATCGTGTGAAGCGCGGCGCTAGGGGCCCCGTGGCGGTCTTTGAAAACGGCCCCCTGGCCACGCGAGCGGTCCGGCGCCGAGCAAAGGGCCGGGGTCGCTCGCGATGGGCTGCTGGTGTATGTTCTCGATGATGGAGGGCTGCGCCTTGGGGCCTCGTGAGCCTGGGGAATGGGCGCCTGACGATGGGCGCTCGGAATTGCGCGTGATAGTGTGAGTTGAACCCCGTCGGAATCGGCGGGGGGTCCCCTCCCAGCCCCAGGGCTGGGCCTCAGTGTGCACCAGCCACCGCTGACCCCCGAGTCGCAGGTGTCATGAGTCCCCTCCCAGCCCCCAGGGCTGGGCCTCGTGAAGCTGATGCCAGGGTGACGACGGATGGCCCTCCATATTCCCCCGTCCTCAGCCCCAGGGCTGGGCCTCGATGGCTTACCGCGGGCGACCGCTACGCTGTGGATGGTGCCCTGCCCGTCCCCTCCCAGCCCAGGGCTGGGCCTCGATGAAGCGCGAGATGGTTGGCCCGGGTCGGCGGTGCGCTCGCGGTAGTCCCCTCCCAGCCCCAGGGCTGGGCCTCATTGAAGCTTCGCGACTACGACGACGGGCGGCCGATCGACGATGGTCCCCTCCCAGCCCCAGGGCTGGGCCTCATTGAAGCTACGCGGGGTGCAAAGCGGCTGCTGAGCCCATCGGGCGGTCCTCCCAGCCCCGGGGGCTGGGCCTCGTGAAGCCACCCGCTCCGCCCGCTCTAAGCGGACGTGGGAGTGTCCCCTCCCAGCCCCAGGGCTGGGCCTCATTGAAGCTCGCCGTAGACCGCGTCGAGGTCGCCCCAACTGAGCCCCGTCCCCTCCCAGCCCCAGGGCTGGGCCTCATTGAAGCCGCCGCGTTTGCGATCAGCCGGGGGTCGAGCATGAGTCCCCTCCCAGCCCCAGGGCTGGGCCTCATTGAAGCCGCGCCCTCCACCGCCTCGCCCTGACCTGACCTGACCCGGTCCCCTCCCAGCCCCAGGGCTGGGCCTCATTGAAGCAGATTGGCTCGTGCGGACCTACACCCCCACATGGTGTCCCCTCCCAGCCCCAGGGCTGGGCCTCATTGAAGCGATGGTCGGGGGCTTTTTTGTGGTCGGTGTTCCAGGTCCCCTCCCAGCCCCAGGGCTGGGCCTCATTGAAGCCAAGCCTCCCAGGCGACGCATTCTCCGTACCCCCTGGTCCCCTCCCAGCCCCAGGGCTGGGCCTCATTGAAGCCGGTCTACCACCCATGCCCGCGGGGCCCCCGCGCACGTCCCCTCCCAGCCCCAGGGCTGGGCCTCATTGAAGCCCCGTCAGATCGTCGAGAACATGCGCCAGGGCTGACGTCCCCTCCCAGCCCCAGGGCTGGGCCTCATTGAAGCGCCCATGCCACGACCTTGGCGCTGGCCACGCTCAGGGGTCCCCTCCCAGCCCCAGGGCTGGGCCTCATTGAAGCAAGGTGGTGTTGTTGGAGCTGGCCAGGGAGGGGGCGGTCCCCTCCCAGCCCCAGGGCTGGGCCTCATTGAAGCATACTGCGCCTCGCCGTTGCCGCCCTTCCCGCCGTGTCCCCTCCCAGCCCCAGGGCTGGGCCTCATTGAAGCATCAACGCGCTGCGGCCCATGCGGGCCTCCACCCACACTTGTCCCCTCCCAGCCCCAGGGCTGGGCCTCATTGAAGCGAAAGAGCCTATCCAGGGGATCTCTCCCCTGGCCCAGTCCCCTCCCAGCCCCAGGGCTGGGCCTCATTGAAGCCCGAAGGTGCGGGTACGTTGGAACGGTGAAGGCGATTCGTCCCCTCCCAGCCCCAGGGCTGGGCCTCATTGAAGCGGGCACCGTAGGAGCCGCCATGACCGCCATTGCCGCCGTCCTGTCCCCTCCCAGCCCCAGGGCTGGGCCTCATTGAAGCAGCACGGGCGATCTGTCGATCGCCGGGCTTGCGGAGTCCCCTCCCAGCCCCAGGGCTGGGCCTCATTGAAGCCCACCTGCCCCGCAAGGCCCGGCGGCCTGTCCCGCTCGTCCCCTCCCAGCCCCAGGGCTGGGCCTCATTGAAGCCAACAGTCAGTCCGTACCTTGTATACATGAAGGCGGGTCCCCTCCCAGCCCCAGGGCTGGGCCTCATTGAAGCCGCGCGCGAACAACGCAAAGCCAACCGTAAAGAGCGGTCCCCTCCCAGCCCCAGGGCTGGGCCTCATTGAAGCGCCGCCGCGGTGCGGGATTGGTGCCTCGCTCACACCGATGGTCCCCTCCCAGCCCCAGGGCTGGGCCTCATTGAAGCCACATCTCCCGGGAACCCTCCCGTCCCAGGATTTGGGTCCCCTCCCAGCCCCAGGGCTGGGCCTCATTGCGCATGGGCGCTGTGTTCTCCAGGTGTTCGGCGAACTGTCCCCTCCCAGCCCCAGGGCTGGGCCTCATTGAAGCGTGGTCGCGATCTGGTCGAGCAGCTCCACCCGGGCCTGGTCCCCTCCCAGCCCCAGGGCTGGGCCTCATTGAAGCCGTTTGTAGGGGTACGGCATGTCGATCTCCACGTGGTCCCCTCCCAGCCCCAGGGCTGGGCCTCATTGAAGCCCCACAGTCGCGGCAAACTCCCCCCTCCGCTCCTTCCGGTCCCCTCCCAGCCCCAGGGCTGGGCCTCATTGAAGCCGTGACCTCGTTTTCCGCGCGGGCCACACTCTCGCTGTCCCCTCCCAGCCCCAGGGCTGGGCCTCATTGAAGCCGCCCGAGGCCGTACCCCCGATGCTCGCGCACCGTATGTCCCCTCCCAGCCCCAGGGCTGGGCCTCATTGAAGCTCGTCGGTGGTGTTCGCGTTCGCGAGGTCCGAACTCGGCCGTCCCCTCCCAGCCCCAGGGCTGGGCCTCATTGAAGCCGTGCGGAGCAGGCGGGGGATGTCGAGCTGTCGTAGTCCCCTCCCAGCCCCAGGGCTGGGCCTCATTGAAGCGCCCTCCACAAGGCCCCCCTTCGCCAGCTGGCCAGGTCCCCTCCCAGCCCCAGGGCTGGGCCTCATTGAAGCGAGAGCCTGTCGCACCCAGGCCACCGGCAGACGGCCGGCGTCCCCTCCCAGCCCCAGGGCTGGGCCTCATTGAAGCCAGCGCAGGTTGAAAGCGTCCCACACGGGGGCGTTGGTCCCCTCCCAGCCCCAGGGCTGG
Source organism: Deltaproteobacteria bacterium (assembly GCA_018401435.1). Classification (GTDB taxonomy): domain Bacteria; phylum Myxococcota_A; class UBA796; order UBA796; family UBA2385; genus M30B51. The sequence goes on along the minus strand of JAGYJW010000002.1, from coordinate 134,800 downwards.
GCCTCATTGAAGCGAGCTGCGCGAGCGCGTGGTGGGTGACGCGGTGGTGCTGTCCCCTCCCAGCCCCAGGGCTGGGCCTCATTGAAGCCGGGGTCCCATCGTGAGAGGGCCCGAGATCGTGGTCGTCCCCTCCCAGCCCCAGGGCTGGGCCTCATTGAAGCGCGCCGTGGACAGCGAATGGTGCCGGCTGCCGGCTGGGTCCCCTCCCAGCCCCAGGGCTGGGCCTCATTGAAGCCGACCTAATCGGAGCTTGGGGCCGCATTTTTGTTCGTCCCCTCCCAGCCCCAGGGCTGGGCCTCATTGAAGCGAGCGCAATGGCGACCCCCTGGCGCCGGAGGTGCGTCCCCTCCCAGCCCCAGGGCTGGGCCTCATTGAAGCCGGACGCTGGACGGTTTCAGCGGCCCCCTCTTCGGGTCCCCTCCCAGCCCCAGGGCTGGGCCTCATTGAAGCCGGAGATCATCGGCTGGCCCGTCTCCACGACCAAGTCCCCTCCCAGCCCCAGGGCTGGGCCTCATTGAAGCTGCATAAACTACCCCGCCCACTATGCGCTACCCCGTCTCGTCCCCTCCCAGCCCCAGGGCTGGGCCTCATTGAAGCGCAGGTAGGGTAGAGCTATTGGGCGGGGCACGGTGTGTCCCCTCCCAGCCCCAGGGCTGGGCCTCATTGAAGCCTGCTGGTGCGGTCGGTCGTGCTGAGAGGTACGCGTGTCCCCTCCCAGCCCCAGGGCTGGGCCTCATTGAAGCCCCAGGTACTCAGCCGAGATCACGGCGCGCTCGCGGGCCAGTCCCCTCCCAGCCCCAGGGCTGGGCCTCATTGAAGCCGTGCGCTGTGCTCTGTGCGCGGCTCGGAGCCGGAGGGTCCCCTCCCAGCCCCAGGGCTGGGCCTCATTGAAGCCGCGACAGGTTGAAGATGCGGACTGTGGCGCCCACCGGTCCCCTCCCAGCCCCAGGGCTGGGCCTCATTGAAGCTAGTCCCCCACAAGCGCCAGCAATGACCGGCTAATGGGATTGTCCCCTCCCAGCCCCAGGGCTGGGCCTCATTGAAGCCATTCTTATCGTGCTCAACAGTGCACGATACTGCGGTCCCCTCCCAGCCCCAGGGCTGGGCCTCATTGAAGCGACAGATACGCGGAGGCGCTGCCCGCCGATTGTAGGTCCCCTCCCAGCCCCAGGGCTGGGCCTCATTGAAGCCCGACCCTGGCCCGCGAGCGCGCCGTGATCTCGGGTCCCCTCCCAGCCCCAGGGCTGGGCCTCATTGAAGCCGTCGCGCGCGCGCCCTTCTCGGACCATGGCCCCGGTCCCCTCCCAGCCCCAGGGCTGGGCCTCATTGAAGCCCTGATGGCCTGGACGCCCGAACAGGCCCGCGCCGTCCCCTCCCAGCCCCAGGGCTGGGCCTCATTGAAGCCGCAACATGCGCAGGGTCGCCAGGGCCTCTGCCTTCGTCCCCTCCCAGCCCCAGGGCTGGGCCTCATTGAAGCAGAAGCTGCTAAAATGTCAAACTGGATTCCCTACCGTGTCCCCTCCCAGCCCCAGGGCTGGGCCTCATTGAAGCTCCCACACGGGATCGTTGCGCGCCGCGACGTTGTTGGGGTCCCCTCCCAGCCCCAGGGCTGGGCCTCATTGAAGCACCATCGCCGGCAGCACCAACGTCGGCAGCCTCAAGTCCCCTCCCAGCCCCAGGGCTGGGCCTCATTGAAGCAGGCGTTGGACCCACTCCCGGCCCAGCTCGCTCCGTCCCCTCCCAGCCCCAGGGCTGGGCCTCATTGAAGCGCGGCGGGCCGGTTGTTTGCCCGACGACATACGCCTCGTCCCCTCCCAGCCCCAGGGCTGGGCCTCATTGAAGCGCCATACATTCGTCAAGGTAAGTGTGAACCAGACGGGTCCCCTCCCAGCCCCAGGGCTGGGCCTCATTGAAGCCCTTTGGTTACCGCTAACCTCGCTATCGCATATATCGTCCCCTCCCAGCCCCAGGGCTGGGCCTCATTGAAGCAATCCACCCTGGCGGCCTCTGTCTCCGCTGAGCAGTTGTCCCCTCCCAGCCCCAGGGCTGGGCCTCATTGAAGCATTAACGACACCGTCAGCGACACCGTCAGCGGTGGTGTCCCCTCCCAGCCCCAGGGCTGGGCCTCATTGAAGCGTGACAGCAAAGCCCCCTCCCATACGGGAGAGGGCCCGTCCCCTCCCAGCCCCAGGGCTGGGCCTCATTGAAGCCCCGCCCGGATGGCCCGGGCCTCGCGGTTGCGCTGGGTCCCCTCCCAGCCCCAGGGCTGGGCCTCATTGAAGCTCGGGGAAGTAGTAGCCGAGATTGGCGCCCCACCTGGTCCCCTCCCAGCCCCAGGGCTGGGCCTCATTGAAGCATAGTCGTGATGGTGTTTAGGGCCGTTTTTAAGCCGTCCCCTCCCAGCCCCAGGGCTGGGCCTCATTGAAGCACGTTCAACGCGAGCAGGTTGCCATCGACCCAAGCGGTCCCCTCCCAGCCCCAGGGCTGGGCCTCATTGAAGCATAGCCGGGCGCCCAAGCCTGGTTCCAGCCAGCCCTGTCCCCTCCCAGCCCCAGGGCTGGGCCTCATTGAAGCTCAGCAAGCAGTACAACGCCCAGGTGGCGGGCTTGAGTCCCCTCCCAGCCCCAGGGCTGGGCCTCATTGAAGCAGGTCCTGAGGGTACATGACGCGATGGTATGTGAAGTCCCCTCCCAGCCCCAGGGCTGGGCCTCATTGAAGCAGGACAGCGAGGTTGGTGCGCTCCAGGTACGTCTTGTCCCCTCCCAGCCCCAGGGCTGGGCCTCATTGAAGCTGTCAGGCACAAAGTGACAGCCCGCCCTGCGGGGCCGTCCCCTCCCAGCCCCAGGGCTGGGCCTCATTGAAGCCGCGCGTGGCTGGAACAGCGCGGGTGCAGCCATCGCACCGTCCCCTCCCAGCCCCAGGGCTGGGCCTCATTGAAGCCGGGCTGACAAGCAACCTTGGCGGTGGAGCCCCGGCGTCCCCTCCCAGCCCCAGGGCTGGGCCTCATTGAAGCGCGGTAGCCACCGTGATGTGCACATCGTCCGTCGCGGTCCCCTCCCAGCCCCAGGGCTGGGCCTCATTGAAGCCACGTCCGGCCCAGAATCAGGCCGCCGGGGGAGCGGGTCCCCTCCCAGCCCCAGGGCTGGGCCTCATTGAAGCCGTGCAGCGCGAGGCGGGCACCATCCCGCCGGGCCGTCCCCTCCCAGCCCCAGGGCTGGGCCTCATTGAAGCGCGCCATCTTTGCGGCTCGACACGCTCCGGTCCGTGTGTCCCCTCCCAGCCCCAGGGCTGGGCCTCATTGAAGCAGGCAACGGCGTTGGAGGTGGAGGCGCGCGAGTACGTCCCCTCCCAGCCCCAGGGCTGGGCCTCATTGAAGCATGCTGTCGGCGATCTTTGTGGCGTTCGCCTCGCCGGTCCCCTCCCAGCCCCAGGGCTGGGCCTCATTGAAGCTACCCAATCGGCCAGCGATAGCGCCCGCTGTAACGGTCCCCTCCCAGCCCCAGGGCTGGGCCTCATTGAAGCAGGCGCGCCAGCAGTCCCCGCTTCTCGCGGCCCTTCTCGTCCCCTCCCAGCCCCAGGGCTGGGCCTCATTGAAGCTTTACACCTTTCGGGCCACCCTTTCGACCAATGCCGTCCCCTCCCAGCCCCAGGGCTGGGCCTCATTGAAGCCCAGGCTTCCATCCAAGCCGCAAGCTCTTCGGCTTCGGTCCCCTCCCAGCCCCAGGGCTGGGCCTCATTGAAGCCGGCGGACCGCCTCCTCCAGGGCCTGCTCCAGGGAGCGTCCCCTCCCAGCCCCAGGGCTGGGCCTCATTGAAGCCGCGCCTTCATCGGGCCCCCTTTGCCGCGCAGCTGTGGTCCCCTCCCAGCCCCAGGGCTGGGCCTCATTGAAGCACCCCAGACCGTTGCCCACGGGCTTGGGGCGATTCCTCGTCCCCTCCCAGCCCCAGGGCTGGGCCTCATTGAAGCTCGGCCAGCGCCAGCGAAGCGCTTTCGCCGGCGAGGTCCCCTCCCAGCCCCAGGGCTGGGCCTCATTGAAGCATGTCCACGATGGAGGCCGGCAAGACGCTACCCGCGGTCCCCTCCCAGCCCCAGGGCTGGGCCTCATTGAAGCTAGGCAGAGCCCCCGCCCGTCCACCAGTGCGACACGCGGTCCCCTCCCAGCCCCAGGGCTGGGCCTCATTGAAGCCAGGCGGGGCAGTTGGGGATCTGGACCCCGTGGCGTCCCCTCCCAGCCCCAGGGCTGGGCCTCATTGAAGCGGACGCACCGGGATCTTCGATCCGATCTCCAAGCGGTCCCCTCCCAGCCCCAGGGCTGGGCCTCATTGAAGCTGATTGGCGCCCCCTGCCGGGGCATACGGGGCGTTGGGTCCCCTCCCAGCCCCAGGGCTGGGCCTCATTGAAGCCCATGGACCAGAGGGCGATCGCGACGGCCCGCCTGCGTCCCCTCCCAGCCCCAGGGCTGGGCCTCATTGAAGCCGGGCCGACATCGGCGACCTGAAGACTCAGATCGGTCCCCTCCCAGCCCCAGGGCTGGGCCTCATTGAAGCTCGTATCGGTCCAGGCGAACCCACACCAGAGGGAGGGAGTCCCCTCCCAGCCCCAGGGCTGGGCCTCATTGAAGCGCTCGGTCCAGCCGCAGCACGATTACGCTGCTGGAAGTCCCCTCCCAGCCCCAGGGCTGGGCCTCATTGAAGCAGGTAGGGGCCCACGTCTTTGCCGATAGCAGCCACGGCGTCCCCTCCCAGCCCCAGGGCTGGGCCTCATTGAAGCCAGGACCGCAGCCACAGCCGGCCCCACATCCGACACCGTCCCCTCCCAGCCCCAGGGCTGGGCCTCATTGAAGCTCCCGCGCGGCGCGCACCGCATCGGCCGACACCGTGTCCCCTCCCAGCCCCAGGGCTGGGCCTCATTGAAGCGGGGTCGGCATCCCCGGCCCGGGCGGTTGGCCCCGTCCCCTCCCAGCCCCAGGGCTGGGCCTCATTGAAGCGGCGAGGGGTCGAATCAGTGAGCGCGCCCGATTCGGTCCCCTCCCAGCCCCAGGGCTGGGCCTCATTGAAGCGGCTCGGGTGCCCACCAGCGCCACAGGGCCGCGGCGGTCCCCTCCCAGCCCCAGGGCTGGGCCTCATTGAAGCAGCGTATTGCCGGCGCTCGACTGGGATCGGGATGGCGGTCCCCTCCCAGCCCCAGGGCTGGGCCTTATTGAAGCAAGCACACCGACCGCGACCGGATGAACAGCCCCGACCAGGTCCCCTCCCAGCCCCAGGGCTGGGCCTCATTGAAGCCGCGCTCGATCACGCCCGCGCCCTGGAACCCATCCTAGTCCCCTCCCAGCCCCAGGGCTGGGCCTCATTGAAGCCCCGAAAGCGAAATGCGGGGCGCCTCATGGGTATAGTCCCCTCCCAGCCCCAGGGCTGGGCCTCATTGAAGCATGGCAATGAACTCCTGGTACGCCTTGGCGCGGGGGGTCCCCTCCCAGCCCCAGGGCTGGGCCTCATTGAAGCCCGCTGTCCTCGTCTCGCGTCGCCACCGTGATGGTGGCGTCCCCTCCCAGCCCCAGGGCTGGGCCTCATTGAAGCAGCCGGTAGTCGCCCATGGTTTTCGCATCATTGATGTCCCCTCCCAGCCCCAGGGCTGGGCCTCATTGAAGGCGCCGCTTGCGGGTGCGCCGTCCGGCGGGGGCGACGGGTCCCCTCCCAGCCCCAGGGCTGGGCCTCATTGAAGGGTCCGGGGCACGTCGGCGTGGTTATGGTGCCGGGGTCCCCTCCCAGCCCCAGGGCTGGGCCTCATTGAAGGTTCTCGGCCGTTTCCGTTCGTCGCTCCCTCTGCTCATGTCCCCTCCCAGCCCCAGGGCTGGGCCTCATTGAAGCGGTCGGCCTACACGCGCTCCCGCCTGGCGCGGACGGTCCCCTCCCAGCCCCAGGGCTGGGCCTCATTGAAGCGGAGGTGAGGTCACGGGCGGCGCTTGCCACGCGTTCCAGTCCCCTCCCAGCCCCAGGGCTGGGCCTCATTGAAGCCATTGCAGGCCGGTCGCCTCGTCGGTCCAGGCCATGTCCCCTCCCAGCCCCAGGGCTGGGCCTCATTGAAGCAGTGCCTTGATGGTGTCAGCGTAGGTACGAGCGGCGTCCCCTCCCAGCCCCAGGGCTGGGCCTCATTGAAGCCACTGGTACTTTCGTGCCCGCGGGGCGCGGTGGCGCCGTCCCCTCCCAGCCCCAGGGCTGGGCCTCATTGAAGCCGGGAAGCGCTCCCTCCGGTGGGCGCCGTGGTGGTGTCCCCTCCCAGCCCCAGGGCTGGGCCTCATTGAAGCACGGTGTGCCTCCCGTAGAGGGCCGTCATCTTCGATAGTCCCCTCCCAGCCCCAGGGCTGGGCCTCATTGAAGCTCCTCGGTGATCGTGCCGTCGGCGTCGGCGTCGGGCAGTCCCCTCCCAGCCCCAGGGCTGGGCCTCATTGAAGCTACTCATACCGGACTGCGGCGATCGCCTCCTCCTGGTCCCCTCCCAGCCCCAGGGCTGGGCCTCATTGAAGCCAGTCATGTGGTCAGGTTTGAGGGTCTACCTGCCCAGTCCCCTCCCAGCCCCAGGGCTGGGCCTCATTGAAGCGCGTCCTCCAGACCTGCCCTGACGTTGGCGAGCTGGTCCCCTCCCAGCCCCAGGGCTGGGCCTCATTGAAGCTGGCGGTCTACATGACCGACGCCGATGGGATCACGGTCCCCTCCCAGCCCCAGGGCTGGGCCTCATTGAAGCCCCGTCGGGTTATCGTAGTAGACATCCGCCGCACGGTCCCCTCCCAGCCCCAGGGCTGGGCCTCATTGAAGCCCCCACTTGATCAACGCGTCCAACGCGGGGCCAAGGTAGTCCCCTCCCAGCCCCAGGGCTGGGCCTCATTGAAGCCCCGGCCTTGGGGACCCTGGTGCCGTCTGCCCACCGTAGGTCCCCTCCCAGCCCCAGGGCTGGGCCTCATTGAAGCGCGTAGTCCCAGGCCGTGCGGCTCCAAACCAGCGCGTCCCCTCCCAGCCCCAGGGCTGGGCCTCATTGAAGCCTTCCGCTGATCAGCGCATTCAGCAGGAGCCAGAAGGTAGTCCCCTCCCAGCCCCAGGGCTGGGCCTCATTGAAGCCCCGGCCTTGGGGACCCTGGTGCCGTCTCTGCTTTACCGTGGGTCCTCCCAGCTTGGGGCTGTGAGCCTCATTGGCGGTCGAGGCTGGCATGGTGGCTCCGGGTCAGGTCAGTCCCCTCCCAGCCCCAGGGCTGGGCCTCATTGAAGCACCAGCAGGGCCTTGGTGATGTGCGGGTTCATGTCGTGTCCCCTCCCAGCCCCAGGGCTGGGCCTCATTGAAGCTAGACGGTCAGCCAGAAAAATGGCGACGACTTGGCGTCCCCTCCCAGCCCCAGGGCTGGGCCTCATTGAAGCTCGGTCAGCACCCGCCGCACGGCGTCACCGTGCCAGGGTCCCCTCCCAGCCCCAGGGCTGGGCCTCATTGAAGCACGGCGCGCAGGTGCTCCATGGCGAGGGTTTCGATCGTGTCCCCTCCCAGCCCCAGGGCTGGGCCTCATTGAAGCTCCGGCGTCGGGTCGGCGGGCATCGTGCAGGGGTCGTCCCCTCCCAGCCCCAGGGCTGGGCCTCATTGAAGCATAGCCGAAGACGGCCGCGGGGTGGCGCTCGTACCGTCCCCTCCCAGCCCCAGGGCTGGGCCTCATTGAAGCCCAGGGCGGGAAATCAGAGCGACGAGGGACGCCCCGCGTCCCCTCCCAGCCCCAGGGCTGGGCCTCATTGAAGCCCGGTCACGTCGGGCGGCGCCTACGAGCGGGTGAGTCCCCTCCCAGCCCCAGGGCTGGGCCTCATTGAAGCCCCACACCGAGGATACTGCCGACCTCGTCAGCCAAGTCCCCTCCCAGCCCCAGGGCTGGGCCTCATTGAAGCGCCGCCCTACGCATCGCCCGCGAGCTGGCTGACCTGTCCCCTCCCAGCCCCAGGGCTGGGCCTCATTGAAGCCGATGACGCAGCGCACCCTATTCGGCGTCCGTCCCGGTCCCCTCCCAGCCCCAGGGCTGGGCCTCATTGAAGCGACCAGTTGACGCCGATGCTGGCCCGGTAGGCGCGAGTCCCCTCCCAGCCCCAGGGCTGGGCCTCATTGAAGCGTGGGCGGTGTCCCCGTGTCCCCGCGGCTGTCCCCGTCCCCTCCCAGCCCCAGGGCTGGGCCTCATTGAAGCGGCGACGAAGGCCATCCACTAAGACGCAGATGCCCGTCGTCCCCTCCCAGCCCCAGGGCTGGGCCTCATTGAAGCTCGTCTCCCGCAGCCTCTACCGTGCCCCTCATCCATCCGTCCCCTCCCAGCCCCAGGGCTGGGCCTCATTGAAGCACGCTCAGGCGATGGGGCCGCGTCAGCTCGACCGGCGGTCCCCTCCCAGCCCCAGGGCTGGGCCTCATTGAAGCAGAGGCTGAGTCAGCAGCTCGATCCGGTGGGCAATGTCCCCTCCCAGCCCCAGGGCTGGGCCTCATTGAAGCCCCTTGGCTCGCCCTGTCCCCGGGCGGTGGTGGTCGGTCCCCTCCCAGCCCCAGGGCTGGGCCTCATTGAAGCTAGCCGGTAGTCGCCCATGGTTTTCGCATCATTGATGAGTCCCCTCCCAGCCCCAGGGCTGGGCCTCATTGAAGCTTGACATACGCCTGCCCCTTGTGCGTGGCGATCGCGTCGGTCCCCTCCCAGCCCCAGGGCTGGGCCTCATTGAAGCCCGTCAAAGATGCTGACGACGGTGGGGATGGCGGTGTCCCCTCCCAGCCCCAGGGCTGGGCCTCATTGAAGCAGGTCGATCAGCACGGCAAAATCTTCGCCGGCCCGGTGGTCCCCTCCCAGCCCCAGGGCTGGGCCTCATTGAAGCACCAGCAGGGTCAGTGGTGGCATCCGGGAGATCGCCGTCCCCTCCCAGCCCCAGGGCTGGGCCTCATTGAAGCCGATGAGCCAGCGCACCCTATTCGGCGTCCGTCCCGTCCCCTCCCAGCCCCAGGGCTGGGCCTCATTGAAGCGGCGGTGCCCCAGTGCTGCTCATAGCCCCGGCGGACGTCCCCTCCCAGCCCCAGGGCTGGGCCTCATTGAAGCGGCGCCCTGACGTCGCCGTCGGTGGTCGCGTAGTCCGTCCCCTCCCAGCCCCAGGGCTGGGCCTCATTGAAGCGTTCAAAACCCGGCGGTGGGTATCGGGCGCTGTCGAGTCCCCTCCCAGCCCCAGGGCTGGGCCTCATTCAAGCGGCTCTGGCAGCCGCAATTTGGCACCCTGCCTTCTTGACCCCGCTGTCTACAAGCCAGCCGCCCACCCCGCCCTCGCCCGCCGATCGCCTGCCAGCACCCGGCTCTGCGCGCGGCCGGACAAGAGGGCGTGCGGCAGTGAGATCCGCGTTGATCCCGTGCTGACTTCGATCTTCGCCGATCACCCCGCCTGCGCGGGCCTCGGACTGCCGCGGCGGGGTCAAGTCGGGCGGTGGTCGAGCCGTTGCTCCGAGGGAGTATCGAACGCACCAACCCTGGCGCGTCGTCCTCAGGCAACGGAGCGCCCATGATCCCTCCTTCTTCTCCCCGTTCACGCCTCGCGCTGGCCTTGGTTGCGGTCGGCACGCTCTGTGCGCTCGGGTCCCTGGCCCCCGACTCCAAGCCGTCCGGGGACGCGCCCGGTCGCAAAGCCACCGAGGACCGGCCGACCCGCAAGGTCCTGACAAGCGTGGGGAGCAGCCTCTCGCCGGATGCCAGCGCAGAGGAGGCCACGGAGGCGGCGACCTGGGCCGAGGATGAGCTGCTGGTCATGGTGGCCAGCCAGGACGTGCTTGAGGCCATCGCGGCCGACCACGGCGTCAAGGTGGCCGCAGAGGTGCGGCGCAGCGGCTACGGCGTGCTGGACACGGCCGAGCTGGCGCCCGACGCGCTCGCCGACCTTCGCGCGGATTCGCGGCTGCTCTGGTCGGGCCCCCACGCGCGGATGCGGGGCGCGGAGGGGGGCGACCCGACCAGCGGAGTTGCCGTTGGCGGTAACTACCGGCACCTCCAGTGGCATATCGACGATGTGGCGATGCCCAGCGTGCTGCCCGACGTCTCCGGCATCACCGTCGCGGTGCTCGACACCGGCGTGGCATATAGGGACTACAAGATGGATGGCGCTTCAGGCCCGATGCGAAAGGCCGCGCCATCGCTGGGCAGCTCGCGCATCGTGGCCCCCTACGACTTCGTCAACAACGACCCCTACCCCGACGACGACCACTTCCACGGCACCCACATCGCCACCACCATCGCCGGCGACGGCCGCGTGATGGGCATCGCGCCCGGCGTGGGCATCATGCCCCTCAAGGTGCTCGACGCCAACAACTCGGGCTACGAGATCGACCTGGTGGAGGCCATCCACCACGCGGTGGACCACGGCGCCCACGTCATCAACATGTCGTTGGCCTTTGGTTCCGGGTACCTGCCCTCGCCAGCGATGTCGGCGGCCCTGGAGCGGGCGAACGCGGCCGGCGTGTTGCTGGTGGGCGCGGCAGGCAACGACGCGCTGGCTCGGGTCAGCTACCCCGCGGCCAGCCCGTCCGTTCTCGCGGTCACCTCGGTCTGCGCCGGCGGCGCCGGCGGACGGCTGGCGGCGCCCTATGCCAACCTGGGCATCGCCGCGGACCTGAGCGCCCCGGGCGGCTGCCTGGACCGCGACGCGAACGGGGACGGCTACCCCGACGGCATCCTGGCGGAGACCATCGCGCCCAACGACCCCTCGAAGATCGAGCTGTGGATGTTCGCGGGCACCAGCCAGGCTGCCGCCATCGTCTCGGGGGCCGCGGCGCACGCGCTCGCGCTCGGCACCGACCCGACCACCTTGGGGCTGCGTTTGCGCAGCGAGACCCGGGCGGACTTGGGCGCCGACAGCATCTCGGCCGGCCTGGGCACGGGCTCGCTGGACGTTGGCCTTCTCGACAAGCGCATCCGGCAGGGGAAGACCCAGGGCTTCTTGCGCAAGACCTTTGGCGTGGGCATCGTGCCCTGGCTCGAGGACGCGGGGGGCGACATCCGCCCTCGCGCCCGGCTCACTGTGGTCGATGAAGGTGGCTCGCCGGTCAGGAGGCAGCAGGTCTGGGCGACGCTGACGGGTGCCAGCGCCTCGGTGCTCAGCTGTGTCACCGACCGGCTTGGCCAATGCAACGTGGCCGGCGCGGCGGTGCCGCGGCGGAGCCGCCGATGGCTCCGACGCCGCTCTCGCCTGGGGTATCGCGGTCGAGGCGGTCCGATACGATACCATCCTCTACCGGCCCGAGTCGATGCTCTTCGCGACCGACGCGCTGGAGGGCGTGCTGTCCGCGCTGCGCAGCGAGGCGGGCATCGACTACCCCGTGCTGGCCTTCGAGTGGGCGCCCGGCAGCTCGGATCTCGGCACGCACGCCGAGGCCTGGAGCATCGTCGACAGCGGCGCAGGCATCAGCACCAGCCCCTTCGGCCTCGTGCTCACCCCGCCCGCCGTCGAGAGCCTCGGCTTGTCCACCGACGGCATCCTGTCGGGCACGGGCATCAGCACGAGCCCCTTCGGCTTCTCGCTGCTGACCTTGTCGAGCTTGTCTCTGTCGCAGGGCACGGGCATCAGCACCAGCCCCTTCTGCCTGCAGCCCGTGACCATCGTGACCTTCAGCGGGTCGGGCATCAGCACGAGCCCCTTCGGCATGCAGACGGTCTACGAGGACTCGTACTCGGGCGGCCTGCTCTTCCAGGGTGACCCGGTGCTGATGGGCAGCTCGCTCTTCACGGGCGCTTCGGCCGGAGTGGCCGAGGGCACGGCGCTCGGCTCGCTGGTGGCGTCGGGCGGCTTCGTCAACCCCGACGGCTATGCCGGGGCCGCCATCCTCGCCGAGACCGGCTCGGTGCACGTGGCCGCGGGCGCCGCCTCGGGCGGGGTCCAGGGCCACGGCGCGGTGCGAATCGACTGAATGCCGCGTGGGGCCTTCGGTCGCGTGGCCTCACGCAGACCGAAGGCCACGTCAGGCGGTTGGACCCGGGCCCCCGAGAGGGGGCCTTCGCGCGTGTGGGGGGTTGATCTGCGGGGTCCGAAGTCGTAGAATCAGCGGTTGCTGCAGGTGTCGGCTGCTCACCCCGAGCTGCCCCCGCAGCTGCCCCCGCAGCTGCCCCCGCATCGGCCGCAGGAGGCCCCCCTGTCCTTCCTTCTCAGCCTCGCCCTCGTCGCGCTCCTCCCTCTCGCCCAGGCCGCCAGGCCCACCTGCGGCGACGGCGCCGTCCGCGGGGGCGAGCAGTGTGACGGCAGCGACCTCGCCGGTCAGACCTGCAGCTCCCTGGGCTATAGCGGCGGGTCCCTCGCCTGCGCCAGCGGCTGCACCTTCGACGTCTCCGCCTGCGAGGACAGCAGCACCTTCTGCGGGGACGGGCTGACCGAGGCCTACGAGGAGTGCGACGGCGTGGACGACGCGGCCTGCCCGGGGGCCTGTTCGGAGTACTGCGCCTGTCCCGCCACCACCGTTGGCGACCTCGAGGTGCACATGGTGGACGTCGGGCAGGGCGACGGCATCCTCGTCATCAGCCCCGACGGCTTTGCCATGCTGATCGACGCCGGCACCGAGTCCAAGGCCGCCCTCATCCAGAGCTATATGGGCACCATCGGCCTGACCAGCCTGGACTATGTGCTCGTGAGCCATATGCACGCCGACCATGTCGGCGGCATGGACGGCATCCTCGCGGCCTACCCCGAGGTGGTGGTCGCCTTCGACAGCGGCAGCTCCATCGGCACCATCGAGGAGTCCGAGTACGACGCGTCGGCCGGCACCCGCCGCTACGGCCTGACCGTGGGGGAGTTCATCGACCTCGGCCCCTCCATGACCGCGGAGGTGCTGCACGCCGCCACGGGCAGCTCAAACGAGAACGACAACAGCAACGTCATCAAGCTGACCTATGGCAACAACACCGTGCTGCTGGGGGGCGACTGCGAAGCGGCCTGCGAGTCCAGCTTCGACCCGGGCCAGGTGCAGATCTACAAGGTCCACCACCACGGCTCGAACACCTCCTCCACCCAGCCCTTCCTCGACGCCATGGCGCCCTACACGGCCCTCATCAGCTCGGGCAGGGGCAACGCCTACGCGCACCCCCACCAGGCGACCCTCGACGCCCTGACGGCCATGGACGTGGCCATCTACCGGACGGACACGGTGGGCGACATCGAGGTCATCCTCGACGGCACCAGCTACACCGTCAATGGTGACGCCGTCTGCGTGGAGAACGACAGCCGCGCCTGCGGCGACACCGAGGTGGGCGCCTGCGCCTATGGCACCGAGACCTGCACCAACGGCATCTGGGGTGCCTGCACCGGCGAGATCACGGCCACCACCGAGGTCTGCGACAATGGCGTGGACGACGACTGTGACGGCAGCGCCGACCTGGCCGACCCCGAATGCACCGCCACCAGCACCTGGCTGCAGATCGTCCAGGTGGCCTACGACACGCCCGGCACCGACTCCGTCGAGGAGTTCGTGGACCTCTACAACCCGACCAGCGTCGGCATCTCCCTGGTGGACTGGACCCTCTCCGACGCCGCGGGCACCTGGACCTTCCCCAGCACCGCCTTCGTGCCGGCGGGCGGCTTCCTCACCGTGGCCCGAAACGCTGCCGGCCTCGAGGCCTGGGTGGGCATCACCCCCGACGTCGAGGGCATGTCTCTATCCCTCAACAACGCCGGCGATGTGCTTGTTCTCGCCGATGACCTGGGCGCAGAGGTCGACCGGGTGGCCTGGGAGTCCTACCTGCCCGGCTGGACCGTCAGCGCCGGATCGGGAGACAGCATCGCGCGCACCGTGATCGACGTGGACACCGACACCAGCGCCGACTGGTCCACCCTCTCCCCCTCCGACCCCTTCGGCGGCACGCCGGTGGGGGGTGGCCCGGGCGGACCCGGAGCCACCTGCGGTGACGGGACCTGCGACGCGGGCGAGGACTGCACGAGCTGTCCGGCGGACTGCGCCGGCCGGACCAGGCGGCAAGCCGGCGACCCGCTACTGCTGCGGGAATGGGGCCTGCGAGAGCGTGGGCGAGGACACCAACACCTGCCCGGTGGACTGCGGGGGCTGACGGGCCGCTGGCCGCTCCGGGGCGGCAGGCTGGGGGCGCCGCCTGCGGACCCGCCCCAGGGTTTCACGGCGATATCAAGCGTTGTGGGCACTTGCTTGGCGAGCCGCGAAGGCGTACTGTGACCCTGCGGCATCCCCCCCATGTCCCGTCCCGGTCCCTCCCCGACCGGCATCGGAGTTCCCATGAGTCGAAACTGGTTCGGTGGCGCCATTGCCTGCGCCGTCCTCGGCCTCTTCACCCAGAGCACGGTCGCAGAGGCCGGCTACACCGACTTCGCGGCCATTTCGCAGCCCATCGGCGTGGCCTGCGTCGGCGACGGCCCTGGCGGCATCTCCGACAAGCTCGTGGTCACCGTCTACAACCAGGGTGCGGGCGTCTACCTGGTGGACAGTACCGGCGCGGCCACCTGGCGCGCCGTCTCCGGCCTGCCCACGTGGGCCAGCGTCGAGGTTTATATCGCCGTGTCGCCGGGCCTGGGCAGCTGGGGAACCGGCACCACCTACCTGATCAAGGGCGGGGAGATCTATCGGCTGTCGGCCGACCTCAGCTCCGCGACGCTCTTCGCCACCATCCCCAGCGCCCCCAGCACCCACAGCGGCATCACCTTCGACCGCACGGGCGCCTGGGGCTACGACATGATCGTGTCGTTGAACAACGGCCGAGTCTACCGGATCGACGCGTCGGGCACCGTCACCTACGTGGCCAGCACGAACACCCAGCAGGAGGCTCCGCGGGTCATCACGAATGACCCGGCCAAGTGGGGCGCCTACGCGGGCTGCATCACCACCTCGTCGGAGTCCGCCCACAAGGTCTTCGCGATCTGCCCGGGGGGTGGTGTCTCCACCCTCGCGAGCAACCTCATCTACGCCGAGTCGGCCGACCTCCGGCCCACGGCCGGCGAGACCACCTTCGAGGACACCGACTACGTCTACTTCCTGTCGGCCTTCAACCTGTCGCGCATCGTGGGCTACCGGGCCAGTGATCTGCCCGCCAATTCCGAGGGCGACCTCTTCATCAGCCGCGAATACTCGGGCGGCATCTACCGCGTGGACGGCCCTGGCTCGGCGTCCACCTTCGCGAACCCGGGCTCCGAGCACTACGAAGGGTCGAACTTCTGCTTCGGCGCCGGCACCATCGACACCGCCGAGGACTGCTCGGACGGCGTCGACAACGACAGCGACGGACTGGTTGACGGCAACGACCCCGACTGCCACGTCTGCGGCGACGGCGACATCGATCCTGGCGAGGCCTGCGACGATGGCAACGTCGTCAACGGCGACGGCTGCGACGAGTCCTGCGCCGCCGAGGTGACCGACACCGATGGCGACGGCGTCGATGACGACGAAGACCTCTGCCCCGGCTTTGACGACAACCTCGACGCCGACGCCGACGGTGACCCCGACGGCTGCGACGACTGCCCGAACGACGCCGCCAACGACGCGGACGGCGACGGCGTCTGCGGCAATGTCGACATCTGCCCCGGCTTTGACGACACCCTCGACGCCGACGGCGACGGCACCCCGAACGGCTGCGACGTCTGCCCGAACGACGCTGCCAACGATGCGGATGGCGACGGCGTGTGCGGCGACGTGGACACCTGTCCCGGCCATGACGACAGCCTGGACGCCGACGGTGACGGCCTGGCCAACGGCTGCGACGCCTGCCCGAACGACGCTGCCAACGATGCGGATGGCGACGGCGTGTGCGGCGACGTGGACGCGTGCCCCGGCTACGACGACGACCTCGACGCGGACGGTGACGGCCTGGCCGATGGCTGCGACGCCTGCCCCAACGATGCCGACAACGACGCGGACGGGGATGGCGTGTGCGGCGACGTGGACAGCTGCCCCGGCTATGACGACAGCTTCGACGCCGACGCCGACGGCACGCCCGACGACTGCGATGTCTGCCCGAACGACGCCGACGACGACCTCGACGGCGACGGCGTGTGCGGCGACGTGGACGAGTGCGCCGGCACCGTGCTGCCCGAGCAGACCGTGCCCTCGCGCGGTCAGCTGGGCACGAACCGCTGGGCTGACCTCGACGGCGACGGCATCTTCGACACCCGCGGCTCGAGCGGTCGCGGCCCGGGGCGTGCCTACACCATCGACGACACCCGCGGCTGCTCCTGCGAGCAGATCATCCAGGCCTACAACCTGGGCAGCGGTCACACCCAGCATGGCTGCTCCATCGAGGTGGACGTGGTCTATGACCTGGGCGTGCCTGCCGAGGTGGGCACCTGGGAGGGCCCGGCGCTGGACCTGCCGCCGCCGGGTGAGGGGGTGCTGGAGGCGCTGGGCCGGACCATCGACGGCCTGTCGGTCGACCTGCGGGGCGGCGCGGTGGTCTCGGAGCGCATGGACGCCTTGTGGGGACGGGCCGTGCCCACACTGCCGCCCTTCGGTCCGGTGGTGCTGCGTTCGGTCACCACCCGCGTGTCCGAGCAGTCGGCCAGCCAGCGCGACGCCGACCTGCTGCTTGGCCGCGTGCTCTACCTGCAGGCCGACTACCCCCTCGCGGTGCAGGGAGGGTCGGTGCTCGACGCCAGCGAGTTCGACGAGCAGGTCCGGCTCGCGCAGGAGGCCCGGCTGGTGGCCGCGCGCCTGGACCTCCCCGATGCCCTCCGCGCCGACATCGACGCGCTGGGAGATCTCATCACGGGCAAGGTGCCGGTGGCGACCCTCCAGGAGGCCTGCGGACGGGTGATCACGGGCGTCCGGGACGCCTTGTGGCTGGAGCTGGCGGCCCCGGCCCCCGGAGGCGCTACACGACGGCGCACGGATCTACGCGGCGCACTGCGCGGGCTGCCACGGCGCAGAGGGCGAGGGGCCGCCGCCGGCCATGTCCGCCTTGGTGCCACCGCCCATCGCGCTGGCCCGCGCCGAGATCGCCCAGGACCTGAGCCCCCAGCGGGTCTACCAGGGGGTCACGCTGGGGATCCCCGGCACGGCGATGGTCAGCAGCGCCGAACTGTTGACGGAGGCGGAGCGGTGGGCGGTCGCCTTCCATGTGCTGCGGCTGGGAACGCCCGGGCCCGCGGCCGAGGGGGCCGGCGCGGGGGTGACCTTCGAAGAACTGGCGACGGCGACCAACGGCGAGCTGGCCCTGAAGGCCCCCGACGGGGCGCGGGCGGCGCATCTCGCTGCCTTGCGGGGCCTGGTCTCGCCCAGGCGGCCGCCCTCGCCCTGGCGCGTTGCCCGCGCCGCCGCCCGACAGGTGACCGGAAGGCGCGCCTGAGGGGCCCGCTGCGCTGGAGGCGGGGCCTGGTCGGCCTGCCCGAGGTGGGCTGCCCCGCGCGGCCCGCGCCGCGCCGCTGGGCGCGGAGACGCCCGGAGGCCCGCCGCGAGGCTGGGCGGGTGCTGGTCATCGCCCTGCGCAGAACGCGCCGCGGCAGCCTGATGAGCGCCTTTGGAAGCCGGCGCCTGGTAATGGCGGTGTCCCTGTGGTCCTGGCGGGGCTGTTCTGTGGTGGCTGAACCGGCGCCTGCGCCCGCCCCGGCCGCCCCCCGCAAAGGGTCCGGGCTTAGCCGCATCGGCGGCCTGAAGTCGGCCCCCTGGCGTGCCTTTGCGTCGGCGGGGCCGCTCCCGACCTCCCCGGCGACGGGGGCAACCCTCTCCCCCCAGAGCCAGAGGATGGACCGCCCGCGCTGCCCGCCTCGCCGGAGGGCGTGCAGGCCGCACTCGCCGAAAACGCTGCGATGTTGGAGGTCTGCTTCTCGGTTGCCGAGGCCACCCTGGGGCCAATCGACGCGATTCGGCTGACGGGGCGCATCGCCCGCTGGCCCAGCACGAGACCGGTCCGCGGGGTGTCGCCGAGGACATCTTCGTGGAGGACCCGGACGGCGAAGCGCTGGACGAGGCGGCCATGCACTGCTTTGACGGGGCGGTCAACCCCGCCGCTACGAGACGCCCCGGTCGGGACCGGTCGCCTTCGACCTGGAGATTCAGCGCCCCTGACGGATCGGCTCCGCCAGGGGCACCCCCCTCTCGGGTGGCCCCCGGGGGACCGCCTAGTTCAGCGAATCGGAAGTCCCGATTCGTTGGACGCGGCCGGCGCATGTGCCGGCCGCCCGGCGGCCTCGCAAGAGGATCGCCAGGGGAGCGCCCTTTGGGCGCGGTGCGGGGGCAGGGCCCCCGCCTGAATTGGGCTGGTTCAACGGTGCGCTATTTGCGCATTGTTGAACTAGAGCGGCTCGGAGCCGTGTCCGCTGGGGACCAGGCTGACCGCGATGGCTCGGGAGTCGACCGCCCCGCTGCCGGCGAGCTGGGCCGCGGCAGGGTAGCCGTCCACGGTGCGGAAGCCGCCGGAGCCCACGATCCCATCGAGCAGGGTGCCCGTCGCGTTCACCGAGATGGCCCCATCGCTCAGGTTGACCATCGAGCCTTCGAGGCTGAGCAGCCCCGAGTCATAGGCGCCACCGGCGCCGCCCCAGACGGTGTCGGCGCGCAGCCCCATGGGGCTGGTGGCCAGGCCGGAGCCGTCAAAGGCCACGAGCCGGAGCGAGCGGAAGCCCATGGGGCTGGTGGCGAGGCCAGAGCCGTCGAAGGAGACCAGGCGCACGGAGAAGAAGCCCATGGGGCTGGTGGCGAGGCCCGTGCCGTCGAGGTTGAGCTGCGCCCTCTCGGTCGTGAACGGGGACTTGGTGGCGTCGGGGGTGAAGACGAGCCCCATGGGGCTGGTGGCCAGACCCGTGCCGGCGTTCATCACCATATAGGCGTCCATGAGCTGGCCCAGCTCGGCGTCGGGGCCCGCCTGCCAGTGCACCGCCAGCGCGTCGTAGGCGACCCTCTCGTCGGCGAGGGCCTGCAACAGGATCTCGAGGGCATCGCTGCCAAAGAGCACGTTGCCGGGGCGCACCCCGACCCCGCGGTCCACCACGGCGTCCAGGGAGAAGCCCCAGGCGAGTCCCGGCGCCGCGGGATCCTCGGGGATGGCGGCCGGCCCAGCGAGGTCGCAGGTCCCGGCGGCATCGGTGACGCAGCCCCCGCTGCCCCCCGTCGAGCCCCAGATGGAGACCTGCGGTTTCACGCCGCCCACGGGCTGGCCCAGCGGATCCACCACGGTGACCCGGGCGCGGGGCACCACGCTGCCGTCTGGCTCCTGGGTCATCCAGAGCATCATCGACGCGTCGAAGCGGCCCGATACCAGGGCCCCGCTGGCGCCGTTGCAGGCCTTCTCCACGGCCTTGTCGATGCGCAGCCAGCCGGCGCCGAGCCCCTCGCTGTAGAAATCGATCTCGTTCTGGAGGCCATAGGCGCCGGCCTGCAGCGCCCCGCGCACCTGGTCGACCGGGATCCCCGTCTTGAGCACGTAGAGGACGGCGCCGCTCGTGATGGCTGCGGCCTGGCTGGTGCCGGCGATCTGCCACAGGCCGATCGCAGTCGGGTCGGCCGGGTCGATGGTCTCGGCGATGATACCGTCCAAGCCGCCATTGCCCACGACGCCCCCGGGCGAGACGATGTCCACGCGGGTGCTGCGGTTGCTATAATAGGCGGCCAACGGCGCATCCCGGGTCGCGCCCGGCCGGGTGCCCCCCGCCGCGATGACGGCGCGGTGGGCAGCCGGCCAGGTCACGTAGTTGGCCCCGTCGTTGCCGGCGGCCGCGACCAGGAGGATCCCAGCGTCGTCGGCGGCCTGGAGGGCCTCTTCGAGGGCCGGCGAGGGGTGGTAGCCCTCCACGAAGGACAGGCTCATATTGATGACGTGCGCGCCGTTGTCGATGGCGTGCCAGATCGCCGCGATCAGGTTGGACTCCATGCCGGAGTTGTGGTTGTCGAGCACCTTGATCGGCATGATCGAGGCCCCCGGCGCCACCCCCTCGACGCTGCCCCAGGAGGCGATGGTGCTGGCGATGTGGGTGCCGTGCTGGTGGTCGTCGTTGGGGTGCAGGTCGCCGTTGACGAGGTCCAGGGGGGCGACGAAGCGCACCGACGAAAGGGACGGCGCGCGGACATAGCTGCCATGGGCGTCGCTATAATCCTCGTAGGCGACGCCGGTGTCGAGGACTGCGACCACGTAGCCGGACAGGTCGACCTGTCCGGCTTGGGGCGCCTTGGCCTCAGCCAGATGCCACTGGCGGGAGTCTGCTCGCGTGATCTTGCTGCGGCCCACCTTCATGTCGCAGATGCTCTGGACGGTCGATGTCGAGGTGCTCTCCGTGGTGGTCGCGGAGTCCGTGGTGGTCGTGGTGGTCGTGGAGTCCGTGGTGGTCGTGGTGGTCGCGGTCTTGCCGCCGCGACCGGCACCGAAGATCCGGCCATTGGGGGAGGCGTCTCGGACGCGGGGGTCCTGTCGGAGCTGCTCGCGGGCATCGGAGATCGAGACTGCGTCGGCCAACTGGATGCGAGCGAAGCGTCCGGCCTCCGAGCGGGACATCACCTCGCCCTGTACGGCGAGGGCCACGGCTTCGGCGTCCTCCACGTCGTGAAGCTGGACGATCAGCTCACCGGGGACATAGGCGAGGGCGGCGTCGCCGGCTTCCTCGACTGCGGCGGCTGCCTGGATCGGCGCCTTCG
Organism: Deltaproteobacteria bacterium; assembly: GCA_018401435.1. Taxonomy (GTDB): domain Bacteria; phylum Myxococcota_A; class UBA796; order UBA796; family UBA2385; genus M30B51. Next base: position 114,205 of record JAGYJW010000002.1, on the reverse strand, counting down.
CCGCCCGGCCCGTCCGGGTTGCGTCGAGCAGGCTGGTCCGGCCCGGCTCGTCGGAGGCCGGCGCCTCGCCCCCCAGGCTGTGCACCCATGCTGCCAGGGTGACCACAGCGCCGGTGCCGAGGAGGACGGCGGCGACGCGACGGTGAGATGAGAGGGACGACATGGAATACTCCGTGGTGGTTCGATCCGGAATACGGCACGCGACCTCCCAGGCATGAGCCCGGTCTGCTCCTTTTTCTTGGGTGACGCTGGCCGGCGCCTGGCCGCCGGCGAATGGGCGCCGAGCCAGGGCGTCGATCCCCTTTGGGTGGGCGTCGTCCTGCCGCTCCGCCGCGCGCTCAGAGCCCCAGCGCCGCCCAGGCCAGCCCAATCGCCACCATCGGCCCCAGCCCCGCCAACACCGTGAGCCCCAGGCGCCGCCCGCCCACCCCAAAGACCAGGCCCGCCTTGACGCCCGTATTGACGCAGGTCGCCAGGATCAGCGCGCGGGTGGCCACGGTGGGATCCAGGCCGTCGGCGGCCAGGCGTCCGATCGACAAGGTGATCGCGTCCACGTCGGCGATGCCGGCCAACAGGGCCGAGACGTAGAGCCCCGATGGCCCCAGCCATTCCGTGGCCTGCTCGGCCACCACCCGAATGACCACATAGAGCGCGCCGAACTGCAGCGCCGCCCGCATGCTGCCCGGGTTCTGCAGCCGGTCGGTCTCCGGCGGCGTCCCGTTGCCCCTGTGGCGCAGGGCCAGCAGGGTGGCCAGGCCCCCCAGGCCGCCCATGACCCCCAGCGGCAAGGCCGCGTGGCGCAGCAGGGTGGGCGAGACCACGGCCAGCTCCAGGAGCTGCCGGGGCAGCATGATCGCGCAGGCCAGGATGATGCCCAGGCCGGCCGACCGTGCCAGCTCCGGCCGCTCTCGCACCTGGCTGGACAGGCCCAGGGTGACGGCGGTGGACGAGACCAGGCCCCCCAGCAGCCCCGACCAGGCCAGGCCCCGGCCCGGCCCCAACCAGCGAACGGCCAGGTAGCCCGCAAAGCTGATGGTCGCGATCAGCGTGACCATCAGGCCGATCTCGAAGGGGTTGACGCCAGGAAGCGGCCCCAGGTCGCGGTTGGGCAGCACCGGCAGCGCCACCAGCAGCAGCAGGCCGAGCTGGGCCACCTGCACCAGCTCATCCGGGCTGAGGGTGCGGGCCAGCTTGTGCAGGGGCGCCCGCAGGGTCAGCATTCCCATGCCCACCAGGGCGGCGGCCCCCACCAGGCCCAGGCGCGCGCCGGGCGGCACGCCGGGCAGGGGCGTGGTGGACAGCACGCCCAACACGGTCACCAGCAGTGCCGAGATCTCGGTGGTGACCCCCGTGTGCCCCCCTTGCACCGGCTGCGCCCGCCCGGCGAGCACGATGGCCACCGTGATGCCTGCGACCACCACCAGGGGCAGGACCACCCCCCACACCGATCCCAGCAGGCCGGCCACGCCGCCGGTCAGGCCCGCCAGCGCCAGGGTGCGCACCCCCGCAAAAGGGTGGCGGTCCGCTTCGGCGCCGCTGCGCTCGCGCTCCAGGCCCACCACCAGGCCCGACGCGGTGGCCACGCCCAGGCCCGCGAGGTGAATCAGCCACGGGTCTGGGGTGCTCGGGTCCATCCCCCCAATATAGCCCGGCGCGTGCCCTCCCCTTCCCCGCTCCCAGTGCGCTAAGGTCCCCTGCGTTGGAGGCCCCGTGACCGATTCCGCCGCCCAGGTGGCCCTGGCCCACCACTTCAGCCCTGGCACCGCCGCCCTGTTGATCGCGGGCTCCGAGGTCCGCAGCCTGGAAGACGGGCAGCGCCTGGTGGATGCCGGCTGGCCGCACTCCGTCCTCTACTTCGTACTGGAGGGCTTCTTGGATGTGGTGCTGGAGGAGCAGGGAGGCACGCTGAAGCTGGGTCGCATCGGCCCCGAGACCTGTGTCGGCGAGGCCGGCTTCATTGATGGCAAGGGGGCCACCGCCACGGTGATCAGCGCGGGCCCCTCGCGGCTGCTCGCCCTGCGGCGCGATCGTTTCGACAGCCTGTGTGCAGAACAGCCCGCGGCCGCCGCCGAGCTGCTGCGGGTGATCTGCAAGGTGGTGGCCGACCGCATCCACCAGTCCTCCTCCGGCCTGCTGCAACAGGCTTCGGACCACAGCTTCTCGGTGACCCACCCCAAGGCCGAGGTGGGCCCCCTGGCTGCCCTGCTGGCCCGGCTCTTCGGAGGGCGCTCCGATGGCTGAGAATCTCGACAATGTGGCCATTTTCGCCAAGATGTCCGCGCCCATGCGCGCGGCCCTTGCAGCGAGCATGGTGGACCTCGCCCTGCCCGCGGGCCGGGTGCTCTTTCGCGAGGGTGATCTCGCGGGGGGCAACGAGGGGCTCTATGTGCTGCGAGAGGGCTCCTTGACCGTCAGCGTGAAGCGCCCCCTGGGCGGCTTCTCGGTCCTGCGCACCATCGAGGCCGGCGAGGTCGTCGGCGTGCTGGGCCTGGTCAACCCCGACGCCCACCGCACCGCCACGGTGGTCGCGGGCTCGGATTGCCGGGTGTCCCACCTCAGCCGTCCCGCCGTGCTGGCCCTCACCCACGGCGACCCCCGCATGGCCTGCGCCTTTCAGCTGGTGCTGGCCGAGCAGCTGGTCCACGACCTGCGCCGGGTGGACGAGGCCCTGCGCGCCGCGGTCACCCGCGCAGACTCGGGCGAGGTCGTGCACCAGGTCAGGCCGGGCTGACCGCGCGCCGCCGGCCCGGGCTCAGCCGTGCCGGTGCCGGTGGTGCAGATCGGGCACATGGGGGTGCTCGTGTACCAGCGCCTCGTGCGCGTGCTCGTGGGTGTGCCAGACCTCGGGTGCCTGGCCGGGGTGGCTGTGGTCGTGGTGGTCGTCGTCGTGGCGGTGGCCGTGGGTGTGCTGCAGGGGCTCGTGGCGGTGGGCGTGGCTGTGGCGCCCCGACAGCACCAGGCCGAGGGCCCCCACCAGCAGCGCAGCCGCGCCCAGCTGGACCCCCAGCACGGGCTCACCCAGCACCAGCCAGGCCAGCCCGGTGCCCAGAAAGGGGGCGGTCGCAAAGATCATCTGGGAGCGCGTCGCGCCCAGCTGTTGGGCCCCCTGGATGTAGAGCACGATGGATGCGCCATAGGCGAGGGCGCCCACGCCCAATGCGGCGGCGATGTCGAGAGGGGCCGGCGTGCCCGGCTCCATAGAGAGCCCCAGGCCCAGGTTGACCGTGCCGGCCACCAGGCCCTTGGCCAGGGTGGTCTGGGCCGGCGTGTAGCCATCAATCACCGCGGTCAGGTTGTTGTCGAGTCCCCAACACAAGCAGGCGAATGCGACCAGCAGGGCGCTGGGCGCCAGGCCGAAGTCCTGGGGTGCCGCCAACAGCAGCCCCGCGGCCACCACCAGGCCGTTGGCCACCCAGCCCCGCGGTCCCAGGTTCTCCTTGAAGAAGGCCCAGGCCAGCAGCGCTGTCGCGGTGGTCTCCAGGTTCAACCAGAGAGATACGTTGGCTGCGGGGGCCGCGCGCAGGCCCCACAGCAAGGCGACGGGCCCCAGCACGCCGCCAAAGAGCACCGCACCCGCCAGGCGCCTGAGGTTGGCGGGGTCCCTGCGGCGCTGGGCCGATCCGCCCCCCGCCGCAAAGGGCGCCGTCGCGACGCCTGCCCCCAGATAGAGCAGGCCGGCCAGGGTGAGCGGGCCCATCCGGTCGTCGAGGAGCAGCTTGGATGCCGGCGTGGACGCGCCAAAGAGGGCGGCAGCGAGCAGGCAGCGGGCGATGGGCGCCCCGGTTCGGCGGGTCCCCGGGGCGCCCTCAGCCTCCATGGCCCCAGCCTTCGGCATCAGCGGGCTCTGCAGAGACGGGGGGCCGACCAAAGCGCAGATAGAGCACGGGCAGCACCACCAGCACCAGCAGGGTCGAGGAGGCCAGCCCGCCCAGGATGACGGCGGCCATGGGCGCCTGTATCTCGTTTCCGGGCTGCCCCGCCGCGAGCGCGATGGGAGCCAACGCAAGGGCCGTGCCGAAGGCCGTCATCAGCACGGGCACCAGGCGCTCCTCGCTCCCCCGCAGCACCGCCTCGGCCAGGGTGGCGCCCTCCTCGGCCACCAGGTGGTGGTAGTGCGTCACCATCAGGATGCCGTTTCGGGTCGCGATGCCAAAGAGGGTGATGAAGCCCACCAGGGATGCCACCGACAGCACGCCGCCGCCCGCCGCCACCACCAGCACGCCGCCGATCAGCGACAGGGGCAGGTTCACCATCACCAGCACCGCGTCGCGCCCGGATCGCAGCGCGGCCCACAGCAGGCCCCCCATCAAGACGATGGCGACCCCGGTCAGGCCCGCGATGGTGCGGGTCGCCTTCTCCTCGCTCGCGGCCTGCCCGCCGATATCGACATAGACCCCATCGGGCAGATCGGGCAGGGCTGCGCGGATGTCGTCCACCACGCCCTTGATGTCGCGGCCCTCTACATTGGCCATGACCACGATGCGACGCTTTGCGTTCTCGCGTTGGATGAGGTTGGGGCCGAGGGTCCGGTCCAGCTGGGCGACCTGGGACAAGGCGGTGAAGCGCTCGCCGTCGGCGTCGATGGGAGCGTCGGCCAGCGCCGCAAGATCGGCCCGGTACCGCTCGGGATAGCGCACCACCAGCTCGATGGAGCGCCCGCCCTGCCACCACTGGCCCACCGGCTGACCCATCATGGCGGTCTCCACCCACTCGGCCAGCTCGCCCGGGGTCAGCCCCAGCAGGGCGAGGGCGCCGTAACGCGGCCGCACCTGGATCTGGGGCACCTCGGTCTGCTGCTCGACAGAGAGGTCCACCAGCCCGGGCACGCCGGAGATGGCGCCTTCGACCGCCTTCGCGGCCCGGCGCAGCTCGCCCAGGTCATCGCCGAAGACCTTGATGGCCAGCGCGGTCTTGACGCCCGAGAGCATGTGCTCGATGCGGTGGCCGATGGGTTGGCCCACGCTCACCACCAGGCCGGGCACGCGGGCGGCCTCGCGCAGGGCCGCGGCGGCCTCTTCGGCGTCCACGCCCTCCCTCACCGTGACCTCCAGCTCGCTGAACTGCACGTCCTGGGCGTGCTCGTCCCGCTCGGCCCGGCCCGTCCGGCGCACCACGGTCTCGACGAGATCGAGGGCCACCACGCGCTCCTCCAGGCGATGCACCATGGCGTCGGAGTCCGATAGCGGCGTGCCGGGCGCCGTCGCGGCGGCCAGGGTGAAGGCCCCCTCGTTGAAGGCCGGCAAGAAGGAGCGGCCAAAGGAGGCCAGGCCCAGGCCCGCCACCGCGACGCCCAGAAAGGAGCCCAGCAGCACCAGCCGCGGGTGGGCCAGGGCGGCGGCCAGGGCGGGCTGGTAGAGGCCCTTCAGGCCGCGCACGACGAAGGGCTCCCGCTCGGCCTCCGGCGGCGGCACCCGGGCCAGCAGCAGGCTGCACAGGACCGGCGTCACGGTCACCGCGACGAGGAGCGAGGCCACCAGCGACGCGACATAGGCCGTCCCCAGGGGCGCGAGCAGCCGCCCCTCCAGGCCGGAAAAGAAGAAGAGGGGCAGGAAGACGGCCACGATGATGGCGGTTGCATAGACGATCGAACCGCGGATCTCGGTGGATGCCTGGTAGACGGTCTCCAGCAGGGGCGGTCGCTCGGCTTCGGGCAATCCAGCGCGAAGCCGCAGGCGCCGGTAGACATTCTCCACGTCGATGATCGCGTCGTCCACCAGGGCGCCGATGGCGATGGCCAGGCCACCCAGCGTCATGGTGTTGAAGCCCGCCCCCAGCGCAGACAGCGTCAACACGCCGGCCAGCAGGGACAGGGGCAGGGCCGTCAGCGAGATGAAGGTGGTGCGCCAGTTGGCCAGAAAGGCAGTCAACAGCAGGATCACGAGGACCGCGCTCTCCCAGAGGTGCTGCTGCACATTGCCGATGGCCGTGTCGATGAAGCGCGCCTGGCGAAAGCCCGCGCGGTGCAGCGTCATGCCCTCGGGCAGGGCGCGCTCCACATCATCCAATGCAAGATCGATCTGTCGGGTCAGGTCGAGGGTGTTGGCCTCGGGCTGCTTCTGCACGGCGAGCACCACGGCGGGCAGGGCGTCCACGGCCGCGGTGCCCCGCGACAGCGCGGGGCCGACCTGGACCTGCGCCACCTGGCCCAGCAGCACGGGCACGCCGCCGACCCGGCCCACGACCACCTGGGCGAGCTCCTCGAGGCTGTCGGCGCGACCGATGCCCCGGACCAGGTACTCGCTGTGGCCGCTCTCGATGAAGCCGCCGGGGGCGTTCTCGTTTGCGCCTGACAACGCATCCAGGACCTGCCGGTGCCCGATGCGCGTGGCCTCCAGGGCGGCAGGATCGACGACGACCTGCACCTGGCGCAGCTCCCCGCCGATCGGGGTGACCTGGGCGACCCCCGGGATGCCCAGCAGCCGGCGCCGAAGCTCCCACTCTGCAAAATCCCGCACATCCATCGGGTCGGCGCCCTCCTCACCGGACAGGCCAAGAAAGAGGATCTCCCCCATGATGCTGGACATGGGGCCCAGCACGGGGGCGGGGATGTCGGCGGGCAGCACACCCCTTGCCACCTGCAGCCGCTCGGTGACCACCTGGCGGGCCCGGTAGGGATCGGTGTCCCACTCGAATTCGGCCCAGACGACGCTGATGCCGATGCCCGAGGAGGAGCGCAGCCGGCGCAGGCCCGGGGCGCCATTCAGCGCGGTCTCCAGCGGGATGGTGACCAGGGTCTCCACCTCGTCGGGGGCCATGCCATGGGTCTCGGTCAGGACGGTGACCGTGGGGGCGTTGACGTCGGGCAGGACGTCGACGGGCAGCTGCGAGGCGGTCCAACTCCCCCAGAGCAGCAGCAGGGCGGCCAGCCCGAGCACGGCCGCCCGGTTGGACAGCGACCAGCGAATGAGCGCGTTCCACATGGGCGGACCTCAGTGGCGGTGGGATTCGAGGGCGCCGGAGAGCGACGCGACGTGCACATCGAAGCCGCCCTGCACCACGACCACCTCGCCGGGGGCCAGCCCGGATTGGATCTCGACGTGGGTGGCGTCCGCGCTGCCCAGCAACACCCGGCGGCGGGCGAAGGACTCGCCGGTCTTCTGCACGAAGATGACGTCCTGCCCGTTGATCTCGACGATGGCTCCGCGCGGTACGGCCAGCCTTGGGGTCGCGGCGCCGATGCCGATCTCCAGCTCGACCAGGTCGCCGGGCATGAGCCCGGTCCCCGGCGGAGCCAAGACATGAAGCGGCGCGGACAGCGTCTCTGCATCATAGACCAGGCGCTGGTTGAGCACGGTCGCGCCGGCAGCGAGCAGGTCGAGGGGGGCCTGCCAGTCGCCCCGCATCGCCGAGAGGCTGGCCACGGGCGTCAGGTCGCCCGCGGCGCGGGCGTGCACGCGCCCCTCGATGAGGACCGCGCCGTCGGGGCTCACGCTGACCAGGGGGGTGCCCGCGCCGACCGCCTGGCCGTGCCCGGCCCCGACCTGGACGATGACGCCGTCCGCCGGCGCGCGGATCGCCACCGCGCCCGTGTTGCCGCTGGTGAGCGCGCCCAGGCGGCGCTCCGCCGCGAGCAGCTGCTCGGCTGCCCGCGCGAGGTCGGCGCGGGCTTCATCGGAGCGGCGGGTCGGGACCAGGCTTCCCGGCTGCAGCCCCTCCAGGCGTCGGACGGTGGCCTCGGCCAGCTCCCGGTCGATTCGCGCCGTGGCCAGGTCGCTCTGGAGGTTGGCCCAATGTTGGGCCGCGCCGGCCGGCACCAGCGTGGCCAGGCGCTCGCCCCGCGTCACCGTGCGGCCGACCACTGGCAGCGCGTCGGACCACGCCAGCATCCCCTCGACCGGAGCGGCCACCACGGCGGTGTTTCCGGGTGCGGAGCGAACGACGCCGGCCGCCCGCAGCTGCTCGGCCAGGGGGCGCTCGGTCGCGACCGCCACCCCAAAGGGCACCTGCCACTGCGACTCCTTGAGAAAGGCGATCTCGCCCTCGTCTTCGGCAGGATGGGCGATTCCCGCGCCCTGGCCCACCTGCACCAGGCCCGCGTCCCACTCGGCCTGCTCCTCCCCGTCGGTGTAGCGGAAGCGCAGGCGGTAGCTGCCCGGCTTTGTCGGCGCGGGCGCGGTCGCCGCGAAGATGCCGGCGCGGGCCACCGCTTCGTCGGTGTGCGACAGGACCGCGGCGCCGCCCTCCTCTTCGAAGCGGATGTCCAGGGTCCCCGAGTCTGCGGCGTGGTTGTCGACCAATCGCGTGACATGGGCGTGGTAGGCAAAGGGCTTGCCGGCCACGGGCGCGTCCAACTCAACGAAGAGCTCGTGGCCTTCGGTCCATCGCGTGACGGCGATGGACTCGCCCTCCGCGTCGCCGTGGTCGCCGTGGTCGCCGTGGTCGCCGTGGTCGCCGTCTCCGTGGCCATCGCCGCCATGGCTGTGGCCATGTTCCGAGGGGTGCCCGCCGCAAGCGAAGAGGGTGCTGAGCAAGAAGTAGCTGGCAAAGCGCTGAACGGTCATCGCGCGTGCTCCTCCAGGATGGCCTGGATGGCAGGTTCGGGGAAGACGCCGATGGTGCAGGACAGGTCCAGGTTCGCGGAGCGGCGGAGGGCGGCTCCCTGCTGGCTTGCCAGCTCGGCGGCTTCGATATCGGCGGTCGCCGCGAGCAGCGCGTCGATGCTGGACTCTCCGGCGGTGTAGCGGTCCACCGCCCCCTGCCAGAGGCCTTCGGTGGCCAGAGGGGGCGCGATGGGGCCCAGGGAGGCCGCTCTCTGCCAGGCCGACTCCGCGGCTGCCCGGACGCTGGCCTCGCGTTCGACCTGCCTCGCGTCGAGGGCCGCGAGCTCGGCCCGGCGGGCTCCCACCGCGACCTGGTTCCGGTCAAAGACCGGCAGCGACAGGCCGGCGCCCAGCTCGTAGCCCGGGGTGCGCGCGCTCCCGTCGGGGAGGGCGTCCCAGCGGGCGCCTCCGGACAGCAGGACCTCGGGCAGGGCGGCCCGCCGTGCCGCCACCAGGCCGCGCTCGGCCGCCTCGCGCTCGCGGGCGAGGGCTCGCAGGACCGGATCGGAGGCGGCGGCCGCCTCCACCGCTGCTGCGCGGGCTCCGGCGTCGGGCAGGGCCAGCAGCGCGACCGGGCCCGCCACGGGTCGGCCCACCCAGGCCGCCAGCTGGGCTTCGGCATCCAGGGCCGCGGCCTTCGCGGCGTCGAGGCTGTGCCGGTGGGCGGCCTCGGCGAGGGCGAGCCGGTCCCGGTCATAGGGGCGACCTCGCCCGCCCTGGCCAGCTCGCCCAGGGGGGACAGGATGCGCTCCAGCCGGGCCTGGGCGACCGCGAGCGCCTGCACCCGCTCCCGGGCCAGCCACAGGTCGAGGGCGCTGCGGCGCACCGCGCAGATGCCGCCCAGGACCTCGCTGCGGGTCCAGGCCAGGGCCGCCTGCTCCCGGCGCGTCGCCGCCTGGGCCTCTGCGACGCCGCCCCATGCAAGGGCGATGGATCCACCCACCAGGTCGGTCGAGGCCCCGGCGGGGCCGTTGGCCTGCTCGTGTCGGGCCTCCAGGACGGGGTTGCCCAGGGCAGGTGCGGCCACGCCCGCGGCCTGTTCGCGGCCTTGCGCGGCGGCGATGCGGGCAGCCAGGACGCCGCCTTCCACCGCCTCTTTCACCAGGGCGGCCTCGTCGCTTGGGGAGCTGGCGCCGGCAGCGGTCGACAACACAAGACAGCCAAAGGTGAGGATCGCGCTGCTACGAAATGTAGTAGACCAAAACGAAGGACCGTCCGGGCGTCGCGAGACCATCGGTCAGCGCTCCTTAGATGGGCAGGTTGAGCAGGTGCTCGACCTGGTGGTGGATCCATGGGGTCGCCGCGACCGCCGCAACGACCCAGCTCGCGATCACGGCGCCTTCGGCGACCCCCAGATCGGGCCCTCCCGCCCGGTGCGCTGCCCCGGGACGCAACAAGGCGTGCACCCGCCGCTCCAGGTCGCCGCCGGTCCACGCGACCGCCGCTTCGGGTGCGTGGGCGCCGATGCGCGCGCAGCGCAGCAGGGCCTGGGCGACCAGGCCGCTGTCTCCCACGGCCTGGGCCGCCGCAGAATCGGCGCGCTGCTCGGCGTGGTTCAGCCAGGCGCGCAGCACCGGCCGGGCCAGGCGCCGGGGCGCGAGCACCAGCGCGCCTTGGAGCAGCACCCGCAGCAGGGGGTCTCTCCGCTGCAGGTGCCCTCGCTCGTGGGCCAGCACCGCGGCGCGTTCGGGCGGGGACAAGGCGTCCCACAGGCCGCGGTCGATCACCAGGGTGGGGCGCAGCCAGCCATGGAGCAGCGCCACCGGCCGGTTCAGGGCGACCACCCGGGGTTGTCCGCCGCCCCCCTGCCCGATGGGCTCGCGCAGCAGCGCGCCCAGGGCCCGCAGGCGGTGGGGGAGCAGGACCAGCAGCACCGCCGCTGCCGGCACCGCCAGGGTGGCTGCTTTTTCGGGGTGGGAGGGGCAGAGGTGCAGCCAGGCCGGCATGGACTGCAGGCAGTGGCAGGCCAGCATCTGGCCGAGGTGGGGATCCCCCGGCAGCAGGGCGGCCAGCGAGACCGTCGCGCCAACCAGCCAGGGCAGGGCCACCACGAGGGGGCTGTGCCGGGCGCGGTGCACGGAGGCGTCGGTCAGCCGGATCCACAGCGGCAGCAGGGCCACCGCCACGAGCCAGGCCGTGCCCAGAAAGAGGGCGAAGACCACCGTTGGCAGCGCGAGGGCGGCGGGGCTCACCGGCCCTTCCGTCGGGCGGCGATGAGCGCCTCCAGCCGGCCCATGGCGTCGGGGTCGGCGGCCTCCACCTGGTCCAGGAAGGCCACCAGCAGGCGGTCGGGCGCGCCCTCCACCCGGGCCAGCACCCGTCCCACCTCGCCCGCCAGCGCCTGCTCGCGGCTTCGGGCCGCGGTGTAGCGCCACGACCCCTCCACCTTCACCCGGTCCGCCTCTCCCTTGGCGTGCAGGCGATCGAGCACGGTCGCGAAGGTGGTATAGGCCAGCGTCGGGTCCACGCCGTCCATCACCGCTCGGACGGACCAGGCACCGCCCCCCCAGAGCAGGTCGAGGACGCGGCGCTCGAGATCGGGGGACCGGGCCATGGATACCTCTACTACATATTGTAGTAGTCAGGCGCTCCGCCGTCAAGCAGGGTGACGCTGCGGGCGGTGGATCCCTGTGGGAGCGGTCAGCGGCGGCGCTCCAGCACGGTGACGCCGCAGAGCGCCTCGTCGAAACCGGTCATGCCGCCGGCATTCTGGGCGACAGCGATAGTGGGGCTACCCGGGTGCTGCCCCGCGGCCGCCTCTCCGCGAAGCTGCAAGCACAGCTCGTGCACCATGGACAGGCCGGTGGCCGCCAGCGGGTGGCCCTTGCTCTCCAGGCCGCCGCTCAGGTTGACCGGGCAGCGGCCCCCGGCCGAGGTGTCCCCGCTCTCGGCCAGCGCGCCGCCCTGCCCCGGCGCGCAGAGGCCCAGGGCCTCGGTGGCCACCAGCTCGCAGTAGGCGGTCGAGTCGTGCACCTCGGCCAGGTCGATGTCCTGGCCGGTGATGCCGGCCTCGACAAAGGCCCGCCGGGCGGCGGGAAAGACCACGGCGGGGGCATCCAGCGCCCGCATCGTGCCGCCGGTGAGGGTGCAGGCCCGCACCGCGACGCTGCGGTCTTGCAAGGCGGCGGGCTGGCGGCGCAGCCAGGCCTCGCTGGCCACCAGAACGGCGGCGGCGCCATCGCTCAGCGGGGCGCACATGCTGCGGGTGAAGGGGTGCACCACGGGCTTGTCGGCCAGGATGCTCGCCCGATCCATGGCCACCCGGTACTGGGCCAGCGGGTTGTGTACGCTGTGGGCGTGGTTCTTTTCGGCGATGGCCGCGAGCTGCTCCACCGTGCTGCCATGGCGCGCCATATGGGCCCGGGCCTGCAAGGCGTGCACATCCAGAAACCACAGGCGGTGGGGGTGAGGCGCAAAGGCCAAGCCGGTGCGCTCCCCCTCGGCGGCGGCGAAGGCGGCCCACTCCTCGGGATGAAGCTGGTCCGCCGCCCCCAGAAAGAGCTGGTAGGTGGTCATCGGGTCCGGGTGCAGCACCTTCTCGACCCCCATGGCCAGGGCGAGATCGGCGGCCCCGGACAGGACCGCCTGGGTGGCCGCCTGCAGGGCCATGGACCCCGTGGCGCAGGCGCCTTCGACGTTGACCACCGCCAGATCGGCGGGCAGCAGGCTGCCCATAAGGGGCCGCAAGGCCACGGTGCCCCGGATGTTGGGCTGCCCCCAGACATGCATGGCGCAATTGCCGAAGATGAGCGCCCCGACTTCATTCCCGTCCTCCAGGCCGGCGTCGGACAGGGCCCCGCGAAGCACCGCTTCGGCCAGGTCGCGAAAGCTGCGATCGGGCCAGCGGCGAAAGGGGGTGGAGGCGGTTCCGACGACGTGGGCCTGGGACATGGGGCGCTCCGGGGGGCGGGCTGTCGGGATAACCGGCGGCATGCCAGGTCTCAGCCGCACCGAAGCGATCGCCCACACCTTGCGCCAGCTCGGCACCGCCTGCATGGGCCTGGCGGCCCTCTGCCTGCTGGCCACCCTGCTGCTGGTCAAGCTGGCGCCACAGGTCCCCACCTTCGGGCTCGGGGGCGCCCTGCTCTTCTTTGTCGGCGGCGCCCTGGGCCCCGGCCGGGGCTCCCCCATGCTGCTCACCGGGCGCATGCGGGTGAGCGCGGGCTTGCTGGGCCTGGTGACGGGTCGGGTGGGCGCACAGGCCCCGGTGGCCGAGGGCCTGCCCGTGCGGTTGATGGGCTCCCTCTTCAGCTTTGCTGGGATCGGCGCCATGGTCCTGGGCGGCGGCATCGTCTGGTCTGCGCTCAGCCGCGGGCTGGGCTGAGCCTGGGCGGTTGACCTGGGGCCCCCGTCAGGCGATCCTGCCCGACCGCAGGAGCACCACCATGTCCGCCTTCACCAACCGCGCCAGCTATGCCCACGGCCCCTACGCCCCCGTGCAGGACGAGCGCACCGACCTCGATCTGGTGGTGGAGGGAGAGCTTCCCGACGCCCTGTCCGGCATCTTCTGCCAGGACGCACCCAACCCGCGCTTTGCGCCCATCGGCCACAGCCACTGGTTTGACGGCGACGGCATGGTGCACGCGGTGCACATCGAAGGCGGCAAGGCCAGCTACCGCAACCGCTATGTGAAGACGGCCAAGCTGCAGGCCGACGAGGCCGCCGGCCAGGCGCGCAAGGGCGGCATCCTGATGCCCTTTGACCCCGCGGATCCCGAGCCCGAGCCCGACACCGCCAATACCGACCTGGTCTTTCACAACGGCAAGCTGCTGGCCCTGTGGTACCTGGGCGGCCAGCCTTATGCCCTCGACCCGGTGAGCCTGAAGACCCTGGGTCCGGAGGACTTCGGCGGAAAGCTGGATTGCGGGGTGGCCGCCCACGCCAAGGTCTGCCCGGCCACCGGCGAATTGCTCTTCATCGACTTCGGCTTCCGGCAGCAGCCCTGGCTGCGCTACGGCGTCGTGGATTCGGCCGGTCGGCTGGTGCACCGGCTGGACATCGACCTGCCCCAGCCCACCTTCATGCACGACATCGGGCTCACCCGGAACCACACGGTCTTTCTGGACCTGCCCATGACCTGGGACGCCGGCGCCCTGGCTCGGGGTCGGCGGCGCATCGCCTTTCACAAGGACCAGCCCAGCCGCTTTGGCATCGTGCCCCGCCACGGCGACAAGGTGCAGTGGTTCGAGGGCCCCTCCTGCTATGCCTACCACACCATCAATTGCTGGGAGGAGACCGATGCAGCGGGCCACACCGTCATCGTCGTGACGGCCTGCCGAATCGAGGACCCCATCCCCACCACCGCCCACGAGACCGAGCCCGACATCCCCCGGCTCACCTTTCTGCGCCTGCAACCCATGCCGTGGAAGTGGACCTTCAACCTGGGTACGGGCAAGATGACATCGGAGCAGGTGGACGATGTTCCCGGGGAGTTCCCCCGCATGAACAACCGCTTCCTGGGCCGTCGCAGCCGCTTCGGTTGGGTGCCCCGCATCGCCCGGGCCCCGACGCTGCAATTCGACGCCCTCACCCGATACGACGCCGACGGTGGCCCCACCCGGGTGCACGAATATGGCCAGGGCCGGGTGGCCGGCGAGCCGGGTGACGGCCGCCTCGACCTCGTCGCGTTGCTTGGCGAGTTGGGCTGGATCACCGTAGTACCGATGGCAGCGCCAGCCGGGTGCGGGTGCTGGACGCCCGCAGCATGGACAAGCTGGCCGATATCCACCTGCCCCGGCGCGTGCCCTTTGGATTCCACACGGCCTGGGTGCCGGGTGAGCTGCTCAACCCCGCGGAGGCCCGATGAAGCCCCAACGCCGTGTCTTCGTGGTGGGCGGCGCCCAGACGCCCTTCTTGGGGCGGGCGCGCCCGGAATTCCTCTCCTTTCGGGACACCCGCAAGGGGCTGGGCCGCAACCCCAGCGCCGAGGAGCACCTGCGGGCCGCCGTCCTGGGCGCCCTGTCGGCCACCGGAGTGGATCCCGCCGCCATCGACCGCGCCTGGCTGAGCAACTTCCTGGGCGAGTGCTTCGTGCGGCAGGGCCATATGGGCGCCATGCTGGCGGCGGCGCACCCGGCCCTGGAGGGCAAGCCCATCGCCCGCATGGAGGCCGCCTGCGCCAGCGGCGGTCTGCCTGGCCACCGCCGTGGACGCCTTGCAGGCCGTCTGCGACGTGGCCCTGGTGGCCGGGGTCGAGGTGGAGACCAACGTGAAAGGTGGCGAAGGCGTCGATCACATGGCCCTGGCCGCCCACTGGGAGAAGCAGCGCGGCATCAGCGAATTCGTCTTCCCCCACCTCTTTGCGCGCCGGGCGCGGGCCTGGAAGGAGGCCTATGGGGGCACGTCGCGGGACCTGGCGGGGGTGGTGTGGAAGAGCCGGCGCCATGCCCGGGACAACCCCGACGCCTTGCACCACCACACCGATACCAGCCTGGACGCCCTGGACACGGTCTCCGACCACAACCGCACCTTCCTCGAAGACCCCGATCTGCACGACCACATGCGCATCGCGGACTCGACGGAGTTCACCGATGGCGCAGCGGCGGTGATCCTGGCCACCGAGGCGGGCCTGGCCCGGCTGGGCCTGCGGCCCGACGACTGCACCGAGCTGCTCAGCTATGGCTTCTCGGTGCGGGCCCTGGGCGCAGAGACGGATCCGACCCGGCTGGTCAACGTCGCTGCAGCGGCCCGACAGGCCCTGGGCGATGCGGGGTTGGCGCGCCCGCGGACGTGGATGTGGCCGAGGTTCACGACTGCTTCAGCGTGACCGAGGCCCAACACTATGCCGCCCTGGGTTTTTGCACAGACGCAGAGGCCCCCTCCGCCATGCGCGCCGGCGCCTTTGAACGCGACGGGCAGGTGGCGGTGAACCCCAGCGGCGGCCTGCTGGGCGCGGGCCATCCCATCGGCGCCACCGGCGTGCGCCAGGCCCTCGACCTTTGGCGGCAGCTCCGCGGCGGAGCCGGCGCCTGCCAGGTGCCCGGCTCCCCGGATCGGCCTCAGCAGCAACCTGGGCGGCGACGACCGCACCGGCGTGGTCATGGTCCAGCGGGCCCTCTGACCGTGTTTCAGGTCTTCGACTCTCCATCACCCTGCCTCGTGACGAGGATGCCGTGGGCGGGAGTGCTCTGTCAGCCGCAGGCGGGGACCCTCGGATTTGTTGCCGAAGTGCACCAGCACGGTGGATCAACAAATGCCGATGCGGCTTTGCCGCTCGCCTGGCCGTCGCGAGGACCTCCTGGAAAGAGGGCTTCGGCGCTGGCGGTACCAGGGAGCAGGGAACCCAGTCGAAGGCGGACCCGTGGCCAACCCTGTCGTACCAGAGGACGGTGATGGAGGAGGCCCGCAGGG
This sequence comes from Deltaproteobacteria bacterium, assembly GCA_018401435.1. Taxonomy (GTDB): domain Bacteria; phylum Myxococcota_A; class UBA796; order UBA796; family UBA2385; genus M30B51. Next base: position 98,315 of record JAGYJW010000002.1, on the reverse strand, counting down.
CGGTGCGCTCGACGGCGGCCCCGCTTCCGGTTCGGGGTCGGCGAGCCGGGTGCTGCTTGAGGTCGCGGAAGGTGACCTCGATGGGCCACCGAGCGTAGGCCGGGATCTCCTCAGGGCTCATGGTGGCGTCGCTGGAGATAGACTCGACGAGGCGATTTCGCCCGTCGTCACGCGGACAATGACCACCCAGACGGCAAGGCGTGGCAGACGCGGTACCATTGCGCAACGGACCGTCTTGTACTCGACGATTTGGTCGCGGCCAAGTGCGGACAAATCGCAGGCCTCCACAGGATGCCCTCGTCCTGAAACCATCTGGGCGGGCGTGGGGAGGCGCGGCCCCGAGGGACGGGGGCGACCTCGGCCGTCGCAGGCGCCGGATCCGGCAGCGTCGTAAGGGCTGCGTCGTGCCGCCCTTTGCCGACCAGCACCAGTACGGGGCGGGTTCTGCCCGACTTCGGCCTACAGCAGTAGGCGCTGTCGCCGAGCACCCTGATCCGTCGCGCTCCGACCCAGGAGGCGACAAGTTGAACCGCTCGCGGGCCAGTTCGGTCTTCTGAGGCCGGGCCACGCCGTCGGCTGGCCGTCTTCTTGCTCCGGTACAGCCGGAAGAGCACCGGGAGTGCCACGGCCGGTGCTGAACAGAAGGCTACACGACCACGCACAGGACCACCCAGACGTGGCCGAAGCAGAACACCTTGGTGCCGCGGGACGAACGCACCGCGTCGATGTGGTTACCGATGCCCCACACCCGCGGCCCTTTCTTCAACGCCAACGGCCATCGTCGAGAGAGACGACCACCGAAAACCGCCCTCCCGCTACGAAGTGCGCAGGATCTGCTGCAGCACGAGTCGACCGAGTTCATCGGCAGACACCGCGCCGTCGAGAAGAAGCGGTGCCACGCCGCATGGTGCCCTCGCCCACCCTGGCCCGAAGCCACGATGGCGCCCGTGACCGTCCGCCGCCCCTGGGTCAGGAGCCAGCCAAGCCACAGCTGCCGGCACTTCTCGAAGGACGGACGGGTAAAAGCTGGGCGGAACACCTCGATCAGAGCGATCAGACCGGCTACCGCAGATACACAGCGCACGCCTCCGGGGTGGGTTGACGTTGCAATCCCCTCATCACGGATCCGCCTGTCGCTGTCTACCGTTTCCACTGGCTTGGGGCGCTACCTCTTTCGCCGGCCGACCGCAGCGCTCTCATCCCAAGGCTTTGCTGGAGAGTGCGAAACACGAGTCTGAGCCTCCGCCCCCGCGCTGTCCCCTCCACCTCTGGCCCGCGAGCCCTGCCGTGTCCGATCGCTACCTTCGCCTCCCCAGTCGCCACCTGGACAAGCAGGTCCACCTGTGGACCCACGGCACCTATGGCCAGCCCGTATTGGTCTTTCCGTCCGCGCGGCGCTGGCTTCGCGAGTGGCGGGCGGGGCCATCGAAGACCCTGCGCCCGCTGCTGGATGCCGGCCGCATCAAGCTCTACAATGTCGAGAGCAATGTCAGCCGGAGCTGGCTGGCGGACGATCTCGCGCCCACACCATCCTGGCCCGCCACGCCGCCTATGAGCGCTTCATCGTGGATGAGCTGGTGCCCTGGATCCGCCAGGACTGCCGCAGCGCCGACATCCCGCTGGTGGCCTGCGGCGTGAGCTTTGGCGGCTTCTACGCCCTCAATTTCACCCTCAAGAACCCCGAGATCTTCCGCCGCGCCCTGTGTTTGAGCGGCCGCTACGATGTCGGCGCCTTCTTGCAGGGTGACCGCAGCGAGGCCGCCTGGTTCAACCAGCCCCTGGCCTATGTGCCGCAGCTTCGGGGCGATGCCCTGCGGCGAACCGCCCAGGCCCGCGCCACCCTGGTGGTGGGCCAGGGCGCCCACGAGGGCCGGTGCATCAGCGAGACGGCGCGCATGGCGCGGGCCCTGATGGATCGCGGCCTGTCTTGTGACCTGGACGTGTGGGGCCACGATGTCAGCCACGAGTGGGTGTGGTGGCGGCGGCAGCTTCGGCACCACCTGGGGCGCATGGTCGCGGCCTGAATCATCGGGGCCTGAAGCGCGTCAGCGCAGGGCGCCGTCGATGCCTTCGAGCAGCTGGCTGAGGCTGGGGCGGATCTTGTAGTCGGTGTCGGCGTGGGCCCAGCGCACGACGCTGTCGGTGTCCACCAGGAAGAGGGCGGGCACCGCATAGCGGTGGTGTTTGCGCCCGGATGCCGCCTCCAGATCGATGCCATAGCCCCCCAGGCGCTTCACCTCGGCGGCGTCGGCCTGGAAGACCACCTTGAGCGCCTCGTGCAGCCGCAGGTCGGGGTCCGACACCACCGGAAAGGGGATCTGCCAGCTGGCCTGGGTCTGACTGGCGGGGTCGGGCTGGTCCACGCTGATGGCCACCGGCGTGATCTTGCGGCGCTGGAATTCCGACCCGCTCGTGGCCAGCTCGTGCAGCTGGAAATTGCAGTAGGGGCACCAGCCCCCTCGGTAGAAGACAAGCAGTACGGGCCCGTTTTCGAGGAGGCCGTGCAAGGAGGTGGCCGGGGCACCCATGGGCTGCAGGGCGAGGTCTGGCAGCTTGCTGCCCACCGGCAGGCCCACGCCCGCGGGCAGGGTGCCCAGCGCGCCTGGGGCCGGTGCGGCGGTGGCCTTGCTCCGCGGGGTGGCCCGGGGCCTCGGGGGCCACCGGCGCGGCGCTCCGGGCTGGGGGCGGCGGCGGCGCTGGGGCCGACCGGGAGCAGCGGCAGGGCGGCTTGCTTTCGGGCAGGGTGGGCAGCAGTCATGGGGGGCTCGCGCGGGGGCTGGGGCCTATCAACAGACCGGCGGCGATGTGGTGGGCAGCCAGCGGGTCGAAGAGACCATGGGCAAGCAGCCCAGGAAGGTGCCCAGCAGGTAGTCCTCCAGCTCACCCAGCTGACCCATGGCCAGACTCAGCGGAGGTGAAGAAGGCCAGCCGCAGGGCGATGACAGTGCGCGGGCCTCGGTGGGCCAGGGCGCGTCATCATCACAACCAGCCGGCGGGGATGCGGGCCTGCACGGCCTCTCGACCCCCATCCAGCGCGCGGCGGCGAGCTGTTGGTGCAGCCAGCATCATGCCCAGCAGCCCAGAGGGGACGCCCACAGCGCTCTCCCACATCAGCCCAGCCGCCACCAGGAAGAGGTGGGACGACAGCCCGAAAGGCTGCAGACGGGCAAGGCCAGCACATAGACCAGGGCCCCAAGGGGCCCGGCCTCGGCCACCCGCGCCTGGATGCCTTCCGCGGTGAGGCCCTGGAGGCCGGTCTGCCAAAGGCGCCGGCGACCCCGCCCAGCGGGAGCAGGCCGCCAGCCCGACGGGCGATCCGCCAGCGCCGCTTTCAGCGTTTCTCGGCGTTAGTAGCGGCGGGAGGAGTGTCTGAGGGGTCTGGCCAGGCACCTGCGCGGGTTGCGTCGAGATAGCTCCTTTCACCCCCGGCTGTGAGTCAACCGTGGTGACCCCCGCGGCCCGCCCCGAATCGCCTGCCGGCGCTGCTCCTCTTCCTTTCCGGGTGCTTGCGCCCTGGTCTACCAGTCCGTCTGGCTGCGCGAGCTGCGGCTGGTCTTTGGGGCGAGCACGGCGGCCAGCACTGGCAGTGCTGGCCATCTTCATGGGAGGCTGGGCCTGGGCAGCCTGGTGCTGGGAGCGCCTGGCGGCCGTCTGATATCCCCTGCGCCTCTACGGCCTGTTGGGCCCGGGGTGGCCCTCAGCGCAGGGCTCAGCCCCTGCTGGTAGACGCCACCCGGGCCCTCTATGCGGGGCTGGGGGGCACGCCCGTGCTGGGACCGGTGCGGGACCCTCCTGCGCCTGCTCCTGAGCGCCCTGGTGCTGGGCCTGCCCACCTTCTTGATGGGAGGCACCCTGGCGGCGGCGGTGCGGGCGGTGCAGCCGGGCGAGGACCGCGACCGCTGGCGCCTGGGCTTGCTCTATGCGCTCAACACCCTGGGTTCGGTGGGGGGGGTGCTGCTGGCCACCTTTGTGACCATCGAAGCCGTGGGCATTCGCAGCAGCCTGGTCGGCGCGGTCCTGCTCAACCTGCTGGTGGCAGGGGTGGCGATTGTGCGGGGCGGGGCCTGGCCAGCCCGACCGCCTGCCCCGGCCCAGGCCCAGGACGCCGCCGCGCCAGCCCCGCTGGTATTGGCCGGAGCGGGCATCGCGGGCTTTGCCTTCTTGCTGATGGAGCTGGTGTGGTACCGGGTTCTGGCGCCGCTTTTGGGTGGTTCATCCTATAGTTTCGGCGTGATTCTGGCGGTGGCCCTGCTGGGCATCGGCCTGGGATCCCTGGCCTATGGGGCCTGGGCGCGGGGCCGGCGGCCCAGCCTGCTTGCTTTTGGGGTGACCGCGGCCCTGGAGGCCCTGCTGGTGGGCCTGCCCCTTGGATTGGGCGATGACTTTGCCCTGGCGGCCGCTGCATTGCGGCCTTTCGGCGAGCAGGGCTTCTGGGCCCTGGGCCTGGTCTGGGCCACCCTCGCGGCGGCGGCCATCCTGCCGGCGGCCCTGGTCTCTGGCTTTCAGTTTCCGCTGCTGGTGGGCCTGCTGGGGCAGGGCGACCGGGCCCTCGGTCGCCAGGTGGGGCTGGCGGCCGGCTGCAATACGGCGGGGAGCCATCCTGGGCTCCCTGGCCGGCGGCTTCGGGCTGGTGCCGGCCCTGGGAGCGGTGGGCCTGTGGCGCCTGGTGGTGCTGCTGCTGCTGGGGGTCGCCAGTGTAGCGGCGGTCCTGTCCTTTCGCCAGCGGCGCACGGGGGCGCTGGCCTTGGGGTTGGGGGTTGCACTGGGCCTGGGCCTGGCCACTGCGCCCGGTCCCGCGGCGGCCTGGCGCCACAGCCCCATCGGCGCCGGTCGCGCCAACCTGACCGGCCTGGACCCGGTGGCCACCCAGGACGCCTTGCGCCAGGTGCGTCGCGCCACCCTCTGGGAGGTGGATGGGGTCGAGAGCGCCCTGGCCTTGCAAACCTCACCGGCAACGCCTTCGTCATCCACGGCAAGGTGGACGGCCATGTCATCGGGGATGCTCCCACCAACCTGTGGCTGGGCCTGCTGCCCACCCTGCTGCATCCCGCGCCCAGCCGCGTGCTCATCATCGGCCTGGGCTTCCGGCCGGGCCGCGGGCTGGGCGGCGGCCGCGGACGAGGTGGAACATATCGATGTGATCGAGCTTGAGCCGGCCATTGTCGATGTGGCCCGCGCCTGCGCCCTCAGCAACCACGGGGCCCTGGACAACCCCAAGATCCAGGTGCATATGGGCGATGCGCGGGAGTGGCTGATGGCCAGCCCCCAACGCTACGACATCATCGTCTCAGGCCAACCCAACCCCTACCGGGCGGGCATCGCCAGCCTCTTCAACGAGGAGTTCTACGCCGCCAGCCGGCAGCGCTGGAGCCCGGGGGCTCTTCTTGCAATGGGTCCAGGCCTATGAGCTTTCCGAAGAGACGCTGGCGACGGCATTCGCAACCTTGCAGGCGGTCTTTCCCCATGTCCAGGTCTGGGAGGGCGCCAGCGAGGGCGACCTGCTGCTGGTGGCCAGCCCCCAGCCCCTCTGCCCGTGGACCCCGCCCAGATCGCGGGCCGGCTGGGCCGCGCCCCCTGGAAGGACGGCCTGGCGCGGGGCTGGCGTGTGGCGGGCCTCCCGGGGCTGATGGCGGGCTTTGTGGGCGACAGCGGGCTGGTGGCGGCTGTGGCCGCCGGGGCGCCGGTCAATACCGATGACCACCCCGTCATCGAGTTCGGATTCGCCCGCCACCTGGGCCAGACCCAAGGCGCCTCGGTGGCCGCCCTGCGGGATCGCGCTGCCGCTGGGAATTGGGACAGCATGCCCATCGTCGTCGATTCGGATGCGGCGCTGGAGGCGCGCTTCAGCAAGGCCATCGCCGGGCGCAGCCCCCAAGCCGCCCCAGGGCCCAACCGGTCCCCTGGCCGCCCGAATGGCGGCGCGCTCGGCCTGGGCGACGGGCGACCTGGCCGGGCGGCCGCTGCCCTGGGCCCAACGGGACCAGCCCCGGGGGCCCCCTGGACCCCCTCATCTTGGGAGAGGCCTGGGCCAGTCAGGCCGACCCCCGCGCCCTGGACGCCGCCGCGCTGCTGGATGCGGGCGAGGCCGCGCTGGTGCGGGCGACCTATCTGGACGCCGCCGGCCGAGGCGGCCTTGGAAGCCCTGCAAGCAGCCCTGGAGGCCGCCCGCACCGATCCCTGGGTGCACCCGATGGCCCTGGCCCGGGGCCTGGATCAGACGTTTGACTGTCCCGGGCCCAGGGTCCGGATGCGGCGGCCGCTGCTGCCGGCCCACTGCTGGCGCCCTTCGCCGGGGGCAACCAGGACGAGTTCCGGCGCGCCGCGGCCCTGCGCCTGGCCCCCCTCGCCGGCATGGAGCGCTGGTGCGGGCCCGCCTTCGCCACGGTCGAACCCCACCCGCCCTTTCATGGCGGCCTGCTCGAACAGCGGGTGCGCTGCTACGCCGGATTATTACCCGATGCTGCCGGCAGCCAGAGCCGACCTCGCCCTGTTCCAGCGCTTAGCAGGCCGCCCCTGACGGGGGGGGCGCGCTGGCCGGCGGATCGGCCCCCAAGAAGGCCACCAGCTCTTCTTCGCGGCGGCGCGCGTCTTCGAAGCCCAGGGCCTCCAGCTGGCCGGTGAAGGCCCGATCGAAGAAGAGGTAGCTCAGCAGGTCGGACTCGCCGTTGGGGTCGTTGACCCGGTCGGCCAGGCTGGACAGCAGCCAGCCCAGCTGCCCGGCCACCTTGGGCGGGTGCTCCTTCCAGGTGGCCGAGGCGATGCGGCCCAGGTCCTCTTGGGGTCGAAAGAAGAACAACTCAACGGGATTGAGCCCCAGGTCCTTCTTCACGCCTTGCAGAAACTCGGGCCCGTAATGTTCTGCGCCCCAATTCAAGATGCTGTTGAGGGTCTGGGCCTGCTGCAGATCGCGCTCGACCGGGTCCAGCAGCAAGGCGTTGAGGCTCTTGCCCGCCAGAAAGGGCAAGGAGGGCACCGGCGTCTCGACGATGGTGCGGGCTTCGGTCTCTTTCGACACATGCACCCCCAGCACCAGCACGCGGTCGGCGCCGGCGCGGATGGTGGGCCGCAGCGGCGTGTTCTGCCGCAGTCCGCCATCCACATAGAGCGCGTCGTCCACGGTCACCGGCGGAAAGAGCATGGGCAGGGCTGCGCTGGCCAGCAGGTGCTTGGCCTTGGTCCGCACGCGCTTCACCCGGGTGCCCGACAGGGGCTGCAGGTTGAGGTCCGGGTTGGCGCTGTCCAGGAAGAGCACGTTGAAGCCGGTGGCCAGGCCCGTCGCGCTCACGATGAAGGCCTGGGTCTGGCCCGACCCGATGGCCTCTCGCAGCTCCCGCCCGGGGAACTCGCGGCTGACCAGCCGCATCAAGGGGGTCGCATCCAGCATGCTGGCCCCCTCGGCCGGCCTGAGCACATTGCGCAGGGCCCCCCACATGCCCTGGCCCGGAAGCTGGTAGACCTGCTCGATGCTGAGGTCCTGCCACATGCCCGACAGGCTGTCGATGCCGCGGGTGGTCCGGGCCGCCACGAAGACCCCGTTGAGGGCCCCCACGCTGGTGCCGCTCACGATGGCGGGCCAGGGCACATAGCCGAGGTTCTTGGGCAGCGCTTTGAAGAGGTAGCGGAGCATGCCGGCCTGGTAGGCGCCGCGGGCGGCGCCCCCTGCCATGACGAAGCCGAGGGTGGACATGGCGGAAGTGTGCGTCCGGTGGAGCCCGCGGGCAAGCTCAGCCTGCGTATTCTCTTTCGCGCCCCAGGCGTCGACGGATGAAGAGGTAGCTTCGATGGGCCGTTTCGGGGTGCAACAGCACCGGGTAGGCGGCGATGGCCACCCAGGAGAAGGTGCCCACATTCATGAGCATCGCGATGCCGGCGTGAAAGCAGAGCCCCATGAGCAGCACCCAGGGTTGGGCCCGCCGCAGCAGGATCAGCAGCGGGAAGCTGGCCTCGAAGATCACCGTCAGGATGCCCAGGGGCATCGCCCGCCACAGCCGCCCCGACAACCACGCCCCCAGGCGCGTGCCGCCGAAATTGGGGTCGATCAGCTCATAGGCCAGGGCGCCCCCATCCCACCAGGTGGGCTCGTCGAGGGCCTTGAGCCAGCCGGTGGACCCGTAGAGGCCCATATAGAGCACCAGCAGCAGCCAGCGGGCGGTCGGCCCCCTCGCCTTGTCGTGCAAGCTCCGCTCGCCCACCGGGCTCAGCAGCAGGATGGCCGCCTGCCACAGCAGCAGCCGGTCATAGGCCTTGGTATTGAGGGCCTCGTGGCCGGCCAGCAGGTAGGCGCCCACCACGAAGATCACGATGCCGGGCTTGGTCGCGCGGCCTCCCCAGGCCACCAGGCCCAGGCCCAGCATCCCCAGCCCCCACAGCGCGTGGCCCGCGGCCGGGTTGAGCACGACATGGTCCGAGACCCGCCAGAAGAGCCGGCCAAAGACCATGTCCTGGGCGGCATAGGCGTCGGAGATGCCCATCAGGCGCGGGGCGTGGGTGAGCAGGGCCGCCCACAGCCACAACCAGCGCATGGCCGTCCAGCCGCCTGCCCAGCCGGGGGCCCAGAGCCGCTCCCAGGCGCCCCGCCCTGCGCTGCCCGCCTTGGTGGCCGGGGGGGTCATAGGCGGTGGCCCCGGGGTCCGGGCGGCGCGGGGTCTCCGCAGGTCCACAGCAGCAGCACCTTGGACTTCAGGTGCTTCTTGCGGGGCTGGGCCACGCTGCCCCGGGTCTTGCGCCACTTGACCTCGGTGAAGCGCAGGCGTTGCGGCACCGCCATGCCCGCGGCCTCCATGCGCCCGCAGGTGGCGGCGCCCAGGGTGCGCATGCGCTGCCCATTGTGCAGAAAGGCGCTACGCTCCCAACGGTAGCCGCTCTCCCAGCGAGTTGGGAACAGGCGCCCCATGGGGATCTTCTTCCATTCACCGTCGAATTCCCCCTCCACGTCCAGGGCCTGGTTGGTGCGGTCGCGCTTGGTGAACATCGACCAGGACGAGAACCACTGGATGTTGGGGTGGCGGCTGAGCCAGGTGCGCGGGGCGCCGTCCTTGACCGACAAGAAGGCGCTGCCCTGCAAGAAGGCCAGCGCCAGCACCAGCAGCAGCGCCAGCGGGCGCAGGGCCGGCGGGGTGCTGCGGGCGTCCGAGAGGGGGGCCTTCATGGGGGCCCTGTAGCCAGCGACGGGGCCCCTGGCGCGGCGATCAGCCCCGGTGGGCGGCGAAGACCGCGACCGGGTCCTGGCCGGCGGGCACATGCAGGATGGCCGTGCCATTCACGCAATGGCGCTGGCCGGTGGGCATATGGGGGGCATCGTCGAAAATATGCCCCAGGTGCCCATCGCAGCGGGAACACCGCATCTCGGTGCGCACCATGAACAGGCTGCGATCCCGGTGCAGGGTCAGGGCGCCGGGGGCCACCGAATCAAAGAAGCTCGGCCAGCCGCAGCCCGAGTGGAATTTGTGTTCGGCCCCATAGAGCCGCTGCCCGCAACCCGCGCAATGGAAGGCGCCGGGCCCCGGATCCTGCAGGTAGCGCCCGGTGCCGGCCCGCTCGGTGCCCGACTGCCGCAGCACCTGGTACTCCATGGGGTCGAGGATGGCGCGCCAGTCCGCGTCGCTGAGGGCGCGGGGGTCCACGTCGGGATCGAGGGCGGGGTCGAGCGGGGGCATGGCGGCTCCGGGGGCTCAGGGGCGCTTGAGGACGAGGCTCACCCGACGGTTGCGCGCCTGGTTGGCGGGGATCGCCTGGTCGGCCTCGTCGCGGTTCTGCACCAGGGGCAGGGTCGCGCCATAACCCACCACCTTGATGCGCTTGCCCGGCAGGCCCCTGGCCTCCAGCAAGGCCGCGAGGCGGGCCGCCCGCAGCGCGGACAGATCCCAGTTGCTCATGCCCTGGCTCCCGGCCAGGGGCGTGTCGTCGGTGTGGCCCTCCACCTCCACCGTGTGGCCGGCTTCGGCCTGGGCCACCACCTGCTGCAGCAGCGGGGCGATGCGGCCCAGGGCGGCGGGCTGCAGCTCGACCGCGCCGGGGGCAAAGAGCACGTCGCCGCTGAAGGTGACCGCCAGCCCGCGGTCGTGCTGTTCCACCGTCACGTCGTCGCCCAGGCCCTGGGTCTGGATGATGCTGCGCAGATCGGTCAGCGCAGCATCCGTGGCATCGGCGGCGGGCGCGGCGGCCGCGCCCGGCCCGGCCGCGCCTTTGCCCGAGAACTGCTCGGCCAGGGCGGCGGTGGCCTCGGCCAGATCTCCGCCCTGGGCGGTGGCCAGGGTGAAGAGCATGACGAAGAAGGCCATCAGCAGCGTGATCGCATCGGCATAGGTCACCAGCCAGTCCTCGGTGTCGCCACCCTCGACCGGCGCCCGGCTGCGCCTCCTCATGCGCGGGTCGCCCCGCCGCCCTTGCGGCGACGCTCATAGCGAATGGCGGGGTCCAAGAAGCCGTTCATGCGGTCGGCGATGAACTGGGGGCTGCGCTTCTCGGCCAGCATCACGAAACCTTCGGCCAGCAGCTCATTTCCGAAGCGTTTGATCTCCAGGCGCTGCTGGGCCTTGCTGGCGGCAGGCAGGAAGACCAGGCGGCTGAGCAGCACGCCATAGAGGGTGGTCACCAAGGCCACCGCCAGGCCTGCGCCCAGCTGCCCCGAGTCCTCGCCGATGCTCTCCAACATGACGATCAGGCCGATGAGGGTGCCCACCATGCCGAATGCCGGCGCCGCGCCGCCCATGGTCTTGAGCACGCCCACCGGCACCATCTCGCGATCGAAGCTGGTCTCTGCCGTGGTCTCGAGCATGTCGCGCACGTCCTGGGCCGGGTAGTCGCGCAACAGCAGGTCCAGGCCATAAAAGGCGAAGGGATCGGGCTCGGGCTCTGCGCCGATCCTGGTCTCCAGGCCCGGCAGGCCGCTCTGCTTCAGGACCCCGCCCCAGTCCACGATGCGCTCCACCGTGGCCGGCAGCTTGGCCCGGCCGGCCTTGGGCTGGCTGAAGAGTCGCACCAGCTCCTTGAAGGCAAGCGCCACATAGCGCGCTTCGTAGCTGATATATGCGCTGGCCAGCGTGCCCCCCAGCACGATGAGCATGCTGGAGAAGCTGAAGAAGGTCAGCGGGTTCTGGGCCGAGAGGGCGACGGCCCCCACCAGCAGCAGGACGCCGGCCAGAAAGCCGAGGAGGGTGGGAAATGACATGGGGGTCCCGATCGAGAAGCGCCGCCAGCCTACACAGCGCGGACGCGTCGCGGGGCTTCAAAGGCCGTCCCCCTTGGACCCGCTCTGGCAGGGGGCCGGGTGGGTCGCAGGCGCCGCATGGGACGGCGACGCCGTACCGGCTCGGCCCCGCGCGGCTGCATCCCTCGCCAAGGTGCTCCCCCTGCCCGCCCGCATTAGCCCCGCATGATGCTCTGGCTGCCCATCCTCGCCCTGGTCTCTGCCCACGGGACACCGCTGCCAGCCTGCCCGTCTGGGCCCCCGGATCCGCTGGAGGATCCCGCCCTCTACTTGATCACCGCGGCGCCCGGGCACGAGCCCTTCTCCTTCCTGGGCCACAGCTCCTTGTGGCTGCGGGACGGGGCCCTGGGCATCGACCGGGTGTGGGAGTTCGGCGTCATCGACAGCCGGCGCCAGGAGCCCCTGTCCTCGCTGCTGCTGGGCAGCCTGGAGTGCCGCTGGCAGGTGGAGCCCCCGGCCCGAGAGGCCCGGTCCTACCGGCGCACCGACCGCCCCGCGGTGGCCCGGCGCATCCACCTGCCCCCCGACGCCCAGGCCCGGGTGGTGGCGGGCCTGCTGGGCATCCGGGCCGATCTCGACGCCTACAGCCTCTTTCATTGGCGCGATCGCAGCTGCGCCACCGCGGTGCGGGACCTCCTGGATGAAGGCCTGGACGGCGCCTTGCAACAGAAGCTGGCCGCGCCCTGGCCCCACAGCCCCCGCGACGAGGTGCAGCGCCACCTGGACCGGGTGCCCTGGGCGGGTCTGGCCTTGGACCTGTTGGCCGGGCCCTCGGTGGACCAGCCCATGACCCAGTATGATGCAGGGTTCCTGCCCGATCTTCTGGATCGGACCCTCTCCGGGGTGCGGGTGGAGGATGGCCGAGGTGGGCAGGTCGCCCTGCTGGGGGAGGCCTGCCAGCTCTCGGAAGGCGCCTTGTCTTGGGCGCCGGCCACGCGGCCCGATCCGCGCCCGCGCGCTCTCGGGCTGGGCCTGCTGGGGGGCGCCCTTCTGCTGGTGCCCGGGCGCTTTGGTGGGCGCCCCGGGCGCATCTTCGCGGCCCTCGCCCTGGCGGTCCTGGGGCTGCTCCTGGGCCTGCTGGGCACGGTGGGCCTGCTGCTGTGGGGCCTCAGCGCCTTGGAGGAGTTCCGGGCCAACCCGGGCCTGCTGCTGGCCAACCCCCTGCACCTGGGCCTGCTGCCCCTGGCCTGGGCCTGGGCCCGGGGGCGCCGCCCGGCCTGGGCCCGCCCCTTCACCGGCCTGCTCGCGCTCTTCGGCCTCCTCGCCCTGCTGCCCCTGGGCGGGCCGGCCAACCTGGCCCGGGTGGGCCTGCTATGGCCCCCCCTGCTCGCCGCCTTCGCCCTCGCCGCCCTTCCGCCCCGGAGCCCTCCGTGAAAGCCCTGCACCGCCCCGACCTCTACAGCTGGTCGGCCTTTGACCGCGCCCGCAACGTGGACTTCAACGGCACCTGCCTGGTGCGGCCCGACGGCTGCCTGCTCATCGACCCCATGCCGCTGTCAGACCACGACCTGGCCCACCTGGGCAGCTTGGGTCCCGTGCGCTGGATCGTGGTCACCAACTCGGACCACACGCGGGCCGCCGGCGACATCGCCGCCCGCACCGGCGCGCTGCTGATGGGCCCCTTGGCCGAGCAGGGCGCCCTGGGGCTGGACTGCGGGCGCTGGCTGGCCGACGGCGACACGGTGATCGACGGGGTGCTGGCCCTGGCCCTCGATGGCAGCAAGACGCCGGGAGAGCTGGCCCTGCTGATCGATGGCGACACCCTGGTCACTGGCGACCTGGTGCGGGCCCACCGAGGGGGCTCCTTGATGATGCTGCCCGCCGACAAGCTCAAGGACCGCGCCGCGGCGGTGGGGTCGGTGCGCCGCCTCGCGGCCCTTCCCAACATCCGCGCCGTGCTGGTGGGCGATGGCTGGCCCGTCTTTCGGGATGGGGGCGCACGGCTGGCCGAGCTGGCCGACAGCCTGCAGTAGCGGCCTTCAGCCGTGCTTGGCGTGCTGGGGTGCCGTCTCTGCGAAGCGGGCCAGCTGCTCGGGGCTGGCCGGCGCCTGGTGCAGCTTCTTCCAGTCGTCATAGGGCATGCCATAGATGGCGTCCCGGGCCTCTTCGGGGCTCATATCCGCATCGCGGGAGACCGCGGCGGCGTGCAGCCACTTGCCCAGGCAGTTGCGGCAGAAGCCGGCGAGGTTCATCAGGTCGATATTCTGCACATCGGTGCGGGCCTGCAGGTGCGCGACCAGGCTGCGAAAGGCGGCGGCTTCGATCTCGGTGCGGGTGGCGGCGTCCATGGGCGTCTCCGGGGTGGGGGACGACCCTATTGCGATCGCGGGGCGCTGCCGCCCCATCGGTTAATCGGAGGTCGGCGGGCAGGGCCGAGCGCCTTCGCCTGCAGCGCGTCGCGCCTCCGGGACAGCTCGGGGTCGTCGCTACCTCCCCGACCCGCGCCAGGAGTCTCGCCATGTGGATGTTGCTCTCCCTGTTCCTCTCGACGATCGCCCTGGCCGAGGCCCCCACGGCGCCGGCCTTCGGCCATGGCGCGGCCCCCAGCGGTCAGCAGCTCAAGTGGATGCGGGACAGCATCGAATACCAGAAGCTCACCCAGCAGACCTACCGACAGGCCGCCCAGGCGATGCTGGTGGAGGCCAAGAAGGCCAAGAAGAAGGGCTGGGCCGTCATCTTGGACGTGGACGAGACGGCCCTCGACAACTCCACCTACCAGCTGGAGCGCCTGGCCTATGGGGTGGGCTTCGAGTCCGGCTCCTGGAATGCCTGGTGCGAGCGCCGCCAGGCCGCCGCCATCCCCGGGGCCCGCGAATTCGTCACCGCCGCGCGGGAGGCGGGCGGCACGGTGGTCTTCATCACCAACCGCGGCGACAGCACCACCGTCGCCACCCGCGAGAACCTCGCGGCAGAGGGCCTGTGGGCCGATGGCGACCTGCTCTGTCTGGCCAAGGCCGACGACAAGGCCTACAACAAGGTGGCCCGCCGGGGCGAAGTGCGCGCCGGCAGCGGCGCCTGCTCCACCGGCAAGGCGCTGACCCCCCTGGTCTACCTGGGCGACAATATTGGGGACTTCCCGGAAGTCGGCGAAGAAGCTGTCGATTGGGACGCTCAGTTCGGTGTTCGCTACTTCGTCCTGCCCAATCCCCTCTATGGAGGTTGGGAGCGTGGGGTGACCCGCACCCTGCCCTGAAGCCCGGCTTGCGGCCCGCGCCCTGAAGGTCGCGGCAACCCGGCCGTCCCTGCTGCGGGCCACCCCGGCCCACCCTCCTTGGAGAACCCCATGGCTGCCACCTTCCTGCTCCCGCTGCTCCTCGCCCTCAGCCCGGCCCAGGCCGGCAGCCTCGCGGGGGTGACCCTGCCCGACAGCGCCCAGGTGGGCGGCCAGACCTTGGTGCTCAATGGCATGGGCCTGCGCGAGAAGTACTTCATCGACATCTACGTGGGCACCCTCTACCTGCCCGCCAGGACCAAGAGCGCAGAAGAGGCCATCCAGGCCGATGTGCCCAAGCGCATCGTGATGTCCTTCATCTACAAGGAGGTCACCGCAGACCAGATGAAGGAGACCTTTGCCGAGGGCCTGGCCCAGCTCCCCAACAAAGACGCCCTGGCGCCCGCCTTCGCCAAGCTCTCCGGCATGATGGCCACCGTGCATGCCGGTGATGTGGTCACCCTGGACTATGTGCCGGGGGCGGGCATTACCGTGGATTTCAACGGGCAGACCAAGGGCACCATCGCAGGCCTGGACTTCATGAAGGCCGTCTGGTCCATCTACCTCGGGCCGGCGCCGGCTTCGGCCAAGCTCAAGGCGGGCATGCTGGGCGGCTGAGGGCCCTCAGGCGGCCAGGGCCGCGCGGGCTGCCGCAGCGCCCCCCAAGGCGGTGGCCAGGGTGCTCTGCCCGGGAAAGACCGCGTCGCCCACCAGCCACAGGCCGGGCAGGACGGCCGTGGGGCCCAGCTGCCGGTAGTGGTGCAGGCCCACCCGCCGGGGCACCCCGCCCACCAGGCCCCCGGGGCGACCGGTGAAGCGCTGCCAGGTGCGCGGGCTGGCGGTCATCTCGTGGCAGACCAGGGCCTCAATCTCCGGCGCCAGCGCGGCCTGGGTCTGCGCCATGCGGGCCTGGACGGCCGCCACCACCTGGGCGGGTCCCTGCTGCAGGCGGCTGGGGGCGAGGTGGGTGCTGACGGTGACCGTGCGTTGGCCATCGGGGCCCCGCCCCTCGTCGGCGCCGCTGATGGACACGAAGATGTGGTTGCCTTCCACAAAGGGCTGGTCGGTGTCGGCGATCAGCTCCAGGTGGTGGGCCTCGGGGCGCAGGGTCGGGTCGGGCCGCAGGCGCAGGTAGCGCATCACCGCGGTCCAGCCCTCGGTCACCGCACCGGCCAGTGGGTCGAGAATGGGCGCGCTGACTTCATCTTCAAGTAGCCCCTGCAGGGCCTGGGGCAGCAGATTGCACAGCACCTGCCGTGCCTGCCAGGGCCCCCCGCGCCCGTCGATGCGCCAGCCGCCCCGGGTCGGGTGGAGGCCGCGCACCCGGGTGGCGAACTGCACCGTGCCGCCTGCCCTCTCGATGGCCCCGGTCAAGGCCAGGGCCAGCCGCCCGATGCCCCCGTGCACATGGCCGGTGCCGCGAAAGGGGTAGTCGAGGGTGGACAAGGCGAAGGGGGCCTCGGCCTCGGCCAGGCTGGCCTGAACGGTGATCTGGCTGAGGGCGTCCCCCCAGGCGCGCAGGGGTCGCCAGTCCGCGACGCCATGGCGGCGCAGCGCGTCGAGGGCGGGCCGACCCAGATGGCGCAGCAAGGGGGCGTAGCGGTGGGCCCGACCCAGGTGCCAGGCCCAGGCCCCCGGGCCGAAGGGCGGCAGGCGCCCGGGGTCGTCAGCACCGGCCACAAGGCGTCGGCCACCCGCCCCTGCTCGGCGAAGAAGGCGCGCAGGCCGGCCTCGGGGGCGCCGGGCAAGGCGCAGAGGCCGTCGATGAAGGCGGCCTTGTCGGTGCCGATGGGCAAGCGCAGGCCCGGGGCCCGCAGCTCGACCGCCGGATCGGGGAAGATGAAGTCCACGTCGAGATCGTGCTCGCGCTTCCACCGCCCGAAGAGCCCCTCCTGTCCCAGGCCGCTGAACAGGGTGGCCCCCGCCTCATAGGAGGCGCCCTGCCGTTGAAAGCTGGAGGCGCAGCCGCCGGGGACCTTCAGGGCCTCCAGCAGCAGCACCCTGTGGCCCGCTGTGGCCAGGGTCAAGGCGCCGGCCAGGCCGCCAAAGCCGGCTCCCACCACCGCAAAGTCGAAGACGTCCATTGGACAGACCTATCCGAGGCCTCGCGCCGCGCCGGTCCGGGCGTCCTTTCCCGCTGGCAAGGCCGGCCTGGCCGTGTATGATGGCCGACCGCCGCACAGCATCTGGAGGCCCCATGACCCGCGCGACGCTCCTGGCCCTGCTCGCCTTTCCCGCCCTGGCCTGCACCGGCGAGAAGGACCTGCCAGCCGCGGATGGTGGCGATGGCACCGATGGCGCGGACGCCTCGGATGGCGCCGATGGCACCGATGGCACCGATGGCGCAGACGCCTCGGATGGCACCGACGGCACCGATGGCGATGACGGCGAAGACCTGGTCAACCACCTCGAGGCCTGCACCGACCTGGACCTGCCGATTCGGGAATTCGATGCGGCGGGCCCCGAGGCCATGCGCCGCTGGCAGCCGGCCGGTGACTTCACCGTGCCCCTGCGGGATGGCACCGAATGGACCCTGTCTGAGAACTGGTCGGGCTGCGACAACTACCTCTTCATCCCCCACTACCTGACCGTCAGCGACGCCGACCGCAGCAGCTTCTGGTTTGGCGGCATCCGGGATCTGTTGCGGCGCAGCCCCGAGAATGTGCACTACTTCTTTGTTGTCGACAGTGCCGACTCTGCCGAGGGCGAGGAGTTCGGCGCGGCCATGCAGGCCGAAATCGACGACGAGCTGTCGGGCATGCGCGAGTCCGACGCCGCCTGGTGGTTCGACCGCCTGCACGTGGTGGACGGCACCACCGCCGGCCTGGACGGGCTGGTGGGGGACGCCTTCGCGGCCAGCGGCCTCGCCCTCACCGGCTTCGGCATCGATCGCAGCCAGCGCATCCGCGGGCTGGGCTACTTCTCGGCCGTGGGCGCCTATGACGCCTCCCTGGACTGGCCCTGGGAGTGGCGCCTCTCCCAGGTGGCCGGCGAGGCCGAGTTCTTCAACTTCGAAGCGGAGCGCGACCAGCGCATGGCCGAGTTCGAGGTGGTCGAGATCCCCATCTTTGGTGGCGACGTCATCGAAGAGTACGAGGACGGCCCCATGGTGCTGCCCGACGCCGAGACCATGGCGGGCTTCGACACCCTCGAGATCGAGGTGCTGATGGAGTGTCCGGACAAGGACGGCCACGAGATCGGCAACTGCGGCGCCTGGGACTACCTCGCCCATCTATTCCTCTGGGACGAGGCCAGCGAGCGCTGGCTGGAGATGGGCCGCTTCATCACGACCTACCACCGCGAGAGCCACTGGGTGCTGGACGCCACCCATGCCCTGGCCTGGCTGCAGGACGGCGGGGAGCGCACCATCCGCTACTCCTGGGCGCCCTCCTGGAATGTGCAGCCCACCGGCGTGACCCTCAAGCTGCGCCTGTCCAACCAGGGCAAGGGCGTGGCCCCCCGCGAGGCCATCGAGCTCTTCACCGGGGGCGCCTTCAACAGCAGCTACAACGACCGGGATCCCGTCACCGTGCCCATTCCCGCCGATGCCGCCAAGGTCGAGCTGCGGGCCATCATCACCGGGCATGGCTCCGATGCCACCACCAGCTGCGCCGAGTTCTGCCGCCACAGCCACGCCTTCAGCGTGGGCAGCAGCACCTATGAGCAGGGCTACAGCACGGCGGGCACCAGCACCGGCTGCGAGCAGCAGATCGACGAGGGCACCGTGCCCAACCAGGCCGGCACCTGGTGGTTCGGACGCGGCGGCTGGTGCCCCGGAAAAGAGGTCCCCGCCTTCATCGCCGATGTGACCGGCGATGTGGTGCCCGGCGAGGACGCCACCTTCACCTACCGGGCCACCTTGAACGGGGACGACCCCCCCGATCAAGATGGCAACATCGTGCTCAGCTCCTGGGCCGTCGTCTACCGCTGAGGTTCTTCTTGCGTTCTCTCTGCTTGGGGCTGCTGCCCCTCTGCCTGGTGGCCTGTGGCCAGGACAAGGGCGGTGGTGGGTCCGATGGCGCCGATGGCGCCGATGGCGCCCATGACAGTCCGCCCGCCTGGTGTGAGGGCAGCACGGGCCACCAGTGGAGCCCGAAGACCGCCACCGAGCTGGAGCTCTTCCCCGACGGGCTCTTGGAGATCGCCGATCCGGCCAGCCCCACCGGGCGCCGCTTGCGGGTGGACGAGGACACCGTGCCCTGGCTGGCCGGCACGCCGGCCCTGCTCAAGAGCGCGGTGGAGGGCCTGGGCGACCTGAGCGGATTCGGCACCTTGGGCGGCATGCTGCTGCGCTTTGATGCGCCGGTCACCGCGGCCCCCACCACCGCCGAGGCCTCGGTCAGCGATCCGGGCTGGATGCTGGTGGACCTCAGCGGGGCGAGCCCCGAGCGGGTGCCCTTCGAGGCCCGAATCCTCGAAGATGGGCTCACCGTCGTGATCTGGCCCCTGCGCCCCCTGCGGCTGGGCAGCCCCCACGCCCTGGTGCTCACCACCGATGCGCCCGCGGCGGATGGCGGCTGCATCGCCCCGGCCCCCACCACCCGCGACCTGCTCCATGGCGAGCCCGAGGACCCCACGGTGGCCGAGGCCGCGCCGCGCTACCGGGCGGCGGTGGAGGCCCTGGGGCTGATCCCCGATGACATCAGCGTGCTGACGGTCTTCACCACCCACGACGATCTCGGCCCCATGAAGCAGCTCTCCGCCGAGGTGCCCGAGCACCCGGTGGCCTGGGCGGGGCCCGGCGCCTGCAGCCCCCGGGGCAACCTCATCCAGTGCGAGCTGGAGACCACGGTGCTGGATCACCGCAACGCCCTGGGGCTGGTCGATGCCAGCGTGACCCCCACCGAGGGCCCGATCCCCGTGACCGTCTGGCTGCCCTCCTTGGACGGCGGCCCCTACCCCATCGTCCTCTATGGCCATGGGCTGGGGAGCAGCCGGGGCGAGGGCTACCGTGTCGCCGAGAACATCCTGGCAGCGGGCGTCGCCGTGGTGGCCATGGAGGCGGTGGAGCACGGCGACCACCCCGGCGCCTCGGGGGATGGCGCCGACGACGCCTTGCGCTTCCTGGGCATCGACATGGCCACCCTGTCCATCCAGCCCCGGATGATTCGCGGCAACTTCGACCAGACCAACCTCGACCGCCTGCGCCTGCTGCGGCTGTTGAAGCAGTCCCCGGACCTGGACGGGGACGGGAACGCCGATCTGGACGTCGATCAGGTCGGCTACCTGGGGGTGAGCCTGGGGGCCATCCTGGGCCCGCAGCTTCTGGCCCTCACCGACGAGGTGGCCGGCGGCGTCTTGAGCGTGGGCGGCGGCCGGCTGATGACCATCGTCACCGACACCGACGGCCTCAGCCAGTACGAGGACCTGATCATCGCCCTGGTGGGCTCTCGCGCGCTCTTTGACCGGCTGGTGCCGGTGGCCCAGCACCTGGTGGACCCCTCGGATCCGGCGGTCTGGGGGGCCCATGTGCTGACCGACCGCTTCGACGATGCGCCGGCCCCCAGCGTGCTGCTGCAGGTGGCCATGGACGACGAGGTGGTGCCCCGCACCTCGGGCTTCGCCCTTGCCCAGGCCATGGACCTGCCCCATATGGCGCCGGTGGCCCTCGAGATCCCTCTTCTGCAGATCACCGAGGCCGACCCGGTGGTGGGCAATATCGACGGCGGCAACGCCACCGCGGCCTTCTTCCAATTCGATCGGGTGACCATCGGCGGATCAGTGGGCCCGGCCTACCACGTAGACACGCCCACCAGCGACGAGGGCAAGCTGCAGATGCTGTGGTTCTTGCAGACCTGGCTGGAGGAGGGCCGCCCCGAGGTGATCAACCCCTACGCGGTCCTGGACACCCCGGCCCGGGGCGGCTGAGCGCGGCGCGCGGGAGAAACACTGTGTTCAGGCCGAAGATGGGCGCAGCGCCTTCATCTTGGCGCTATGGGATGGTTCAGCAAGACCGGAGCGCCCCGTGCCCACCCTGCCCACCGTCTACCTGCCCCATGGGGGCGGCCCCTGGCCTTATATTGCATCCTTGCGCCAGAGCGATCCAAGCTATGATCGACTCTTCGCGTGGTTGCAGCACCTCACCGACGGCATGGCCGAGGCCCCCCGCGCGGTGCTCGTGGTCTCGGCGCACTGGGAGGCCCCGGTCCCCACCCTGAGCAGCGCCGAGAGGCCCGGCATGCTCTACGACTACTCCGGCTTCCCCGACGAGGCCTACCGCTTCGTGTGGGCAGCCCCCGGCAGCCCGCGCCTGGCGGCCCGCGCCCGGGACCTGCTGGTCGCCGCTGGGCAGGTCGCCGCCCTGGACCCGCAGCGGGGCTTCGACCACGCCACCTTCGTACCCGCCGCCATCACCTGGCCCCAGGCCAACATCCCCACCGTCCAGCTCTCCCTGGTGCGGGGCCTGGATCCCGCCACCCACCTCGCCATCGGGCGGGCCCTGGCCCCCCTGCGGGACGAGGGCGTGCTCATCCTGGGCAGCGGCCTGAGCTACCACAATATGCGGGGCCTGATGGGCGGCAGCGGCGGTCCGGCCTCGGCCCGTTTTGACGGGTGGCTGGCCGAGAGCATGGCCCTGGCCCCCCATGCGCGGGAGGCCCGCCTCCTGGCCTGGGCCCAGGCCCCGGCGGCCCGGGACTGCCACCCCCGCGAAGAGCACCTGCTGCCCCTGATGGTCTGTGCGGGTGCCGCGGGCGCGGACGCCGCGACCCTGCCCTATCGGGACAGCCTCTACGGGGCGTGGATTTCGGCCGTTCGCTTTGGCTGAAGGCGGTCAAGGCGCTTGGGTTGCGCTATCCCTGGGCGAGGAGTCGCCATGGACCGTCCCCGCTTTCACATCGCCTTCCCCGTCACCGACCTCGCCGCCGCCCGCGCCTTCTATGCCGGCCTGTTGGGCTCCGCCGAGGGCCGCGCCACCGACCACTGGGTCGACTTCGACCTCTTCGGCCACCAGGTCGTCGCCCACAAGGTGGACCGGGCGCCGGGTCCGGCGGGCTGGTCCACCGTGGATGGCGACGCCGTGCCCGTGCCCCATTACGGGCTGATCCTCAGCTGGCGGGCATTCGAGGTGCTCGCCCGCCGTCTGGAGGCCGCGGGGCAACGCTTCGTCATCCCGCCGCGGGTGCGCTTTGCCGGCCGTCCCGGCGAACAGGCCACCCTCTTCCTCCTCGACCCCAGCGGCAATGCCCTGGAATTCAAGGCCTTTCGCAACGAAGATGCCATCTTCGCGCTGGACCCCGAGCTGGACGGATGAGCGCCCCCGCTGATCTGCCCGGCGACCTGCCCCTGCGGGATCAGCTGGCCCTGGAGCGCACCCAGTTGGCCAACCGGCGCACCTGGCTGGCCAGCGCCCGCACGGCCCTCACCCTCTTTGTGAGCGGGGCCGGCTTCTTGAAGTTCTTTGAGGACCCGATCTTTGAGATTGTCGGCTGGGCCTTTATTGTCGGGTCCATTCCCCTGGTCGGGGTG
The DNA here is from genome assembly GCA_018401435.1 of Deltaproteobacteria bacterium. GTDB lineage: Bacteria > Myxococcota_A > UBA796 > UBA796 > UBA2385 > M30B51. The sequence goes on along the minus strand of JAGYJW010000002.1, from coordinate 76,428 downwards.
GGCTGGTGGCGCTTCCGGGTCCACCACAAGCGGCTGGAGGAGCGGGGGGCCCGGGCACTCAGAGCACCGTCGCCTTCTTGATGAAGTCCAGCTTGGGGAACTCGGTCTCCAGGTAGACATTGCCGAACTTGCCCACGATGCCCTGGTTGGGACCGCGGCCCGACGGCGCGCCCTCGCCATAGCCGCTGTAGAGCTTGGCCACGACGTCGGCGCCTTCAACCACCTGGCCAAAGGGCGCAAAGCCCATGGCGTCCAGGTTGCTGTTGTCGCCGTGGTTGATGAAGATCTGGGTGCCCCGGCTGTTGGGGGCGTTGGTCTTGGCAAAGGTGACGTAGAGCGGCTTGTTGGACTGCTTGGGCGGATCGTCCTGGATGGTGGCGTCCTTCCAGGCCTCGGTGGCCGCCGGGTAGGGGGACATGCCGAATTGGCACATGAAACCCTTGATGTTGCGGAAGAAGCGCACCTGCTCGAACCAGCCGATCTGGGCGAGGTTGTAGAAGCGGTCGGCGCCGTTGGGGGCCCAGTCGCGGTGCACCTCCACCACGAAGTCGCCCTGGCTGGTCTCGAACTTGACCTTGTAGGTGTCGGGGGCGGTCGCGTTGGCCAGGGCCGGGTTCAAGAAGGCGGGGTGGGCGCCTTCGGGCAAGGCGGTGGGTTCGGGCGGCGCCGGGCGGGCCTCTGCGCCCGCGTCGGCTGCGAAGGCCTGGCGCGTCGGCGAGCTTGGCGTCAGCGGCCTTGTTGTGGAGCCCACAGGGCGGCGGCAGGTCGTCGCTGGGCTGCTCGTCGTCGCAGGCTGACAGGGTGGTGGCGCTCAATGCGAGAGAGAGCAGCAGGGCGATGCGGTGGGTCATGGGGGCTCCCGTTGAAAACGAAGGGCTCCCTATCCCGGCCCGCTACACTGGGGCGATGAAGCGCCGCCCGCCATCCCATCTTGGCCTGGGTCTGCTCCTCGCGGGCCCAGCCCTGCCTTCTTTTGATGACACGCTCCATGGGGACCCACCAGAGAGCGCCGGATCCGGGCGAGAGGCCGGTCCACCCTTCGCACCCGGCTGCATCCCTGGCGAGCCGCCGTAGGCAGCGAGGGCACCGACCACGGGATAACGCCCCAACCGCCAATCCTTCCGTTTGCCAACGCCTTGTAGAGCACCACGAGGCCAATGCCGTCGTGTGTCAGAATCCTGATGTGCGTTCGCCGACGGGACAGGAAAACAAAGAGGTGGCCGGCGTATAGGTCGAGTCCGGCCTGGACCACTTGGCAAGCGGGGCGATCAAATCCACCGCGCAGGTCGACGGCCTCGGTGGCCAGGAAGATCTGCTGGGTCGGGCTGGGTGTCAGCATGGCGCGAGCGCCTGGACCACCGCCGCGAACCAGACGGCGGGCGGCGGGGTGTCGAAGTGCAGCGCGAGCCCGCCAACGCACACGGAGAAGGCAGGCGTAGCCGGTACGAGCGGCGCGGCCACCTGCACGAACCGGTGCGCCTCGGTCGCGGCCGGGGGTGCCGGACGGTGCCGCGCAACCCAAGCGGCGAAGGTCGCCTGGGCCACGCCGTGTTGTCGGGCGAAGGCGGCCATCGACTGGTCAGTACCGCGCCACTGCGCGACGAGGCGGCCCTGCTGGACCGCCGGCGTGTGTTTGCCCATTGAAGTTTGCCTCCTGGGACACCGTCATATGGCGATGTGGGCCCGGGAGGGGGGGCCAGGCTGAGCGGGTACCGCGCCGCCTACATTCGCCAGGAGTGTCTGGACGAGGCCATGGTCAAGGCCCTGCGCTCCCTGCGCCTCGACAGAGAGGTGGTGACCTGGGTGAAGAACGCGCTGGTGGAGAGCGCCAGCGACGAGCGCCGCTTTCACTCCGAGGCCATCGCTCGCCCGCAATAGCAGTACGAGAACCCCCAGCGCTGGCGGGCCGAGCGGAAGCGGGCTCGGCAGGAGATCGAGCGCCACGAACGGGCCAACGAGTCCAACTCAGCCGGGCGCTTCGGTGGCAGGCGCTCATCGACGGGCGGCACATCCAGACGCGGGCCGACCTCGCCGCCCACCTGGGCCTGAGCCGGGCCCGCGTCAGCCAGGCCTTGAGTGTTCTCACTGTTCCCGCTTCGGTTGAAGACGCGCTGCATCAAGCCGAGGCGGCGGGTCGGCCAGTCAGCGAGCGGGCGTGGCGGGACCTGCGCGGCCTGCCCGTGGCGTCCATCCTGGTGGTGGTGTATGGAGAGGCGGGTTCTTGAGGGGAACGGGAACAGCGGGAACCGCTCGGCCGTCGGCCTGGGTCAGGGATCTTGAGCCAGCCCCACCCGCCGCATGCGCAGCCGCCCATCCTTGTAGACAGCGACCGCCGGCGTCGACCCATCCACCTGGGCGGTGACCAGCGGGGCGAGGGTCGCCATGGTTGCCGGAGGCGGCAGGTCGCCGGGTCGCACGATGAGCACGCCAAATACGGGCGCGCCAAAGCGGAAAGCCAGCGTGCCGAAGTCGCTGTCGTGGGTCAAGACGAAGCGCCTTTCGGCAGCGCCCGCCGCCAGGATCTCACGGTCATTAAAGTGCGCTTCGCCGCGCTCGACGACGCTCACGATGTCCGCGCCCATCCCACGCAGCCAGTGAATCACCGGCATCGAGACGCAGACATCGGCAAGCAGCGGTGGAAGTCGGCAGCTCAAGCCCTCAGGCACCATCGAGCACGACGTCGTTTCGCAGGGCGGCTGGGGCCCAGACCACGGCCGCCCGCACGTCTTCTTCTGTGAGAGCCGGCCACGCCTCGGCGATGGTCGTTGGCGTCATGCCGTTGGCGATGAGACCGAGGATCTGCTCGACGCTCATCCGGGTGCCATCGACGACGGGCTTGCCGCCCAGGATGGCGGGGTTCGCGGTGATGCGACGCGGCATGGTGGCTCCAGGGGTCACTTGGGAAGGTAGCCCAGATGGGACACGGCTGGCACCTGGGTGGCGCGGACGCCATCGCCTGGATCGCGATGACTGTGTCCGAGCGGGCCTCTGCGACGTCGAGGCCCCATAGGTCGTAGCCTCGCCAACCGCGGTTTTCGGGCCCACCCCCCACGGCGGCGGACTGGGGGAAGCCGCCAGGGGCAGGGGCACCCCCACTGGCGAGGCGCCGAAGCGGTACCCGACGAGCATGTGGGTGCAGCCACCACGCGGTCATCGAGGAGCGGGGCACCCACCCTGTCCCGCTGGCCGCTTGGAAGTACATGAGAAGCGCGCCCCGAAGTGGGCGCTGGAAGGTGGCCGTGAACATCGATCTGGATCCCGACCTGTGATCCCGCCCCTGCGTGTCTCAAACCGTTGACACATTCCGGGTGTGGTCCAGGGCCGCAAGGTGTACGCCGGCTCTCGCTCGGAGCACGGCTGCATGGTCGCGGCCCTGTTCTACAGCATCGTCCAGAGCTGCCTGCTCGACGGCGTCGGCCTCCAAGCCAACGACCTGCTGTGGCGATGGGGCTCGGGGGGGACGTTGGAGGGCGAGCACGTACGGACGATCCCCGGGAGGGACGCCGGTGATGAACGACGCGGGCGGCTCTCAGGAGGCTCGGGCGGCTACCCGGGCCTCCACCCGTTTGGGGAACTGGGCTTCTACCGCCTGGACCTGCGTCACGGGGGGGGCCCTCTGTGGGACGGCCCCTGAAGAGCTGGGCGCGAGGGTGGCGGCGAGAACCGCCGGATTCTGGTGGCGACACGCGCTGTCCGCCAGAATGACGCGGGTCTTGGGCGCCATCAACTGGCCTGGCGCGGGGTGGCAGCACCTGCACCGGCACCTGCCAAGTCGGCGACCGCACCGAGACCCACGGCAGCGCCCCTGGTAGGCTTCACCTCCCTGCAACCCTGCCCCCGGACCCCGTCATGTCGCGATCCCTCTGCCTCGCTCTGCTGCTGGTCGCCTGTGGTGACAAGGACGCCGATGACACGGGCGCCGGCGGCGTGGACGGCGGGGATGGCACCGCCGAAAACTGCGGCTGTGTGCGGGGAACCGAGCAGCCCCTGGCGCTGGACGAGGTGGCCCCCAACGGCATCGCCGCCCAAGAGCTGCTCGACATCGCCCTGGGCAGCCATGGCAGCACGCTGGTCTGGAGCGGCGGCGCGGGCGTCACCAACCTGCTGGTGGAGCTGAGCGCCCCCAGCAACGCGCGCTTCGTGCCCCAGAGCGAGGGTCAGTGCAGCAACGACATCGCCTATGACTGCCCCGACCTGGTCGAGGTGGACGTCTCTGCACGCTTCGTGACCTCCGACAATGCCCTCAACGAGACGGCGACCCTGACCCTCACCGACGCCGAGTGGACCTTTGAAGCGCGGGACCCCACCCGGGTCTCCTTCACCTGGCCCTTCGACAGCATCAGCGGCAGCTTCGATCCCGCCGACTATGTCGATGTCAGCGGCTATGACCGGGTGGATGTCTGGGCGGAGGTCACGATCGCTGGCACCGATCTGTCGGGGGCGGTGGCCGGCGGCGGCGAGAGCACCAGCGGCAGCGGAGACGAGGGCAGCGTGAGCTATAGCGCCCTGAGCTTCGGCACCTTCTGAGGGGCCGGGCTCACTCCAGGTAGCCCGCCGCCCGCAGGGCCTCGATCAAGGCGGGGTCCGTCTCGACGCTTCCCTGGCCCGAGGCCAGCGCCCGCTGCACCAGGGCCTCCAGCGCCGCGAGGTCCTGGGGCCGCGTGTCGGCGGAGATGAGGTCCAGCGCCACGTTGTCGGGCTGATCGACCGGCCAGGCCCCCCGGGCCCCATCCATCCACAGCAGCTTGCTGTCGGCGGTCCACAGGGCGGCGGAGCGGTGCTGGCCCACCTTGCCCCCCGACTGCTGCTGCCAGGTCGCGTCGGGGTAGGCCACGGCTTCGATGGGGCGGGCGGGCTGGGGCCGGGCGCCCCGCAGCACCAGGTCATGGGCCTCCAAGGCGGAGACCCGGTCCGGGAAGCGCACGACGCTCGGGCCCTCGCTCTCCCAGATGAGCAGGGGCACCCGCTGGTTCTCCTCCCACAGGTAGTGGCCGTGGTGCAGCAGGCCATGCTCGCCCAGGAACTCGCCGTGGTCCGATACCACCACCAGGCGCAACCCGGCGCGCTGCCAGCCATGGGCCCGCAGGCGGTCCAATACACGGCCAAGGGTGGCGTCTGCCCGGGACAGGGCCCAATCGTAGTCGTCGATGAGGCGCAACCGAAAGGCGGCGGCTTCGGCCTCGGACAAGGCGCCGGTGACATAGCGCTGCCAGGGGCCGTCGGGCAGGATGCGCCCGGTCTGGGGGTCGGTCTCGAAGTAGAAGAGGCGGTCGGGGCGCGCCGGCAGCCAATCCACCCCCTCGGGCACCCCGAACCAGGGGTCGTGGGCATCCGAGATGTTCACGAAGAGAAAGAGGGGCTGGTCACGATCATCGGCCTGCCGCAAGGCGGAATCCAGCTGCGCGATCAGCCCGTCGCCATACCAGGGGCCAAAGCTGGCGGCGACGCGCCAGTCCGTGAAGCCCTGGTGCAGGCCGGTGGCGGGCTGCAAGACCGGGTTGGCCGACAGCCCCACCGCCTGGTAGCCGCGCTCGCGAAAGTCCTCGGCCAAAGTTTGGAAGTCGGGGGCGAGCGGTCGGATGTCCACCGACCGCACGGTGATGGCGCCCTGGGCGTCGCCGGACACGAAATGCGCGCCATGTTCGGGCACGGGCAGGCCGCTGAAGTAGCTGGCGTGGCTGGGGAGGGTCCAGCTGCCCGGCGCCACCGCCTCGCAGCTATGTGCGGCCCCGTCGGCCACCAGGGCCTGCAGCACGGGGCTGGTGGGGCGGCCATAGCCGCAGAGGCTGAGGTGGTCGGCGCGGACGGTGTCCATCACCACAAAGAGCACCGTGGGCGCGGTCGGACGGGCCTGGTTGAGTTGGGTCAGCAAGGGCTCCCTGGCCCAATGTTGAAAGGCCAGCCAGCCGAGCACCACCAGCAGCGCCCAGATCAGGAGCAGCCCCCGCCTCGCGCCGCCGGTCATGGGCGCAGGTGGGCGAACTGGGGGAGCAGCTCAAAAGGGGTGACCCCAGGATGATCGCCCACATTCTCGATGCGCCACTCCGAGATGCTGCCGCCCAGCCGGGCGGCGATGGCCAGGTAGCTCAGGCGCTCGGGCGCCAGGCCCATCTGGCGCGCTGCAGTGGCGTCCACGGCGGGGAGCTGCTCGCCCAGGATCAGGCAGCCGGCGGCCACGGGCGCCCCCAGGATGGGCCCGTCCCCCTGCATGCCCACGATGCCGTCCACGATGCCGAAGCCGGGCCGCGTGGCCAGCCACAGATCGAGGATGCTGCGGTCCAGGCCCGCATGGTGCAAGGGGTTCTTGGGCCAGCCATAGATTGCACCCGGCAAGGTGCCAAAGAGGTTCTTCATGCAGAGCGTGGCGCCCACCCAGTGGTGGGTCTTCATCTTGGCGACGCTCACCAGCAGGTCGGCGCCCAGCACCGTCTGGGGCAGCTGCAGGCGCCCGAAGCCCGTAAAGTTGCGCTTCAGGGCGACCTCGGCCGTCTCGTCGATGTTGAGGTCCACGAAGGGGGCCCGCACCTGGCGCAGCAGCTCTCCCAGGCCGGTCATGTCCAGGATCAGCTCGGTGTCGCGGTGGTGGCCGGGGCCTTCGGCCACCACCACCTCCCGGGCGCCATGGTGCCGGAAGGCCTCGATGGCGGCCACCACCACCCGGGGGTCGGTGTTGATGGGGCGCCCGGGGGCCGCCTCCACCAGGTTGGGCTTCAGCACCACCAAGCCGCCCCGCGCCCGGCGCAGCGTATCGGGGTATTCGCGCAGCCCCCGGATGAGCAGATCCACCAGATCGCTGTCGTAGCGGGCGTTCAAGACCGATACGCGGGACTTGGGTTGGGCGAGAAGGCGCTGGGCTTGCACTGCCACCGCGTCTGCCCACCGACGCGGCCGCGAGGCCGCCCGCCGCACCCAGCAGCAGCCGCCGCCGGCTGACCGGGGTGCGGTCATGGCCCCCTCCCCAAGGGGGCCCACGCCCCACGGCGGCGTGGGGCGCAGAGCGCCAGGGCGGTGCGGTCGCTGCGCCCGAGTAGCTGCCGTCCCCATCGGCCCGGGCGGCCAGGGCCCGTGCGCTGGGCAGGGCATCGCCGCCGTGGGCGGCCAGGGCCAGGGTGGTCCAGGCGAGGTTGAGGGGGCTCGGTCCCTCGCTGCCCGCGGCCAGGAAGGCCATGCCGGCTGCGACGCTCGCGTGGCCCGGCGGCAGGGCCGTCAGCACCAGCCCCGTCAGGTAGGCATAACCAAAGAGCGGCTGGCCCAGGATGTCGGGGTGCCGGCATTCCAGCCGCTGTCGCTGCATTGGCGGTCGACAGCAGGGCCTCTGCACCCTCGATGGCGGCTTGGGTGCCGGGCAGCCAGCATCGCCGCAGGCTCAGCAGGGCCCAGGCGGTGGGCTCCACCCAAGAGAAGGTGCCCTCCACCCAGGGCCAACCCGGCAGATCCCCATCAAAGCTGCCCGCCGTCTCGCCGCCGGTGCCCCGGTGGCCGAGGATGTGCACCAACGTATCCCTCACCAGGGGGTGGTCCTTCATTTGTGCAGAGAGGCAGGCGGGCAGCATCAGCCGGGTCCAACCCAGGTCGGCCGAGCCCAGCCAATCCAAGGCCGGGGCTAGCCCCGCTGCGGCTGCCAGCAGGTGGCTCGCCGCAGCTGCGCTGACCCGGCCGGTAGCCCCAGAGCCATCGGTGTTGGCCGCCTGGGGCCATCCAGGCCTGCGCCCGGAAGATCGCGGCGTCCAGGGCGTCGTTGAGGGGGGGGGACATGGCGCCGCCCTAACGCGCTGGGCTAGGCTGTTGGCGATGACTGTCCGCGCCTACCGTGTGCCCGGCTCCTTCGGCCTCGTCCCCATCGGCGAGAGGAGGTGCTCAACCCGCGAAGAAGAAGCCTTGCGCCTGGACTTTGGGTCGATGCCCACCCAGTCTACGCAGGCCCCGCTGGGCAGGCGGGCCGGGCCGCCTGGGCGCCAGGCCAGGGGCCGGCAGCACCGACGCCTGGCGGCCAGCCCGCAACCCGGACAGGAGTGAAGCGATGCGCCTGCACTTGATCCTGAGCACCCTGGCCGCCTGCACGGGCAAGGGCGACAGCGGCGCCCCAGGCGACAGCGCGGCCTTCGACCCGGGGCCCAGCCCCTACAGCCTGGATGACCAGCTGACCCTGTCCGATGTGCAGGCCCTGGGCACCCACAACAGCAGCCATGTGCAGCCCGACGCGGTGGTGCACCCCAGCCACGCCTACAGCCACGCGCCGCTGGAGGTGCAGCTGGCCGACCAGGGGGTCCGGCAGTTCGAGCTGGACATCCACCTGCACGACTCGCTGGGCTTCCAGGTCTTTCACCTGCCGGTCATCGACGAAGAGACGACCTGCTTGCAGCTCACCGACTGCTTGGGGGCGCTGAAGGCCTGGAGCGACGCCAACCCCTGGCACCTGCCCCTGATGGTCTGGATGGAGCCCAAGGACGAGGATCTGGACTCCGCCACCGAGCACTACATCTCCTTTGTCGACCGCCACGATGAGTTGGAGGACGCCATTGTCAGCGTGATCCCCCGGGGGCGCATCCTTACGCCCGATGGGCTTCGGGGGGATGCGAGCACCTTGCCCCAGGCCCTGGCCGAGGGGGGCTGGCCCACCTTGGGGGAGCTGCGCGGGCGCTTCATCTTCGCCATGCTCGACAGCGGCAACCACCGGGCGGCCTACCTCGCGGGCTCCGATGTGCTGGCCGGGCGGCTGCTCTTCGTGGACGCCGACACCGACGCCGATCCCTTCGCCGCCCTCTTCAAGATCAACGATGCTGCGGGCAACGCCGAGGAGGTGGCCGCGCGGGTGGCCGCCGGCTTCGTGGTGACCAGCAACCTGCGGGATGGGCCGGAGCACAGCCAGGAAGAGGCCGAGGCCCACCTTGCGGCGTCGCTGGCGGCGGGGGCCCACTTCTTGAGCAGCGACCGCCCGGCGCCGGTGGACGATGGGCGCGGCGACTGGTTCTCGGCGATTCCGGGGGGCCAGCCGGCCCGCTGCAACCCGCTGCATGCCCCGTCCGCCTGCACCGCGGCCCAGATTGAGGACCTTCCGGTCTATTGATTTCAGTCAGGGCTTGGGCGGGTCGGGGGGGCGCCCCAGCGGCACATCCCCGGCGGCCGGCCCCCACAGGCTCTCGACGGCGACCGCGCACCAGGGCGTGCGCTCGATGCCCGGCGCGCGGTCCAGGCAGCCGACGGCGCGCGGCGACTTGCTGGTGGGGTCCACCAGGACGAAGCCGCGCAGCCCGCCCCCTTCGATCGGGGCCACCAGCAGGGGCTGCCCGGCGATCTGCTGGGCGATCGGCGGGCCCGCGGCCTGCATCTTCACCCCCTCCAGCGACAGGTAGGGCAGCAGGTGGCTGCGGGCGCGCTCGATGTCGAAGCCAGCGGGCAGGGGCTCGGCCACCAGCCGGCCCTGGGTGCAGTCCAACCGTTCCACCTGGGCGTCGTCCATCCCCACATAGCGGTGGCAGCCCACCATACGACCGCCCTCGGGGGTGGCCACCGGCTGCAGGATGCGCTGGGCCGCGACGCTGCCCGGCGGCGCGGGCTCCAGGAGCAGGTCCAACTTCTGCTCGACAAAGGGGTCTGGCTGCGCGCCTTCGCGGGCCGGAGACAGCAGCGCGGAGAAGACGGTCTTGCACCATTCCGTGTCTTCAGAAAGGCAGAGCCCGACCTCCTGCAGGATGCCGTCCGGCCAGGCCACGGCCAGGCCCACCGCCGCGCCCCCGACCCCCTCGTGCAGGGATTGGGCGGCAAGCTCTCGGCCGTCATGGTGGAGCTGAACCGGAGAGGCCGCCACGGGCACTTGTTGCCGGCGGCTCAAGGACTGGGGCAGCTCCCCCATCAGGGCCACCACATCGGCGCCCAGCAGCGGGGGCGTGCCCAGCAGGGTGACCGTGCGTTCGCCGCAGCCCAGCCAGCGGCTGAGGGTGGAGCCCACCGATCCCATGGCGGCGGTGCAGCCGGCCATCTCTTTGGGAATGGGCCCCACCAGCACATCTTGGAGGGGGATCGGCTGCAGGCCCGGGGGCGGTTCTGGGGCGGGCGCGGCCAAGGCGGCGGCGCCCAGCAGGGCGAGGGGGATCATGGGTCCAGGTTAGCCCGCCGCCCGGCCGCCGGTTTCGATAGGAGGCCCCATGCCAGAGACCCGACGCGAGCTGATCCTGGTGGGCGGAGGCCACAGTCACGTCCAGGTGCTGCGGATGCTGGCCATGCGGCCGCTGCCGGGCTTTTCCGTGACGGTGGTGCTGGACCGTCCGGTGGCGGTCTACTCGGGCATGGTGCCCGGCCTGGTCGCGGGCCAATATGCGCCCCACGAGGTCGAGATCGACGTGCGGCCCCTGGCGCGCCGCGCCGGCTGCCGGGTGGTGATGGCCCGGGCGGTGGCCGTCGATCCGATGGGGCGCCGCGTGCACCTCGAAGGGCGCCCTCCCCTGCCCTATGACCTCTGCTCCTTGAATGTGGGGGCCACGGTGGCGGGCCTGGACCTGCCCGGGGTGCGGCAGCACGCCTTGCCCACCCGGCCGATCGCCCGCTTTGTCCGCCAGCTCTCTGCGTCCATCGACCGCCTGCGCCCGCTGGACCGACCGGCCCGGGTGGCGGTGGTGGGGGCTGGGGCGGCGGGGGTCGAGGTGGCCTTCTGCCTGCAGCAGCGGCTGGCGGTCGCCTTGGCACGGCCGCCCCAGGTGCTGCTCTTGGGGCCAGCCCCAGCCCGCTGCCGGGCCAGGGGCCGCGCGCCCAGCGGGCCTCGCCGCCCTCGCGGCCGAGCGGGGCATCCAGATGCGCCTGGGTGAGCGTGTGGCCGCCTTGACTGCCGACGGGCTGGTTCTGGACGATGGGCGGGCCATCGCCGCCGATCTCGTGCCCTGGGTGACCGGGGCCGCCGCCCACCCCTGGCTCGCCCGGGGCTTGCCCGAGCTGCCCCCCTTGCCCTGCGACGACCGCGGCTTCGTGCAGATCGACGACGACCTCCAGGTGATGGGCTGCCCGGGGCTCTTTGCGGCGGGGGACTGCGCGGTCTTGCGCAGCTGGCCGCAGATCCCCAAGGCGGGCGTCTTCGCCGTGCGCGAAGGTCCGGTGCTGTGGGCCAATCTGCAGGCGGCCGCGGCGGGGGGCCGGCTTGAGAACTACCAGCCCCAGCGCGACTTCCTCACCTTGCTCAACCTGGGCGACGGGCGGGCCCTGGGCCTGCGCAACGGCTTTGCGCTGTCCGGCGCCTGGGTCATGGCGCTCAAGGATCGCATCGACCGGCGCTTCATGGCCCGCTTCCAGGTGCTGGATTCCGAGGGGGGGACGGACACCGACTATGGGCGCCAGATGCCCGTCATGGACGAGTCGGCCATGGTGTGTGGGGGCTGCGCCGCAAAGGTGGGGCAGGACCCGCTCGCCGGCGCGCTGCAGCGCCTGGGGGCCCGCCCCGATCCCGACCTGGTGCTGGGCCTGGAGCGCCCCGACGATGTGGCGGCCTTGCGTCGGGGCGGCGAGCTGCTGGTGACCAGCATCGACGCCTTTCCCGCCTTCTTGGATGATCCCTGGCTGGTCGGGCAGGTGGCCGCACACAACGCCCTGTCGGATCTGCTGGCCAAGGGGGTGGCGCCGCGGCTGGCCCTCGCGCTGGTCTCGGTGCCCGAAGACGCCGATCCCGAAGAGCTGCTCTTCCAGGTGCTCAGCGGCATTCGCGGGGTGCTGGACGCCGCAGGCGTGAGCCTGGCCGGCGGCCACAGCACGGTGGGACCCCGCCTGGAGGTGGGGCTCTCCATCACCGGCTTCTGCCCCGACGATGGTCGGCTGATGACCAAGGCCGGCCTTCAGCCGGGTGATCGGCTGGTATTGACCCGGCCTTTGGGGACGGGGGTGCTGCTGCACGCCGATATGGCCGGGCGCGCCGCGGGGCCCTGGATCGCCCAGGTGATCGCCGGGATGACCCAAGGAAATGGGCGGGCCGCGGCGATCGCCCGCGATCAAGGCGTGCTGGCGGCCACCGACGTGACGGGCTTCGGCCTCGCTGGACACGCCGCTGAGCTGTCTCGGGCCTCGGGGCTGCCCCTCCACCTGAATCTGGGCGCGCTGCCCGCCTTGCCCGGCGCCCTCACCTTGTTGCGCCAGGGGGAACGATCGACCTTCCACGAGCAGAATCGGCGTGGGCTGCGAGGAATTGAGCTGGCCCGCCCGCCGGCCAGCCCAGAGGAGGCCGCCTTGCTGGAGCTGGCCTTTGATCCGCAGACCGCAGGCGGGCTGCTGTTGGGGGTCCCGGCCGGGCAGGTGGATGCGCTGATTCGGGCCCTTCGACAGGCAGGCATAGGCGACGCGACCCCCATCGGCTATGCGGGTGCCGACCGGTCTGCGCGTTCACCGCTCCACCTGGAGTGGGAATTCTGAGAAGGGGCGTTTTCAATCTCAGGCGCCGGGCATATAGTCATCCTCGATCCGTCCGACAGGTGGGCGGAGCGAACACTCCTGTCCAGGCAAGGACCTGGGAAAAAGACAAAACGGACGAGACAATGGGCAACAAGCTGTTCGTCGGTGGTCTCCCTTGGGGCGCTGACGAGCAAGCCCTGCAGGGGGCTTTCGAATCCTTCGGCACCATCCGTGAGACCGCGGTGGTGCGGGATCGCGAGACGGGTCGGTCGCGGGGCTTCGGCTTCGTCACCTTTGAACGCGCCGAAGATGCGTCTACTGCGGCCGAACGGATGGATGGCCAGGAGCTGGCCGGTCGGCGCATCCGGGTGAGCGTTGCCCAGGAGCGCCAGGGTGGCGGCGGTGGGGGTGGCTTTGGCGGCCCCCGTCCGGGCGGCCCGGGTGGTCCCGGCGGTCCCGGCGGTGGTGGGGGCGGCTTTGGCGGCCCCCGTCCGGGCGGCCCTCCCCGCGGCGACTTCCGGGGTCCGCCCCGGCAGGATGACGTGTCGGTGGTGTCCCGCGGCGGCCCCCAGCCGGCCCGGTGGCGGCTTCAACGACGGCCCCCGCGGCGTCCGGACTTCAATTCCGGCGGCCCGCCACGGGGCGGCGGCGGTGGCTATCAGGGTGGCGGCGGCGGCGGCGGCGGCGGCTACCAGGGCGGCGGCGGCGGCGGCGGCTACCAGGGTGGCGGCGGCGGCGGCGGCGGCTACCAGGGTGGCGGCGGCGGCGGCGGCTACCAGGGTGGCGGCGGCGGCGGCGGTCCCCGGCGCTTTGGCGGCGGTGGCGGCGGCGGCGGCTCTGAAGCCCCACTGAAGACTGGGGCGAGGATCGCCAGCGGCGCCGCGAGCGCGCAGCAGCCCCCAAGAAGAAGAAAGAGCCCAAGCCCAGCCGCCGGCGCTTTGACGACGACTTCGACGGCTTCGAATAGGGGTCTTTGCCCTGCCTGACGGCGGGGACACACGGGGAGGCCCGGCTGGTGCTCAGCCGGGCCTTCTTCTTGTCGGGTCCACAGGGGAAGGGGGGCCTTCGGGGCCGGTGGCGGGGCCGCTGTCCACGGCGTGGGCAGCCCTGCCCAGACCGTGGGCGGCCATCGCGCCGAAAATGAAGACCTGGACTCCATCCTCTGCGAGGGGCGGCTGGCACGGGCCTTGCTTTGTCTTGGGGTGCACCTCCAGACGGAGCCCCCATGTCCCTCTCCCTCGTCTTTCAGGCCCTGCGTGAGCCCGAGGCCTTCAGCGCCGCCCACGCCCGGTCCGCCCCCGCCGAGGCGCCGGTCGCCTTTGGGCTGAGCCTCTCGGATCTGCGCCTCTTTGGCGCCTTGTCGGCCACCGCCGCCTTCGGGGTCTCGGCCTATGGGGCCGCCTTGCACGGCTACCAGGGTGCGGGCGCCATGCTGATGGCGGGCCTGGGTGCGGCTGCGGCGGCGGGGGGGGCGTGGGCCACCACCCTGCCCGCCCTCTATGTGCTGGGCACCCTCAAGGGCTCGCCCCTGTCGGCCCGCGCCCTGCTGCTGGGCAGCCTCGTGACCGTCAGCTTCGGCGGCCTCGCGATGCTGGCCAGCGTGCCGGTGCTGTGGTTCTTCGAGCTGAGCCTGCCGCACACGGCCACCCGCCTGGTGATCTCCTTGCTGAGCTTCGCGGGGGTGGGGCTGTGCATGAGCGACGTCTTCTTGCGGGTGATGCGCGCCCTGGGTGCGCCCTCCTGGCTCAACGTCGCCTGGCTGGGCCTGCTGGGCGCCGTGGGCGCCGAGCTCTTCTTCGTCTTCGGACTCTTCGACCTGACCTGAACGGAGCCCCCATGTCCACCACCACCGACCTCCCCCTTCATCCGCCTGCTGCCCCGGTCCTCCCCGAGCCGAGCCTGGTTGACCTGCTGCTGCGGGACCGCGACCAGGCCGACCGGGCCTGCGCCGATCCCGCCGCTGCCGCCCGCCTGCTGCCCCGCTTCATCGGCCTGTCGGCCCTGGGCATCGGCGCCTGGAGCGTCGTGCACGGCCTGCTCCTGAGCCTCTCGACCCAGCAGCTCAACCCTGTCGGGCTCTTTGGGGCGCCGATCACCGTCACCATCCCGGCCCTCTTCCTGGCCTATGAAGGCGCCCTCACCGGCGCCCAGGTCGCGGGCCTGCCCACCTTCTCCTTCTATGGGTTGATGGCGGGCTTTCGCACGCACGCCTGGCGCATTGCCACCGAGAGCCTGCGGGCGCGGGCCACGGCCGCCCTGGTGCTGATGGGCCTGCTGCCCGTCTACCTCGCGGTGGGGCTGGGCCTGGTGCTGCTCTTCCCCGAGCCCGGAGGCGTGGGTGCGGCCTGGCAGGCGCTGGTGCTTGGAATCGGCGGCTTCACCCTGCCCTTTGTGGCCGGGCTGGCGGCGCCGGCCAGCCTGCTTCGGGTCTTCCGCAAGCTCGCCCACGAGGCCGAGGACAGCCGGCCGGGCCAGGGGCGGCGCCCCATGCCGCTGCTGCTGGCGATGGCGTGGTCGGCGGTCTTCTCGGTGATGGCGCCCGTGGGGGTGTTCCGCATCCTCGCCGTGCTGGTGGGTTGAGCCATGCGCCCCGTCGAACTGCTCGTGCTCTATGGGGTCCTGGGCGTCATCGTGGCGCTGTCCTTGCACTGGCGGGGCCGGCCGGGGTCCTGGGCCGCCCTGCTGGCCTGGCCCGTGCTCTTGCCCGGCCTGTTGGCCGAGACGCCGCCGGTGGTCCAGCCCCCGGTGCCTGCCCCGCCGGGCACCGATGCGGCCCGGATTGACGCCGCCCTGGCGGGCCTCCGCCTGGCCCTGGCGGACTGGGATTCCCTGCCTCGGGAAGAGGACTGCGCCGCCGCGCTGGGGGCGGCCCGGCGTGGCATGGAGGCCCTGGCCGCCCGCGCCGCCCAGCTGGACGCGGTGGTGGGCCAGCTCAGCCCGGCCCATGCCGCTGAGCCCGCCGATCTCGCGGCCGCCCGTGTCCACAACCAGGCCCGGCTGGTGGCGCTGCGGGAGGAGGCCCGGGCGCGTCTGGAGCGCTCCTTGGCCGCCATCGCCGAGCTGACCACCCGCGTGCAGCTGGCCCGCTTCACCGGGGATGCGGGGGATGCGGTGGCCGCGCAGCTGGCCCGGCTGGCCCAGGCCGTGGACAGCGCGGGGGAGGTCAGCCGGCTTCGGGACGCCTCCTGAGCGCGGCGCCGAGGCCCAGCAGCCCAAGGAGGAGCGGCAAGGCCGCGGCCCCTCCCCACAGCCGCAGCGGGCCGCGGCCTCCCCGTCGGCGGGGGCGGCTTCGCCGTCGGCACCCTCGCCGCTGTCGCCGTCGCCGCCGCCGTCCTCCTGCCCGGCTCGCCCGCTGTCGGCCCCGCCCGGATCGGCGCTGTCCGTGGGCTCACCCTCGATGAGGATGAGCTTCCACACCCCATCTTCGGCGAGGATCTGCCCAGACCAGCCCGTGGGCTCTACCTGGAGGGCGCCCAGGCTGGGCTCGGCGCCGAAGTCGGCCAGCAGCAGCCCCTCCACGGGGCGCGCGACCGCGATGCTGCCGGCCAGGCTGCCGCCTCCGGCCACGTGCAAGGCCTCATCCTCCGCATCGAAATACCAGGTTGCGCCAGCCTCCAGGATCAGGTCCCCCGCGATGCTGCCGCCGGCCTGGTGGTCGAAGCGGCCACTCAGCAGCCGCACCGGCAGGCCCACCGCGCCGATCTCCAGGCTGCCCCCCCTCAAGATGAGCACGCTGCCCCCATCTTCGCCGATGTCGCGCACATCGGGCAGGCGGATGGCACCCCCCTCCAGGATGTTGAGGGCCGCGTCATCGAGGTCCAGGCGCCCGATCTCGCCGATCTCGCTGTCGATGCCCACCTGCAGCCGCATTCGGGGGTCGCCCAAGCTCACCGGGTCGGTGCCCGGCTCGACCACGGCGGCCCAGCGGTGGGCCCAGGGCCAGGTCCAAGCGCCGAAGGGGTCCTCCACCACCAGGCCATCGGCCACCCCTTGCAGGTGCGCGCGGGTGCTGGCGTCGATGGGCCCGTCCCAGCTGCCGCCCGCGCTGGGCCAGCCGGTGAGGGTCTGGGCGATGACGCAGGCGGCGAGGTAGCTGCCGGCGGGGCTGGGGTGGCTGCCATCGGCGTTGTAGAGGGCGCTGAAGGCGCTCTCTGCTGCCAGCGGATCGGCGCCTTCGGCCAGGATGCTGTCATGCACCACCGCAAAGGCCGGGCCCACGGGGGCGAGGGTGGCCGGGCGGCCGCTCGCGGCCTCCATCGCCGCCGCGTAGGCCCGGTAGCCCTCGATCAGCCGCCCCTGCATGGTTGAGAAGTCCGGGTACATCGTGGGGTTGGACGGATCGCCCAGGCGTCGGCCCCAGGTGAGCAGCAGCAGGCTGTGGGCGCCCGCGGCGTCGGCCCGGTCGTGCAAGGCGATGGCGGCGTCGCGGCTCTGCACCCACAGGGGCTCCGTCTGCGGAAAGCCAGGGATCTGGCTTTGATCCTGCAATAACACCGCGTCCCAGCTGGCATCGGGGCCCAGGGCGCTCTGCCAGGCCGGGCTGCCTGTGCTGGGGTCCAGCCGGCCGACGTGGTCATGCAGGGTGAGGCCACCGGCCACCAGCTTCAGGGTCAGGGGGCGATCGGCGCCCGGCGTCGAGGCCCGCAGCACATCGGCCAGGATGGCGTCCAGGTCGTTGAACTGGGTGTAGGAGTTGCCCATCAACAGCACCGAGGGCCCCTCGGCGGCGGCGGGGCTGGCCAGCGCGAGCAGGAGCAGGAGGGCGCGCATCTCAGGGCTCCGGGTTGGCGAGCAGCCAGGCGGCGGCGAGGGTGGTGGTCAGGTAGGGTGCCGTCAGGGCTGCCAGCAGGCCGCCCAGCAGAGACAGCCACTGGGGCAGCGTCTGGCCGCTGACCGCCATGAAGCCGCCCGCACCCCCCAACAGCCCTGAAATCAGGCCCATGGGGATGAAGGCCACCAGCATCGCGGCGCCCAGAACCACGAAGTTCTCGCTGCCCACGGCCCAGCCGGCCTTCCAATCCGACAGGCCGGGGGCCGACAAGGCCGCCGACATCAGCATGGGCCCCATCAGCACGGTGAGGGCGATGCCGGGCAGAAAGCAGGCCATCATGCCCAGGGTGGTGGCCACCATATAGGCAAGATTGACGAGTAAGATCCTTGGATATCGCCCAATCGCGTAGGTGATGGACCCCATCGGGTCTGCCGGCTGCCCCCCCATCAGCTTGTGCCCCACCTTGGCATAGGCGCCGATGCCGATGGGCCCCAGGAAGCTGCCCAGCAGGACGCCAGAGCCCGCGCTCAACACGGTCTTGAGCAGGTCGGGGTTGGCCGGATCGGGGCTGCCGACGGCCTGCTGGATGAGCTGGCCCAGGCCAGCGCTCAGCAGGCCCACCAGCAGCACCACCGGAAAGGCGCCCAGGTAGATGCGCAGGCCATGGCGGAGCAGCTCGCCCACCTTGAGACCGGCGCCGGGCGCCTCTTGCAGCGCCGCGCTGGGTGGGGCGTAGGGGTCGTCGCTCATGGGCCTCCAGCCTGGGCGGGCGCGGTTAGTGCGGGCCAGGATCCTACTGCACGGAGCCCCCCTGTACCCCGGCTTCTTCGCCACCCTCCTGGTGATCGTGGCCCTCGCCGGCGCCTTGGCGGTGGTGGCCCGGCGGCGGGGCGCCTTGCTGGCCTGCTGCCTGGGCGTGGCGGGCTGGGCCCTCAGCCTGCTGCTCGCGCTGCACCCAGAGACCGCGGCGGTGGGCGAGCGCGCCCTGATGGTGGGCTTCTTCGTGCCGGCCGCCTTCATCCATGCGGCCTCGGTGGCGGTGGGGCAGCCGGCCTGGCGCTGGCGCCTCGCCTATGGGGTCGCTGCGGCCTTCTTCGTGGTGGGCCTCGCGGCGCCGCAGCTCTTTCTGGCCGCCGGCGGCCGGTCCCCGGGCCCCCTCTTCGCCCCGATGTTTGGCAGCGCGGCGCTGATGAGCGCCTGGCCCCTGTTCTTGCTGGTGCGGGGCCTGTCGGCGACGGACGGGCTGGGGCGGGAACGCCTCGCCTACCTGCTGCTGGCGGGCTTTCTCTGCATGTTCGGCGGCGGCGTGAACGTGCTGCTGCTGCTGGCATCCGAGCCCAACCCCCTGGGCCTGAGCATGAGCCTCGCTGGCACGGGGCTGCTGGCCTGGGTGCTGCAAGCCTCGTCCTTGCCCAGCTTTGGCCGCTTCGTCGAGCGGTCCCTGCGCTATTCGGTGCTGGCGGCCCTGCTCTCCACCGCCTGGCTCTTCGCCATCCTGGTCTTCTGGCCAGGTGCCGAGGGCGCCCCCAGCCCCTGGCGCTCCTGGGCCAGCGCGGCGCAGCTCTTCGTGCTGGTGCTGGTGGGGCAGCCCCTGCTGCGCGCCCTGCGGGCGAGGCTGGCCCGGCGCCTCTTTCCCGGTCAGGGCGATCTGGAGGGCATGGCCATTGCCTTGGCCGAGAGTGAGGCCCGGGCCGAACATGCCGGGCGCCTCGCCGAGATTGGTGCCCTGGCCAGCGCCGTCGCTCACGAGGTGCGCAATCCCCTGGGCGTGATGGCCGCGTCGGTGCGCATCTTGGAGCGACAGGGGGCCGATCCCATCCAGATTGGAGAGCTGCGGCACCAGCTCTCCAAGGCGGCGGGCTTCGCCGACGAGCTGCTGGAGTATGGGCGTCCAGCGCCGCTGAATCGCCGTTCAGTGGACCTGGGCGCGGCCGCCGAGCTGGCCGCATCCGAGCTTCGTCGGGCCCTGCCCTTGGATCCCTTTCCCACCTTCCGGGTGCAGGGGCAGGCCCCCCCCGTCCTGGGGGACCTCTCCCAGATCGTGCGCCTGCTGTCCATTCTGGTTGAGAACGCCGCCCTCGCCGTGGGGCCGGGCGGCCAGGTGCAGGTCTCTGTACAGCCCCAGGGACATGGCGTCGCCCTGCGCGTGGAGGACGATGGCCCAGGCGTGCCCGAGGCCCTGCGCCCGCGGGTCTTTCAGGCCTTTGTGAGCGGGAGGGGCCGGGAGGGGCCGCGCCCGGGCACCGGCCTGGGCCTGGCCATCGCCCTGGGCATCGCCGAGCGCCACGGCGGCCGCCTCGCCCTCTGTCCGGAACCAAGCCCCCTGGGCGGCGCCTGCTTCGCGCTGTGGCTGCCCTGCGACCGTCCCCTACCCTTGGCCGGCCCCTGATCGGGCCGGCGCCCGCGATGCCCGCCGCGGCGCCGCAGTGGCTAAGCTGGCTTCATGTGCGGACGCTTTCAGATCGCGGTGAGCTGGGATCAGCTGGTGGCGCTTTATGGGGCCGACAGCCCGCCCCCCGATGGCTGGGCGCCGACCTGGTCGGTCTGCCCCACCCACGCCGTGCCCACCTTGCGGCGGACCGACCCGGGGCCCTCCGAGCTGGCATTGCACCGATGGGGCTTCCCCATGCCCTGGCTGGCGCGCACCGGCGGCGACCCCTGGTCGCGCCCGCTGATCAACGCCAAGGCCGAAGAGGCCCCCCAGAAGCGCACCTGGGCCAAGGCCTTCCGCGACGGACGCTGCATGGTGCCGGCCAGCGCCTTCATCGAGTGGTACAAGGACGGAAAGAAGCGCTTTCCCCTGTCGTTTTCGCCTGCAGAGGGTGGGATCTTGTCTCTGGCCGCCCTCTGGAGCCGCTTCCCCCGGGAGGGCGCGGAGGTGGCGGTGGTCACCCTGCTCACCACTGCGGCTTCGCGGGATCTCGCGGGAGTGCACGACCGCATGCCGGTGATCCTTCCGCCCGCGGCCTGGGCCGCCTGGATGGACCCGGCCACCTCCGACCGCGCCCTGGCGCCCCTGCTCGCGCCCGCGCCGCCGGGCAGCTTGACGCGTCGCGAGCTGCCCACCACCCTCAACAAGGCGGGCACGCGCGACCAGCCCCCCGAGGCCGCCGACTGGAGCCTCGCCGCCATCGCCCCAGACCTCGTTGAAAACGGTGGCTGAGGCTTCATCTTCGTTGGAGTCGCCCATGACCACCCGCCCCGTCGCCCTCGTCACCGGCGCATCCAGTGGCATCGGCCTGGAGCTGTGTCGCCTGCTCGCCGCCGACGGGTTGGACCTGGTGCTGGTGGCCCGTGGGGAGCCCGCCTTGCGGGCCCTGGCGGCCGAGCTTCACGGCGCCCACGGCATCGCCGCCCATGTGCTGCCCGCCGACCTCGCCCGCCCCGACGCGCCGGCCGAAATCCAGGCCGCCTGTGCCGCGCTGGGCCTGGAGATCGACCTGCTGGTGAATAACGCGGGCTTTGGGTCCAACGGGGCCTTCTCGGAGCTGGACCTGGCGGGGGAGCTGGCCATGATCCAGGTCAATGTCGCCGCCCTGGTGGCCTTGACCGGCCAATTCCTGCCGGGAATGGTGGCCCGGAAGCGGGGCCGGGTGCTCAATATCGCATCCACCGCGGGCTTTCAGCCGGGGCCCTATATGGCGACCTACTACGCCACCAAGGCCTTCGTCCTGTCCTGGTCCGAGGCCATCGCCATCGAGCTGAAGGGCAGCGGGGTGACGGTCACCTGCCATTGTCCCGGCGCCACGGAGTCGGCCTTTGCCGCTGCCGCCGGCAACGACAAGACCCGCCTCTTTCAAGACCAGAAGCCCGCCAGCGCCGCAGATGTGGCCGCCCACGCCTGGCGGGCCACAAAGGCGGGCCAGCGGGTGGCGATCCATGGGCTGCTCAACGCCGTTGGCGCCAGCACGGTGGGCTTCGTGCCCCGGGCCTGGGCGGCCGCCATCGCCGCCCGCCTCAACCGACCCTGAGCGCCTCGGCGGGCAAGCCGGGGCAGCCGGCACCCGCGGCTTCGGCCTCCTCGATCAAGTGCACCAGGCGCTCATTCTGGGGGGTTTTGACCCCGGTGATCCTACCCAGCGCCACCACCTCGCCGTTGATGTCGGCGATCTCGGTGGGGCGTCGGCGCGACAGATCGTCGGCCATGCTCGACCGCGCCGCGGGGTCCACCTGAAGCATGGGGGCGGCCAGCAGGCGGAAGAGGGCGTCGGGCAGGGGCAGCACCCGGGGTGCGAGGCGGGGGCGCATGCGGCCCAGGGCGACCAGGGGCTGTCCGGCGGCCTCCAGCACGGCCAGGCCCTCGGTCATGGCACGGGCCAGCACCTGCCGGTAGCCCCGCTGGCCCAGCTCTTGGGCCAGGCTGAGGCCCGACAGCGCGTTGACGGCGTTGTTGAGGTTGAAGAGCAGCTTGGCCCACTGTACCGGGACGAGGTCGGTCGGGCGCTCGAGGGGCAGGCCGGCCTGCCGCAGCAGCGCTCCAGGTCGGGAGCGCCGCCCGCCTGGAGGGCCAGGGGGCCGGTGGTGGCCTGTCGAAAGCGGGCACGGCCGGCGGGATCCGCGTCCCACACGATGTTGAAGCTGACCAGGCCGGGCACCACCCGGTGCCGGGGCAGGGCCGCGCGCAGGCGGTCCGGGTTGCGCAGGCCATTCTGCAGGCTGACGACCGTGGCATCGGGGTGCAGGTGGGGGGCGATGCTGCGGGCGGCGGCGGCGCTGTCCCGGCCCTTGACCGCCACCAGCACCAGCCGGGCCTCGGCCACCCCACTGGGGGCGACGCCAGCGGTCAGCCTGCCCCCACCGCCCGCGGGAAAGGCGGCCTGGCTGCCATCCAGAGCGGCGGCCATCAGCCCGTGGTCGCGAAGCCTGCCCACCAGGTCGGCCCGCCCGACCAGGTGCACCGGCGTGCCCGTGGCCGCGATGCGGGCGCCCACCCAGGCCCCGATGCAGCCGGCTCCCAGCACCGCCACAGCGGGCCCGGTGGTCAATTCTCGGTCTCGTCGTCGCGGTTGGCCGCGCCAAAGACCAGGTCGCTGCTGGAGAAGCTGGTTCCAAAGGTCTGGACCAGGCGCACCACCTGCCCGATGGCGTCGTGGAGCCCTTCGGCGTCGAGGGCGGCCAGGGGGTGGTGGTAGAGCGCATAGACGATGCCGTCGCTGGTGCCGTAGCGGACATCGAGGGCGGTGTGGAAATTGGCCTCCATCAGCACGGCCAGCGCGCCTTCAGGCAGCTCCGACACCTCGATGATGGGCGCCAACAGCCGCATCCGGTCGGTGCGCGCGTCCACCACGCAGGCCAGGGTCACCCCGCCCATCTGGAACTGCAGCCAGGGCTCACCTGCGGGGGCCTCGCCGGGGGTCAACCGGGTCGAGAGAATTGCGAGCAGGTCGTCTTCGGTCATGCCGTGGGCCTTCCCGGCGAGGAGGGAGTCCGCTATCGCGTCCGGTCGGCCCATGGCTTGGGGGTGGACTGGATCGGCCCCCACAATCGTCCGAAGAGCGCAGGTGAGGGGCCGGAGGGCCCGCCGGAGTCCTTGTGCAGATCAGCGCCGCCACCGTCAGTCTCAGCTCCTCCCACGTCCTGTCCGAGCGGGTCGAGCGCAGCGAGAAGATCGACGCGTGGGTCGAGAGGCCGGCCGCCACCGTGGGCCTGTCCGACGCCGCCCGCGCGGCCGGGCAGCTCGCCGCAGAGCCCGCCCCAGACCCCTCCGCCTCGTCGGCCGGGGCCACCCCCACCCTCGAAGAAGAGGCAGCCGGTGACCCACTGCTCAACACCCTGCTGCTGCTGCTGAAGGCGATGACCGGGCGCAAGGTCGAGCTGCTCGACCCCAAGGAGCTGGACGCCGATCAGGAGGAGGCCCTCGCCGAGCTTCGGGCCGAAGCGGGGGCTATGGCCCCCCCTGATCGCGCCGGTTGGGGCGTCATCGTCGAACGCAAAGAGACCCGCGAGAGCTTCGAACGCACGGATGTGCACATCTCGGCCACCCTCAAGACCGAAGATGGCCGCACCCTCAAGCTCGACCTGAAGCGCATGCAGGAGCGCTTCGAGCGCAAGGAGAGCGTCGAGACGCTGCGTTTCGGCGATGCTGCCGCCCCCGTAAAAGACCCGTTGGTGCTCGATTTCGGCCTTCCCGGCACCTCTACCACCCACGACGGTCCCCTGCTGGACCTGGACCTGGATGGTGACCTGGAGCGGCTGCCGGGCCTGGGGCCCACCTCCGCCTGGCTGGTAGATGACCGCGACGGTGATGGCAGCCTCACCGATGGCAGCGAGCTCTTCGGGCCCACCACCAACGACGGCTACAGCGAGCTGGCGCGGCTGGACCAGGATGGCAATGGCTTCGTGGACGCCGGCGACGCCGCCTGGTCGCGGCTGGCCCTGTGGGAGCACACGCCTGATGGCGGGCGCCTGGTGGCCCTGGCCAGCCGCGGTGTCGGCGCCCTCTTTGTCGGGTCGGTCTCGGCCGCCTTCCAGCTGCGGGGGCCCGACGGCCAGCCCTCGGCCCAACAGCGGGCCATGAGCTTCTGGGTGGGAGAGAACGGCGCGGTGGGCAGCACCCGGCGGGTGGACCTGCTCGCCTGAACCCGCGGGCGCCCGCGCGCTATCCTGGGCCGCCTGCGCGCTGACGGTCCCCTTTGAACTTCGCCTCGCTCCCCTTCCTCGTCTTTCTTCCGGTGGCGGTGGTCGGGGCCTGGGTCCTGCCCGGGGGCCGGCCGCGCAAGCTGTGGTTGTTGGCGGCCTCGGGGCTCTTCTATGGCTGGTTGGTCCCCTGGTGGCCCCTGCTCCTGGGCGCCTCCATCCTGCTGGACTGGGGCTGCGCCTTGGGCATGGGGCGCTGGCCGGCCGAACGGCGCTGGCTGCTGGGCCTCAGCCTGCTGGGCAACCTGGGCCTGCTGGGGGCCTTCAAGCTGGCCGCGCCGGTGGCCCAGGCCCTGACCGGATCGGGGCCGCCGCTGTGGATGGCCCTGCCGGTGGGCATCTCCTTCTACACCTTCCAGAGCCTCAGCTACAGCCTGGATGTCTACGCCGGTCGCCTCGCGCCGCGCCGCAGCTTGCTGGATGTGGCCACCTTTGTCGCGCTCTTTCCCCAGCTGGTCGCCGGCCCCATCGAGCGCGCCCGGGACCTGTTGCCCCAGGTGGAGGGCCTGCGGCGCCCGCGGCCCCAGGAGGTCGCCGACGGCCTCGCGCTGCTGGCCTGGGGGGCCTTTCAGAAGGTGGTGGTGGCCGACAGCCTGGGCCTGTATGTGGACCGGGTCTATTCGATGGAAATGGGCGCCCCGCGCTTGATCTGGGCGGCTACCCTGGCCTTTGCCGTGCAGATCTTCGCGGACTTCTCGGGCTATACGGATCTGGCCCGGGGGGCTGGAAGGCTGCTGGGTCTTCGCCTGTCTGCCAACTTCGACCGGCCCTTTCTGGCGGATAGCCCGGGCGCCTTCTGGCGGCGCTGGCACATGACCTTCACCTCCTGGATGCACGACCACGTCTACCGGCCGCTGCGGGGCCCTGGGGGCGGCCTGCGGTCGGCGGCCGCCGGCGGGCTCACCCTGCTGCTGGCGGGGCTATGGCATGGGGCCCAGCCCCGTTTCCTGCTGTGGGGGGCCTGGTTTGCGCTGGTGCTGCTGGCCTGGCGCCTGCTCAGCGAGCGCTTGCCCCGTCGCATGCGGGAGCACCGCTGGGCGCCCCTGGCCACGGTGCCCCTCACCCAGGCCCTGGTGCTGGTGGGCATGCTGATCTTTCGCATGCCCGATGGCAGAGACAGCCTCGCGCTGCTGGGGCGCCTGCCGTGGGAGGCTGACCCTGGGGCTGCCGGGCAGGCGGCCCGGGTCTTGGGGGTGGCGCTCGCGGGCGGGCTGTTGCTGGGCCTGGGGGGCTGGCTGGAGCGCCGCTGGAGCCGCCCAGGGGTGCTGGCGGCGGTGGGCAAGGGGGCGCTGGTCGCGCTGCTTGTGCTGGCGGTCGGGGTCTTTGCCCGGGACACGGCGCGGGACTTCGTCTACTTCGCCTTTTGAGGGCTCACAGCGTGG
This sequence comes from Deltaproteobacteria bacterium, assembly GCA_018401435.1. Lineage (GTDB taxonomy): Bacteria > Myxococcota_A > UBA796 > UBA796 > UBA2385 > M30B51. Next base: position 51,273 of record JAGYJW010000002.1, on the reverse strand, counting down.
GCAGGGGGTGGTGGTAGACGGTCTTCATCTCCGCATCATCAAAGACCAGCACCTGCAAGGCGGGGTTGACCTCGGCCACCTTGCGCAGCCACTCCTGGCAGGCGCCGCAGGGGCCCAGGCGGTGGGCGGTCGGTCCCAGGCCCAGGACGGCGACCGCCTGGATGTCTTTGCGCAGCAGGCGCGGGTTGGCGACGATGGCCGAGCCCACGGCGTTGCGCTCTGCGCAGAGCGAGCCGGTGGGAAGCGACACCTCGAGGTTGACCCCCCGGTGGGCGCGGAAGCCGGACTCCCCCTTGACGACGACGGTGGCCAGCACCTCCTGCTGGCCTTTTCGGAACCAGAAGCGCTGCTCCTCGTCCTCGCTCTCTTCGTGGGCGCGCTTGGGGCGCTTCTCCAGAAACTCATCTTTCCAAGTACGCAATTCGGTGACGGCCATCCTGCTTGCCAGGTCGAGATCTGCCGCATCCAGCGGCACGTTGCCGCTCAGGTCGTGCAGCTGGCTCACCCGGCACTGGGTCTGGCTCCAGCTGCCCGACCCCGTGGCGGTCGGGTGCTGCCGGGGATTGGAGGCCGTGACCAGCCGGGGCTGCCAGCGCGCCAGGGCCGCCACCAGGCCCGACACCATGGCGGCTGTGCCCGTGCTCGACGACAGCCAGACCGTCAGGTTGGCCCGCCAGCCGTGGGGTGTGGCCTCGGCCAGCCTGCTGGCGTGGGCGCGCAGCGGCCCGTCGATGCGCCGGTGCAAGGTGGTGGCGTCCAGCTTGAAGGCATCGCGGCCCAGGTGATCGACCTCCACTGTGGTCTCTGCGGCCCGACCGTCGCGCGCCCAGCGCAGGCGGGCGTAGCGGGCCAACAGCTCCCCCAGGCCCAGCGGCGTGCTGCCCGCGCGCTCGGTGCCCGACGACAGCAGGCGCAGCTCCAGGTGATCGCCGGGTTGCAGGGTGGCCTCCACCTGGGACAGCGCCGCTGGCAGCAGGCTGAGCAGGGCCCGATCCAGCGGCCGGTCGGGTGCGGCGGCGCCCAGCACGCGACTGGAGAGAGGCGAAGGCAGCAGCAGCAGCCGGCCATCGTCGCTCAGGGTGGCGCGGTCCGCGGCGCCCATCTCGAGCAGGGCCTCCCCCAGCCCCCGAAAGACGCCGCCCGATGGCCGCACCAGCTCGGAATCCGGCGCGCCATCGCCAAAGTAGATCTCGTGGTGGCCAATATTGTGAAAGACGACGTGCTGCATCGGGGCTCCGGCCGGGGGGCATGACCCGCAGCGAGGGTAGGGCTGGGCCGCTTCGGGGGCAAGGGCTCCGCGCACCAACGCCCGGGCCGGATAGCCAGGGAGGGTGGCAGCTTCCCCCAAGAACCCCGCGCCGGCCGCCCGCTCCCTGGCCGCGGCCGGGTTGGCCTTTTTGTTGGTCCTCGCACTTGGGCTGGGCCGCTTGGCCTACCTGGGTCAGCCTGGGGGCACTGGCCTTGAAGATCCGCTCGCAGGGCGTATTCCCGATGGGGTCGCCCTGCTTGTATTGGGCAACTCCGTGGCCCGCTCCGCGGTCAATCCGCAGGCCTTGCAGGATGCCTTGGGCCTGCCGGTGGGTGATCTCATCTTGCAAGGCAGCCAGCCGGCCCACTGGCTGGCGGCGCTGCGGCACCGGGTCTTGGGTGCCGGCCATCGCCCCGCCGTGGTGCTGCTTTATGCCCCACCCCAGAGCCTCTTGGGCGTCCGCCTGGTGGCCGAGGTGGACCAGGGCCTGCTGCTGACCCTGATGAGCGGCCCCGACCCCGATCTGGTTGAGAGGGCGCTTGGAGGGACCCTCTCGCCAGGTCCCCTGCCCTTGCTGTTGCGGGGGCGGGAGCGCGCGCGGCGGCGGCTGCTGGCGGCTGCCGAGGGGCTGGGCGCCCCGCCGGAGTCCCTGGGACCCGACCCCCTCGCCCTCCTGCCGGCCGACCCCGACGCGCGCTTCCAGGTGCTTCCCGGCGCCCCCAGCGCGGGGCAGGTGGCCGGCCGGGATCCTGCGCCTCAGGCGCCCGATCGGTCCTTGTTGCCCGACCTGCTCACCGAGGTCGAAAAGGGGGGGGCGCAGCTTTGGGTCATCCGGCCCCCGCGTCGCCCGGGTGAGGGGGCGACCCCCGCCCGATACGACGCCTTGTGGCCCTGGCTGGCGGCCCGGGGCGCCCGGGTCGAGGGGCTGGAGGCGCTTCAGCTGTCGGCCGAGGACTTCGACAGCGCCTGGCATCTGCGCCCCGAAGCCCAGGCCCGGGTCAGCGCCGCCCTCGCCGCCCGTCTCCGGGCGTCGGGCGCCTTGCCGGGGCGCTGATCCCGCCTCGAAGGTCCGCCCCGGGGGCCCCGCATCGCCGGGCCCGCGCCCGGCAAGGTCCTCCCCCCCCTTGCGCCCCCAGGGACAAGCCCGATACTCCCGGTGGGCTCCACCCTGATGGGGTGCCAGGAGGTCCATTGAGCAAGTTCATGAAAGCGCTCGAAAAGATGGGCCTGGTCGAACTCGATGGCGCTTCGCGCCCGGCCGACGACGATCGGGGCCTGCCCGACGCCGACGAGATCGACGCCATCTTGCAGTCAACGGGGGTCGCCGCTTCTCCTGCCCCTGCCCCTGCCCCTGCCCCGGTCGAGGCCGTCGCCGTGCCCGCCGGAACCGAGCTGGACCTCGCCCAGGTCTATGCCCGGGCCGGGGTGCCCACCTCGCCCTTTCCGGCCGAGAAGCTGCTCAAGTTGCTGGAGGGCCTGCGGGCCATGGATCCCCACACCCGCAAGGTCGCGGTGCAGGCCATGGACGCGGCGGACGAGACCTGGACCATCGACGATCCGGTCATGGACGCCCAACGCAAGACCGATGCCCTGCGCCGGGCCAAAGAGGGCGTGAACCAGCGGCTGGTGGCCCTCTCTGAACAGGCGGAGGCCCAGGTGGCCGCCGAGGACGCCTACCAGAACCAGGCCTCCGAGACCATCCGCCAGCAGATCCGCGAGCTGGAAGACCAGCTTCAGGCCGAGATCCAGCAGGTGGCCGAACGCAAGGCCAACTTGCGGCAAGAGCTGCGTGGCGCGCAGGATGAAGCCAGCCACCAGATCCTGCGCATCGACCAAGAGATCGAGCGCCTGCACGAGGTCATGCGCAGCTTCGGCGCGCCGGCCGCATCACCCCCCCCTTCCACCGGAGGCTGAACGATGGCCCGACTCACTCCCATGGCCAAGGGCCTGATGGCCGTCGCCATCCTCTCGGTCACCGCTGCTGCCGCCTGGCACCTCGGCCTCAAGGACCTCGTCGGCAAAGCGGGTGGCGAAGGCGCGCCCGGTGTCGGATCGGACCCGGGTGCGGCCACCCCTGGGGCGGCCAGCTCGGGCAAGGTGGCCCAAGGTGGGGCCCTGGGCTCGGCCAGCAACCCCCTCAAGGTCTCCATCGTCAGCTTTCACGGCTATGCCCCGGCCCTGGTGGCCAATGGCGACAGCCTGACCACCCGCCCTGGCTCCATCTACGACCAGATGGGCCTGAATATCGAGTTCATCATCCAGGACGACATCCCCACCCTGGCCACGATCTTCGGCGCAGAGACGGCCCACTGCGCCTGGCGCACCAGCGACTTCTGGGCCCAGGAGCAGCCCAACCTGCGCAACGCCGGCTACGACGGCCGGGCGGTCATGGTGGTGGACAACACCCAAGGCGCCGACGCCATCCTGGCCAAGGACCCCAATATCCGCAGGGTCGAGGATCTGGTCGACAAGAAGGTGGCGCTGCTGCAATACACGCCCAGCCACGGCATGGTCATCGACGCCATCGACAGCTCCTCCCTCTCGGCGCGCAAGAAGCAGTCCATCAAGCAGATCTACATCAACGCCGAAGAGGGCACCGCAGGGGTGCGCGCGGCCTTTGAAGGCGGGCAGGTGGACGCCATCGCCCTGTGGGATCCCGACCTCTCGCTTGCCCTCAAGAAGGTGCCGGGCGCCCATGTGGTCTACTCCACAAAGACGGCCACAAACCTGATCTATGACGTGATGGTCTGCGATAGCCGCCACCTCAACAACCCGCAGAACGACGCCACCTTTGGCGCCTTTGTGGGCGGGTGGATGGCCGGTGTGGACGCCGCCGAAAAGAACCCCGACCAGGCGGTGGACGCCTTGGTCAAGACCGAGGAATTCTTCAGCTTGCTGGCCAAGGACGAGGGCCGACCCTTCGTCAAGTCCCTCTTCTCCAGCCTGGTGTGGACCGGCCTCGAAGACAACGCCCGCATCCTGGGCCTGGCCGGTGGCACCAACCACTATGAGCGGGTCTACAAGAAATTCGACGGGATCTACCGGGCGGCCGGGGCGCTTGCGAACCCCAACTCACCGGTCATCAACCCTGCCGACTCCTTCGAATACAAGTATATCCAGCGCTTGCTGGCCGAGAACCAGGCGGCCCAGACCCAGGCCAAAGAGCCCGAGTTCACCTTCACCGAGGCCCAGGCCAAGGAGGCCACCCAGGTCGCGCCCCAGCTCACCAAGCCGGTGACCGTGAACTTCACCGTCGGTTCGGCCGAGCTGACCAAGCGCTCCGAAAAGACCATCGACGAGGAGATGGTCAGCTTGATCGAGAGCAATGGCTCGGCCTACTTCGAGGTCTCGGGCAATACGGACTCCACCGGTGGCCGCGCGACCAACCTGCGGCTGAGCGAGGAGCGGGCCAACGCGGTGGTGTCCTACCTGGTCAGCCAGTGGGAATTCCCCCGCGAGCGCTTCATCATCGTCGGAAATGGGCCCGACAAGCCCATCTGCGACGAGAAGAACCCCAGCGCGGACGGGGTTGATCTGGAGGGGTGCCGGGCCATGAACCGCACCACCCGCGTCGCCGTCCACTCCCGCTAGGCGCGCCCATGTGGAATCCCTATGCCCCGCTCGAGGACGCGACCCGCCGGGGCCTCGCCGTGGGCGCGGCGGGCTCTGTCCTGCTGCTGTGGTCGGTGCTCTCGGGGGCGGGCCTGGTGACGCCGGGCAAGCTGCCCGCGCCCTGGGCGGTGGGCAGCGCCTTCCTTCGGCTGGCCTGGGATGCCGACCGGGGCGAGAGCCTGCTGCTCACCGCCACCCTCTACAGCACCGGCCGGGTGCTGCTCGCCGGCATGCTGGTGGTGCTGATCGGCGTGCCGGTGGGGGTGCTCATGGGGGCCAGCCCCAAGGTCAACGCGGCCCTCTCCCCCCTGGTCGACCCCTTCCGCTCCGCCCCCATCGTGGCCGTGCTGCCCATCCTCGTCATGTGGCTGGGCATCGGCGAGAGCATGAAGATCAGCTTCCTCTTCCTGGGGGCGGTGGTCTACCTGGTGCCCATGGTGCGGGACGCCCTGCAGTCGGTGCCCAGCACCTACTGGATCAGCGCGCGGGACCTGGGCGCCACGCCCTGGGAGGCCGTGCGCCTGAGCGTCTTGCCGGTGGCCATGCCTCGGGTAGCCGACGCGGTCATCGTCAGCGTGTCCATCATGTGGACCTACATCACCGTCGCCGAGTACGTCAACGCCGAGCGGGGCCTGGGTCAGCTGATCCAGAATGCGCGGCGATTTTCGGCGATGGACCAGGTCTTTGTCGGGATTTTCGTGATCGTCGGGCTGGCCCTCGCCACCTACCAGGCCATGATCGCCCTCAAGAAGAAGCTCTACCCCTGGGAGGTGGCCGGATGACCGACGCCGCCAGCCCCGCTCCGGCCGTCAGCCTGGAGCTTCGCGACATCGTGCAGGAGTACCCCGCCGCCGACGGCCAAGGGGTGAACCGCGTGGTGGATGGCCTCTCGCTGAATTTCGACCGGCCCGGCATCAACATGCTGCTGGGGCCCTCGGGCTGCGGCAAGTCCACGGTGCTTCGCATGATGGGCGGCGTGCGGCCCATCGGCGTGACGACCCCCACCAGCGGCGAGGTGCTGCTGGACGGCCAGCCCTGCCACGGCGCCCACGACGACGCCGTGATGGTCTTTCAGCGCTATGCCAACCGCCCCGACCTGAATGTGCGCGAGAATGTGGCCTTCCCCTTTCGCCTCGCCTTGTGGCGCAAGCGGGTGCCGGTGGCCGAGGCCAGGGAGCGGGTGGACCGCCTGCTCGAAGCGGTGGGCCTGGCCGACAAGCAGGCCCTGCTGCCCTCGCAGCTCTCGGGCGGCCAGAACCAGCGGGTGGCCCTGGCGCGGGCCCTGGTGCTCGAACCCCGCATCCTGCTGATGGACGAGCCCTTTGGCGCCTTGGACGCCCAGACCCGCGAAGAGATGCAGCGCCTGCTGGTGGAGCTGTACAACCGGCGGCCCTGCCTGGTGGTCTTCGTCACCCACGATGTGACCGAGGCCCTGGTCCTGGGCGACCGGGTCATCGTGATGTCCTCCTCCCCCGCGGGCATCGCCGACGACTTCTCCATCGCTGAGCCCCGGCCCCGCTCCGCCACCTGGCAACGCACCACGGAAAAAACGCGGCTTGAAGAGCGCGTCCTGTCGCATCTGCACCAGGCCGGCGCCCGCGGCCAGGTGCGGGTCACCCTCTAAGGACGGCGGAGGCCCCTGGCGTGTCCAAGTCGTCGCCCATCTGGCAGGGTGCAGAGCCCCCCGAAGAGATCTCCTACCTCAAGGAGATGGTCACCCACCAGGCCAGCGTCGGCGGGGCCCTGGCTGCCTTGAGCGCGGCGGCCCTGCTGAGCATCCCCCTGGGCCTGGGCATCGGCGCCCTCCCCCTGCTCGGTTTTGCGGCGGCCGAGGCCATCGCGGCCCTCTTTGTGCCCTCCTCCCCGGTCTTCCAAGAGTCGGTGAACCGGCGCAAGCGGCTGGCAAGGCGCGAAAAGGCCCGCCAGCACCTGATTGACGAGATTCAGCGGCGCCTGGGGGACAGCGCGGGCGGCCACTGGCCCGCCTACAACCGCATGCGGCAGCACCTGGCATCCCTGCGGCAGATCGCCGAGAACCGCAAGACCTCCTTGTCCCAACGCGACGTCGAGCGGTTGGACGACGCCACGGTGGACTTCTTGGGCCTGTGGCTGGCCCGCCTCGTGATGCAGGATCGCCAACAGAGCCTGGACCGGGGCAGGGTGGAGCGGCAGCTGCGCGACATCCAGTCCCAGCTGCCCAATGTGGCCGAGCCGGCCGACCGCGCCCGCCTCGAAAAGGCCGCCGGCGACCTCGAACGCATCCTGTTGCGCCGCGAGAGCCTGTGGAGCCGGGCCACCTCGGTCGAGGCCGCCATGCTGTCCATGGTCGACACCTTCGAAGAGCTCTACCAGCGGGTGGTCACCAACCCGACCTCGGGCGATGTCTCGGTGCAGCTCAACGACGCGGTGGAGCGCATGAAGGTAGAAGAGCAGCTCGATCTCGCGGTGGAGGCGGAGCTGGCCGACCTCTTCGCCCCCCAGCGCAAGGCGGCCGCCGCCCGAAGACAAGCCGCCGGCTGAAGCCCCTCGGAGCCCCCATGTTCAACGCCCCCGCGCTGAGCCTGACTGCGGCCGATCTTCGCCAGGAATATGATTTTGCGGCGGGCAATGCCCGGGTGCTGGAGCGCGTGCAAGCAGCCGCGGCCGACCCCGTACGCCTGGCCACCTTCCTCGGCCGCTACGCCACCTGGAACACGCTCTTTGGCGCCGGTGTGGCCAGCCTCGCGGGCAAGATCGCTCGGGGCCGCGGGCTCTTTCGCGACGAGGCCGAGGCGGTGCCCGGGGCGGCGGACCGCAGCGTGCTGGTGGCCAGCTACTTCTTTGATGCCGCGCGGGATGAGTTCGACGACCGCGTGACCCCCCACCGCGACACCCACCGCTGCCTGGCCCAGGCCATGCTCAAGGGGCTGGTGCAGGTGGCCCGCTCCCAAGGGGCGGTCGGACTCAGTAAGAATGAAGACCTGGAGCGTATTTTCGCGGAGCCGCCCTGGTTGACCGATCTCTGTGACCGGGTGGCCGTGGGCTATGGGTCCGGCACCCCGGACCGCGCGGGCCAGATCTTCCGATCCATGGGCTACCACCTGGGCTCCGAGGTGCTGGCCGACGAGGAATTCACCCTGATCGACCAGGCGCTGCGCCGCCTGCAGCCCGCCCTGGTGGCGGCCCTCGAGACGACAGAGGTCGAGGTGGCGGGTCAGTGGCACAAGGCTTGGCACTGGGTGCGGGTGCACTCCGGCGCAGGCGGGGGCGCCGAGGCCGCCCACTTCGACTGGGCGGTGCGCGGGGTGCACAAGGCCTTCGCCTATACGCCGGCTTCGCGCCACGCGGCCTTGCGCCGCCAGCTGCTGCTGGGCTTTCGCGACTTCTGCGCCGACCACGGCGAGTTCTTTGCCCTGGTGGGGTCCTAGGCCCGCGCCTCGGCCCCCGCACCTCGGGCGATGGCCCCCAGGCCCACCGCGCTCAGGAAGAGCAGCGCCAGGGCCAGCACCGCAGCCGCCAGGGACAAGCTGCCGGTCCAGGCCAGCCCTCCCACCAGGGCGGTCAGGGCCAGCAGCCGGCCGGTCTCCAGCAGCAGGCCCCAGCGCCGCCGCTCCAGCAGGGCTCCCCACACCGCCACCGTGACCAGGAAGAGCGTCACGGCCGCGAGGCGGGCGCCCAGGGTCAGCGAGGCCTGGAACTGCACCACCAGGCCGATGGCCAGGGCCGCCGCCGGCCAGGAGGCCAGCACATAGGCCTGCGCGCCCCGCCAGGGCTGGCTGTCCCACAGCGGGCGCCCTTGGCGGTGGACCTCGGGAATGGTGACGGGGCCCCCTTGTTCGGCCGGGCGCCACTCTGGCGGGGCCACCCAGGCATAGAGCCGGTCCGACCAGCGGGTGCAGGAGCGGCTGAGCTTCCACAAGTGCACCCAGGTGGCGAAGTTGGCCCAGATGGGATTCCAGCTGTGCAGGGGGCTGACCGTGCCGTAGACCGGCTCCTCGTCGGGTTCGGGCGCAAAGGTGCCCAGCAGGCGGTCCCAGACGATGAAGATCCCGGCGTGGTTGCGATCGATGCAGCTGGGGTTGATGCCGTGGTGCACGCGGTGGTGCGACGGCGTGTTCAACACCCACTCCAGCGGCCCCAGGCGCCCCACCAGCCGGGTGTGGATCCAGAATTGCCCGAGGGTGTTGAGGGCTAGGCAGAGGGCCCAGATATGGGTGGGCACGCCCAGCAGGGCCAGGGGCAGGTAGAAGGGCAGCGTCGTGAGGCTGGTGAAGAAGGCCTGTCGCAGGGCCACGGCGAGGTTGTAGTCCTCGCTCTGATGGTGCACGACATGGGCGGCCCACAGCAGGTTTACGCGGTGGCTCGCCCGATGCCACAGGTAATAGAGCAGGTCCAGCAGCACGAAGCTGCCCACCCAGACCCATGCGGCGTCCGCCGGCAGCGCAATCCAGGCAAAATTGCGAAAGACGGCGTCATAGGCAAGCGCTGCCGCAGCGACAAAGAAGAGCCCCGCCGCCTGGCTGCTCATCCCGCAGGACAGATCCGTCAGCGCGTCGTTGAGCCGGTAGACCGGCTGGCCCCTGGCCCGGGACCAGGCCCACTCCAGCCCGATCATCAGGAAGAAGGCCGGTACGGCCGCAGCGATCGGATTGATGTCCATCAGCGGATCTTGCCACGGTCCTCGCGGCGCTGTCAGCCTGCGGGAGGGCGGATCTCCTCGCGCAGACTGCCATGACCTCGCGGGTGGATTATCGTTGAGGGGCATCGGTGGGAGCGGAGCATGGCTGACGACGCGTGGACGGACACCTGGACCGCCGAACCGACGGCGACCCATGCGGTGGCCCAACCTTTTGGGCTTGCGGCGCCCCACCGGGCCGATGTGCTCGAGCTCGTTCGAGGACCGGGCCTGCCCCTGGTCTTTGAGCTCGACCAGGACGAGGCGGTCCTGGGACGCGGCGACGGGGTGAGCTGCCGGGTGCGGTCGGCGCTGGTATCGCGCCGCCATTTGCGCTTCTCCCGCCAGGGCCCCGAGGTGACCGTGACGGACCTCGACAGCCAGAACGGGCTCTATTTGAACCAGGTCAAGGTGCATGCCGCGGTCTTGTGCGATGGGGATCTGCTACAGGTAGGCGACCTCGTCTTTGTCTTTCGTCGGGGGGCCGGATGTCTTTCTTCGTGAGGTTCTGGGGGGTGCGCGGAAGCATCCCAACCCCAGGACACCGAACCTCCCGCTACGGCGGCAACACCCCTTGTGTTGAGATCCGCGTCAACGGCACCCGCTTCATCTGCGACGGCGGGACCGGCATTCGCGGCCTGGGCACCCAGCTCATGCAGGAGTCCCGGGGCGCGCCGATCTCCTTGCATATGCTCTTCAGCCATGCACATTGGGATCATATCCAAGGCTTCCCCTTTTTCGGGCCCGCCTATGTGCCCACCACGCGCATCACGGTCTATGGCGCCCGCGACGGCGACACCCGCATGTACCGGCTGCTCAACGGGCAGCAGCTATCGGACTACTTTCCCGTACAGTTCAGCGATCTGGGCGCCCACATCGAACCCGGCCACCTGGGCGATGGGCACCGGGTCATCGAAGGTGTGGCGGTCAGCGCCATCCCCGTCGCCCACCCCGGCGGCTGCTACGCCTTCCGCTTCGAGTGGGAGGGCAGGCGGGTGGTCTACGCCACCGACCACGAGCTGGACCAGGTGCTCACCAACCAGTCCCGCAGCCGCCTGGACCCGGGCGTCTTGCGGCGTCCACCGCCCGATCTGGTGGAGTTCTGCAGAGGGGCCGATCTGCTCATCTGCGATGGCCAGTACACCGAGGCCGAATACCCCAAGCACATCGGCTGGGGGCATAGCCGGGCCACGTCGGCGGTAGACCTCGCGGTGCTGGCCGACGTCAAGCGCCTGGCCATCTTCCACCACGACCCCATGCAGTCCGACGACGATGTGGACCGCAAGATCGAGCATTGTCGCGACCGCGTCCTGCGCATGCAGGGCGGCACGCAGGTCTTTGCCGCACGCGAGGGGGTAGAGCTGAAAATGGGCAAATAAAGCCCGTTGCCGCCAGATTCAGGACTCGATGCCCATCTCCTTGAGCCGCCGCCACAGGGTGCTGCGGCCGATGCCGGCGATCTGGGCGATCTCCTGGCGGCGTCCCTCGTGGCGCTCCACCAGGTAGGCCAGGTAGCGGCGCTCCACCTCCTCCATGCTGGGCTCGTCGGCGAAGGGGTGCTCCGAGCTGGCCGTCGCCGATGCGATGGGGTCGATGAAGCCGTCGAGGTCGAAGAGGTCGGGGGTCAACACGCCGTCGGGGGACAGCACCACCGCCGACTCGATCGCGTGGGACAGCTCGCGCACATTGCCGGGCCAGGCGTAGCGGCTGAGCATGCCCTGGGTCTCGGCGGGGATGGCCTTGACCGGCCGCGCGTGGCGGCTGCCGTGGACCTGGGCGAAGTGTTCGACCAGGCGCAGGATGTCTTCGGTGCCGCGCTCGCGCAGGCTGGGCAGGCGGATGCGCACCACCTTGATGCGGTGCATCAGGTCCATGCGGAAGCCGCCTTCCCGAACCTGCTCGCCCAGATCCCGGTGGGTGGCCGAGATCAGGCGGAAGTCCACGGGACGCTCCTTGCCGCCGCCCAGGCGCTGGATGACCCGGTCGTTGAGCACCCGCAGCAGCCGGGTCTGGGCGCTCAAGGTCAGCTCCCCCACCTCGTCCAGGAAGAGCGTGCCCTCGTGGGCCTCCTCGAAGCGGCCGGCGGCGGCCCCCTCCGCGCCGGTGAAGGCGCCGCGTTCATGGCCGAAGAGCTCGTTCTCAATCAGGTTTTCGGGGATGGCCCCGCAGTCCACCTTGACCAGCCGCCCGTGGGCCCGCTTGCTGTTGGCATGCAGCGCGCGGGCGAAGAGCTCCTTGCCCGTGCCGGTCTCGCCGGTGACCAGGATGGAGACGTCGGTGGTGGCGACGCGGGCGGCCAGGGCAAAGGCCCGGCGCATCTCGGGGGAGGCCCCGATCAAGCCCTCATAGGCATATTGCAGGCGCACCAGCCGCTCGCCCCGGGGGCGAAGCTGGGCGGCGAGGCTGGAATTGGCCAGGATGTGCTCCAGGCGGCCCGCCAGGCGCAGGGCGCGGCGCCGGGCCATGGAGCGCGGGTCGCTGATGGCCTCGCTGTCGGCGTCGAGCAGCTCCAGTACGCCCACAGCCTGGTCTTCGAGGTGCAGGGGGATGGCGAGCACGGTCTTGGGCCGGTAGCCCGTGGCCTCCACCGCGCCGCGGTCCGGCTCGGGCGCGTTGCCCGGCCAGGTCAGCACCTCGTCCCGGGCCAGCACCGCGCCGGCGATGCCCTCTCCGGGGCGGATGCGGATCTCCTGCACCTCCTGCAGGTGGGCCACCCGGGTCACGGCCTCGGCCGTATCGGGATCCCGCAAGAACAGGCTGGCCCGCTGCGCTCCAGACTGGTCGCGCAGCTGGTCGAGGATGGCCATCAGGCTGCGGTCCACCTGCGACAGGGGCGGCAGGCGCTCCGTGGGGTCGCCCCCGCCCTCTCCCCGCAGCTCGTCGTGCGATTCGCCCATGGTGCCCACCCTCCGTCACTGCGGATAGCTGAGGGTCCCGCGCAGAAGCCGGCCCCGCGCCGTCGCTATCGCCGCGCCCCGGCTGTGGCCACCGCCGTGCCGGCCGCACGGGCTATGCTCGGCCCTCGCGCAGGAGCCCCCATGACCCCCGACGCCTCCACCCCAGAGCTTCACCTGCAGCTCGCGGTCTCCACCTTGGAGGCTGAGGACTGGACCGTTGGGATCGGGCTTCTCATCGGTGTTCTCAACCAGGTGGAGGGTATTGGCGCCTGGCGGATCGAGGCCACGGCCCGGGCCCTGCTGGCCCAGGCCCTCTACCAGACCGGTCAGGCCAAGGACGGGCGGGTGCAGGCCCAGCTGGCCCTCGCCGCCGCCGAACAGACCGACGAAGGCGCCCTGATCCACCGCTGCATGGCCCTGCTCCAGACCTTTGCCATCCTCGACCGGGACCGCCTGTGAAGCGCACCATCGCCTTGCTCCTGCTGGCGCTGGGCTGCGGGCCCAAAGAGCCCACCCCCACGGCGGCCGCGGCGCTGTCTGCCCGGATGATGGCCGTCATCGCTTCCTTGCCCAGGGCGTAGTGGGCCTTCATGTGGTCCTTGACCACGGGCTGGCTTTGCACCGGTGGCGGCGCCGGGGTGGGATCTGGGGAAGAGCGCAGATCCGAATTGCAGGCCAGGGGGATCAAGAGTGCGAGCGGGAGCAGCAGCGGGCGCATCCAACCTCCGGGGGCAGGAATTCTAGCATGGGCCCGGCCCGAGGACCCTGCGCCGGCGCAGGACCTGGGCCGCAGGGGTTAGCATCGGGCCGACGTGGAGGGTGCATGGGTCAATACGACAGCGACGCAGGGGTGGACGCCTATCTCGCAGCGGCCGAAGCCATCGATGGCGCGCAGCATGTCAACCACCTCAAGACCCTGCTGCCCGAAGGCGCGATGGTGCTGGAGCTGGGCATGGGGCCGGGCAAGGACTTCGACCTGCTCCGACAGCACTTCTGTGCCACCGGCACCGACCGCTCCATCGTCTTTCTGGAGCGCTACCAGGATCGCCACCCCAAGGCCGATCTCCTGGAGCTGGACGCGCGCACCCTGGCCACTCAACGGCGCTTTGACGGCATCTACTCCAACAAGGTGCTGCAGCACCTCACCGCGGCCGAGCTGGCGGCCTCCTTTGCGCGCCAGGCCGAGATCCTGCTGCCTGGGGGGGTCGCCTTGCACACCCTGTGGGCAGGGGATCTGCCGGCCGAGGAGCACGATGGCCTGCCCGCGCTCTACTGGACAGAAGACGCGCTGCGCGCGCTGATCCCCGAGGGGCTGACCGTGGTGTCTTTGCGCCCCTACGCGGAGTCCTCCCCCGATGACTCCTGGCAGCTGGTGCTGCGGCGCCCCACCGACGCCCGGCGCCTGCAACTTCGGGCCGGTCCGCGCCCGATCTGATCCGCTCGCCCTCTTGAATTGCTCCACAGGAGCCTCGTCATGGCCGCGCCCGGCGCCTTGCGCTCAACCCTCGCTGTCGCCGCCCGCGAATTGCGGGAGGCGCTGCGCGATGTGCAGGTGCTGGTCTTCACCCTCGGCTTCCCGCTGCTCTTCTACCCGCTGCTGTTCTGGGGTCTCATCCAGCTCACCCTGCTGCGGGATGGGCTGCAGGCCGACGAGCCGGCGCGGGTGGCGCTCTCCGGCCCGGCCGACCTCTTCGACGCGGTGATGGCGCCGCCCTTCCTGCCGATCATCAACGATGAAGATGAGGCCGACATCGATATTCTGGCGGAGGAGGACGGCGACGCGCTCAGCGTCCTTGCCCGCTATACCAGCACCCGACCCCGCAGCGAGGGGGCCAAGGCCCTGCTGACCGAGCGGGTGGATGGCCTGCGCGAGGCCCGGCAGGCCGCCTTGGAGTCCCGGTTGGGGCTGGAGGTCGGCGGGCTCTCACCCTGGGAGATCACCGAGACCGACGACGCGCCCCCGGGCCGTTCGTTGGCCACGCTGCTGGGCCTGGCCCTGCCCATGGTGCTGGTCACCAGCATGATGCTGGCTGGGGTCGCGCCCACGGTGGAGGTGGTGGTGGGCGAGCGCGAGCGCGGCACCCTGGAGACCACGCTGCTGGCCGCGGTGCCCCTCAGCGCTGTCATCGCCGGCAAGGTGCTGGCCGTGATGGGGCTGCTCATGCTCTCCACCGCCGGCAACGCCCTGGCCATGAGCCTCACCATCGCCCATGTGCAGGTCATGCTGAACCCCGATGGCGATCTGGGCGTGAACCTGGACTGGGGCGCCATCGCCGCCTGCGTGCCCCTGCTGCTGCTCACCTCGGCCCTGGCGGCGGCGGCCCTCACCCTGGCGGCCTTGCCCGCCCGCAGCTTCAAGGCGGGCCAGGGCGCTGTGTCCAGCGTGGCCACCTTCTTGATGCTGCCCGGCATGATCGGCGTGATGCCCGAGGTGGACCTCAGCCCGGCCACCGCCGCCATCCCCGTGGGCAACCTCGTCTTGCTGCTGCGGGACGCGGCCTCGGGCGAGGGCGTCGCCGCTTTGCCCATGGCCGTCGCCCTGCTGGTCAACGGAGGCCTGACCGCGGCCCTGGTGGGCGTCTGCGCCAGCGTGGTGCGCTCCGAGGCCTGGCTCTTTGGTGGGGTCGTGCCCCGCTGGTTGCGTCTCTTTGCTTCCAAGGACCGCTGATGGACCCGGCCCCCCCGATGATCGCGGTCACCGACCTGCGCAAGCGCTTCTACACCCCCGAGCCCGTGGACGCGGTGGACGGGCTGAGCTTCTCTTGCCGCGCCGGCGAGGTCTTTGCGCTGCTGGGGCCCAATGGCGCGGGCAAGACCACCGCCCTGCGCATGCTGGCCACGCTGCTGTCGCCGGATTCGGGCACCGCGGTGCTCAACGGCCATGAGGTGCGCGAGAATCCCGCAGGGGTGCGGGCTTCCATTGGCTACCTCTCCACCACCACCGGACTCTACAAGCGGCTGACGGCCAAGGAGATGATTCACTACTTCGCCGTGCTGCAAGGGGTGGAGGACCCCGCCGCCCGCACCGAGGCCCTGCTCGATCAGCTCAGCATCCGCCCCTTCGCCGACCAGCGATGCGACCGCCTGAGCACGGGCATGGCCCAGAAGGTCAACATCGCCCGCGCCATCGTACACGCGCCCCCCATCCTCATTCTCGACGAGCCCACCAATGGCTTGGACGTGCTGGTGGCCCGGGACTTCATCCACTTCATCGAGCGGGCCCGGGACGAGGGCTACTGCGTGCTCTTCAGCAGCCACATCCTGTCCGAGGTCGAGCGCCTGGCCGACCGGGTGGCCATCATGCACCGTGGCCGCGTGCTGGCCGACGACCACCTCGAGGGTCTGCGGGCGCGCACCGGCCAGACCTGGTTG
This sequence comes from Deltaproteobacteria bacterium, assembly GCA_018401435.1. Lineage (GTDB taxonomy): Bacteria > Myxococcota_A > UBA796 > UBA796 > UBA2385 > M30B51. Next base: position 35,489 of record JAGYJW010000002.1, on the reverse strand, counting down.
GGCGACATCTTCGCCACCCTGGTGGAAGGGGCCGAGGCCGCCCGGCTGGAACGCCCTTGAAGGCGCTGAGCCCCAACGCGGCCCTGCGCGTCCTCTTTCGCGGGGAGCTGCGCTATATCCTGCGAGATCCGCTGGCCCTTCTGTTGATGCTGGTGGTGCCGGTTCTGGCCTATCCCGCGCTGTTCTTTGGCATGGATGCCATGCAGGGGGCCAACGCCGAGAAGGCCGAGAGCCGCGAGCTGACCATCGCCGGACCGCCGGAGCTGGCCGCCTGGCTGCTGCCGGGCGACGCCCTGCGGGTGGTGGACGCGGCGGGGCCAGAGGCCGAAGATGCCGATGCTACCTTGATCTTGCCAGAGGGGCCCGGTCGGGGCGCCGAGCTGCGCTACCGGGGCGACAAGCGCGACGGGCGCAACGCCCGGGACCGGCTGCGGACCGTGTTGGAACGGCAGCGCAGCAGCGACCAGGCCGAGGCCTGGGCCAGCCAGGGCCTGTCGGTGCAGCCCGATACGCTGGTCGCCTTGACCTGGGAGGACCAGGCCACCGAGGCCGCCCGGGCCGGCGCGGTCCTGGGTCGGATCCTGCCCCTCATGCTGGTCTTCCTGGTGCTGTCGGGCGGGCTCTACACCGCCCTGGACCTCATCGCCGGGGAGAAGGAGCGGGGCACCCTCGAGACCATCCTCACCACCCGCGTCGAGCGCCGCGAGGTGCTGCGGGCCAAGTTCCTGGTGGTGCTCTTGTCCACCGCGGCCATCTCCCTGCTGGCGGTGGCGACCCTGTCGGCCAGCGCCATGACCGGGCACTTCCGCCTGCCGGGCTCCGAGACCGCCATCCGCTTCGGGCCGGGCACGGCCGCCCTGGCCGCGCTGCTCATCCTGCCGCTGGTGGTCGAGCTCTCCGCCCTGATGGTGGCCGCCGCCAGCTTCGCCACCGACTACCGCTCGGGCCAGGCCATGTCCTTGCCGCTGATGCTGGTGGTGCTGGCGCCGGCTGCCGTCCCCGCCATCTCGGGGCTGGAGTCGGGGCTGGCCGTGGGTTTGCTGCCCATCACCGGGGTGGCGGTGGCCCTGCGGGATGCCTTGACCGGCGAACTGAGCCTGGGCCTGGGGGCCTGGGCCTTCTGCTGGGCGGCGGTGCATGCCGGCGGCGCCTTGTTTCTGGCCGAGAAGCTGGTGGGCCGCGAGAGCGTGTTGCTGGGTGGCGGCAGCGCCCAGGCCCGCTACGCCAAGGGTCGCTACCATGTCGAAGCCCTGGCCCTCTATGCGGTCGTGCTGCTGATCTTCTGGTTCTTCGGCCAGCTCATGCAGCAGCGGGATCTGGCCCTTGGGCTGCTGGCCAGCCAGCTGCTGCTGATCGCCTTGCCGGCCCTTGCCACGGTGGCCCTGCTCGCCCGCCCCTGGCGGTCCACCCTGCGCCTGCGTTGGCCCCACCCCGCCGACCTCGCCCTGGGCATCGTGGCGGGCTGCGCGGCCCCGGGCCTGGGGCAGCTGGTGATGGATCTGCAGGCCACGGTCCTGCCGGTCCCCGAAGAGGCGCTTCGGCAATTCGCCGCCGCCATGGATGTGGATCTCGGGCTGCTGCCCGCCTTGCTGCTCTTCGCCCTGCTGCCCGCCGTCTGCGAGGAGTTGCTCTTTCGCGGCACCCTGCTCGGCCTGCTGGAGCGCAGCCTGCCGCGCTGGGCCCAGGTGGTGGTGGTGGGCCTGCTCTTTGGCCTGCTGCACCTGATGATCTTTCGCATCTTGCCCACGGGCGTCCTGGGGATGCTGTTCACGGCCGCCGCCCTGGCCAGCGGGTCCTTGCTGGTTCCCCTGTCCATGCACCTGCTCAACAACGGGCTGCTGGTGGCGGGGACCGAGCTGGGCTGGTTGGACGAGGCGGGCCTTCCGATGTGGCAGAATGTGCTGCTGGCGCTCATTTGCATCGGGGCGGTGGCCGCGATGGGCCGCGTCGGAAGGCGGTCCCCGGACCCCTCGGGCCCATGACGGGCCTCGGGGCGCGGCTGGGGGCTGCCCGGGGGCCCCTGGCGATGATGGTGGGGGTGCTCTTCTTCGCGGGCATGTTCGCCTGCGTCAAGGTGGCCCGCGCCGAGCTGCCTGCCATGGAGATCATGCTGTGGCGCGGGGTCATCGGCCTGCCCATCGCCGCCGTGGCCATGGGCGCGGCGCCCTGGTCCATCCAGAACCGCCCCGTCTTTCTGGCGCGGGTGGTCTTTGGCTTCCTGGCCATGGGCTGCTTCTACACCGCCGCCCAGGGGCTGAGCCTGGCTGACCTCAGCCTGCTGGACCGCCTGCAGCCGGTCGGGGTGGCCCTGCTGGCGCCCACCTTGCTGGGTCGGCGAGAGCGGGCCAGCCCCTGGTTGTGGCTGCTGTTGCTGGTGGGCCTGGGGGGCGCGGCCCTCATCCTGGGGCCCCAGCTGGCCGTGGGCAACCGCTACGGGCTGCTGGCCCTGGTGGCGGTGCTGTGCAGCGCCCTGGCCCACACCGCGCTGCGGGCCCTGGGCCCCACCGAAGACCCCCGCACCGTCGTCCTGGGCTTTCAGATCTTCTCCATCGTGGCGGCCGGGCTCTGGATCGGGCTGGCGGAGGAGGGCTGGCCGGGCCTGCCCCAAAGCGACCTGTGGCCCTGGCTGCTGGGGGTGGGGCTGGGCGCGCACTTCGGGCAGCTGCTCATCACCTGGGCCTACCAGGTGGAGCGGGCGGCCCCGGTTTCGGCGGCCTCCCACCTCGCGCCGCTCTGGGCCATCCTGCTGGATTGGTGGGTCTTTGGCGTGCTGCCGCGACCCCTGGCCCTGTTGGGGGGCCTCACCCTGTTGGGGGCGGCGGCGGCCCTGATCTGGCTGGGGCAACGCAGGCCCCGCTGAGGGTGCGGGCGGCCCACGCGTTGCCTCGCCGTTGTCCCGTCAAGGCCGTCTGGGCGAGATGAAGCAGCCTGTGCGCAGGACGCGCCAGGGCTTGACCCCAGGGCAAAATCCGAACTTGAGAGAGCCGGGGGATCCGACTACGCTAGGGGCGCGGCTACCGGAGTGCGATTGACGCGCCCCCCTCTGATCCTTCTGGTCGATGACGACCAGCTGGTTCGCTTGACCTTGTTTCGCCATCTCTCCGGGCGGGGCTGGAAGGTCGTTTGCGCCGAAAGCGGCGAAGAAGCTCTGGATCTGCTGAAGAGCCAGAGCTTCGACCTGGTGCTCTCCGACGTGATGATGCCGGGAATGGACGGCTTTCACCTCGCCCTGCACATCGCCGATCGCGGGCACCTGATGCCGGTGGTGCTGATCAGCGGCGCCGCCAGCGGGCCCATGCGCCGGCGGGCCCTGCAGGTCGGCGCCCGGGCCTTGCTCGCCAAGCCGCCCTCGCCTGAAGACCTCGACTTCATCGCCGGGCTCTTGCCCCAAAGCGATGGCGGCACATGGGAGCGCAGCCCCGCATCGGGGTAGGCCTGGACGGACCCGCCCTTCCTTTGGAGCCGCCATGCCCACCCGCACCGTTGACGTCGCCATCCTGGGGGCCGGCACAGCCGGCCTGAATGCCCGCAGGGCCGCAGAATCGGCGGGTGCGGACGCGGTGATGATCGACCCGGGCCCCTATGGCACCACCTGCGCGCGGGTGGGCTGCATGCCCAGCAAGCTGCTGATCGCCCCTGCCGAGGCGGTGCACAAGGCGCAGATGGGGGAGGTCTTCGGCTTTGAGGCCACGGTCAAGGTGGACGGCCGCCGCGTCATGGAGCGGGTGCGACGCGAGCGCGACCGCTTCGTGGGCTTTGTGCAGGGGTCCATCGACGGCCACCTCGCCGCAGGACGGCTGATCCCCGGCCGGGCCCACTTCCTCGACCCCAACACGCTGCAGGCCGGCGACACCCGGGTCCATGCCCGGGCCTTTGTGCTGGCCACCGGCTCCAGCCCTTGGACGCCACCGCCCTTTCGGGGCCTGTCGGCGGCCCGGATGCTCGACAACGAGAGCCTCTTCAACCTCGACACCCTGCCGGCCAGCGTCCTGGTGGTGGGGCCGGGGGTCATCGGCCTGGAGCTGGGCCAGGCCCTGCACCGCCTGGGCGTGCGGGTGACCATCGTGGGGGTGGGCGGGCTCATCGGCCCCTTCCAGGACCCCAAGATGCGCGCCGCCGCCGCCGAGATCTTCAAGGCCGAGCTGGACCTGCACATCGACTACCAGCTCCAGTCCGTCACAGAGGGCGACGACGGCGTGCACATCTCCTTCACCGGCGATGACGGTGAGCCTCGGAATGAAGTCTACGAGCGTGTTCTCGTGGCTGCAGGCCGCCGGCCGAACACCGTGGGCATCGGCCTGGGTCGCCTCGACCTGGGGCTGGAGGAGGGCAAGCCCATCGCCTTTGACAGCCATACGATGCAGGTGGGGGACAGCCACCTGTTCATCGCAGGGGACGCCAACAACGAGCGCCCCTTGCTGCACGAGGCCGCCGACGAGGGGCGCATCGCCGGGGGCAACGCCGCGACCTGGCCCAAGGTGGGCGCCTTCCCCCGCCGCACGGCCCTGGGTGTGGTCTTCACCGACCCGCAGATGGGCGTGGTGGGCGACTCCTGGCGCATCTTCAACTGCAAGGCCCACCGCGTGGGCCAGGTCCGCTACGAGGACCAGGGTCGCGCCCGGGTGATGGCCGAAAACAAGGGCATCGTGCGCCTTTACGGGCATGCCGAGCGCGGCAGCCTGGATGGGGCCGAGCTGCTGGGCCCGGCGGTCGAGCACACCAGCCACCTGCTGGCCTGGTCGGTGCAGCAGCGGCTCACCGTCAACCAGATCCTCGATATGCCCTTCTACCACCCCACCGTAGAGGAGGGAATTCGCACCGCGCTCCAGGATCTGCGCGACAAGCTGCGCATTTCGGCCCCCACCGGTGGGCGCTGCGACGAATTCGAACCGGGGGCCTGAGCGCCTTGGGGCGCATCAGCCCAGGGCCCGCCCCGCGGCCAGCCCGCCCACCGCCGCCCCCAGGCCCACCAGCAGCTGCAGGCCGATGTTGAGCAGGGCCAGCCGCCACTCGCCGCGCTCCACCAGCCCCACCGTCTCGACGCTGAAGGTGGAGAAGGTGGTGAAGCTGCCCAGAAAGCCCGTGGTCAGGGCCGGCCGCCAGGCCAGGGGGATCCGGGTGCCCACCAGCGTCATGCCGGTCAGCAGGCCCAACAGGAAGCTGCCCACCACATTCACCAGCAGGGTGGACAGGGGCAAGCCCAGCAGCGCGCCCCCGGGGGGCAGCAAGCGTAGGCTGAGCAGACCCAGCCCGTAGCGGGACAGCGCCCCCAGGGCTCCCGCCAGCGCGACGGTCAGCGCGCTCAACCCGCCTGGCCCATGGCGAGCTGCGCCAGCAGCGTGAGCGCGGCGCCCAGCACCGCCCCCACCAGCAGCAGCAGGCCCTGCCGCAGCCTTGAGGTCACCACCGGCTGGGGGGCCAGGGGCAACACGGGCGTGGCTGCGGGCGTGGACCCGCTGCGGGTGGCCGAGCCCCAAGGCGGCAGGCTGCGCTCGTCGGAAATGAAGGCCCTGCGCTCATCTCCGCCGAGTTCGGTCAGCACACGGCCGGTCTCGGCCTCGTGGCCCAGGTCCTGCTTGCGCTGCTCGGCCTCTTTCACGATGAGCCGCGGCACGTTGCGGTCCGCCCAGTCCCGCTGGTGGGGCGGCGGCAAGCGGGCGCGAATGCGGCGACAGCGGCGCTCGATGGCCCCGGCGTTGGGGCGGTCGGCGCTCTCGAAGGCCAGCATCTCCAACAGCAGCAGCTTGAGCTCGCTGGCGGCTGCGACGATCTGCTCGTCTTCGGACGCGGCCAGCGCCTTGTGGACCGTATCGCTCACCACGCCCAGGAACTTGGCGTGGTCTTCGCGGCGGGGCGGGGGTTCGGGGAAGCGCTTGCGGGTGAGCATATTGCCCAGGACCAGGCCCAGGGCGTAGACGTCGCCTTCGTGGGACTCGACGCCGCGGCGGCGCTCGGGTGCCATATAGCGGGTGCTGCCCATCACGAACTCGGTGCTGTCCTCGCTCTCGCGGGCGCTGAAGTCGGCCTGGGCCACCCCGAAGTCCAGCAGCTTCACCTCGCCCTGCCGGGTGATGCGCACATTGCTGGGCTTGATGTCCCGGTGCACCAGGCGCAGGGGCTCTTTGGTGTCGTGATTCACGCCGTTGTAGGCGGATTCCAGGGCGGCGGCCACCTCTTCGACGATGTCCAGGCAGACCCCGACGGGCAAGGCGCCGGCCTTGATCGCGGTGCTCAGGTCGACCCCGTCGACATACTCCATGACCACGCCCCAGCCTTGCTCCAGGGGCACCAGGCTGTTGACGCCGACCACCGCGCGGTGGCGGATGAGGCCCAGCACGCGGGCCTCGTCGCGCAGGCGGCGGGCGATGTCGTTGGACTGCTCGCCCTCGTAGTGCATGACCTTCAGGGCGACTTGCTTGGCAAAGCCACCCGCATCCGACATCTCTGCCCGGTAGACCGTGCCAAAGCCGCCCTTGCCCAGGGTCTCGAGAATTCGAAAACGTCGGCGCTGGTTCAAGGGGCCAGTCCTGTCTTCATCGTTGCCGCCGCGGGACCATACACCCGATGCCCGCCGGGCTCAACGCGGCGCGGGGCTTCACTCGCTGTGGTCACGGGGCTCCAGGCTGGGCTCGTCGTGGAGCAGATCCTGCCAGTCGTCTGCAGGGCGGGTATCTGCGCTGAGCGCGGCGGCGGCGGCCGCAGACGGATCCAGGCTGTGCAGCAGCTCCAGCGCGGGGGTCATGGTGGGGGCCTCGACCAGGAGGGCCTGCACCGCGGCGCGCGCCTGGTCGGTGTGGCCCAGCCGGGCCATGCACCAGGCCGCGTTGTAGCGGGACAAGTGGCGGAAGGGCCAGCGGCTGGCGCTGCCCAGCAGGATGCCGCGCAGATCGTCGATGCCCCGGCGGCCCTCCCAGACGGTGGCGCTGCGGCCAAAGGCTTTCAGGGCGTCCTCGTGGCGGCCGGCCCGGGCCAGGATGCTGCCCTGGCGCAGGTGGTGGCAGAGCACCTGCCGCACCACCCCGTAGCGCCAGATCAGAAAGGCCATGCTGCCCACCAGCAGGCCCTGGATCAGCTCGCCGATGACGAGGGAGGCCAGCAGCACGCAGCTCCCGAAGAGGGCCGTGGCTTGCAAGGCGCCGGCCATGCTGGTGGGGCGGCGGGCGCCCCCAGAGGCCATGGACGCCCTACTCAGACGGCGGCAGATCGCCGGTCAGCAGCCACTCGGCCGCCGGGACCGCCAGGGCGCTGTCGCCGTTGAGCTGGATATGGGTGGGGGTGGCCAGATCCCACACCCAGGCCCCCGCGGTCTCGGCCTCCAAGGTGTCTGCGGTGGGCTGGGCCGCGGCGGCGGGCACCTGGGGGTCGATGCGGGACCAGACAAAGCCCGCGCGGGCGTCCAGCCGCCCATCCTTGGCCAGGTTGTACAGGCTGCCGGCGTCCACCAACGCGGGGTCGGTGCTGCCGTAGATGTCGGCCAGCGCCGCGACCTCGTCGGGCCAGGCCAGCGGGTCGGCCAGCCAGGGCTCCAGGCGGTCGGGGCTGCTATCCACCAGAACGCCCTCTACGGGCGGCATATCGCCGATATTGAGCAGCTCGCCCACGCCGCGCCCGCCCTCGCCCAGGCCCACCAGGAAGAGCTGGCTGGGGTCGGCTTCGGGGATGCTGAAGCCCTGCTGCGCCGCAAAATTGCCCTCGATCAAGAAGCGCACCGACCACCAGGCCAGGGTGAGGCCGTCGCGTTGCAGCGTGTCGTCGTCCGCGTCGGGGGGCTCTCCACCATTGTCCGGGGTGGCCCTGCCATGCCAGAGGTCGCCCCAGCAGTTGGCCGGGTAGAGCTGGATGACGCCGGCGTCGGTGAGGGCGGCGGGCAAGGCGCCCAGGTTGACCTCGCTGCCGTCGATCTCCCGCGAGCTGATGCCCAGGGTCTCCCACACCTTCGCGATGGACCAGGGCCGGGTGAGGCGGCTCTGGGCGCGGAAGGTGAGGGGATCGGGGGCAGGCTGGCCTTCGGGGCCCTCTTGCGGGATCAGGGTGTCGAAGGCGCCCGAATGCAGCACGATGGCCACGGGCTGCGGCCCGGTGAGGTCGGTGCGGTAGACCGCGATCAGCCGCGCGGGCTGGCCATCGGGGCACACCAGATCGGTGTCGAATGCCGTGACCACCGCATCCTCTGAGACCAGCAGTGGGTTCTCGTAGCGGATCTCGGTGAAGTCCAGCTCGGGCAGGTCGTCATAGGGCTTGAAGCAGCCGCCCAGCAGCAGGCCGGCAAGCAGGGGGGCAGGCAGGGGGGCAAGGCGGGGGGCGGGCCGATGAGGAAGGCGGTTCACCGTTCTGCTCCGGTCTGGCGCGAGGGTCGTCGCCGGAGCCTATCACCCGGGGCCCGCTTCGCCCCCCGCTCAGGCGGTCTGGGCCAGGCGGAATCCCACCGGCTGGCGGTGGCTGGCCAGGGGCTGGTCGAAGCCGGGCTGCCCGTCTTCACTCCCACCAAAGAGGCTGCCCTCGGCCGTCCACTGCCAGAGCCAGGCGCCCAGATCGTAGACCCCCGTGGGTGGCGCCGGATGCAGCGCGACCTCGGGCAGCTCGTCGTAGCGGGGGGCGCGGCTGCGCCCTTGGCTGGGGTCCCGATCCGGTCCCCAGGGGTAGGTCGAGGGCCCCCAGGCCTGGCGCAGCTCGGCGACGGTGGGCAGGCGCTTGCCCAGGCGTGCGGCGAAGTGTGCCGCCTCGGCCTGCTGCACGCCCACGCGGGGGCAATGGGGGTCCAGCCCCGGGGGCAGGCTGTCCTCCACCCGCAGCATCCAACGCTCCCAGGTGACTGGAACAATATCCAGGAAGAAGGGGCGCTCGGCGGCGATGCGAACCATCAGGGGGTGGGCGCCGTCGGGATTCACCAGCCCCAGCAGCTGCTCGGGGGACCAGGCGCCGATGGGCGCGGGCTTCAGCACCTCGATCTGGGCCTCGGCCCGGCGCACCCGGGCGTGGCCGTCCAGCTCCACCCGGGCCGAAATGACCCGAAAGGTGGCCTCCACCGGCGCCTGGTTGACGGTGGCCAGGGCCCGCGCCACCGCGTGGCGGATGCTGGTGCCCGCCGCGTTGATCACGGTCATGTGCCTCCTCCATGCGTCAGGTTGGGGTGAAGCCCGCGAGGGTGGCCGCAAAGCGGCGGGGCTGCGTGCTACAACCGCTCCCCTCATCGGATGTGGTCCGTTGCCCCGGAGACCGATTGATGAACCCGCGAGCCCCCCTCCTCCTTGCCGCGACCCTGCTCCTCGGCTGCGGCGACACCGAGCCCGAGGCCCCCAAGGTCGAGGCTCCCTGCCCGGGCATCAGCATGGATTCCCTGCCCGGCAGGTGGATCAAGTATGACAAGAAGGCCGACCAGACCTGGCGCTTCGAGGTGGTGGCCCAGGGTGAGGCCAGCGGCGGCCCCGAGATGTGGCTGACCGCGGGTGGCTGGACCAAGAAGCAGCTGGCCGGCGAGCGCCGCAGCTCGGACTGGTCCTTCACCGAGATCCCCGACGACCGCAAGAAGGCGGCCTATGAAGCCGGCAACGAGGGCCTGATCCGCCTCTATGTCGAGCCCAACAAGGCCAAGTGCGCCCTGCGGGTCTCCGAGGTCGAGGTGATGTTGGCCGATGGCGTCCAGAAAGAGCGCCCCAAGCCCGGTTTCGTCGAGTACGTCGAGTTCCCCAAGCAGTATGAATTCACCTTCCGGCCCTGTGATGGCGAGCTCTTCTTCGGCGCCGCCGCAACGGACCGCAAGGCGGCCGACAAGCAGCTTGCCGACCTGAAGATGGCCGATCCGTCCTCGCCGCTTGGCGAGGCCCTGTCGGTGGCGGCCTGGACCCCCGTCGAAAGAGACGGCGACGCCGCCTGCACCTATGACATGGACCTGTACTTCGATGACCAGCCGGCCAAGGACAAGGCCGGTCAGCCGCGGGGCCCCGTGCCCGCCGGCGCCCCCGCCGACGGATGGCGCCAGTGGCTGGTGTCGGACTGGTATGCCCCCTTCTCGGGCAACCACCACTTCCAGATCTACCGGTATCGGGCTTGCAATGGCGGAGAGCGCGAGCTCATCGGCGTTTCATGCACCGAGGCGGTCTTGCAGTAGCCATGCGTTGGGGACTGCTCGACAGCATTGAAAGCATCGAGGTGGGGGAGCGAGCCGTGGGCTCGCGCACCTGGGACCCGACGCTGCCCCTCTTCCTGGACCACTTTCCGGGCTTTCCGGTGGTGCCCGGCGTCCTGCTGCTGGAATCCCTGGCGCAGCTCTCGGGCAAGCTCATCGGCTATAGCATCAAGAAGGAGCGCGGCGACTGGCCCTTCCCCATCCTCAGCCTGATGGAGCGGGTCAAGTTTCGCCGCTTCGTCAAGCCCGGGCAGCTCACCCGCCTGGAGACCGAGCTGGTCTCTTTGCGCGAGGATATGGGCGCGGTCAAGGTGCGGGTGCTGGTGGATGGCAAGTGGGTTGCCCGGGCCGAGCAGGTCTTCGCCTTCAACGCCGTGCCCCTCACCGATCCGGTCGAGCAGGCCCGGGTCGAGCAGTGCGAGCGCGACGAGCTGGCGCGGCTGTGGGCCGCCTACCCCGGAGACTTTTAGTGGGCGCCGCCGGCCGGACGCTGCGCCGCCGCGTCGTGGTCACCGGCATCGGCACGGTGACGCCGCTGGGCGCCAGCACCGAGGAGACCTGGGCCGGCCTGCTGCAAGGGCGGTCGGCCATCGGCCCCATCACCCGCTTCGACCCCACGGGCTTCCCGGTGACCTTTGCGGCCCAAAGCCCCGATCCTGGGCTTGTTCACGCGGATTGGTTATCCGATCGGGTGCCGGATCCCGAGCTGGCGGCCCTGGCCCATGGCCTCAAGGGGCGGCTGGCCGTCGCCGCCCTGCGTGAGGCCCTGGAACAGTCTCGCTTCAGCCTGCGGGGCGACCGCGTGGCGGTCTGCCTGGGCAGCGAGGCCGCCCGTCCCGAGCTGGGCGACATCTCGGCTCGGCTGCGCAGCGGCGATCTGCCCCAGGCCCGAGAGCTGGCCCGCCTGGCCCCCGACGCCCCCACCCGGTTGACCGCGGCCATCGTGGGATCCACCGGCCCCCGCTCCACCACCGCCACGGCCTGCACCAGCAGCAGCCAGGCGGTGGGCGAGGCCGTGCTGCGCATCCGCCGCGGCGAGGTGGACGCGGCGGTCGCAGGCGGCGTGGATGTGCTGGTGGACCCCATCATGGTCACCGGCTTCGCGCGCTTGGGCGCCTTGTCCACCCGCAACGACGACCCCGCCCGGGCCAGCCGGCCCTTTGACCGCGGCCGGGATGGCTTCGTCCTGGGTGAGGGTGCGGGCTTCCTCATCCTGGAGGAGGCCGAGGGTGCCCTGCGGCGGGGGGCCGACATCCTGGGCGAGATCTCGGGCTTTGGCTGCTCGTGCAATGCCTGGCGCATCACCGATTCGCCGCCGGATGGGCGCGGGGCGGCCCAAGCCATGGTTGCGGCCCTGGCCGACGCGGGCCTGCGCGCCGAAGACATCGACTATGTCAACGCTCACGGCACCTCCACCCCCATGAACGATGCCAGCGAGACGGCGGGCATCCACAAGGCCCTGGGCGATGACATCGGCCGCCGGGTGCCGGTCAGCAGCACCAAGAGCCTGATGGGCCACCTGGTCGCGGCTTGTGGGGCGGTCGAGGCCATCCTGTGCTTGCTGGCGGCGCGAGACGGGGTGCTGCCGCCGGGGATCAACATCGAAGATCCCGACCCCGACTGCGATCTCAACCATGTCGGGCCCAAGCCCGTGTCGGCGCCGGTGCGCCACGCCCTCACCAACGCCTTTGGCTTTGGGGGCAGCAACGGCAGCCTGCTGCTCTCTGCCTGGGCGCCAGGATGAGCGCGGTGGTGACGGGTCTGGGCCTGGTCTGCGCCTTGGGCACCGACGCCGCTGCCGTCTTCCAGGCCCTGCAAGGGGGCGCCTCGGGCCTGAGCGCCGCCCCCGACCTCGCCCGCATGCCGGGGAGCGCGCTGGCCGGGCGCGTGGTCCACCTCGACCTGGGGCGCTGGCTGCAGCGGCGCAAGGACCGCAAGCTGATGGCCCGCCCCAGCGAGCTGGCGCTGCCCGCCTTTGGTCAGGCCCTGGGCGGCTGGCCCGGGGATCGGCTGGAGCTGGGCTTGTTCTGTGGCGTGGGCCGCGAGCCCCCGACGACGGGGACAGCGAGGCCGCGCTGGTGGCTGCAGCCGACGGCCGGCGCCCTGGCGACGCCTTGCTACGGCAGGCCCCGGGCGACCGCGCCCCTGCTGCCCCTCCAGACCCTGCCCAATATGGCCCTGGCCCATGTGTCCATCAACCTGGGCATTTGTGGTGAGAATGGGGCCTGGGCGGGCGGTCCCCGCCGCTGCCTTGCGGGCTGTCATCGCCGCGGTGCAGGCGGTGGAGGAGGGCCGGGCGCCGGCGCCTGACCGGCGCCACGAAGGCAGGTGGACCGCGGCAGCCAGCGGGATCGCCTGCGCCTCCGGGCCACCGACCCCCCCGGAGAGGCCGCCGCAGCGGTGCTGATCGAGGAAGAGGCCGCCGCCATCGCCCGCGGAGCGCCGGTCCTCGCGCGGATTTCGGTCCGGCCGAAGGCCGCCCTGAAGGCCGCCTCCGCCCCCGCCCACCGGGCCGCCCTCGGGGACTGTGGGGCCGCCGATGGGGCCCTCGCCCTGGTCTTGGCCATCGCGGCCGTACTCGCTGGAGATGGGCCGCAGGACATCGTTTTCGCTGATCCTGGCCTGCCGCCCACCGGCGTCTCCCTGCGCCCCGCCTGAACCCGCGCGCCTAGCGTTCTCGGCCCTTCCAGCCCTCTTCCAGGGGCTCGCGGCGGTGGCCGGTGATGGCCCAGCCGCCCTCTTCCCGCGCCAGGTCCACGGTCACGCTCAGCGCGTCGGCGTCTACGGGGATGGGCGAACCTGCGACCCCCTCCACCAGCACCGCGTCGAAGCGGGCGGTGGCCCGGTCGCCGTCCACGGTCACGTCGATGGGCCCGGTGTGGATGCCGATGGGGCCCCGCTTGGCGAATTCGCGGAAGAGCAAGCCGCGAATGGCCTCTTTGTTGAGCCCGTCCGGGTCGTGGTAGTCGGCCGATACGGGGCCCATGATGGCGCCCAGATCGGCCCGTCGCGCGCCGTCCAGCACCTGCTCCACCGCCGCGCGCACCCGGTCGCTGTCGTCTTCGGGCCACAGCTTCCAGATTCCCCCGACGACGAGGGCGGTGATCAGGCTGAGGAAGAGGCCGAGGCGGAGACGCGACATGGGTCTGCTCTACCCCAACCCCAGGCGCAGAGAGGGTAGGGGACCCGCAGCCCCGGAGCGCCCGTGACCGACTTCGACATCATCCTCTTTGGTGCCACTGGCTTCACCGGCCAGCTGGTGGCCCACCACCTCGCCAGCCGCGGGCCCGCCGACCTGCGCTGGGCCCTGGCGGGTCGCAGCCTGCCCCGCCTCGAGGGGCTGCGAGCGGCCCTGCAGGCCCTGCACCCTGGGCTCGACCTCCCCCTCATCCAGGCCGACAGCGCCGACGACGACAGCCTGGCGCGCATGGTGGCCCGCACCACCCGGGTGGTCTGCACCACGGTGGGCCCCTACCTGCACCACGGCCTGCCCCTGGTGCGCGCCTGCGCCGAGGCCGGCGTGGGCTACTGCGACCTCACCGGCGAGGTGCCCTTCATCCGCCAGAGCATCGATCGCGCCCACGACATCGCCTTGGCCAGCGGGGCGCGAATCGTTCACTGCTGCGGCTACGACTCCATTCCCAGCGATCTGGGCACCCTGATGGTGCAGGCGGCCATGGTGGAGCGCGGTGGGCCCGCCACCCGGGTGCGCACCTATGTGGGACCCAGCCGAGGCGGCGCCAGCGGGGGCACGGTGGCCAGCGGCCTGGCCGCCATGGAGCTTGCAGCGGCCGATCATTGGGGTCCGCCGCATGATGGCCGACCCCTATGGCCTCGATCCCGCCGGCACCCCCCGAGGCCCCGAAGACCGGGACCCCACCACGCCGGCCTTTCTCGCCGATATCCAGCAGTGGAGCACGCCCTTTCTGATGGGGCCGATCAACACCCGGGTGGTGCGCAGAAGCCACGCCTTGTTGGGGCAGCCGTGGGGGACGGCCTTCTCCTACCAAGAGCGCATGGCGGTGGGCGGCGGCCTGGCCGGGCGCATGCGGGCCACCGCGATCACCGCGGGCCTGGGCGCCTTGATGGTGGCGGCGAAGCAGCCCGGCCTGCGGGGCCTGCTGGCCAGCCGCCTGCCAGCCGGCGACGGCCCCGACGAAGACAAGCGCGAGAGCGGCTTCTTCCGCCACTTGCTGGTGGCCGAGGGGCCCTCGGGGCGGCTGGTCGGGCGGGTGATCGGCCACAAGGATCCCGGCTATGCGGCAACGGCGATCATGCTGGGCCAAAGCGCGCTCTGCCTGGCCTTTGACCAGGATGAAAGCCCCGACTGCGCCGGCGTGCTCACCCCGGCCTCTGCCCTGGGGCGGGCCCTGCTGCGGCGCCTCCGCGACGAGGGCATGACCTGGTCCATCGAAGACTGGCCCGAAGGCGCGGTACCCCGCCCCTGAGCGGCCTTCCCGCGGGCGGCCCGGCCCGAAGAGCCCGACCTGCAATCCGCCGGGCCCCCTCGGCGTGCTACGTTTCGGCGCCCCGGGTCTCTGGGAGCCCTTGGTGACCACGCGAGAGCACGCGCGCCGCTTCCACTTCCTTCGCGAGATCGCCTCTGGCGGCTTCGGGACGGTGCATCTCGTCAAAGTGATGCACGCCGACGGCTTCTCGCGCCTTGTGGCCGTGAAGCTGCTCAAGGTGCAGTGGACCGACACCGAAGAGGTCGCCCGGCGCATGCGGGACGAGGCCCGGCTGCTGGGCTTGTTGCGCCACCGCAACATCGTGGACGTGATCGACCTGGTGTCCATCGACGGCCGCGCCGCGGTGGTGATGGAATACCTGGAGGCCGTAGACCTGCGGCAGCTGGTGCAGCGCTTGGAATCCACCCAGGCCCGGCTGCCGGTCAAGGCCGCCTTGCAGGTCGCCGCCGCGGTGGCCAGCGCCCTGGACGCCGCCTACAACCGGCCGCCCATCCCCGGCGAGAAGCCCCTGCGGGTCATTCACCGCGACATCAAGCCCAGCAACATCATGCTGGACGAGTCCGGCCAGGTGAAGGTGCTGGACTTCGGCGTGGCCCGCTCCGAGATCGAGAACCGCGAGAGCCACACCCAGGACCTGCAGTTCGGCTCGGTCGACTACATGGCGCCAGAGCGGCTCTTCTTCGAGCCCGAGACCCCCGCCAGCGATGTCTACTCCCTGGGGGCCACCCTCTTCGAGGTGCTCTTCCAGGACAAGCTCGGCAAGGCGCGGGGGCGGCCCGAGCGCCACCAGGCCTTCCTGGTCGAACGCATCCGCGAGCTGTCCACGCTGCTGGCCCTGCCCGCCGGCCCCGGCGGCGAACTCGAAGCCCTGCTGCTGGCCAGCCTCGCCTTCAACCACGAGGAGCGCCCCACCGCAGCCGAGTTCTTCCAGCGGGCCAGGGTGCTCTCGCGCCTGATGGACGACGAGGACCTCGCCATCTTCTGCGAGCGCAACCTGCCGCCGCTGGTCAGCGAGGTCTCTGAAGATCGCCGGCATCCCAGCCCCCTGGACGACACCATCCTGGTCGAGGACAGCAAGGCCTTCGGCGCCGTCGAAGAGCCCGCCGAAGAGCCCGCGAACCGCCGCCCCACCGCCGAAGAGCTGCGCCGGGGCGCCCTGGCCGAGCTGGAGGAGTCGGGCGACCGCATGGTGTCGATGGTGCTGCCCACCGGGGCGCCGGCGACGGGCCTGCGCACCGGGGCCAGCCCCGCTCTGCCGGTGCTCGACGAGTGGGACGATGGCCCGACCCACATCGGCGAAGCGCCCGAGCTGCCCTTCATCGACGCGCCCTTGGACACCGAAGAGGCCATCGGACTCGCCGCCCGGGACTCGGTGGCCTCGGATCTGCCGCCCGACCCGGCCGACCCCTTCTCTGCCCTCAGCGCGACGGCCATCCTGTCGGTGCCCGCCGATGCCCCGGGCGCCGTGCTGCAGCTGGACCGGCCCATCCCCCTTTGGCCCGTCTCTGGGCGTGCCGCGCCGCCTGCCGCGCCGCAGCTGCCCCGGGTGGATTGCCAGGCGCCTTGGCCTCGGTCGGGCCCGCCCGGATCCCCAGTCGACCCCAGAGCCCTCGCGCCCATCGCCGCCTCCGATGACGCCGAGTCCCCCACGGTGCTGATGGTGGTGGATCCTGCCGGGGGCGAGGTGCGACCCTTGCGCCCCGATCGGGTCCCGCCGCTGCATGACGAAGACAGCGCCACGGTGTCCACGCCGCGGGCGCCGGGCGCCGACCTCATGTCCGGGCCCACCCACAGCGTCACGGTCGAGGTCGGCCAGGCCCGGCAGCGGCGCATCGAAGAGGCCCAGACCACCCTGGTCAAGCCCGTGGGCGCCCCGGCCATGGTGGAGGAGGTGCCCGAAGAGGCGCCCCCCGCGCCACCCCGCCGCTCCATGCTGCCCTTCCTGGCCGCCGGCTGCCTGGTGGGTGTGGGCGTGCTGGCCATCGGCGCGGGCGCCCTCTACAGCCAGCTCGACCGCATCGGCACCCTGCTGGCCGGGGACGCCGCCGAGGTTGCCGGGATGGGCGGCGAAGACTCGGGTGGCGGCTGTCGATGACGATGGGGGCGAAGGCGGCCTGGGGCGCGCGGGAGCAGCAGCCGCAGGGTGAGAGGGCGAAGAAGGCGGCCCAGACGCCGGCGAGAATGGGGGCATGCGCTTCATTTCGGTCGAGCCCGGCACCCGCAAGCTCAAGGTGGACTGCGACAGCGGATCGGCTTGGATGGGCGACGACGGAGGCTGCCTGGACGGGCCACAAGCGCTCAACGTACCGTCGCGCCTACAAAGAAGACTGCAAAGCTATTTGATGCGTGTGGACGGGCCGACCGCGGGCAATCACCGCTGTTTGTGGCGGCGCGCGTCGAGCTGCGTCCGGCAGTGAACAGCGCGGTCGTCATCACGGCGGTGGGCCTGAGGTGCGCGGGCGGCAGCGACCTGTCGCGCCTGGGCGACAGCTTGCGGGCCATGGCGCCCTGTGTGGCGGATCCGGGCACCGCTCTACCTGTGCTGGCTCGGGCCAGGCAAACACCGACCCCGTGCCGGCGCTGGCCGAGGCCCCCGATGACCGCAAGATCTGGCTGCTGATGAGTTGCATCGAAGACGCCCGGGCGGCGGGGCCTTCGAGGGGACGGTGGCGCAAGCCGCCGGGCCTCTTCCCCGGCACCATTCGTCCTCGGTTACGGTGGCACGGTTTGGGGTGCTGCCCGCGCCCACCCGGTGGGATTGTGCTGGACCGCGACGCCAGGTCGCCGCCGATCTCGCCCGGGATCGCGCCGCTTCCCCGCCGGCACCTGCCGGCCTGCGCCATCGCCCGGCCGGTCGCCAGCGCTGGCGTGTTGGGCCCCACCGGCACCTCCTTCTCAGCCTGTGCCGCCGCCGCCCAGGCCATGGCCGAGGGCCTGCGCGCCTTGCGCCGCGGGGACGCCGATGTCGCGCTGGTGGGGGGCCATGACAGCATGCTGCACCCCCTCGGCCTGCTGAGCTTCGTGGTGCTGGGCGCCCTCGCGCCCGATCGCTGCCGCCCCTTCGACCGCGCCCGCGAGGGCTTCCTGATTGGCGAGGGGGCCGCGGTCTTCGTGCTCGAGCGGGAGGACGCCGCGCGCGCCCGGGGGGCGCCGGTGCTGGGCCGCCTGCTGGGCGCGGGCACCAGCGCGGACGCTTGGAATGTGACGGCGCCGCAGCCCGAGGGCCAGGGCGCCGAACGCGCCATGCGCAGGGCCCTGGCGGACGCTGGCCTGCGGCCCGAAGACATCGACTATGTCAACGCTCACGGTACGGGCACGCCGGTGGGGGATCTCGCCGAGGCCCAGGCCATCGCCCGGGTGTTGGGCGACCGGGTGCCGGTGTCCTCCACCAAGGGCGCCTTGGGCCACACCATCGCCGCGGCGGGCGCCATCGAGGCCGCCGTGTGCCTTGCTGCAATGCAGCAGGAGTTCCTCCCGGGCACCTGCGGCCTCGAAGAGCGGGATCCCGCCTGCCCCATCGACGCTGTGCTCGCGCCCCGTGCGGCCCGACCCCGGGCCCTGCTCAGCAACAGCTTCGGCTTTGGCGGACAGAATGCGTGCCTCGTATTCGGTGCCGCCGACCAGGAGATCCGGCGTGCCTGAACTCCGCGTGCCCCTCGACCTCTCGTCCTTGGGCCCCTTGCCCGGCGCCCGCGCCGTCGCGGCCATCGGCGTGGGCCTGCTCTGCCCCGGAGACGCACCCGGCGCGGTGCCGGGCTTTCGCGCCCGTGACCACATCGACGACCGCAAGAAGATCAAGCTGATGACCCGGTCGGTGCAGCTGGGCGTGAGCGCGGCCGCCCTGGCCGTGGCCGAGGCCGCTGACGCGGTGCAGGCCACGCCGCCGCCCCGACGCGGCATCTATGTGGGCGCCAGCCCCCAGCTGGGGGACGAGACCGACCTCGAGGCCGCCCTGCGCGCGGCGAGTGCGGGCGGGGACTTCGATCTCGGCCGCTTCGCCACCGAGGGCATCCCCCTGATCCACCCCCTCTGGCTGGTGCGGGGGCTCTCCAACAATGTGCTGGGCTTTGCCAGCGCCATTCACGACTTACAGGGTGTAAACGCCAGCTATTGCGATGGCGCCCTGGGCGGCTTTGGCGCGGTGGCCGAGGGCGCCCGGGCCATCGCCGAAGGCCGCGCCGATCTGGTCATCGCCGGGGGCGCCGACGCGCTGACCGGCGCTGAGCCCATCCTGGGTCATGCAGGCGGAGAAGCGGCGGCCTTCATCGTGCTGGTGGCGCTGCAGGCCGATGGCCCGGCCCTGGCCCTGCCCACCCTGGCCCAGGCCGAAGAAGAGACCGCCGCCATGGGCGATCTCGGCGCTGCCACCTACCCGGTGGCCCTGGCGCGGATGCTGCGGCGCGCCGCGGGCTGACCGGGGCACGACGCAGGCTGCAGACAAAGCGTTGCATCCATTGCATACAGGTGCTGGCACGCTGACCGTAGGCGGTGATCAGCGTCCCTGGAGTGCCCTTGCCCACCCCCCACATGCCTGGCTCCTCCTATGAGACCTGGATCCGACGCGATTTCGGGGATCCGGCCACCTTCAGCCTGCGCTTTGTCGCGCGCGGCGGCGTCTTGCGGCTCTACCCGCCCCTGGTGGGCGCGCCGGTCGAGCTGAGCCTGGGTGCCAGCCAGGGCCAGGTGCACGATCTCGGCGCTTCGGATCTCTTCGTGCTGCAGGTGCTCACCGCGGGCTCTCCCGCGGGCCCCTGGCGCTCCCGGCCCCTGATGGCCCAGGGCCCCGGCATCCTGTCCGAGCTGGTGCCGGGGGTGTGGGCCGCGCTGGCCACCGAGGCCAACCAGCTGGCGGTGCCGCCCCGGCGTTCAGAGACCTCCACCTTGATGACGCCCTTCGACGCCATCGAAGCGCTGGACGGCCTTGACGACGATCCCGACATGGAGCCCCCCATCGAAGACGCCGAACGCCCCACCGAGGTGGGCATGATCGCGATGCCCGGCGTCGAAGATGAGCCCATGGAGCCCATTGGCGCCGATGGCCCCACCGATCTCAGCCTGCTGCCGCCGCCCATGGCCCGCTTGCAGGCCCTGCGCCTGCGCCGCCAGCTGGGTGCCCGCGCCGACTGAGTCAGCGGCCCGCCCGGCTGCTCCGCAACACGCGCTCCGGGCTCATCTCCCACCAGCCCCGCGCCAGCCGGGGGTGAAAGCCCAGGGCATCTGCGGCCTGGCCGAAGGCCCGCACCGCCTGCATGTCCACCTGCCGGCCCAAGGCGAAGGGCGCGCGGCGCTGCTCTGCCGCGAGGATCAGGGGCTCCACCAGGCAGGCGAAGGCCTGGGCCGGCCCGTAGCCGGCGAGCACATGGTAGAGCTGGCCCCAGAAGCCGCGATGCCAGCCCGGGGGCAGGGACACGGCCTCACCGGCCAGCTCGACCACACCCGGGGGCCGGGGCCCCGTCAAGGTGGCGGGGATGGCCACATCGACCAGCACGGTGCCGGGCGCCAGGGCCGATGCGGCAAGCGTGCAGCCGGTGGGCCCCGCGCCCACCACCAGGCGGGCGCCGGCGACCGCCTCCTCCTGGGTGGCAAAGGCCGCGATGTTGCCGGGCAGACCCCTGGCCGCACGCTTGTTGTCCAGGCGCAGCGGGTGGCCGCCGGCCGCCATCAGGCCCGCGACCGCGGCGCCCACGGGGCTTCGCGCGCCCAGGATCGCGATGGCGCCGGGGTCCTGGCCGGCCGATCGCATCGCGGTAGCCATGGTCTCGGCGTTCTGCCACAGCGCCCAGGCCGTGGCCGCGCCCCCTGTGGTCACCGGCTCGGCCACCCGCTCCTGCAAGGCGGTGCCCCGCCCGGCGACCACCGCGCACAAGCTGCCCAGGCCCACCGCGCCCAGCTGGCTGCCCCGGTCTTCGGCCCATTGTCGGGCCATCGCGGTCGCCCGGATCATGCGGGTCAAGGCCCGCTCCTGGTCCTCCAGCATCTGCTGGGGGGTGAGGGCGGTGCCCAGCACGATGCCCTCGGCCACCCCGTCCAGGCGCAGGGTGCACAGCGGAAAGACGGCGTCGAAGCTGGCACCGTCTTCGAGCCCCGCGGCCAGCAGGGGCCGTCCCCCCCGAAAACCCATCACCAGGCGGTGGGCCGGGGAGAGGGCGTGGACCAGGAAGGTGAAGGCGGGGAGCGGGCCCCCCGCGCTCGGGCCCGCGCCGCTCAGCTCTCGTCCTGCTTCTCGCGGAGCAGGTGCACGACGAGGTTGTAGAAGGTGGCAACCCGGAAGAGCTCGGCCACCTCGGCCACCCGCAAGCCTTCGGTGAATTCCTCGGGCGAGATCTCGGGCATGGCGGCGCTCAGGCGCTCGATGGCGGCCGGGGTCAGCACCCCGTTGACCTCATAGGCGTCCGCGGCGAGGTCGGCCTTGGCGGCGTCTTCGATGCCCCCGCGGGGGATCTTGATGTTGAAGGCCCGCTCCAGCCGGAAGGCGATGTCGAGGAAGTCCAGGCTCTCGGCGTCCAGCTCCTCGATGATCTTGTGCCGGGGCTCCACCTCGTCTTCGTCCAGGCCCAGGGCCTCGGCGAATGCGGACTGAACACCCGGCCAGATGGCGGGGTCGAGAGCGGCGGGGTCCTCGATATTGTCAGCGGTCAGGTAGCCGGCGGGGGCGTCGATGGTCATGGGGGCTCCGGTGCGGGAGAGGCGCCACTTTATCCAATCCTGAACACACTTGTTCAAGGCGCCAGGGGGGAGACCGCCCTCGGACCGCCAGGCGCCAGCCGCTATGCTGGTGGCTCCTGCAGCGGGAGCCCCATGCACAGCGCCGTCGACAGCCCCTACATCATCCCCTTTGATGGCAGCTTCCAGATCAAGGACGCCTGCACCCGGCCGCCCAAGGACGTGCCGGCCCGGGGCAAGCTGCGCAAGCAGCGGGTGGACCTGACCGAGAAGCTGTGCGAGCTGCAGCTCAAGCTCTATGGCGGCGACCGCCACAGCCTGCTGATCATCTTCCAGGCCCTGGATGCGGCTGGCAAGGACGGCACCATCCGGGCCGTGATGTCGGGGGTCAACCCCGCGGGCTGCCAGGTCAGCTCCTTTCAACGCCCCAGCAAGGAGGAGCTGGACCACGACTTCTTGTGGCGCACCGCCTGCCGGCTGCCCCAGCGCGGCAACATCGGCATCTTCAACCGCTCCTACTATGAAGAGGTGCTGGTGGTGCGGGTTCACCCCGATCTGCTGGCCGCACAGCGCGTCCGCATCCCCAAGGATCCCGACCAGATCTGGGACTGGCGCATGAAGGCCATCCGCGACCACGAGGAGCACCTGGCGCGGCAGGGCACCGTGGTGGTCAAGTTCTTCCTGCACGTGAGCGCCGACGAGCAGAAGAACCGGCTGCTCAAACGCATCGAAGATCCCGACCGCAACTGGAAGTTCGACGAAAACGACGTGTCGGAGCGCAAGCACCGGGCGGCCTATCTGCGGGCCTACGAGGCGGCCCTTCAGTCCTCCAGCCGACCCTGGGCGCCCTGGTATGCCATCCCCGCCGACAACAAGCCCTATATGCGGGTTCAGGTGGCCGACATCCTGGTGCGCACCCTGGAGCGCATCAACCCGGAGTTCCCCAAGGTCAGCGACGCCCGGCGGGCCGAGCTGCTGAGCTTCCGCGAGAGCCTGCTGGCCGAAGGCGAGGACCTGGGCGACTGAGCGGCCTTCAGGAGCGGGCTCAGGGAAGCCGGATCTGCGTCTTGTTGCGCCGGTGGCGGTGCAGCTCGCGCCCGTCGAGATCGAGGATGCGCACCACCATCTCATCCTCGCTGAGGTCCACCACGGCGAAGCCGAAGCGGGCCATCGCAAAGTCGGGCATGCCCATCGGGGTCGGGTCCTGGCAGGCCAGGGCGTCGGAGGGCGTCTGGTGGGGAATCGCCCCACAGCTGGGGTTCGCCCTCAGCTTTGAGCCCGCGCCGCTGGTCAGCGCCAGGACGTCCAGGGGCGGGGTCCCTGGCGCCTCGCCGGCCAGGGCACGCACATCGAAGACGCCCAGCTGCAGGGTGTGGGCGTGGCCATTGGCCCACAGATCCGGGGCCACGGCAGACCGCGCCAGCCAGCCCGCCAGGGGAGGGGGCTCGGCGGGGTGTTGCCCCTGCTTCTCGAAGGCGGTGCGCAAGACGTGGTGGCCGGCCACGATCAGCCAGGGGTCTTCTTTTGCGGCCTCTTGCAGGTGGGCGGTCGGCAGCAGGGCGGGGTCCCGCAGGTTGCTGTTGACGACCAGCACCCGGGCCAGGCCATGGTCCACCTGGTACTGGGCGGCGGGCAGGCCCAGGGTGGGCACCTGGTCCACAAAGTCGGCGATGCAGCGCAGGCGGCCTGCCCGCGGCCGCAGGTGGCCCAGGTCGTGGTTGCCCAGGACCAACCAGACCGGCGCCCCGAGCTCGGCGTAGAAGGCGCCGATGGTGACCGCCAGCGCGCGTTGGGGCGCGCCGGTGGCCTTCTGACAGGACGGGGCCAGGGGGTAGACCAGATCGCCCAGGCCATAGATCGCGTCCGCTTCTACCGCGCGAATTGCCGACTTGAGCCGGGCCAGCTCATCCACCCGGATGTGGCAGTCTGCTTCGGCCGATCCGTCGGCCCGATATCGGCAGCCGCCGTCTTCGGGCACAAAGCCGCTGTCACCGACAAAGACCAGCCGCAGGTGGGCGGGATCCGCGGCCGGGCGGCCACCTCAGCCCAGGCCGACAGCTCCGGAGCGGCCGCCGGGGCGACGGCGGACCGGGCGCCGGTCAGGGCCATCAGCAGCGCGAGGGCAGGCATCGGGAGACCTGGGGGGGGACCGGCTGGCGCTATCTCGCTTGACCGGGGCGCGACATGGACGTAAACAGGGCAGACTTTCTGCAGACCTCGGAGATCCGATGCGCATCGCCCTCTCGGCCGCCCTCGCCCTGCTCATCTCGTGCGGAGACAAGGAGGAGGCCGGCCAGGCCACGGCCACGGACCCCACCGCCACCTTCACCGAATCGGACACCGACACCGATACGGACACCGATACGGATACGGACACCGATACGGACACCGACACGGACACCGACTCCGATACGGACACCGACACGGACACCGACTCCGACTACGCCGCCCTGGGCGGCGAGGCCGCCGTCAACGCGGTGCTGGACGCATTCCTCGCCAATGTGGGCGCCGACGACCGCATCAACTGGTTCTTCGCCCGCAGCGATCTGGGCGCCCTCAAGGTGGCCCTGCACGACCAGATCTGCGAGGCCACGGGTGGCGGCTGCACCTATGCCGGCGGCAGCATGGTGGATGTGCACGCGGGCATGGCCATCACCGACGCCCAGTTCGGCGCCCTGGTCGAGGACCTGCTCCTCGCCTTCGACAGCCTCAGCGTGCCCTACACCCCGGGCACCTTCGATGGCGACCTGCCGGCCGACCGCCTGATCGTGGCCCTGGCGGGCATGCAGGCCGACATCGTCACCGACGCCGACGGCGACACGGTCTACTTCAACCAGCTGGGCGGCCACGCCGCGGTGCGGCTCGTCGTGGCCGAGATCCTCTCGGTGGTCGCCGCAGACACCCGCATCAACGGCTTCTTCGCCACCACCGACCTCGCCGCCTTGGACCTGATGCTGGTGGACCAGATCTGCGAGGCCACGGGCGGCTACTGCACCTATAGCGGTCGGTCGATGCTGGACGCCCACGCCGGCCTGGGCATCTGCGATCCCGACTGGGACGCCTTTATCGAGGATACCCTCACCGCGCTGGACAACCTCGGCATCCCCTATGCCCTGGATGGCTCGCAGCCCATCGACGCCCTGCTCACCACCCTGGTGGGCATGAAGAGCGACGTGGTGGACTGCCCGCCCACCCGCTGACGGGGGGCATCGTCCCCAGACCTCAGCCCCCGATGTGGGGGTTGGCCGAGCGCCCTTCGGGGCGCTCTTCGTCTGCGGGGGTGCCCGTCAGGGTCCAGCGCTCGTGGATCTCGATGGGGTCGCTGTCCTTGCCAAAGCGCATCGCGCTCACCTGAACGTCCAGCCCCGGCTTCTCCCAGCGGCTGTTGTAGCGCAGGGCGGGCCCCGTGAGCGCGGCGGGCGCAGCGATGGGCTGGGTCTGGCTGGGCGCCCCCAGCAGGCCGGTGATCAGCGCGACGGTGCTGTCGTAGTCCTCCACCACGCGCTCGGGCAGGCTGTGGCGGCGCACCATGGACAGGTGGTGGGCGGGCCCCTCGTCGGGTCGCGAGATCAGCAGGCGGGTCCACTTGCCGCCCACCACCCGGGGACCCAGCAGGGCCAGGGGCAGCTCGCCCTCGCAGCGGTATTGGAAGGCCGTGCGCGTGGTGGCGGGGGCGGCGGTGCAGCTCAGCCCCCGGTCGCTGATCCAGGCGAGGATGTCGGCGTGGCGGGCCCGGCTCAGCTGGAAGCCCGAGCACCGCCTGTTGCAGCGCCGGGGCCAGTGGCGGCAGTGCCGCCGGCGCGGGCGGCTCCGGGGCGAGGGAGGGTGCTGGGGCCGAGGGCCCACAGGCCAGGGCGAAGATCAGGCTGAGCGGGCGCATGGGCCTCCTTTGCGGCGCGGGGGACATCGGCTATTCCACCAGGGATGCGCGGCCTCCCCCTCCTCCTCCTCGCCTGTTCACCGGCGTCGCGCACGCCCCACCCGCCGGGGGGCTGGGCCAATGTCGCGCCGGCCATGGTGCTGGGGGCGCAGGATCTGGGCGATAGCCAGCTGCTCGAGGTGCAAGAGGCCCAGTGGCGCTTCTTCGCACAGGTGCCCGATGTGGGCGCCCGGCCCGGCGACTTCGTCCTGCTGGGAAAGGGCGTGGAGCGCTATGACGTGGCCCTGCCGGGCCTGCCGGGTCGCCTGCCCAGCCTGGTCGAGATCTCGCATGTGGCCGTTGTGGACGAAGAGACGGCCTGAGCGGCGGTGGCGGTGGGTGCGCCCGCCGACGCCGTCGCCATCGCCCACCTCTTTGCCGAGCGGGCCGCCCTGGATGGCCAGGTGGTGCTGGTGCACGGGGCCATCGTCAAGGCCAGCCATGGCATCGTGGGCACCAACTGGTACCACCTGCAAGATGGCAGCGGCGACGCCAAGGCGGGCGACCACGACCTGATGGTGCAGAGCGAGGCCCGCTTCGAGGTGGGGCAGCGCCTGAGCCTTCAGGGTCGGGTGAGGGCCGACGCCGACCTGGGCTTTGGTTACGCCTATGTCGTGATGCTGGAAGACGCGGCGCCCCCGCCATGAGGCCCCGGGGCCTCTCCCTGGTGCTGCTCTATGGGCTGTCGGGCGCGGTGGGCCTGGCCTGGCAGGTGGTGCAGGTGCGCGCCTTCATGCCGGTCTTTGGGGCGGGTGCTGAGGCCATCGCCGCGGTCACCGCCTGCTTTCTGGGCGGGCTGGGCATCGGTGGGGCCCTGGCGCCGCGCCTGTTGCGACGGACCTCGCCTCTTCGCGCCTATGGGCTCCTGGAGCTTTTTGTCGGCCTGTGGGGCGCCGCGCTGCCCTGGGTGCTGGGCCTGGCGGGGCCGCTGATGGTGGGCCTGCTGCAAGCCGTCGGGGAGGGCGCCCTGGCCACCCTCGCCCGGCTGCTGCTGGCGGCCCTGCTGGTGGGGCCGATGGCGGTGGCCCTGGGCGCCACCTTTCCGGCGTGTGGCCCTCGCCTTTGACGCCGACCAGCACCCCCACCGGGTGGGCCTGGCCTATGGGGTCAACGCCATCGGGGCGGCCGGCGGCGCCTCTGTTACCGGGCCCAGGTTGCCCTGGGCCTTGGGTCTCAAGCTGGGGGCGCTGGCTTTGGGCGCGGGCAACGTCCTGGTGGGCGTCGTGGCGCTGGCCCTGGCCCGGGGGAGGTCCGAGCCCGCGCCCGCCCACGGCGCCGCCCCGTCCCGGCGACGCGCCCGCGGGCATCTGGGCCCTGGCCTTTGCCACGGGCTTTGTGGGCATGGGCCTGGAGATCGCCTGGAGCCGCGTCTCGGGGCCCCTGCTGGCGGCGCGATCGGGCTCTGACGCCGTCGCCTTCTCGGTTGTATTGGCTGCCGTTGTCTTGGGTATTGGCTTGGGTGGCGTGGCCGCGCGACGGGTGCGCGGCGGCCTGGGACGACCGCTCGCCCTCGTTCAGGGTGCGCTCTGCATCCTCACTCTCATGGCCCTGGAGCCCCTGCGGGATCGGGTCTTGGGCGACCGCCACCTGGAGCTGGTCGAGGGCCTGTTGCCCCTGCTGCCCGCCTTGTTGCTGGGGGCGACCTTTCCCCTGCTGAGCAACGCCCTGGCCGAGGCGGGCACGCCGGCCTCTCGGGGCCTGGCGCGCCTCTATGCGGTCAATACCGCGGGGGCGGTGGCCGGCGCCTTGCTGACCGGCTTCTGGCTGATGCCCGCGCTGGGCGCCCAGCGGCTGCTGGTGCTGCTCGCGGGCGGAGCGGTCTTTGGTGGCGGCGGGCGCCTGGGCCCGCTCGGGTCGGCGGGCGGCGCTGCTGTGGGGGGCCCTGGTCCTGCCCCTGCTGTTGCTGGCCCTGGGCGTCACGCCGCCGGTGGCGGGCAAGCGCCTGATCCCACCCTTTGAGGCGGTTCTGGACAGCCTGGAAGGCCGGCAGGGCTCCACCCTGGTCAGCGGGAGCCTGAGGGGGGAGCGCGCGCCTACCAGCGGCGGCCACCGCATTGGCGCCGCCAACAAGACCGGCCCGGTCAACGACCACGAGCCAGGCCCGGGGCCCGGCCGGCCTGCACCCCGCACCCGCGCGGGTGCTGCTCATCGGCATGGGCACCGGCGCCACCGCCGAGGCCTTCCTCGCCCTGCCCACGGTGCAGGCGCTCACGGTGGTCGAGCTGGACAGCAATATGCGGCGCCTCCTGCCCCATTTCGGCACCCAGGCCATCACCGACGATCCGCGGCTGCGCATCGTGGACGGCGATGGCCGCTGGTTTGTGCGGGCCGATGAGGGCGCGTGGGATGTCATCGCCGTGGACGCCTTCGACCCGCGCACCGCCTCGGCCACCTTCTACACAGCCGAATTCTACGCCGAGGCCCGAGAGCGCCTCGCCCCCGGCGGCCTGCTCTTCGTGAAGTTCAACCCCGCGTCGGTCACCGAGCCCGAGCCCCTGGCGGGCTACCTCGCCACCCTGTGGTCGGTCTTCCCCGATGGCGCCCTGGTCTTCGTTCAGCGCGGGCTCTTTGGGCTGGTGGGCACGGCGGACCGCAGCACCCTCGTCCTGTCCGAGGACCGGGTGGTGGCCGAGTTTGAGAGTGGCAGCCCGCTGGTGGCGAAGGCCCGCTGCACACCGACGACCGGCCGCAGCGCCTGCCCGGACCGCCCGCCCCGCACATCTGGCTTCATCGAGCCCCTATTGGCAGGCGGCCCACGGTGCGGAACGCCCGCCCTGGGCCGTCGCAGGGCCCCGGCCTGGGCTACGCTGAAGCATGCGCCTGCTGCTGATCCTCTCCCTGTTGGCCTGCCGCGTCCCCGGGCCCGCGCCGTCGGGGCCAGTCACCTCGCCCGGGGCCGAAGATGGGGACGACGCCCCGCCCACCCTGGACCAGCCATCGGGCTGTGAGCCGCGCCACGACGCCTTCCTGGCCGCGGTGCAGGCCGAGTGGGCGGCCAGCGGGGCGCCGGCGGTGTCGGTGGCCTTGATGGAGGGGGGCGCCTTGACCTGCGCGGCGGCCTTCGGGCAGCGGGGGGCTGAGGACCCCACCCCGGTGGGCCCCGACACCCGCTTCCAGCTGGCCGGCGCCGGTCAGTGGATCAACGCCCTGCTGCTGCTGCGCCTGGTCCAAGATGGGCTGCTGGACCTCGATCTGCCCTTGACGGCGGCCTGGCCTGAGCTGCGCTTTGCCCGGGGCCCGGACTGGGCAGAGGCCCTGACCCTGCGCCAGCTGCTCAACCAGACCGCCAGCCTGCACGAGGGCATCGACCTGCGCCGGGGGGCCGAAGACGATGACCTGCAGCGCTTCTTTGACGAGGTCTACCTGCCGGGCGACTACCTGATGGCCGAGCCCGGCGCCTTCTGGAGCGACAGCGCCAGCAACGCAAATCTCGCTGGCTTGCTGGCCGAGCGGGCCGGCGGCGCGCCCTATGCCGACCTGGTGGCCACCCAGGTCTTTGCGCCGCTGCACATGGACCACAGCAGCCTGCGCACGGCCCAGGCGGGGGACGACATCGCCCTGGGCGTGGGCTTTTCGGTGGTGGATGGCGACTTTGTCTTTGGTCCGGTCTCGCGGGAGGCCGTGCCCGAAGCCGGCCACCAGCGCCCGGCGGGGGGCAGCACCTGGACGACACCGGTGGATGTGTTGCGGGGCTTGCGCATGCTGGTGGCGGGAGACCCGAGCTATCTCTCGGATGATCTGCGCCAGCAAGTCGTTTCCAGTCAGGTCACCCTGCCCAATAGTCCGGGCGTTGCCTATGGTCTGGGCCCCTTTCTGCAGTCGGGGCGGGCCTTGGACGGGGCCTGGGTGCCCCTGGCCCATTGGCAGCGCGGGGGCAACAGCACGGCCTGGTCTGCAGAGTGGCTGGTGGTGCCCGACCAGGGCTTTGGTGTCGTGATCCAGTCTTCGGCCTATGCCCTGCGTTTCGACGCCAGCATCGACGCGGCGCTGCAGACCCTGGTGGAGCTGCCTCCGGCCGAGCCCTTGCCCGAGCCCGCCTTTATTCCCGCGCGCCTGGACGCCCATGTCGGACGCTACGCCGACCCTTTCCTGGGCGGCGCGCTGCAGGTCTTCCGGGTGGGCGACGGGCTGCGGGTGGACGCGCCGGATCTCGCCGCCCTGGGCTATGTCGTCGATCCCGACCTTGTCCCCATCTCCACCAACCAGTGGTGGATGCGCGTCAACGGCGACGGCTTTGCATTGGACTTCATCGCCGACGCGCCGGGCGCGCCCAGCCGCTGGGTGGCCAACGCGCGGGTGGTCTGGCAGCGCGTGGACGGCGGGGCCCGGTGAAGGCGCCGGGCCAACGGCAGCCCTCGGCGCCGCGCTGCTGCTGGGCAGGTTGGCGGCGGAGACCGAACGGACAGCATGTCCGGGCGGTTGATCGGTGCCCCGCCGCGGTGATCCTGGCCGATCCGGAGTCCCGCTCCGACGCGGATCTTGAATTCCGCAGCATCGGGATCGGGGGCCTCTCTGCATTGCGCCCGCCACCCCTTCCTGGGGGCGGGATCCAGCCGCCTTGGACGGGCCGGGGCTGGCCCGCAGACGGGGGGGCGCCGTGCAGCGCCCCCGGGTGCACCCGGGCCTCAGCCGGCCATGAGCGTGTTGAGGATGGCGACCACCACGCCCATGATGCTCACGCCGGCGATGACGCCCGCGGACAGCGGCACCAGGTAGGCCTCGCACTGGGCCTTGTTCTTGCGGGTCCAGGCCCAGGCGATGCCGGCGCCAATCACCATGGCCAGCGGGTACTGGAAGGGCAGGATGAGGCCCAGGCCGATGCCGGTGGCGCTGGGCAGCCACTTTCGCGCCTTGGGCAGGGCGGCCTCCAGCAAGAAGAGCACCAGGCCGATGACCGCGCCGGCCAGGATGGCCTGACGGTGCATGGGGTGCATATTCTCGAAGCCCATGCGAAAGACTTCGGCCACGGCCTTCCAGGCCTGGGCGGCCGGAGCGGGGAACTTGGGAGCCTGGTCGCCCACGCCATTCAGCGCGGTGGCGTCGGGCACCAGCAGGTAGAAGCCTGTCACCGTGGCCGCCGTGCCCGAGAAGATGCCGGCGAATTGGGCCAGGAACTGCCGCCTTGGGTTGGCCCCCAGCAGATAGCCGCTCTTCAGGTCATTGAGCAGGTCGGCGGCCGATCCTGCGGCACTCGCCGTGATGGAGGCCGTCATCAGGTTGGCGGTGGTGCTCTGGGGAATCAGCACCCCATAGGTGAGCTGCATGATCTTGCCCATGGCGCCCACCGGCGTGATGTCGCTCTCGCCGGTCGCCCGGCAAGCCACCAGGGCCAATAGAAAGGTCATGCCCACGGCCAGCAGGCCATAGAACCAGGGCACGTCGAAGTAGGCGTGTGCGGTCCAGATGACGCCGGCCCCGCTCAAGGACCCGCCGATGGCAAACCAGGAGAAGGGCACCTCGGTGCGGGCCACCAGGGCCTCGTTCTCGCCCGGCGCCTGCTTCTTGCGCAGCCCTTGCAGCGCCCGCACGATGGTCTTCCATTGGAAGGCAAAGCCCAGCAGGCCCGAGCTGACCATGATCGGCACACCCAGCCAGATCCCGATCTCCTTCCAGGCCTTGTAGGGGGCCGTGGCCGCCCGCAGCTCGACCCCGGTGCCGCTGGTCCACAGGTACTCATAGGCCGGCGGCCCCACCACATAGGCCAGGGCCAGGCCGCCAAAGAGCATCCACAGGCTGACCCGCAGGCCCACGATGGCGCCTGCCGCGATCATCACCGGGTTGTGGTCCAGCACCAGGGTCCAGTCCGAAGGCTTGAAGGCCTCGGTCTTGCCATCGACGACGTGGCTGCCCCGGGCCGGCAGCCAATCGAAGATGGGCGAGTCTGCAGGCAGGAGCGGCTTCCTCTCGCCATCTTCGCCCCTCACCAGGGGAAGCTCCAGCAGGATGGGGAAGGCCGCCCCAAAGAGGGCCGAGTAGAGCAGGGCGCGGGCCTTCTGGATGGCCTCCTCGCCCTCGCTGTAGAGGGACTGCAAGGTGACCGCCGCGGCCGTGCCCGACGGGAATTTGAGGCGCTCGTGGTTGATCAGGTTGCGCTTCATGGGGATGGCCAGGACCGTGCCCAGCACCGCCAGGAAGAAGGTCCAGGCCACCAGGACGGGCACCGGCAGGTGCTCGCCCGCGGGGTTGGCCGGCGTCGCCGACAGCATCACCAGGGCCGCGATGGCCGATACCATCGTGCCGCCCGTCGCATAGCCCGCAGACGACGCTGCAGACTGCATGCAGTTGGTCTCCAGGATGGTCATCGGCGTCTTGGCCAGGCCGATCTTCAAAAAGACGTTCCAGATGGCAAAAGACAGGATGCAGGCCGTGATCGCCACGCCCAGGCCCCAGCCGGTCTTCAGGCCGATGTAGAGGTTGGTAAAGGCCAGGAAGAAGCCCAGCATCGACCCCATCAGCACCGCCCGCAGGGTGAATTGCGGCATGCTCTCGCCCCGGTAGATCTTCTCGTACCAGGTCTTCTCGTCCATCTCGAGGACCTGGTCCGGCGGGATGGCGAGGGGGCGCGCGGCCTCCACCTCGGCGGGGGTGCGGGGGGGCGTCTGGAAGAAGGGCACGGGCGGGCCGGGTCGATGGGGCGCGCCAGCCTACCGCGCGCGGGGCCCCGCGGGCAGGCAGCAGGGCGCCCGCGTCCCAATCCCTGACGGGGCGGCCGGCCCTTGGTACAGTCCCCGCTCCTGCCCTTGGAGCCCCCAATGAAGCTGCGCCGCCTCCGCCCCTGCCTGCTGGCCCTGGGCCTGCTGCTCGCCTGTGGGGACAAGGCCGAGGGCCTGGACAGCGGCGACGGCTCTGACCCCGATGGCGACGACGGCCTGCAATGCGGCAGCACCCAGGGCTTCGTCTACGGCTTCTTGTCGGGCGGCACCGACCCCACGGTGATTGCCCGCGACGGCGAGGGGCAGGAGATCGCGGCGGACTGGTATGGCGACCCGGCGGCGGAGGGCACGCCTTATGAGCTCAACCTGCCCGAAGGCGCCTGGGTGCTGACGGCCAGCGCCACGGGCTGCAGCGACCGCAGCGCCGCCGTCGAGGTCGAGGCCTGCTTCGAATATGGCGTGAGCATCGCCTTGGATTGCCGGTGAATCCGCCCGTGAATCCGCCCGTGAATCCGCCCGTGAATCCGCCCGTGAGTCTGCGCTGGATGCTTATTCTCGGCCTGCTTGTCGCATGTGGGTCCAAGGGCGACAGCGGCAACGCGGCGGTCGCGGTGCCCGACCCTCCCGCGGCCGATCCGACCTGTTCCGGGCTCTATGGACTGCCGAATGAGAACACCGGCCTGGACGCCGATCAGTGCTGGCCCAGCATCGATGGCGCCGCAGGCAGCTGGACC
This sequence comes from Deltaproteobacteria bacterium, assembly GCA_018401435.1. Lineage (GTDB taxonomy): Bacteria > Myxococcota_A > UBA796 > UBA796 > UBA2385 > M30B51. The sequence goes on along the minus strand of JAGYJW010000002.1, from coordinate 2,925 downwards.
CCGCCCGCCTGGTCGGCCGCCGACCTGGACGCCCTGCGCGCCTGGACCTTGCTGGATCCACCCGCGGTGCCGCAGATCGATCCCTATGACAGCGGTGACGCCCAGCCCGGCCCCGGCGCGGTCTGCGCGGTGATTCCCGATGCTGCGTCAGGCAGCTACCGCCTGGAGGGCCTGCCCGACGGAGCGGCCGCCGCCGCGGCGGGGGGATTCGTGACCCATGGGGGGGCCTGCGGCCTCTGCTCCTCTCTGCAGGATCTCGCGGTCTATGCCGGCATCTCCGACCTCACCGAGCCCGTGCGCCAGTGCGGCCTGGAAGGCGCCTTTGGTGGAGGCTTCGACAGCACCGTCTCTTGTCTGGAGGCGCTGGGCTTCAGCGACCCCTGCGCCCGGATCTGGGCCTATAACGCCCGCCACACCCAGCAGGTCTGCTTGGATGTCTGCATCGCGCTGCTGGACGACCCCTACCACGAGGGCGACGGCGCGCTGAATGCCTGCTTGCAATGCGACGAAGACCAGAGCGGCGACGTCTTCAAGGCGGTCGCCGGACGCACCCGCCGCAATTCCGGCCTGGCCACCGCCCTCTGCCGCCCCTGCGAGACGGTTTGGCGTGTTGAGCATGACCGCTGAGCAGATGGGGTCGGTTTGGCGTGTTGGGGCTCTTTACGAATGGCTTTGCCGTGAGAAGACATAGGCTATCCCTCCCACGCCCCCCTCTGGAGTCCCCATGTCCTTCTTCGATCGTCTCTTTGGTGGTGCCACCCCCGGCGCCGAACGCGTCGATGGCGCCCGCGCCCGCAGCCTGGTGTCGGAAGGCGCCGCCCTGGTGGATGTGCGCAGCCCCGCCGAGTTCGCCTCGGGCCATATCGATGGCGCCCTGAACGTGCCCGTGGACCGCATCGCAACCTTGGAGGGCCAGGTCGCCAAGGACAAGCCCGTCGTGCTCTATTGCGCATCTGGCATGCGCTCGGCCCGTGCGGGTGCCCTGCTCAAGAATGTCGGCTACCAGACCGTCTACGACCTGGGCAGCGTCAGCCGCTGGTAGCTTGGGCCCTCAAGAGTCGACGAGGTAGCGCAGGCCCGCCTCGTCGTCGGCCTCGCGATCCCAGTCCGGCCCGTAGACCTCGCGGGCGCGGGCCTGCACTGCTGGGCTGTAGAGCAGGGTGCGGTAGGCCAGCATCTCGGCGTGGGTCATGGGGCGGGTGCGCCAGCCGCCCGCCTCGCGGCGCAGCAAACCCAAGGCCTGCAGGGCTTCGAAGGCCTGGGGTGCCGTGTCTTCAGGCGGATGACCAAAGAGCGCCCCGAACTCGGCATCGTCAAAGCCTGGGTTGAAGTTGCGGACCAGGAATTTGTGCTTCTCCTCCTGGATATCGGTCCACACGGCCCGGTACTTCAGGTTGCCAGCGATGTGTTGGCCCAGCCCGGCCAGCAGGCCGTCCGCCGTGTCCGATACGGCATAATGGCTGCCAAAGGCGTGGCTGCGCGCGGTATAGCCCAGGCCCACCAGGGAGCTGTTCTGGCGTCTCAGGTCATATTCCTGGATGTTGGCCGCATTTCGGACCCGGTGCCGCCCCTGGCCCAGCTGGTCGGCGTGGCCCGCCTCCCGCAGCGCCTCCTCCGCCCAGGCCACCATCTCGACCTGCCGCTCCTTCCAGTCGGGGTCGGGCCGGTCCCCGGCCTGTTCCAAGGCCGTGCGCTTTATCGGCCGATAGGCGTTGATGTGGATGGAGTCGGGCTCCTGGGCCAGCAAGAAGCGCAGGTCCTGCTGGAAGCTCTCCAGGCTCTGGCCCGGCAGGCCCGCCATCAGGTCGGCGTTGACATGGGCGATGCCCGCCGCGCGGGCCGCCGCGACCGCCTCCGCCACCTGCTCGGGCTGGTTGTGCCGCCGCACCCGTCGCTGCACCTCCGGATCCAGCGTCTGCACGCCGATGGTCAGCCGGGTCACCCGCCCATGGGCGGCCAGGGCCTGGATCTTGCTCTCGTTGAGGCTGTCGGGGTTGCCCTCAAAGACCACCTGGGTCCCCGGGGGCACGTCAAAGCGCGCATAGAGGGCGTCGAAGAGCTCGCGGATGGCCGGCGCCGGCAGCATGGAGGGCGTGCCCCCGCCCAGGTAGACCGATGTGAAGACCTGCCCCTGCAAGATGTCCCGGAGGGGGTCCGCCTCCTGGATGATGCGTTGCACATAGGTGGTCACATCGTCTCTGCGGAAATGCTCGGTCTTGGCGCAATAGCAGAAGGAGCACTCCATCGCGCAGAAGGGCACATGCACATAGAGGCCGAGCTTGTCGGGCGCGCGGCCCTCGCGCATCAAGGCCGCGGTCTGCCGCCAACCCTCCAGCAGGCGGTCCCGGCTCTCCAGGCGGCCCAGGGGCATGATGTGGGGGTAGAGGTCTTCGGTCTGCGAGAGGCGGTGGGCCAGGGCCCAGCCCCAGGCCAGGGCCTCTGCGTGTTGGGCGCGGGCGGCAGCCACCGTCTCTGCATCGGGCCAGGGGGGCGGCGCAGGCAGGGGAATGCCGGAGGCCCCGCCAGAGGACGCCGGGGGCGGCGCGGGGAGGACCAGGCCACCCGGATCGAGGCGGGAGAGCAGGGACACGATGCGGCCCGCCACCGCCTCGTCTTCGGGACGGAGGGGCTGGTCGGTCTGCACGGACACGTCCAAGCTGGCCGTGCGCTGCCAGGCCCCCCCGCTGTCGCGGGCCCCCAGTCGCAAGGTCAGGGATGTGCCCCGACGCAGCTGCAGGTGCATCGAGATCGCGCCGGGGGCGCGGGTCAGCCGACCGTCCACCAGCTCGGGGTCGGCCTTGAGGGCCACGCGCAGGGCGCGCTGCACCCGGGGGAGGGCATCCAGGGCGACGGGGGCGGGCATGGGGGACTTCTCCTGGGGTCGCCGCATCATACTCGTGTTTCGGAGTCTTCGACTCTCCATCA
>JAGYJW010000199.1 GCA_018401435.1 Deltaproteobacteria bacterium | reverse complement strand
GCCCGCGAGGACCTTGAGTCGCAACTCGCAGACCTTCTGGACCTCGAAGATGGCGAGTAGGGGTCGAAGGCTCGGGCTTTCGGGTGTCGCTGATCGCCTGGCCCGTGACCAGGCTGCACGAATCAGTGCCCGGGTAGGCATCGAGCGTCCCGAGCACATCCGAATCGAGGACATCGCCTGGACGATGGGCCTTCGGGTGCAGGAGGGTGGACTATCGGGCTCGGCTGCCCGCCTGGTTTTTCGGGGAGACGCCGGAGTCATCCGGGTTCGGACCGGCGACCTCGACACACCAAGGGGCAGGTTCAGCATTGCCCACGAGATCGGTCACTTCATCCTCCACCAGGGGCGCATGAGGACCTGCTCGGACCTCGACATGGCCGACCTGCACTCGGATGCCCAGCAGGAGGCCCAGGCGAACGTGTTCGCCTCGGAGCTACTCCTCCCAGCGGCGCTGTGCCGTCCGGTAATCGAAGGAGCGGAGCCGAGCATCGATCTGGCGAAGTTCGTTGCCAATCAGTTCAACGTCGGGCTGATCGCGTCCGCGCTGCGGGTCCTGGAGCTGAGCGCCGAGGGGTGCGCCCTTCTCTTCGTGGAGCCGAAGGGCGTGCGATGGTTCCGACGCAACGAGCATTTCCGAGGGTGGCTCAATGTCCTCGGTCCTCCGCATCGCTCCAGCCTCGCTGCGAGGCTGCTCAGGGGTTCGACCAGCGCCGATGCAGACGTAGTTGACGTCGGCTGCTGGCTGGACGAACCCGAGGAGCTGCCCGAGGATTCGGAGCTGACGGAGTACGCGGTGCCCATGCCGAATCTCGGTGGTGCGCTCGTGCTGCTGCACCTCTCGGGGTGTGAGCCCGAGGACTAGGACCGTCATCGGCGAATTCCGAAGGGTCAGGAGCATTGGTCTGTAGAGGCAGCAGTGGCAAGGTCGTCTGGCTGTTGTCGAGCCTCGATGATCACCAGTGCCCGAGAGGCCATCACGATGAACTGGCATTACTCCTGTCCGCTGTGCGGGGTTGACGGCTCCGTGCCGTGGAAGAACCGCGAGAACACCTT
>JAGYJW010000198.1 GCA_018401435.1 Deltaproteobacteria bacterium | reverse complement strand
GAGTCGAAGACTCCGAAACACGAGTCTGAAGCGGCGCGCTCAAGGCTGGGTGCCGTCGCAGGCGCAGGTGTCGTCGGCGCCTGCCTTCAGGGTCGATCCGGCGCTGTCCGGGGGGACAGGCTTGCGCCGGCTCAGGGCAGGCTGCAGATCGAGGGGTGGGCGCTGCCACACTCCACGTCCACGGTGGTGAAGCGCCCCTCGTCCCAGGCCCGGCACAGGCCGCGGCTGCCGCCGGCGATCCACCAGGGCTCGGTATAGGGCCAGGCATAGAAGAAGGCCATATATGCAGACTCGGTGTCGGGCAGGGTGGCCAGGCTGCCGCCCCTCTCTGCACAATGGGCAGCCGCCTCGGCCTGGGTGCGCGGCAGGCTGCAAAAGAGCAGGTGCCGCTCGTCCATGTCGCGCCGCGCGCAGTCGTCGCAGGCCGGGTCGTCGTCGATGCGGCCGTTGTTGTCGTCGTCTCGGCCATTGCAGATCTCGGGGCCCACCGGGTGGCCATCGTCCAGATCGCTGCAGGAGTCCAGACCGTCGCCGTCGGCATCCACCGGGCTGCCGCGTTCGCAGGCCACCCAGGCGTCGATGAAGGCGTGGCGGTCGCGGATCCAGCGCCTCATGCGGTCCAGGGTCTGGACCCGCTCCTCCAGGCCCCAGGTGCGGTGCTGATCCTCCAACACCGCGCCTTCAATCTGGGCATTCCATGTGTCGATGTCGGCGCTGAGGGCGGCGGGGTCCATCAGGGCGTTCATCGCCGCGACCTCCTCCACAAAGGCGGCCCGCAAGCTGGGGTCGGCCAGGGCCAGCAGCACGTGCTGCTGCTGGAAGAGGCCCTCGCCATAGCCCACGATGGGGTCGCTGCTATGGGGCGCCACATCCATCACATCGTCAAAGTCCCAGGGCACCATCAAGATGCCGCGGTCGGGGTGGTCATAGAGGTAGAAGTTGTGTTCGCAACACAAGAAGCCGTCGTCGTCGCCCAGGACGGCTTCGGCGGCCCACATGCGCAGCCACTGGTCCACGTCGCCCACGGCCCGCATATCGGCACCGGTCAAATCGGGGA
>JAGYJW010000197.1 GCA_018401435.1 Deltaproteobacteria bacterium | reverse complement strand
GCTCGATCTTGAGTTCACCGATCGAATCGAGCTTGCGTTCGCGACGCCCTCGACCGAGTTACGGGCCGCCCTCGAAGCCGCAGCAGCGGGCCGCGAGTCCAGCGGGGAGGAGGGCCTGGCGATGCTGCCCTGGCTTGGCCCCATCGTGGTGGAGGGCGGCACCCTTCCACCGGGCGCCCGCGGCCCCTTGGAGTGGATCAGCCAGGATCCCGAAGAGGCCCGCAAGGCCGCCTTGCGCATCGGCGAGCGGGCGGTCTTGCTGGGCTGGTTGGACGGGCCGCAGATCCCCGTCATCGCCGCCGCCGCGGCCCTGCAGCCCGGCGTCTACGATCGCCTGATCGACAGCCCCACCGGCGCCCTCCTGCTGGCCCGCGCCGCGGGCAGCACCGACGCCGCCGCCTTTGAAAACGGCCGCCAGCACCTCATTCGCGCGACATCGCTCGCCTTGCAGGCCGTCGCCGCAGATCGGGACAGCGAACAAGAGGCCTGGCGGGCGATGCAGGACGCCCTGAAGGCGGAGCTGGGGGAGCAGCCGGTCGCCCGCCTGCTGCGCCAAGGGGCCGAGGCCCTCACCCGGGACGCCGCCAACCCCGAGGCGGTGGGCCTCGCCCTGGTGGCGCTGAGCGCCGAGCGCATCATGGGCGACTGCCCCGACAGCCCCTGCCGGGGCCTGGACCGGGTGGGCACGCTGGAGGCCGCCGACCGCTGGTCGCCGGCAGCCCGCCAGAGCGCCGCCGTCTGGCGGGTCATCGCGCTGAAGGCCGCCATGGACCCCCTGGAGGTCACCCGCGAGCGGGTGGGGGTGCCGACCGCCTGGCTCGACCTGGCCGACGCCCTCGCGGGCAGCCGCGGGGCCAGCGTGCGGCAGGCCCTGCTGCGCACCCGCAGCCCCGACGCGAGCACCTGGCTGGACCTGTCGCGCCTGGCCGGGGGCGGAGACGCCACCACCTGGGAGGGCGCCAGCAAGGCCCTCAACCAGCGCCTGGTGGCCCAGGTCGACCTCGCCCTGGCCCTGGCCCCCGCCGACGAGGACCGGCTGATCCTGGAGCGGATCCGCCGT
>JAGYJW010000196.1 GCA_018401435.1 Deltaproteobacteria bacterium | reverse complement strand
GGCCATCACCGCCGCCATTCCGGGCATCAGCCGGCGCTTCTCCCGCACGATGCAGGCCAGCAGCAAGGTCTTCTTGCTGTCGAAGTAGAGGTAGGGCGTGCCCTTGCCCAGCCCCGCATCTTCGGCGATGTCGGCGATGCGGGCCCGGCGGTAGCCAAATCGGATGAAGTGGTCCGCCGCCACATCCAAGATGCGCTGGCGGGTGAGCACACGCGGGTCGTCGGGCGCGCCGGCGGCGACGTCCAGCTCGTCCAAACGCTGCTGCAGATCGGGGAGTGTCCAGGCCTTCATGCTGACCAGAATAGCGCATCGGGTCAGTGAGTCAATCGGTCATTCCGATCCCCTTCAAGGGGCGGGTGGAAGATCCACCACATAGATCCGGCGAAAATCCCGCACGCTGTCGCCCTCGCGGCCCTGCGCGGCCACCGCCAGCCAGTCCCGGCCATCCACCCCCCGGCTGAGGGCGAGGTCGGAGTTGCCGACGGTGCCCAGCTTGAGGTGCTCCTGTCGCCCGCTCGCGACCTCCACCCGCGCGACCGGGTCAAAGCGCACGTCCTCGTCCAAGACGAAGACGATGTGGCGGCCGTCGGGGGTCCAGGTCGGCCCGTCGGCATTCAAGAGCACCCCGGCGGCCAGGCGGCGCGGGCTGCTGCCGGCCACGGCAGGCTGCACGATGAGGTCGAAGCGCCCCGGCACCGCGCTGTCGTCGTAATAGGCCAGGCTGAGGCCGTCGGGGCTCCAGCTGGGGCGGGTCTGCAGGCCCTTGCCAGTGCTCAGCCGCCAGTTGGTGGCCTGGCCATCGACCCGACCCAGGACCCAGATGTGGTCTCCGCCGTCGGCGTGGCTCACATAGGCGAGGCGCTGGCCATCGGGAGCTGCGGCCACAAAGAGCTCGGCGCTGCTGGGGGCCCGGGTGAGCTGCCGTTCGGTCCCGCTGTCCAGGTCGAGCAGGTAGAGGTCGCCGTCGCCGGTGCGGGCGCTGGTGAAGACCAGGCGCAGGCCCGGACCGGGCAGCCAGCGCAGATCGCCATCGGCGCCGGGGGCCTCTGTGACCCGGCTGCCGCCCGCCC
>JAGYJW010000195.1 GCA_018401435.1 Deltaproteobacteria bacterium | reverse complement strand
CAGGTCAGCGATCTCGTCCACCTCCCGCTGGGGGTAGACCGAGTAGGCGGCGGCCGGTGGCAGGTCCAGCAGCCAGGCGTCCACGAAGTCATCGACCTCGCGGGCGTTGAAGCCATAGGCCTCCAGGATGCCGGCCATCTTCCAGACCGCGTCGGCGGGGTCGCTGCCGTCGATGCACCAGCCCGCCTGTCGCTGCAGGCGGTGGCCCTGGCCCGGCGCCAGGCTGACCTCGTAGAAGAGGAAGGGGGCCGTGTCGTCGCCCACGCTGAAGCGCCCGTCCGGGTGGGCCATGCCGGTCCAGCCCTGAGCGCCGTGGGGGGGATCGCTGGCCACGATGCGCTGCTTGGGGCCGTGCCTCACCGCGACGGCCATGGGCGTGTCGGCATCGGGGTAGAGGTAGAGGTTGGGCTTGTCGGCGATGTCGCAGCCTTCGATGCGGATGTCCTGTTCCACCGTCTCGCAGGCGGTCACCTCCACCTCGTAGTCGTCGCTATAGCAGTCGGACTCCGAGGCATAGAGGATCCAGCTGCCCTCGGTGAGAGCGAAGTCGTAGAACCCATCTTCATCGACCGGCCCCTCTTCGTCCTCCCCGTCACCGACGGCATGGACGGTGGCGTAGGGGTTGGGATCGGAGCTGGAGGGCCCGGTCACCACCCCGGTCACCCGGCCGGTGCTGTCGGTGCAGCCCGCGTCTGTGCCGTCTGTGCCGTCTGTGCCGTCTGTGCCGTCTGTGCCGTCTCCCGAATACAGGCCGGTCTCGTCGCCGCCGGGATCCTCTTTGTCGCCGCAGGCAACCAGCAGGACGAGGGCGGCAAGGGTCAAGGTGTGGGGCATGGTCTCCTCCTGGGCCCATCATGCCCCTCGCGGCAGTCCCCCGCCGCCTTGCGGGTTGGATAGAGCCCGAGCGGAGGTGCGGTGAGGCGCTGGAAGCTGCTCGTGATCATGGGGACGCTGTCTTGGGCTTGCCAGAAGGCGACCCCTCCACGCGCGGCTGCGCGCCCCCACACCTTGCAACCGGCGGCGATCGCCCGGCTCATCGTCGATGACGACATCGTGGACCGGGAGGGCTGG
>JAGYJW010000194.1 GCA_018401435.1 Deltaproteobacteria bacterium | reverse complement strand
GATCTCGATGATCTGGGCGGTGGTCCCCCCACCGTGGCCGACTTCGACGGCGACGGCCTGCCCGAGGTGGGCATCGCCAGCGAGCTCTGGTACCGGGTGGTGGACACCGATGGCACCGAGCTGTGGCGCATGCCGGTCATCGACGCGTCGAGTCGGCGCACGGGCAGCAGCGTCTTTGACTTCGAGGGCGACGGCGCCGCCGAGGTGGTCTATGCCGATGAAGAGACGCTGTGGGTCTTTGATGGCAGCACCGGCAGCGTCGAGCTGGCCCTGACCGACCACAGCTCGGGCACCCTCTTTGAGTACCCCATTGTCGCCGACGTAGACAAGGACGGCGCCGCCGAGATCATCGTCGCCTCCAACGACTACTCCATCCACCGGGACAGCCACGGCATCCGGGTCATCGGCGACCGCACGGGCTCCTGGGCGCCCGCCCGCCCCATCTGGAACCAGCACGCCTGGTCCATCTCCAACATCCGGGACGACGCGACGGTGCCGCCCCGTCCCCTGCCCCCCTGGCGCAGCTGGAACAGCTTCCGGGCCGGCAACAGCGAGACGCGGGTGGGCCTGGATCTGCCGGACCTGCGGGTGGGAGACCCCATCGCCTGCACCGATGAATGTGCAGAGACGGGCGAGGCCGAGCTGTGGTTGGCCTTCAACAACCAGGGCATCGCCGCCGCTGACGCCGTGCCCGCCGCGATCTACCGCCTGGACGGCAGCGAGCGCAGCCTGATCACCAGCGTCGTGCTCGGCACCGTGCCCGCCGGCGAAGAGCGCTTCTGGGGCCCCCTGCGCCTGGGCCCCGAACACTTCGGCAGCAGCGGCCTGCTCATTCGCATCGACGACAATGGCGTCAACGAAGACCATGTCGAGGAGTGCCACGAGGCCAACAACAGCCTCGTGCTGCCGCAGCACCCCTGCGCCTCCCGATAGGTGCCACCGCAGGCTTGATCGGTAGACCTGAATATCCATTGATCCTACCCCAGCTCTGCGGTGTGTTTCGACCGTTCCCCGGCTCGTAGACATACGATGAGGACGCGGCCATGCTTGCCGGGACCTGTCGCTGCGATGT
>JAGYJW010000193.1 GCA_018401435.1 Deltaproteobacteria bacterium | reverse complement strand
GGCCTGGCTGGTGCCCCACCTGGTCGGCGCAAAAGACCGGGACGCGGCGCTGCGGCTGGGGGCTGGGGCGCTGATCGACCTCGATGACCGCGACCCCAAGGCCGCCCAACGCGCCGCCGGCTTGTTGTGGGCGCTGGGGCCCCACACGGCCCTGGGAGCGGTCTGCGTGCGCACCTTGGGCCGGGGCGGGCGCCCGGGAGAGGCCCTCACCCTCGGCGAGCATGCCATCGAAGGCGCTGAAGCCGACCCCACCGCAGACCCCGGCGTCCGGGCCACGCTCTTCTCCGAGATGGCCCGCCTGCACCTCGATCAGCTGGGGGATCGTACCGCCGCCCGGGCAGCCCTGCGCGAGGGCCGCCGGGCCCTCGCCGGCGGGGTGCCCCCCCTGGTCTTGCTGGATGTCGAGACGGCGTTGCACCAGCAGGACGAGCATGGCAGCCAGGCCCTGGCCACCGCGCGCCAGGGCACGAACCGGCCCATCCCAGCGCCATCCTGGGAGCGCAGCGCCTGGGTGCGGCTCCGAATCTTCGAGGCGCAGGCCCTGGCCGCCGGGGGACGCATCGACGCCGCCACCGCCCGCCTCGCGGACCTGCCCGACGATGCCTCGACCGACGAACGCGAGCTCTTCTGGGTCGAGACCGGGTCCCTGCTGTGGCGTGCCGGCCAGTTCATCCCGGCCGGGGAGGCCTATGCCCGGGCCGCCCGCTTCGATCCGAGCACCCACAGCGCCGACCAGGTGCGCTGGATGGACCGGGCCGCGACCGCCCGCTACCATGGCGGCGACCGGGCGGGATCGGTGGAGGCCTGGACCCAGGCCATGACCCTGGCCCGGAATGCAGCCCTGGTGGTCGAGGTGGCCCGCATCGGCGCCACCCTGGCCTCGGTGCTGCGCGAGGTCTGTCGCTTCGAAGACGCCGCGCGGGTGGGCCAGGAGGCCTATGACAGCGCCCTGGCCGCAGGCGTCGCCCACCACGCCATCAACGCCGCCCTGGCCATGGGGGATCTGCGGCTGGTTTCGGGCGCCACCGACGAGGCCGCCACCTGGTTCGGCCGCTGCGCCGCCCTGGTCGAACGCA
>JAGYJW010000192.1 GCA_018401435.1 Deltaproteobacteria bacterium | reverse complement strand
TCTTGGCGCCCACCCAGGGGTGCTCGGCCAGGAAGCGGTCCAGCAGCGCCTGGCCGCTGGGGTGGCCCGCCGCCGGGATGCTGCCCGTGAGGATGCTGACGTGGGGGTCGGCGCCCAGGGACTCCACCCGCACATTGATGATGCTGTATCCACCGGCCACGCCCGTGAAGCAGAGGGTGTCGCCGGGCTCGACCCCGTGGCTGCGGCACCAGGCCTCAGCGGCCTGTCGGTCGGCGATGGCGTGCACCTGCTGGGCGGCGGCGCACAGCTCGCTTCGGTCCACGGCGAGGTGGGTGGGGCGGCTGAGCCCCGCCAGGCCGGTGGCGTCCACCACCACCTTGGCGTGCAAGATGCCCCGCGCGGTCTGCACCCGCGCGCCGGGGCGGGTGGGCGTCACCGCGATCAGGGCGTCGTGTCCCTCCAGCACCGCGCCGGCCTCCTGGGCCTCCTGCTGCAGGCGGGCCACCAGCAGGCGCATGTCCACCTCCAGCAGCCCCCGGGCGTCCACGGTGATGCGCTGCGGGCCCCATCCAGCCAACATATGAAAGCGGCCGCCATCGGCCCGGCGCTCGGGGGCGGTGGGCTCGTCCAGGCCCGATTCGCCGAAAGCCCAGGCAGGAACGCCGTTCACCCAGCGTGCGCCGGCCTGGTCCAGGGGCCCGCGGTCGATGCACCGCACGCGCAGACCGCGGCGGGCGCAGGCCCGCGCCACCGCAGCACCGGTCGTGCCCGCGCCGGCCACCAGGACATCCACCTCTTCCTGTGCAGCGGCGCTCAGAAGACCACCTTGCTCAGCTCGCCGGCGGTGACCGTGATGGTCTTGGTCTCGTCCACCCCGGCGGCCTCGTTGACCACCCGGATGCTGTGGGTGCCGGCGGGGATCTCGAAGCCCACCAGCGGCGTCTGGTCGATCTGCCGCCCGTCGATGAAGACATTGGCCCAGCCGCCCCGGATGTTGACGTTGACCTTGCCGGGGCCGGCGGGGGGCGGCGGCCGGGTCTCGACGGGCGGCGGCCGGGTCTCGACGGGCGGCGCCTTGACCTCGACGGGTGGGGTCTCGACCGTCGGCGGGGGCAGCACCTCGGCCGGGGGCGGG
>JAGYJW010000191.1 GCA_018401435.1 Deltaproteobacteria bacterium | reverse complement strand
AGGAGGCCGCGCTGCTGGTGTCCTTGGGGCAGGCCGTCGCCGACCGCTACGCCATCGGCCAGGCCTCACCCACCGCCACCTTGGACCTGGAGCTGCGCCAGGTGGGGCTGGAGAGCGAGGCCTTGGCCCTGGAGGGGCAGGCGCGGTCCTTGCGCGCCCGCATCAACGGGCTGTTGCACCGTCCGGCCGCTGACCCGCTGCGTCCCGCAGAGCTGGGATCCTTGGACGCCCCGGCGGCGCCGGCGCCGCGCCCGGAGCTGGCCATGGCCCAGGCCCGCATCGATGGGGCGGCGGCCAGTCTGGACCGGGCCCGGGCCGAGCGCCGGCCGGGCCTGTCCTGGATGAGCCAATACAGCACCATGTGGCCCATGGCCGCCCACCGCTGGATGGTGGGGGCCGGGGTCGAGCTGCCCTTGCAGCAGCAGCCCCGGCGCGCGGCCTTGGATGCGGCGCGGGCCGAAGGACAGCAGGCCCAGGCCGCGCGGGAGCAGCTGCAGGACCAGCTGGCGGTCGAGGAGGAGCTGGCCCGGACCATGGTTGAAGAAGCGCGCCAGAGGCTTGTTTTGGAGGAGAACCGGCGCCTGCCCCTGGCCCTGGCCCGCGTGGAGGCCACCCGCATCGCCTATGGGGCCGACCAGGCCGATGTGCAGGCCCTGCTGGAGGCCGCCGCCGATCTCACGGGCGCCCGGCGGGCCCTGGATGCCGCCCGCGCCGATCTGGCCCTGGGCCTGGCCGAGCTGGCCTGGGCCACGGGCAACAGCCCGAAGTCCCCCGATCATGGAGGCCCCCGATGAAGGCCTGGAACCTGCTCTTCGCCCTCTTCGTCCTCCTGCTGCTGCCCGCCTGCGCCGAGGAGGCTGTGGCCCCGCCATCCGCTCACCTGCACGCCTCTGCGACCCCCCTGTCGGCCGAGGCCCTGGCCGCCCTGAAGCCGGCCATGGAGGGGGCCGACGCCTTGTCCCGCAGCCTGGCCGCGGACCAGGTGGACGGGCTGGCCGCGCCCGCGCGCGCCTTGGCGGCCCAGCTGCATGCCGGCGCGACCGCGGTGGCCCAGACCCATGAGAACGCCCCCCTGGCGGCCCCTTTGGAGGCCAGC
>JAGYJW010000190.1 GCA_018401435.1 Deltaproteobacteria bacterium | reverse complement strand
TCGCCGGTGCAGGCTGCCAACGCCGCGTTTCGGGCCGCGGCGAAGTCCTCTTGCCAGGGGTGACTCACCACCCGGGCGCCGGCCGACCGGGCCAGCTCGGGGGTGCCATCCACGCTGCCGGTGTCGGCCACCACCAGCTCGTCCACCACCCCCTTCACCGAAGCCAGGCAGTCGGGCAGGAAGCGTGCTTCATCCTTGGCGATCAGGCAGAGGCTGAGGCGGGGGCCGCTCATCGCCGGGGACCGGGGCCCACCGGGCCGATGCGCATGGCGTCGTGATCGGCCAGGGTGCAGCGGTCTTGTATCACCGATATACCAGCGAAATCGAGGCGGGCGGCCACCTCCGCGTTGCGGATGCCCAGCTGGAACCACACCACGCGGGGCAGCGGGCGCATCGCCAGCAGGTCGTCGAGGTGGCCGGGCAGGTCTTCGCTGCGGCGGAAGATATCGACCATGTGCACCGGCTCCTTCAGCTCGGCGAGGGTGGCCCGGACCGGCTGGCCCCAGAGCCGCTCGCCCACCAGGCGGGGGTTCACCGGCAGCACCCGGTAGCCCTGGCCAGCGAGGTAGTCGGGCACATAGAAGGCCGCCCGGCGGGGCTCGTGGTGGGCCCCCAGGACGGCGATGGTGGTGCAGCTGCGGAGCGCCTGCTCCGGGGTCATCGTCGGCATGGCGCCTCCAGCGGCCATGCTAACGCCAGGCGCCGGGGGGCTGCCGGGCTACCCTGACAAGCTTTGGAGTCGGGAGTCGGGGTGACGGGAGCAGGGCCAGCTTCGGACCGGCATCAAGGCGCGGGGTGGGCCCGGGCCCGCGACGGCCTGCGCGGGGCGCTGTGGGCGGGGCTGCTGGCCGGCCTGCTGGGCGCGGGCCTGGGCCTGTCTTTGCCTGAGAATGAAGGCGTAATCTTCGTCTTCAGCGAACGGATACAGATCGCTGCGCTGCTTTCGGCGGCGGCCTCCCTTGCGGCGCTGCCCCTGTCCTTGCTGGCCTGCTGGGGTCGGGACGCCGCCTGGGGGCCCCGGGTCCTGGCCGGCGGCCTGCCTGTCCTGGGCCTGCTGATCCTCGCCCTGGCCCCCCTGCAGGGGCGGGTGCAGGTGCACACCGGGTC
>JAGYJW010000019.1 GCA_018401435.1 Deltaproteobacteria bacterium | reverse complement strand
CCCCGAAGCGCGGTGAGGCGCTTCGGGGCCCAGATGGTACTCCCAACGGGATTTGAACCCGTGTCTTCGCCGTGAGAGGGCGATGTCCTTGGCCTCTAGACGATAGGAGCAAGGTTTGCGGCCGCCGCGCAGTTAGCGCATTGAATCCGCGAGTGCAAGGGTGAAAGTGGTTGGGGCACTAGGTCTCGAACCTAGACTCTTCGGAACCAGAATCCGACGTGTTGCCAATTACACCATGCCCCATCAATCGGGCCCTTGACACTTCTCACAGGGTTGAAAAAGAAAGAGTGCCCGCCAGAGCGGAACGCCCACCGGTTTATTGGAACCACGGGGGGCTGTCAAGGCGACCCGATCTGCCGGGTCAGTCCGCGGCGGCCGTCGGCGCCGTGGTGGCGGTGGAGAATGGCGTAAGAACGTAGCCTTCGGGCACCAGCACCAGGTTGATCCGCTCGAAATAGGCGGCCTCTTGCCGGGCGGCGCTGTAGCGGTCGTTCAGGGCGGCCTCGGCGGCGACGGGGTCGGCCTTGCGCCAGGCGTTCAGGGTGGCCTCGACCCCGGCTGCGCGATCCTTCCAGGCGTCCACGATGAGGGGGTGCGCTGCGGCCAGCTCGGGGCTGCCGGGGCTGATGCCCTCGACCTGGGTGGCGAGGTCGCGCAGCTCGGGCAGGACCTTCTTTTCCAGGCGGGTGGCCACGTCTTCTGCGGGCGGGGCGTCCTTCTTGATGTCGGCGGCCAGGCCCTGCAGCTCGCGCGACAGGCGGGCGTTTTGTTCCACCAGCGCCACCATGGACCCGTGGTAGCTGCCGGCGGGGGTCTCTGGCGGCGCGCGGTCGCAGGCCACCAGGGCGGCGACCGCGACCAGGGGGCTGAGGACCAGGGGGCTGAGGCCGGCGAAGATCCGTCGGCGGCGGCGGGCAGGGGAGGGGGCAGAGGTCGACATGGGTGCTCCGATGGACTGGCCAGGGTCTGCCGGTCTCGGTACGGACAGCGGGACTATCCCGCAAGGTGGCGGCCCCGCCACCAGCGCGACCCCCGGAAGCCCAGGGACGGCCTGCCCATGCGTCGGTTGCAGCATCACATCGCCGAAGCGCGGGCGGCGGCGCGCAACCTGTCCGCCCGCCTGGGGCCCCTGCAGCCCGCAGATCTGCGCCCGGCCCGCCTGGTCTTGCGCCTGGACGACGCCGACCTGCCCGGGAGCCTGGGGGAGGGCGCGCCCTTGGCTGAGGCGGCCCTGCAGGCGCGCATCGCCGAGGCCGTGGGCTGGCTGGGACCGCTTCCCGTGACGGTCTTTTCGGCGGGGATCGACGCCGAGGGCCCGGCCATCGAGCTGCTGCGCTTCGCCCACCGCCTGGACAACGCGACCACCCTGGTGACCGCTGGGCTGGGGCTGGATGAGCGCGTGGCCCTGGCGCTCATGGACGCGGGGCTGGGGCGCCTGTGCTTGCGCCTGGATGCCGACAGCGCCGCGCCCGGCTCGCCTGCCCAGGGCGCCCTGAAGGCGCTGCGATTTGCCCGCAACGCGCGGCAGGCCCCCCTGGACCTGGAGTGCTGGCTGCCCTGGGAGGGGGCCTCGGCAGCGGCCGCCCCGGCCCTCTTGCTGTGGGCCCGCGCGGCGGGGGCCGATGGTCTGCGGGTGGTCGCACCCTGGCGCGCCGAGGACCTCAGCCCAGCCCCCCCGCCCGCGGCCGCGCCGCCCTTTGACCGCACGGACCCGGGCACCCGCGCCTTGCTCGCCCGCATGAAAGATGCGACGCCGGGCCCGGGCGCAGACGGCCGATCGGCGCTGAGACGGCCTTTTGGCCCCTGTCCGGTGGGCGGTCAGCGCCTGGAATTGACGCTGAACGGCCGCTTGTGCGCCTGCCCCTTTCAGGTGCCCATCCCCGGCGATGGGGCCCTGGCAAGCCGGGTGGCAACGGGCGCGTCCGACCACCTCCAGGCGATCTCTGCCTGCGATCGGGTCTGCGCCCACCCCGAGCTGGTGCCCGCCCCCTTGGGCCCCACCCGCAGCCCCTGGCCCGGTTAGCCGGCCCGCCTCCCGGAGCTTCGATGCGCATCGTCATGGACGCCTTGCCCCCCCAGGGTCTTGATCTCAAGGTGGGCTTGCAGGACGAGTGGGCCCGCGCCGCGGCCCAGATCGCCCTGGAGGCCCCGCCCACGGTCCTCGACCTGGACCTGCGGGTGATGGCGGTGGATCACGACGCCCGCGTGCGGGGGCAGGGCCGGTGCGTGGTGCCGGCCACCTGCGGGCGCTGTGGCGAAGCCCTGGTCTTTGAGGTCGGGGGCGACATCGACCTCAGCTACGCCCGGCCCGGCGCCGCGGGCACCGATCCCGTCGAGCTGGAGGCCGATGATCTGGATGTGGGCTGGTTCGATGGCCACCACCTCGATCTCGCCGATGTGCTCAGCGAACAGCTCGGTTTGTGGCTGCCTTTGCGCATCGTCTGTGGGGGGCCCGGGGTCACCCGACCCCTCCCCGGTCCCTGCGAGCTGCCCCATCAGGATCCCGGCCCCGACCTTTCCCGCCAGAATCCATTCGCGGTCCTGAAGCGATCGGAATAGGGGTGGGTTTCGCCGGAGTCCGACCTCGGCGTGGCCGCCCGGCCTGGGCGTCCCCCGGTCGGATCCAGCCTCCGGATGACCTCCCCCCACGGGGGCCGTCTCCGGCCTCCTGAGCCTCCCGCTCTCCTGGTTCCCTCGATCCTCCTGGAAAGACCATGGCAGTCCCCAAGAAGCGCACCTCGAAGAGCCGCAAGCGCATGCGGCGTGCCCACGACTTCATCACCCCCACCGCGGCGGTCATGATCTGCTCCGATTGTGGCGAGATGAAGCTGATGCACCATGTCTGCCCCAGCTGCGGCGCCTACCGCGGCCGCAGCGTGCTGGCCTCGGCCGCCGTCGAAATCGACGACCAGACGGCCTGATCACGGGTTCTCCGCCCGCGCCGGCCCCGACGCCCCGCCTGGCCCTGCCCGTCGCCTTGGACGCGATGGGCGGTGACCATGGCTGCGCCGTGCTGGTTGAGGGCGCCCAACGGGCCGCGGCCGCCGGCGTGCCGGTGCTGCTGGTCGGAGATGAAGCCCAGCTGGGCCCCTTGCAGAGGCGGGGGGCCCTGTTGCCCGTTCGGCATGCCGCAGACGTCATTGGCATGGCCGAGGCCCCCGCGCTGGCGGTGCGCCGCAAGCCCCAGGCCAGCGTGGTTCGCGCCATCACCGCCGTGAACGACGGGCTGGCTTGCGCTGCGGTCAGCTGCGGGTCTACCGGGGCCACCATGACCGCCGCGCTGCTGCACCTGGGCCGCGCGCCCGGAATCGAACGCCCCGCCCTGGCCACCGTCGTGCCCCGATCCGATGGGGGGCGCCTGGTGCTCTTGGATCTGGGCGCCAATGTGGACAGCAAGCCGGAGCACCTCGCCCAGTTCGCCTTGATGGGCGAGGCCCTGGCGCGCACCTTGCTCGAGATGGACCAGCCCCGGGTGGGCCTGCTCAGCAATGGCTCCGAAGAGGGCAAGGGCAACGAGTTGGTGCGGGCGGCCTCTCCACTGATCGCCGCCTTGTCCCTGGAATATGTGGGCAATATCGAGCCCGAGGACGCCTTGCGCGGCCACTGCGATGTGCTGGTCTGCGACGGCTTTGTCGGCAACATCATGCTCAAGACGGTCGAGGCCACGGCGGCGGTGGTCGGGCGGATCCTCCGCGAAGAGGTCTCGTCGCGGCTGAGCTCCCGGATCGGCGCCCGGCTGGCGTCGGGGGTGATGGGTCGCTTCCGCGATCGGACCGATGCCCAGACAGTGGGCGGCGCCTTGCTTCTGGGTGTCAATGGGGCCATCGTGGTGGGGCATGGACGCTCGGATGCTCGCGCGGTCGAGGCCGCGGTCACCCTGGCCTGGCGAACGGCTGAAGGTGGCCTGCACCAGCGCGTCTCGACGGCCATCGCTCACAATCTGGGCTGAAGCGCGGGGCGCGTCCCCAGCGCCCCGTGGCGGGCCCGGTGACAGCCGCCCCGCGACCGCTTATGGCGGCCGTCGTGACGCGCCGGGGCGAGCCCCCTCGCCCGAGCCCACCAAGTCCAAAGAGGAGCAGGTCCATGTCCCAGAACCGCGCAGAGGTCACCGCCCGCGTCAAGGAGCTCATCGCTGACAGCCTTGGCGTCGAATCCGAGATCGAGCTGAGCGCCTCCTTCATCGATGATCTGGGGGCCGACAGCCTCGACATCGTCGAGCTGGTCATGCTGATCGAGAAGGACTTCGACCTCGAGATCCCCGACGAAGACGCCGAGCGCATCTCCACCGTGCAGGATGCCATCGACTACATCATGGAGAACCGCGGCTGACGGTTCGGGAGCAGGGCGTGCGCAGGGTCGTCATCACAGGTCTGGGGGCGGTCAGCCCGTGCGGAAACGACGCCCGGAGCTCCTGGGCCTCCGCGGTGGCCGGTCGGTCTGGTATCGGGCCGATCACCCGTTTCGACGCCACGGATTGGCCGGTGCAGATTGCCGGGGAGGTCAGAGACTTCCAGGGCAAGGGCCTCAGCCACGCCGACCGCAAGCGCATGGATCGCTTCTCGCAGTTCGCCATGGTGGCGGCGCTGGAGGCGGTGGAAGACGCCGGGCTGCCCGTGGACGGCAGCCTGGGAGAACGGACCGGCGTCTACATCGGCACCGGCATCGGCGGCGTGCCCGAGATCGCTGAAAACGCCGTCTCTCTGCAAGAGAACGGGGTCCGCCGCCTCTCGCCCTTCTTCATCCCGCGCAGCCTGCCCAACCTGGCGGGCGGCCATGTGGCCATGCGCCTGGGCGCCCAGGGCCCCAGCCTGTGCATCAGCACCGCCTGCGCGACGGGAAACCACAGCATCGGCGAGGCTGCGCGGGTCATTCGCTCCGGCGACGCCGACATCGTCGTGGCCGGCGGCAGCGAGGCCGCCATCATCCCCCTGGGCCTGGGCGGCTTCATGGTGATGAAGGCCCTGTCCCGCCGCAACGACGACCCCCTCACCGCCAGCCGCCCCTTTGATCGCGACCGCGACGGCTTTGTCATGGGGGAGGGTGCGGGCGTGGTGGTGTTGGAGGAGCGGGAGCACGCCCTGGCCCGGGGCGCGACGATCTACTGCGAGCTGTTGGGCTATGCCCAGAACAACGACGCCCACCACATGACGGCGCCGCCGCCCGGTCATGCCGGCGCTGTGCGCTGCATGCGGGCCGCCCTGGTCAACGCCGGCCTGGGGCCGCAAGACATCGACTATGTCAACGCCCATGGCACCTCGACGCCGGCCAACGACATCGAAGAGGCCGCCGCCATCGTCACGGTCTTTGGCGACCACGCCCGCAGGATGATGGTCTCCAGCACCAAGTCGGTGACGGGCCACCTGCTGGGCGCCGCCGGGGGCCTCGAGGCCGTCTTCTGCGCGATGGCCCTGTCCAAAGGCATGGTGCCCCCCACGGCCACCCTGCAGAATCGCGACGAGGCCATCGATCTCGACCTGGTGCCCGGGGAGGCCCGCGCGGCCCCCCTGCGCGCCGCCCTCAGCAACGCCTTTGGCTTTGGTGGCACGAACGCCGTCCTGGTCTTTGGTCACGCCGACCGCTGAGGCCGCCTTGGGCGCCCGCTGGCGCCCCCCTCTTGCGCCGCCCGGAGCCCCCATGCGCGTCGCCGTCGCATCCGACCACGCTGGTTTCGCCCTGAAGCAGGTCCTGCTGGCCCACCTTGCGGCCCGCGGCATCGACGCCACGGATCTGGGCCCCAGCAGCCCCGACCGCTGCGATTACCCCGACTATGCCAACCGGGTGGCAGCCGCGCTGGCGGCCGGAGACGCCGACCTGGGCTTGCTGCTGTGCGGGTCTGGGGTGGGCATGGCCATCACCGCCAACAAGCACCCCGGGGTGCGGGCCGCGGTGGTGTCCGACAGCTTCTCGGCCCGCGCCGCGCGCCAACACAACGACGCCAACGTGCTGTGCATGGGCGAGCGGGTGGTGGGCCCCGGTGTCGCCATCGAGCTCTTCGACGCCTTCTTCGATGCGGGCTTCGAGGGTGGGCGCCACGCCGACCGGGTGGCCAAGATCAACGCCCTGGACGCAGCCCTGGCCCCGGCGCAAGTTAGCGCCTCGACCTGACCGTCGCCCTTCCGCCCCGTCTTCTGACCGGATCCGACCATGGCCTCGCCCTACCCGCACATCCTGGCCTCCGACCCCGACATCCACGCGGCCATGGCTGCCGAGATTCACCGCCAGCAGGACGATCTCGAGCTGATTGCCTCGGAGAACCACGCCAGCCTCGCGGTGATTGAGGCCATGGGCACGCCCCTGACCAATAAATATGCCGAGGGCCTGCCGGGACGGCGCTACTACGGCGGCTGCGAGCATGTGGACACGGTCGAGAACCTCGCCCGCAAGCGCGCCCGCCGCCTCTTTGAGGTGCCCGGGCACGAGATCGGCGTCAATGTGCAGCCCCACTCCGGCGCCCAGGCAAACTCGGCGGCCTTCCTGGCGCTGCTCGACGCCGGCGACACCTTCCTGGGCCTGGATCTCAGCCATGGCGGCCACCTCACCCATGGCTCGCCCGTCAACAGCAGCGGCAAGCTCTACCGGCCCGTCCACTACCATGTGCGTCCCGATGGCTGGCTGGACATGGACGAGGTGCGCCGGCTGGCCCTGGCCGAGCGGCCCAAGCTCATCGTCTGCGGGGCCAGCGCCTACCCCCGCACCCTGGATTTCGCGGCCTTCCGGTCCATCGCCGACGAGGTGGGCGCCCGCCTGATGGCGGATATCGCCCATATCGCTGGCCTGGTGGCCGCAGGCGAACACCCGAGCCCCTTCCCCCACTGCCACGTGGTCACCACCACCACCCACAAGACCCTGCGGGGGCCGCGCGGCGGCATGATCCTGGCCGACCGGGACCTCTTCAAGGAAATCAACTCGGCGGTCTTCCCCGGCACCCAGGGTGGGCCCCTGATGCACGTCATCGCGGCCAAGGCGGTGGCCTTCCGCGAGGCCTTGCAGCCCGCCTTCAAGACCTACCAGCAGCAGGTGCTCGCCAACGCCCGCGCCATGGCCGAGCGCCTGATGGAGCGGGGCCTGCCCCTGGTGAGCGGCGGCACCGACAATCACCTGATGCTGCTGGATCTCAACGACCACGCCCTGTCTGGCAAAGACGCCGAGACCCTGCTCGGATCGGTGGGCATCACGGTCAACAAGAACACCGTTCCGGGCGAGCGCCGCAGCCCCATGGTGACCTCGGGCGTGCGGGTGGGCACCCCCGCCCTGACCACCCGCGGCATGGGCCTGGCCGAGTCCCAGCAGATCGCCGACTGGATCGCCGACCTGCTGGATGCGCCCCATGACGCGGCCTTGCAGGCGCGGGTGCGGGGCGGCGTGAGTGAGCTCTGCGGGCGCTTTCCCATCTACCCCGAGCTGTCTGGGGTGCATGGCGCCACCCCGGCGGGCTGACCGCGCCTTGTCCGATCTTCTCCAGAGCCCCGATGATGCGCGGTGGATGCGGCGGGCCATCGAGCTGGCGCGCCAGGCGGAGGGCCGCACGGCACCCAACCCGATGGTGGGGGCGGTCATCGTGCGCGACGGCGCCGTGCTGGCAGAGGGCTGGCACCACGCGCCGGGCCAGGCCCATGGAGAACGCGACGCGCTGGCCCGCATCGGCTGGAAGGCGCCCGGCGCCACCCTCTACGTGAACCTCGAACCCTGCTGCCACCACGGTCGCACCCCGCCCTGCACCGACGCCCTGCTGGATGCGGGGCTGGCTCGGGTGGTGGTGGGCATGGTGGACCCCGATCACCGCGTGAGCGGGCGCGGCATCGACATTCTGCGTCAGGCCGGCCTATCTGTGCAGGTGGGCGTTCTGGAGGACGAGGCCCGGGCGCTCAACGCCGCCTACCTCATGGCGGCGGCCCGGGGCCGGCCCCTGGTGGTGCTCAAGGCCGGCGTCAGCCTGGATGGGCGCATCGCCGCCGCCGATGGGCGCTCCCAGTGGATCACCAGCCCGGCCGCCCGCGCTGCCGGCCATGCCTTGCGCGACCGCCACGACGCCGTGATGGTGGGGGCCGGCACCTTGCGCGCCGATGACCCCTCCCTGAACACCCGCCTGCCGTCGGGGCGGGACGCCCTTCCGGTGCTGCTGGACAGCCGCCTGTCCATTGCCGACGACGCGCGGGTGCTGCGGGCCGGGCGCCGTCCGCGCATCTACTGCGCACTGGACGCGCCGCAGCGCGCTCTGCCCGCCGACCTCTGTCGGGTGCCGACCGGCCCCGGGGGGCTGGACCTGGCCGCGGTGCTGTCGGATCTGCACCGCCTGGGCGTGCACAGCCTGCTGGTGGAGGGCGGCGCAACCCTGCACCGCTCCCTGCTGGACGCCGGGCTGGTGGACCGCCTGCACCTCTTTGTCGCCCCGGTGGCCCTGGCCGGGGGGCCGGGCTTTCTGGGTGGCGCCCCCTTCACGCTGGACAGCGCGCCGCGCTTCACGCTGCGGTCTGCCCGCCCCGTGGGCGGCGATCTGCACCTCGTCCTGGAGCGCTGATGTTCAGCGGAATCATCGAAGATGTGGGCACGCTGGTCTCGGTCTCTCCCCGTGGCAATGGGGTCCAGCTGCGCATTCGCACCCGGATCACAGTCGCTCCCGAGGGCCAGGCCGGCGTGGGCCGCAGCGACCGCGAGCGCATCGGACTGGGCGACTCCATCGCGGTGAGTGGCGCCTGCCTGACGGTGGAGGCTGTGCACCCACCCGACGCCTTCACCGTGGTGGCAGGCAAAGAGACGCTGGAGCGCACCACCTTGGGGGCGGCCCGGCCCGGCGCCCGCCTGCACCTCGAGCGCGCCTTGCGCCTGGGCGACCGCCTGGATGGGCACCTGGTCAGCGGCCATGTCGATGCCGTCGGCACGGTGGACGCGGTGCGGGTCGAGAAGGAGAGCGTGGTCATGCACCTGCGCGCGCCGGCCGACATCCTGCGCTACATCGCCGAGAAGGGCAGCATCTGCATCGACGGGGTCAGCCTGACCGTCAACGAGGTGGTGGGCGACCGCTTCCGGGTCAACATCGTACCCTATACCGCAGATGAGACCCTGCTCGGCCAGCTGTCGGCCGGCAAGGCGGTCAACCTCGAGGTCGACCTGCTCGCCCGCTATGTCGAGCGCCTGCTTGGGGCGGCCCCGACGCCGGGACGGGATAAGTCCCTGAGCCCCGAGCGGCTTGAGGCCCTCGGATTCACCCGCGGTGGCCGCTCCGGCTCCCGATGACCCCGCCGCGGCGCGGAGGCAATATGGATTTCATCGTCATGGACCCCGATCCCATCACGCGGGTCGAGCACGCGCTGGCCGATATCCGTGCGGGTCGCATGGTCATCCTGGTGGATGACGAGGACCGGGAGAACGAGGGCGATCTGACCATGGCGGCCGACGCCGTCACGCCGCAGGCCATCAACTTCATGGCCACCCACGGCCGGGGCCTGATCTGCCTGACCCTCACCGAAGAGCGGGTGGGCCAGCTGCAGCTGCCCATGATGGCGACCAATAACCAGAGCCCCTACGGCACCGCCTTCACGGTGTCGATCGAGGCCCGAGAGGGCGTGAGCACCGGCATCTCGGCCGAGGACCGCGCCACGACCATCAAGGCCGCGATCGACCCCACCAAGGGCCCCCAGGATCTGGTCACCCCCGGCCATGTCTTCCCCTTGAAAGCCCGCAATGGCGGAGTGCTGGTGCGCACGGGCCAGACCGAAGGCTCCGTGGACCTCGCCCGCCTGGCGGGGCTCAACCCGGCGGGCGTGATCTGCGAGATCATGAACGAAGATGGCAGCATGGCCCGGCTGCCGGATCTGGAGCGCTTCGGCGCCCGGCACAAGATCCGCATCGTCGCCGTCGCCGACCTCATCCAGTGGCGCATGCGCAAAGAGGTCCTCGTCCAGCGCGAGCTCGAGACCCAGATGCTGGCGCGGGGCTTTGGCGAGTTCCAGGTGCGCACCTACCGCACCCTGACCGATGGCGGCCTTCACATGGCGCTGTGGTTGGGCGATCTCTCCGGCGATGCGCCGGTGCTGGCCCGGGTGCAGGCCTATTGCCCCACCGGCGATGCCTTCGGCGCCCCCTCCTGTGACTGTGGGGGGCAGCTCGACGCCGCCCTCGCGGCCATTCGCGCCGAGGGCCGGGGCGTGCTGCTCTATATGCACGTCGGCGGTCAGGGGCAGGCGGCGGCCGTGCTGGCCCGGCTCAAGGCCCACCTGGGCGTGACCGACGCCAAGGCTGGCGATGCCGGCGGCGGCGAGCTTCGCGAGATGGGAATGGGCGCGCAGATCCTCGTCGATCTGGGCGCTCGCAGCCTGCGGCTCATGACCAACAACCCCCGCAAGATCGTGGGGCTGGAAGGTTACGGGCTGACCGTCGCCGAGCGCGTCCCGCTGCGCATCCCGGCATCTCAACAGAACGCCAGCTTCTTGCGCGCCCGCCGCGAACAGCTGGGCCACATCATCCCGGATGGGGCGGAGCTCAGCGCCGACCCCTCCCAGACCCCGAACTGAGCGAGCCCCATGCCCCGCGTCATCGAGGCCAATCTCCAGGACACCGGCGGCCGCTACGCCCTGGTCGTCTCCCGCTTCAACGACTTCATCAACGCTCGCCTGCTGGACGGCGCCTTGGACGCCTTGCGGCGCCATGGCGTGGACGTAGACACGCGCGCCACGGTGGTCTGGGTGCCGGGCGCCTTCGAGATGCCCCTGGTGGCCCAGCGACTGGCCCGCAGCGGCAGCTATGACGCCGTGATCGGCCTGGGCTGCGTGATCCGCGGGGGCACCCCCCACTTCGAATATGTTGCGGCCGAGGTCACCAAGGGCCTGGCCCACGTCATGTTGGACACCGGCGTGCCGGTGGCCTTTGGCGTGCTGACCACCGACAGCATCGAACAGGCCGTCGAACGCGCGGGCACCAAGATGGGCAACAAGGGTGTGGAGGCCGCCATGGCCGCCCTCGAAATGGTTGGCTTGCTGGCGGGCATCGACCTGGCCCACAAGGCGGGCTGATGGCACGTCGACGCGCCCGCGAGTTCGCCCTCCAGGCGCTCTACGAGATCGACATCATCGACGCGCCGGCCGAGGTGGCCCTGGCCAACCTCTGGGCGGGTCAGCACGACGCCGACGACGGCATCGGCGGGGCGCGTCCCGCCGACGAGGGCGAGCGGGAGTATGCCCACCGCCTGGTCACCGGCGTAGACCGCCGCAAGGCCGAGATCGACACCCTGATCGAGACCGCCAGCGTGAACTGGCGGCTGATTCGCATGCCGGTGGTGGACCGCAACATCCTGCGCCTGGCCACCTTCGAACTCCTGGCCTGCATGGATGTGCCGGCCAGCGTCAGCATCAACGAGGCCGTCGAGCTGGCCAAGCGCTATGGTGAAAAGGACAGCCGCGCCTTTGTCAACGGCATCCTCGACCGCATCGCCGCCGAGACCGGGCGCGGGGGTCGCCGGGCCCTGTTGCAGGCCGACCAGATCGAAAAGGCCGATCTCCATGCCGCACGCTCCGACCCCGACGCCTGAGGCCCTCGCCCGGCGCGCGCGCGCCCGCGCCCGGGAACAGCAGGCAGACCTCGTGCTGCTGATCGGGTCGGTGGCGGTGGTGGTGCTCAGCGCCGTGCTCACGCCTTCGGACAGCGTGCTCAGCCTCTTCGGCTGGGAGCTGCCCGGCCTCTGCCTGTGGAAGAATATGACGGGCATGGACTGCATGGGCTGCGGCCTCACCCGCAGCTTCACCTGGATGGGCCACGGCGACGTGGTCAGCGCCTTTGAACGGCACAAGGTCGGTCCCTTCCTCTACCTGGTGGTGCTGGTCCAGGTCCCCATTCGCGGCCACCGGCTGGTGCGGGCCTGGCTGGACGGGCGGCAGGCCGTGGTTAGCTCCGCATCAGAGCCCCGCTGAATCGGCGCGGCCCCCTCTCTCCCCGCTGCAGGAGCCTCCGATGGAGACCATCCACGTCACCCCCACCGCCGCCGAGAGCATCGTCGAGCTCCGCGAAGAGTATGGCGGCCCCGGCTGGGGCTTGCGCTTCGGGCTCACTGGCGGGGGATGCTCGGGCTACAAATACGTCCTGGAATTCGAAGAGAAGCCCGACGACGACGATCTGGTCTTCGATTTCGACGCCGAGGGCGAAAAGATCCAGGTCTTTGTGAAGCCCGAGCACATGGAGAAGCTGAAGGACTCCACCATCGACTGGAAGGAGTCCCTGATGGATGCCGGCTTCGACATCAAGAACCCGCAGGCCAAGCGCCCCTGCGGCTGCGGCGAGTCCGTCGACTTCTGAGGGCCGCCGCCCCCTGCTACATGACGGCCGCGGCGCCGGGGCTGGCATCCAGGATGCCGCGCCAGCCATAGGAGATCCACTCGCCGTCGGGCAGGGCCCGCAGCACGCGGCGCTCGGCGCCGTTGCGCTCGCGCTCCAGCAAGGCGCTGGAGCGGGCGGGTTCGACGATGAGGCCGTTCTCGGCGTCCACCCAGGCCAGGGGCGAGAGGCCGGTGACCTCGGCGACCACCGCGCCCGCGTGAATATCGACGAAGAGGATGCTGCAGGTCTCGCCCTCGGGCAGGCGCAAGGCGCACAGCTCTCCGCCCGTGATGCCCCAGAGCCGGTCCACGGGGACATTGAGGGTGAGCACATCCCGGCCCCGGGCGGGCTCGCCGCTGCGGGCCGATGACGACAGGTCGTAGTGTCCCAGCACGCCCTCGGCGTCCATCACCAGCAGGTCGGGGCGCCGGTTGACGAAGGCCAGCATGCGGGTGGGCACCTGGGCGAGGGGGATCGGCGCTGGGACGGCGTCCTGGCCCGTCGCGGGGTCGAGGATGCGTACCCGGCCCTTGGGCGTGACCACCCCCAGCCAGGTGCCGCCATTGCTCAAGGCCATGGCTGTGGGCCAGTCCAGCTGAAAGCCCTTGTTGGCGCCCAGATCCCACCAGCGGCAGCCGCCACTGCGGGGCTGGACCGCCACCACCGTGCCGCCCAGACCGACATCCAGGGCCCCGCTGGTCTCGGGGCCGGTGTCGAAGACCTTGCGCCCTGTCGCCACGTCGTAGAGGGTCACGGGGCCCCGGGTGGGCACCACGGCGACCAGCCGACCATCGCGATCGATCTGCGCCTCCCGAACGGTGCCCTCAACCGGAAAGTCGAGGATTCGGCTGCCATTTCTCCAGGCGGCGATGCGGTCGCCATGGGCGGCGATGCGGTGGTCGCCAAAGCCGCCGGCAAAGGTCACGGGCCCGGCCGAACCCGCGCCGCCGGAGTGCAGCAGGCCGTCGTTTCCCGCCACGCGCACGCCCTGGTAGGACCACATGGCGGCCCCGGTGGCGCCGGGTGCGCCATGGCGCCGGCTGTCCACCGGCGTCAGGTCGGGAAGCTGGAAGACGTGAACGCTGTTCATGGAGACCGCGCCGGCATATTGGCCGTCGGGGGACAGCAGCAGGTTCGCGATGCCCGATCCACCCCGGGTGGCGAAGCTGGCGATCAGCGCGCCGTCGGCCACCCGCAGCAGCGAGATGCCCGCGGGGCCCGCGGCCACCACCATGGTGCCGTCGATGCTGAAGCGGGCGATCTCGGCCGGCGTCTGCAGGCGGTCCATATAGAGGGCCTGCACGGACATCAGGTCCATCAGGCGCACCTGGCCTTCGGCGTCCATGGCCAGCAGCCGCTGCCCGCGGGGGTCGAATTCCACGCTGGTGCCCGAGAAGCCCCGCCAGGCGAATTCCCGCTCCTGGCGCGTCATATCCCAGACCCGAAGCAGGCCGTCCTTGGCGATGGCGGCCAGGCGGGCGCCTTCGGGGCTGACCGCGACCCCCCGCATGGCCCGCACCCGTCCGCGCTGGCCCTCGCGGTGCTCCATGAACCAGATCTCGCCGTTGTCGGTGCGGTAGACGGCCACGGTGCCGTCGTCGTCCCCGGCTGCCAGCAGGCTGCCGCCGCGGATCAACGACAGCGCGTGCACCGCCGCGGGGCCCACATTGAAGACCAGCTGGGGCGTGGCCTCACCGGGGCGCTGGACGGCGACACGGCCGGTGTCGTCGGCCGTCGCCAGCGTTCCACTGTGGGGATCGAAGGTGGCGGCCACGATGGGGCTGTCGTGGACATTCGGGCAGAATTGATCGACGAGGCTCAGCATGTGCGCAGCATGGTAACGGGAATGGGCGCGCGCGTGTCCTCGCCCGCGCCAGTCCGCAGCCAACGGAGCCTGAATGTCCGGACGGGTCGCCCTCCTCCTTCATATGCACCAGCCCGACTACCGGGATCCCCACACCGGCCGGCCCACCATGCCCTGGGTGCGGATGCACGCCAGCCGCGGCTACACCGACGTGCCGGCGATGCTGGCGGCCCATGGCGGCCGGGCCACGGTCAATGTCGTGCCCTCGCTGCTGGACCAGCTCCTGCAGTACCGGGATGGCGGGACGGACCGTTGGGAAGAGCTGTCCCGCATGCCGGCAGAGGATCTCAGCGGCGCAGACAAGGCCTTCATCCGGCGGCGCTTTGTGCATGGCCACCCCAACATGCGCCGGGGCTCGCGCCGCTATCAAGAGCTGGAGTCCCGGGTGGGCGACCTGGACCAGCCCCAAGAGCTGCGGGATCTGCAGGTCTGGAGCAACCTCGCCTGGATCGGCGTGGTGGGTCGAAGGGACCCCCGCGCGGCCCGCCTGCGCGCCCAGGACCGCGACTTCTCCCACGAACAGCTGCTCGACCTGATGGATCTGCAGCGGGAGCTGCTCTGCGGGGTGCTCGATCTCTGGCGGGAGCTGCCCGAGATCGCCTGCTCCCCCTACGATCACCCCATCCTGCCGCTGCTGGTGGATTTCTCCATCGCGCGGCGGGCGATGCCCCAGATTCCCGCCGACGCCGTGTCCTTTGCCTGGCCCGACGACGCCCGGCGCCAGGTGGTGGACGCCTTGGACCGGGTCGAGGCCGTGCTGGGCACCCGCCCCGTGGGCATGTGGCCCAGCGAGGGTTCGGTGAGCCCCGAGGTGGCCGATCTGCTGGGCGAATGCGGGCTGAGCTGGGCGGCGACGGATCAGGGCGTGCTGGAGCGCAGCGACCGCGACGGCCCCCCGGATATCCAGCGGGCCTGGCTTGCTGGGAATGAGGGCCTGAAGATCATCTTCCGCGATCGGTCCCTGTCGGATCGCATCGGATTCGTCTATGCCGACCGCGATGGGCGGGCGGCGGCGGCGGACCTGCTGGGATCGGTGGGGCAGGGGACGGTGCCGGTGGTCCTCGACGGCGAGAACCCCTGGGAGAGCTACCCCGACGCCGGCGAGTCCTTCATGGCCGCGCTCTTCTCCAGTGGCCGCACCTGCACCATCGGGGATGCGGTCGCCCAGGCCGAGGTCGGCCACATCCGGCACCTGCACAGCGGCTCCTGGATCGGGGCCAACTTCGCCATCTGGGCGGGCCACGCCCGGGACCAGGCCGCCTGGCGAGAGGTCGCGGCCTTGCGCCAGGCCTACGAAGACGCGGGCCGGCCCGAGGCCACCTGGCCCCACCTGCGCGCTGCCGAGGGCAGCGACTGGTGTTGGTGGTATGGCCCCGAAAACCACAGCGAGATGCACGATCTCTTCGATCAGCTCTTTCGGGACCATGTCGCGGCTGGCTGGGCCTCCTTGGGGCTGCCGCCGCCCGCCTCCCTGGCCCACCCCATCCTCTGAGGGCGGCCCTCAGAGCTCTTCGGAGCGCTCCAGCCGCCCGCGGGCCCGCTCCACCGGGTATTTCTGGGCATTCGCGGCTATCTTGGCCTCCACCGCTGCGGCCAGATCCACCCCGGCCTGCTCGCAGAAATTCAGCAGGCAGATGGCGACATCGGCGGCCTCATCGGCGACCTGGGGCAGGCGAGAGGCCACCGGCGGCTGCGGGCCATCGTCGGCTGACCACAGGTAGAGCTGCAGCAGCTCGCCGGCCTCGACGTTGAGGGCCATCGCGAGGTTGCGGGGGCTGTGGTAGCGGCCCCAGTCCCGGTCCGCGTTGAATTCCCGCAGCAGGGACCGCAGCTCGCCAAGGGTGGTCTGGTCGTCGCGCATCACCATCTCGCAGCGGAAAGGCCCCCGCAATTGCCGGTGCCCGGAATGCCGTGGTATCCCTACCCGGATTCGGGGCCATGGTCCCCATTGGTCGGTGGAGACGCAGATGAGCCTCATGACGGCAAAGACGGTGTGGATGCTGGGCGGCCTCGGCCTGCTCGCCTCGTGCGGGGGCACCTTCGACCAGGGCGCCAAGGACGAGGATACCGACGGCGACGACGACGGCAGCGACGGTGTGGATGGCAGCGACGGCCAGGACGGCAGCGACGGCCTGGATGGCGGCGACGACGGCGAAGTGCCCGGTCCCTGCACCCACGCCTACCACCCCATCCACGACGCGGGCTGGTCCAAGACCTTTAGCGCGACCTACAACGGCCAGAGCGGCACCGCGACCGAAGAGGGCCTGGGCAACATCGGCGACGATCTCTACGCCTACCGCGACACCATCTCGGCCGGCACCGACAGCTATAGCGTGCAGGTCACCGTGGGCTGTGACTACGACGGCGAGGGCATGTATGTGCTCAACTGGGCCGGCGACTACAGCATGACGGTCTTCGACATCCTGCCCATGGGCGGGACGGTCAGCTCGGAGCTCAGCCCCAGCCGCAAGTACCTGCCGGCCGAATATGCCGTTGGAAGCACGGGAAGCTGGAGCTATAGCTATAGCTCCAACATGACCTGGACCATGGACAGCGGCGGCCTGGGCGGCGACACCGGCGCCCAGGGCGGCACCGTCACCTACACCGGCACCTACTCCGAGCTGGGCTTCGAGAGCTACACCCTGCCCGGCGGCGAGAGCGTGCAGGCCTACAAGCTCATCAACGAGTACACCTCGTCGGGCGACGTGATGGGCGCCCCCATCCCCCAAGAGGGCTATATCGAGCAGTGGTGGGTGAAGGGGCTGGGCATGGTCAAGGAGGTCTCCTATGACAACGCCGACACCTCGACCCCGCTGATGACCAAGACGCTGACCGCCTTCACCGGGCTGGTGCCGGAGTAGCCGCGGCCGCGCCCCTCCGCCTCATGCTGCTGGTCCTGCCGGTCCTGGTGGGGGGCTGCACCGGCACCTGCGAGGGTGCGGGCTGCGCCTCTGACTTTGCCGCGGGGCTGGTCAGCGTGCTGCGCACCTCCTCGCGCAAGATCAGCGGCGAGCGCTCGCCCCTCAACGCCTGGGTCCGCATCGAAGGCACCCAGGCCCTGGGCCCCGACTGGGATCTGGCCATCGTTGAAGACGCGCTCCTGGTGGGTAGTCCCGTCGAGAGCGCCGTGCGCAGCTTCCCCCTGGGCACCTCCCAGGAGCTGGGGGTGGGCGACGCCGATGGCCTGATACAGCTGGGTGATTCGACGGCTGGATTCGGGGCATCCATGTCGGTGATGCCGGACCTGGATGGCGATGGCATCCGCGATCTCGCCGTGGGGGCCCCCCATGAGCGGCGCAGCAGCCTCAGCCGCAGAGACGGCGCCATCTATGTGCTGAGTGGCGCTGGGGTGGGTGATCTGGGCGTCGTGAATGCCGACAGCCAGCGCATCTCCCATGTGGTGGGCGCCGATGAGGGCGGCACCTTTGGCGCGCGCATCGCCGCCTGTCCGGACCTGGATGGAGACGGCCTGCCCGAGCTGCTGGTGGGCGCCCCCCTCGATGACCTCACCGGCACGGACCAGCCCCTGGCTTTGGGCGGCAGCGCGACGCTGCTCCTGGGCAGCGACCTGGTGGCGGTGGGGGCCGAGGGCGATGTGCTCGACCTGGGGCGCCGCTTCGGTGGGGCAAGCGTCGGCGAGCGCGCCGGCACGGACCTGAGCTGCGCGCACGATCTGACGGGCGATGGCATCGCCGACCTGGTGGTGGGGGCGCCCTTTGCCGACGCCAGCCTGGATGGCGCGCAGGTGGTCACCTCGGAGGGGTCAGACCCTGACCTCGACCGTGAGGCGGCTGGCGCCATCTACATCCTGGACGGGGCGCGGGCCGCGGCAGGAGAGCTGGAAGGCAACTTGCGTCAGGCCGCCAGCGCGATCCTGTCCAGCCCCTATACCGAGGGCTGGGCGGGGTGGGCGGTGGCCACCGGCGATGTCGATGGCGATGGCAAGGCCGAGCTGGCCGCAGGCGCCCCGGGGGCCGAAGGCTCCGCCGGCGCGCTGCTGATCTGGACGGGGGAGCAGCTGCAGGCGGGCCAGGTGACCTTCCCCAGCTTTCGCATCTTTGGCGTGGCCGAGGGCGATGGCCTGGGCCGCGCGGTGGTACTGGCCGACGTCGATGCCGACGGCTTTGCCGACCTGCTGGTGGGGGCGCCGCGGCACAATCCCGATGGCAACGCCCTCAGCTTCGACGCGGGCGCGCTCTATTTCTTCCCCGGCGCGACGGGATTTGGAGGCTGGCCGCCCAACCGCAGCGCCAGCACGGCCAGCGCCACCTGGGCCGCGTCCCAGGCCTACCTGCGCACCGGGCAGGGGATCCGCACCGGCGACTTCGATGGGGACGGCGACCTCGACCTCGCCCTGCTGCAGCGCACGGCCCCCTGACGGCGCCCCACCGCCGCGGCCGGGCCGTGATAGCCCCAGCCACCGACACAGCCCGGAGAGTCGATGCTCGAGCGTGCCCTGCAATCCGCCCTCGCCGCTGCCCGTGAAGCGGGGGCCGCCGTCCGTGGATATTACAACGATGAATACACGGTGCGGGACAAGGGGCAGGACAACCCCCTGACGGACGCGGACCTGGCCAGCAACCAGATCCTGATCGACCGGTTGACCACGGACTTCCCCGACTTTGGGATGCTCAGCGAAGAGACGGTGGACACCCCCGAACGCTTGGACAAACAAGCGGTCTGGATCATCGACCCGGTGGACGGCACGCGGGAATTCACCCTGGGCATTCCCGAATTCGTGGTCTCGGTGGGCCTGGTGGTGGATGGCATCGCCCGGGTCGGCGTGCTCTACAACCCCATCCGCGACCAGCTCTTCGCCGGCATCCTGCCCGATGGGGGGTCGGGGCGGGCCACCCTGAATGGCGAGCCCATTCATGTGTCCAGCCACAGCGGCCTGCGGGGCGCTCGCCTGGTCTGCTCTCGCTCTGAAATGAAGAAAGGCTGGTTCGAGCCCTATATTGCCCACGGCGTCACCCCCGAACCCGTGGGCTCGGTGGCCTACAAATTCGGCCTCGTGGCGGCGGGCATGGCCGAGGCCACCTTTACCCCCCAGCCGCGCAGCGAATGGGACATCGCCGGCGGCGTCGCCATCGTGCATGCCGCCGGGGGGCGCACCAGCGAGAAGACGGGCGCGTCCTATGTCTTCAACAAGCGCAAGCCCCTCGTGGACGGCATCCTGGCCACCAATGGCCGGGTTCACGCGGACTTGCGGGTCCTGATGGGCCAACAAGGCTGAGGAGGCCTCGTGCCACGCGCCCTGCTGCCGGTGCTGCTGGCGGTCTTCCTGGACCTGCTCGGCTTCGGCCTCGTCATCCCCTTGCTGACCTTCTATGCCGAGGACTTCGGGGCCACCGCCTTGCAGGTCACCCTGCTGATGGCCTGCTACAGCGTCGCGCAATTCCTGTTTACGCCGGTCTGGGGCGCGCTATCGGACCGCGTGGGCCGGCGACCGGTGCTGCTGGGCAGCATCTTCATGACGGCCGCGATGCTGGCGGGCTTTGCCTCGGCCAGCTCTCTGGTCATGCTCTTCGTCTTCCGCACCCTGCATGGCGCCTCCACCGCCAACATCAGCACGGCGCAGGCGGCGGTGGCCGACCTCACCACCCCTGAAAACCGGGCCAAGGGCATGGGCCTGATCGGCGCGGCCTTTGGGGTGGGCTTCAGCCTGGGGCCCTGGATGGGCGGCGAGCTGGCGGATCTGGGTCATGGCTACGCCCTGCCCATCTGGGTGGCTGCGGGCTTGTCCGCCATCAATTTTGTGCTGGCGGTCTTCTTCTTCCCCGAGACCCGCAAGGCTGGGGCGGCTGCGGCGCCGGCCCATCGAGAGCGCACCATCAACCCCGCCCGAATGCTGCGCGCCCTGATGCACCCGGTGGTCGGCCTCAGCGTGCTGCTCACCTTTGTGGTCACGGTCGCCTTCGCCCTCATGGAGAGCACCTTCACCCTCTTCGCCGAGCATGTGCGGGACCTCAGCGCCTCGGGCGTGGGCCGCATGTTCGGGGTGGCCGGCGTGGTCACCATCCTGATCCAGGGCGGCCTGATCGGGCGCCTGGTCAAGCGTTTCGGCGAGGCCCGCCTGGTGCCGGTGGGCATCGCCTTGTTGGCCCTGGGGCTGGCCCTGTTGCCCCTGGCGCCCCCTGTGGCGGCCATGGTGGGCGTCTTCTGCCTGATCGCGGTGGGGCAGGGAATCACCACCCCCAGCCTGCAGAGCCTGGTCTCGCGCGGGGTCAGCGAAGACGAGCAGGGCTTCGTCTTGGGTGCAAACCAGAGCATGAGCGCCCTGGCCCGGGCCATCGGGCCGGCCATTGGGGGGGCGATCTACATGGGGATCAGCCCCAGCGCCCCATTCTGGTTTAGCGCCCTCCTGTTGGTGGGCGGCCTGGGCCTGAGCCTGGCGGCCCTGCGTCAACAGCGTCGGGCGGCGTCGGGGTCGCCTCCCGGATGACTTCGGCCACCTCGGGCAGCTGGGCCTGATCCAGCAGCCAGGCCACCTGGGCGCGCAGCTGCTCGGGGTCTCCCGCTCCGCTGGCCTGGGCCGCAAAGAAGGGCTCTATATCCCCTCTCCGGGCGGCCGCAGCCAGTCGCACCAGCACCGCGAGGCCGGTGGGGTCGCTGCGCAGGCGGCCGGCCATGGCCTCGGCCTCGTCAACGCTGCCGATGATGAAGAGGCCGACGGCGGTGGGGGCCAGCAGCTCGGGGCTGGGGGCGCAGCCCTGGGTGAGTGCCCGGCGGCCGGCCTGGGCGGCGGCGGCCGGATCCTGGCGTTTGAGGTGGATGGCGGCCACGCGGTAGCAGGACTCGGCGAAGGGATGCGGTGCTGTGGTGGCCTGTCGGTAGGCGGCCGCGGCGTCGTCCAGGGCGCCCTCGTCTTCCAGGGTGCGGGCCAGCCCCCCCCAGGTGTAGGGGGAGGGGTGCTTTGTGACCGCCGCCTGCCACAAGGACCGGTCGTCCCGCCAACTCGGCAGGGTGAGGCCCACCAGCACGGCCCCCAGGGCGCAGAGCGCGGCCGCGGCCAGCACCCGTGTGCGCACCCGCGCGTGGGCCGTCAGCAGGCCGGCGAGGGCGAGGCCCAGGCCCGCCAGCGTCAGGTAGAGGTAGCGGTCGGCGACCTCGCCGCTGCGCAACACGCCCAGCAGGGGCCGGCAGCAGCGTGCTCGCCGACAGGGCCGCGCCCACCAGCCCCATGCGGCCGCCCCCCGCAAAGACCAGCGCGACCAGCACCCAGCCCGCCAGCCCGGTGAACCAGGGAACCGGCAGCCCCCAGCTCAGGTTGCGCCCGGGCGCCAAGGCCACCGGCAGCACCAGGTCATGGCCCCAGCAGACCAGGGCCCGCAGGGTCAGGCCCAGGGCCTGGTCGGTCTTGAGCCCGGTGGGCAAGCCCACGTCGGCAAGCAGCCGCAGGCCCAGCCACAGGGCGAAGCCGGCGGCGACAGCCTGCCAGACCCGCTTGGGCCCGACCTCGCCGTTGCGGGCCCAACGCAACAGGGCCAGCAGGGCAGGGGCCAGGACGATGCTCTCCTTGCTCCACAGCCCCCCCAGCAATGCCAGCGCACCCAAGACGAGATTGCGCTTGCTGGGCTCATAGTCACTGAGAAGCAGCAGCGCCGCCAGCAGGCCGGCGCCGGCCATCAAGTCGTTGCGACCGCTCACCCAGGCCACCGCCTCGGCCCCGGCCGGGTGCAGCCCGAAGAGGGCCATGCCTGCCGCCGCGGCCACCGGCGCCGCCCCCATCGCCCGGGCCAGCGCCCCCAGCAGGCCCACCGCCAGCAGGTGCCAGAGCAGGTTGTGCACGTGGTGCCACAGGGGCGACAGGCCAAAGAGGGTCCGGTCCAGCAGCAGGTCGAGGAGCAGCGCGGGGCGGTGGTAGCCCGTGCTGCCCACCTCGATCTTGGGGGTGGTGGACCACAGGTCGGCCAGCAGCAGCTCGGGCAGGTTGGCCCAGGAGCCCGTCAGGCGATTCTGCACCACCAGCAGCGCGTCGTCCCAGACAAAGGCCGCGCCCAGGCTGGGCAGCCAGGTCAAGGCCACCAGGACCAGGACCAAGGGGGGGGCGTGGGTGGGCCGAAGCTGCATGGGGCCAGAGCCTACACCGGCGGTGGCGGGGGGGCTCAGCCCGGCGCGCCCTGCTGGCTGCGGGCCTTGGCCAGTCGGCCCTCGGCCTCGTCGAGTTCGCGCTTGTCGCCGTACTTCTTGTGGGCCTTTTCCAGGCGCTCTGCCGCCCGGCCCAGCAGCCCGCTCTCGATGAACTGGTCGATGACCACCACTGCCGCATCCACGGTCTGGGGCAGGTCATCGGGATCCAGCTCCGCACGCAGGCGGCGCAGGTGGGGGCGGGCCTTGCCGGTCTCGGCCAGCTTTTGTACGGCTTGCCGGGCCAGCTCCAGGCGACCCATGCGGATGCACTCCTCGGCGATCGCGATGTAGCCGTAGGGGTTGCCGCGCACCTCGGCCATGGCCTTGGCCTCCATCGCCTTGCGCTCCGCGCCCTCGAGCACCCGCGCCCGCTTCAACATGGACCGCGCCGATCCCGTGCGCAGATTCGCCAGGATCCACGGGCTGAACAGCCCGGCCAGGATGAGGACCAGCGCCGGCAGGGTCCAGGGGTGGATGGGCACGCCTGCCATCTGGAGCAGGTCGAGCAGGGCTTCCTTGATACCGCCGAGTCCACGCATGGGGCATGCTTAGGCACCGCCCGCGCGTCGCCAAGTCCCTGGACGCCCGCGCGACGAGGCCCACCATGCGACAGATCTGGATCCCCCGGACCGGCGGCCCGGCCGTGCTCGAGGTGCGCGAGGCCCCCGATCCCCGGCCCGGTCCCGGCGAGGTGCGCATCCAGGTGCAGGCCACCGGCGTCAATTTTGCCGACCTCATGGCGCGCATGGGCATCTACCCCGACGCCCCGCCCCTGCCCTGTGTGGTGGGCTACGAGGTGGCCGGCACCATCGACGCGGTCGGCGAGGGCGTGGACCTGGGGCGCGTGGGGCAGCGGGTGGCCGCCCTGACCCGCTTTGGCGGCTATAGCACCGTCGTGACGGTGCCCTCGGTCCAGGCCGTGCGCCGCCCCGACGGCATGGACGCCACCCTCGGCGCCGCCATCCCCGTCACCGGCCTCACCGCCTGGATGATGTGCGAGGTCATGGGTCGGGTGCGGGCCGGTGACCGCGTCCTGGTGCACTCCGCCGGCGGGGGCGTCGGTCTGATGGCCTTGGATCTGCTGCGCTGGCGCGGGGCGACGGCCATTGGCACCGCCAGCGCCCGCAAGCACGCGGTCCTGCACGAGCGGGGCTACCACCAGCTCATCGACTACACCACCGAGGACTTCAAAGAGGTCCTGGCCAAAGATGAAGGCCTGGACCTCATTCTGGACGCGGTGGGCGGCGAGAGCTGGGCCAAGGGCATGGACCTGTTGCGGGCCGGCGGGCGGCTGGTGATCTTTGGGATGTCGTCGAATGCCAGCGGGGACAAGCGCCGGCTGGTCTCTGTTCTGGGCAATGTGGCCAAGATCCCCTGGGCCCGCTTCTCGCCCACCTCCCTCATCAACCACAACATCGGCGTGATGGGGGTCAACATGGGGCGCATGTGGCAGGAGTCCGCCCGCATCGCCGAGTGGATGGGCGCCCTCTTTCAACTGTGGGAGCAAGGCCACCTGCGGCCGGTGGTGCACGCCGCCGTGCCCTTTGACGATGTGGCCGAGGCCCACCGCATGCTGCACGACCGCGAGAATATGGGCAAGGTGGTCCTGCTCACGTGATCACCCGAGATGGAGCTTCGAGATCGGCTGGGGCTGCGCTATCCTTGAGGGGTTGCCCAGGAGCACCATGATCCGTCCCTTCTCCGGCCTGCTCGCCCTTGCCGCCCTTGGCTGCGTGAGCGACTACGGCATCGAGAAGACGCGACCCCAGGATCCCGCGCCGCCCGATAGCGGCCGGTTGCCCGGCGTGGACACCGCCTCGGTCTGGCCCGTCAGCTGCGTGCCTCCGCCCCTCGCCGACACGGTCCCCACCGACGAGAGCTGCGTCTACGAGCCCGTTTACGGCCCCCTGGACGCCGTCGTGGAGTGGACCCTGCCGCGGTGGAGCAACTACGGCGAGTACAGCCAGGTGGTGATGGCGCCCCTGGTGGCCCAGCTCACCGACGACAA
The DNA here is from genome assembly GCA_018401435.1 of Deltaproteobacteria bacterium. Classification (GTDB taxonomy): domain Bacteria; phylum Myxococcota_A; class UBA796; order UBA796; family UBA2385; genus M30B51. The sequence continues at coordinate 88,265 of JAGYJW010000019.1, read as the reverse complement.
CGGCGACGGCAGCATCGATCGGCACGACATTCCCGACATCGTGCTGGTGGCCGATGACGAGGGCGTGCACACCCACAAGAAGGGCATCCTGCGCATCCTGCCCGGCGATGGCAGCTCGCCGGGCTCCGCGGTGCAGCGGGTGGACCTCGACGACGCCCAGATCTACCCCTACCGCTACAGCAACCTCGCCATCGGCGACATCGATGGCGACGGACAGCCCGAGATTGTGGCGGTGGTGCTGGTGGTCGCCGGGGCCTTCCCGGGGGACGACGGCGGCGACGACGGCGGGGACGACACCGCACCCCCAGCACCGACGGCGGCTCGGGAGATGACGGCGGCGGCGGCGACGATGGCGGGGACATCCCCGTCTCCATCGAGCCCGGAGAGGGCGAGAGCCGCGCCGCACCCGCCACCTGCTATGTGGCCGCCTTCACCGTGGGCGGCGATGTGGACTGGGTGGCCATGGACGCCCCGCTGCCCTGCGGGGGACACGCGCCCGCCCTGGCCGATCTGGACGGCGATGCTTCGGTGGAGGTGGTGGTCGGCGACCGCGTGTTGAATGGACGAGACGGCGCGGTGCGTTGGATTGGCGGCCAGGGCCACGGCGCCTTCGCCACCCACCCCGAGGTGGGCTACCACAGCATCCCCATGGACCTCGATCTGGACGGCCGGATGGAGGTCCTGACCGGCCAGACCCTCTACGAGTCCGACGGCGCGGTGCGCTGCGGCTTTGAAGGCGCAGAAGAGGACGGCTTTGCCGCCGCCGCCGATCTCGACCTGGATGGTGTGGGCGAGGTGGTCAGCGTGGGCAACGGCCAGGTGCGGGTGATGGAGTCCGACTGCACGGTATTGGCCAGTTTCCGCCTGGTGGGCGGTGGCAACGGGGGGCCCCCCACCATCGCGGACTTCGACGCCGACGGCACGCCCGAGATCGGCGTGGCCGACGCCACGACCTATACCGTCTATGAATCGGATGGCACGCCGCTGTGGTCCATGCCGGTGCAGGACGCCTCGTCCCATTGTACGGGCTCGGCGGTCTTTGACTTTGAAGGTGACGGCCGCCCCGAGGTCGTCTATGCCGACGAGACGCGGCTCTGGGTCTTTGATGGCAGCACCGGCGAGGTGCGCATGTCCAACGACGCCCACGCCAGCCGCACCCTGCACGAATTCCCCACCGTCGCCGACGTAGATGGCGACGGCGCGGTTGAAATCATCGTGCCCAATGGCGGCGGCCACAGCAGCGAGAACCGCAACGGCCTCATGGTCCTGGGTCATGGCGACACGCCCTGGGCCTCGGGTCGGCAGCTCTGGAACCAGCACGGCTACTCGATCACCAACATCCTCGACGACCTGAGTATCCCCTCGGGCCCCAGCCCCAACTGGCCCACCTGGAACACCTTTCGCAGCGGGGATGTGCACCCCCACTCCGGCAACCGCTCGCCGGACGCGGTCCCCGTGACCGATGTCTGCATGGACGAGTGCGATTTTGGGCGCGTGGTGGTCTATGTGCGGCTGGGCAACAGCGGCGCCGGCGGCCTGCGCTACGATCTGCCCATCAGCCTCTATGCAGAGGATGTCAACGGCCAGCGCACCTTGTTGCGCACCGACTGGGTGCCGGATTCGGTGGATGCGGGGCAGACCTCCACAATGCTGCGCCTGGTGGTGGAGTCGCGCTTCTTGGAGAACCAGCGGCTGGTGGTTGTGGCGGACGACGCCGACGGGCGGGGCTATGTGGAGGAGTGCAGCGAGACCAACAATGAAGTGGTCATCGACGACGTGACCTGCTTTTAGGCGGGCTGATCAAGGGACGGATGGCATGGCACAATGGCGAGAGCAGGGGGCCGATCTTGGCCTGCTGGTGATGCGGCTTGTCATCGGCGGGCTCTTCGCCGTCGAGCACGGCTGGGACAAGGTGCAAGGCGGCACGGCCGGCTGGGTGAAGCTGGGCAAGGCGGTCCAGCACATCGGCATCGACGACTACTACCAGGTCTTTGGCGGCATCGCGGCCTGGACGGAATTCGCGGGCGGCATCCTGCTGGTGCTGGGCCTCTTTCTGCGGCCCGCCGCCTTTCTGTTGGCCTGCACCATGGGGGTGGCCACCGCCATGCACCTGGGCAGCGGCGATGGCCTGCGCGGGGCCGCCCACGCCATGGAGCTGGGCGCGACCTGCTTGGGGCTGATGCTGCTGGGCGCGGGTCGCTTCTCCCTCGATCAGCGCCTCTTTGGGAAGTAGGGGCGATGGACGCCCTGCAGATCCTCCGGTTGCCCGCCCTGCAAGACAACTACATCTGGTTGCTGCGGGTGACCGGCAGCGGCTTCACCGCTGTCGTCGATCCGGCCGAGGTGGGCCCGGTGGAGCAGGCCCTCGACGCCCGGGGTTGGGCCTTGCACGCCATCCTCAACACCCATCACCACGGGGACCATGTTGGCGCAAATTTGGCGTTGAAGGCGCGCCATGGGCTGACCATCTATGGGCCGGCCGCTGACCGCGCGCGCATTCCGGGCATCGACGTGGCCCTGGGCGATGGGGACGAGGTGGACCTGGGCGGCCTGCGGGCCCGGGTGATGGATGTGCCGGGCCACACCCGCGGCCACATCCTGTGGCACCTCCCCGAAGCCGGCGCGGTCTTTGTCGGCGACACGCTCTTTGCGGGCGGCTGCGGTCGTATGTTCGAGGGCACAGCACCCCAGTTCTGGGCCTCCCTGGCGCGGATCCGGGCGCTGCCCCCCATCAGCCAGATCTACTGCGCCCACGAATATACGCTGGGCAACCTTCGCTTCGCCTGCAGCATCGACCCCCACAACCTTGCATTGCAAGCGCGGCTCTCCCAGGTCGAGGCCGCCCGCCAGCGGGGCGAGCCCACCGTGCCCTCCACCCTCGCCATCGAGCAGGCCACCAACCCCTTTCTGCGCTGTGACCAGCCCGCCATCGCCGGCTTCTTCGGGCTGGACCCGGCGGAACCGGCCGCGGTCTTCGGGGCCTTGCGGGCCGCCAAGGACCGGGCGTGAGCCTGCGCTGGACCACGCTTCTGGTCGCTGGGGCCGCCGCCTGCTCCCTGCCAGTGGCCCCCCGGCCCTCGGCGCAATCCGCAGACACGGCGGGCCCAATCGACAGCGGCAGCCCGGCGGTTGACCCCACGGCCCGAGCCCCCCTTCAGCTGGCCTTCCCCCTGGCAGAACGGGAGCGCTTCACCCAGACCGTCGGCGTGGACCACGATCCGGTGGTGGGGGAGGGGGTCATCGGCCGGGTCACCTGCCTGGACCACGCCGGCCGCAGCTTCCCCTTCTGCTACGATGAACACGCGGGCAGCGACTTCATCCTGCGCGGGGGATTCTCGGCCATGGACGCCGGCTCTACCTTTATCCTGGCGGCTGCGGACGGGGTGGTCAGCCGGGTGGAGGATGGCAACTACGATCGCTGCCATGGCAGCCTGGACACGGCGGCGGTGGACTGCGACGGCCACGAACTGCGGGCCAACCGGGTGGAGATCGTGCACCCCGGCGGCCACCGCAGCCTCTACCTGCACATGATGAAAGGCAGCGTGCAGGTTGAAGAAGGCCAAGCGGTGTTCCTGGGGCAGCCTCTCGGCAAGGTCGGTTCCAGCGGCAACAGCAGCCTGCCCCACCTGCACTTCGAGCTTCAGGATCCCGAGGGCGGGTTCATCGACCCCTTCCATGGGGCCTGGTCCCAGCCCGAGACCTGGTGGTGTGAACAAGACGGCGGCGACGGCTTCCCGGGGCCTTGCCCAGACTGAGGCCGCGCGGCTATACTGAACTGATGTTCAGATACCTCGTCGCCTGGCTGCCCCTCTTCCGCCTGGAGCGCTGCGGTTGGTCCGCCACCGACGCCGTGGCCCTGGTGGCCGAAGAGAAGAGCGCCCTGCGGGTGCAGGTGGCCACGCCGCCCGCCCGCGAGGCGGGGGTGGCCGCGGGCATGTCCCTGGCCGAGGCCCGGGCCCTGATGCCCGGCTTGCTGGCCGAGCGCCTGGACGCCGACGGAGAGGACCGGGACCTGACCGAGCTGGTCGGGCAGCTCTTGCGGGTCTCCCCCAATGTGGCCGCCTTGCCCCCCAGCGCCCTGGTGGCCGAGGTCAGCCGCTGCACCGACGCGGTGGGCGCCGAACGCGCCCTGGTCGAGCGGGTGCGCATCCGGCTGGCCCAGCTGGGCCATGTCGCGCGGGTGGTCATCGCCGATGATCCGCGCACGGCCTTGTCGGTGGCCGCCTGGGGCCGCAGCCACCGGGTGGTGCCGGTGGGGGAGGGAGCGGCGGCCATGGCCCCGCTGCCCCTGGGCGCCTTGGAGCTTCCCGCCGCCGAACACCGCCTGCTCATCAGCCTCGGCCTGCGCAATATCGGGGACTTCGCCGCCCTGGATCCGGCATCGGTGGTGGGGCGCCTGGGTCCGCTGGGTGTGGCGGCCCACGGGGTGGCCCGGGGCGCGGGGCGCACGCCGGTGCTCGCCTTGTGGTCCGACGCCGGGCCGCTCACCCTCAGCCAGGATCTGTCCGACCCCGTGAGTGAGCTGGAGGCGCTGCTCTTCGTCATCAACGCCCTGCTGCGGGACGCGGCCGTGCACCTGACCGCGGCGGGCCAGGCGGCCGTTCGGCTGAGCCTGCGCTTTGGCCTGGAGGGCGGGGGCGAACAGCACCTCAGCCTGCGCCTGGGCAGCCCGACGCGGGCCCCCCGGCGCATGCTCGACCTGCTGCGCCTGCGCCTGGAGCGCTATGTGTTGGCCGCCCCGGTCGAGCGGGTCCGGGTCGAGCTCTCCGAGACCACCCCCTTTGACGGCTTGCAGGGCGATCTGCTGCATCGCGGTCGGGCCACCGAGGCCCTGGCCGATGTCGGGGCCCGGCTGCTGGATGCCTTGGGCGCGGATGCGGTCTTCACCCCCACCCTGGTGAGCCGGCACCGCCCCGAGGCCGAGTGGGCGGCATCCCCCCTCTCGACAGGGGGGGGCAATCGCGCCCCGCGGTCCCGCCAGCTCAGCCTGGACGCGCCGGGCCTGCGGGAGCGGGAGGCCCCGGCCTCCACATCCTTGGAGGCCGGCCCCTGGGATGACCCGGTGCACGAGTGGGAGGGCTTCGCGCCGCCCCTGCCGCCGCGCCGGCCCGCGCTGCTGCTGGCCCAGGCCCAGGCCGTGGTGATGCGCAGCGAAGGCGGCGTGCCCCAACGCGTCCAGATCGACGGCCGCTGGCTGGATGTGCTCGCCGCCCAGGGCCCCGAGCGCCTGGCCTCGGAGTGGTGGTCCCAGCCCTTGCTGCGGGAATACTGGCGGCTGGACCTCGCGGACGGGCGCCAGGCCTGGATCTGCCGCGAAGACGGCCTGTGGCTGCTGCACGGATGGTGGGACTGAGGAGCTTTCGACACTGGGCGAATCCCTCGATCTCGGTCGCAGAATGGGGGCAGCGTCGGGGTGCGGGTGGGCGTCGACCCAGCGAGGGCGGAACTACCCGCTCAGCCCGAAGCTTCCGACGGAGGGCCGGGCCACGTCGAAGTGGCGCCTGAAATGTGCACAACGGTCGTTTTTCTTCTGCCTGCTATGCGGCCTTCGTGGTAAGAGAGACTCCGGTTCGGCCGGAGCTCCAAATGCACGACCCAGGAGATGGCCAATGGCCAATGGCCAATGGCCAATGGCCAATGGCCAATGGCCAATGGCCAATGGCCAATGAATTCCGTCGACTGCTCGATACCCAGGCCGTCTCTGACAGCAAGACCCCCGATCGGGAACTGGTCTTCGACGCGGGCGCCTTCAGCCAGCTCAACGTGCAGGTCTTCCTTCTCGCGCCTGGCGCATCCTCGGGAACCTTCAAGCTCACGCTGCAGCATGCCTCGGTCAACGAGGAGAACGCCTTCATCGACGTCAAAGACGCCGATGGCAACTTGGTTGAGGTCGACCTCGAGGGAACGGTCGGCAACTCCTTCTTCCACATCACGCGCTTCCTCCGCTACGTGCGTTGGAGGGTCAAGGCAACCGCGACGCCGAGCACCGCAGCGGTGGTGGGCGTGGACATCGTGGCCAAGCAATAGGGGCGCCGATGGCCTGTGGCTGCCAGGCTCCGACCGGTTGTGGCTGCGGACCCATCGCGGGGCCCGGGCATGCGCCGACGTCGCAGCGGAGCGCGCGGCTCGGGGCACTTCCCGATGGCCTGGACCGCCTGGCCCGGCCGGGGGCGCCGTCGAAACACGGCGGGGCCCCAGCCCGTCTTCAAGACCGACAGGCCCTCGCGGGTCCCGGAGATGACGGGACCCAGGACTGCGGCGAGGGCGGTCCAACGGAGCGCCCGGTGCTGTTGCGGGCGAGCCACGCGATCCCGCCTCCACCCCCCAGGCCGTCCAATCGGGTGCTGTTGATGCCCGGCTTGAGCGTCCCCGTTCCGCGTGATGGCAACCTCGCAGGAGTGGACTGGGCGAAGCTGCTCAACGACGGCGCCGAGCGCGGGGAGCTGCTTTTCCCTCCCTCCTCGCTGCGCCTGCGTGCAAGCGGTGCCCGGGCGGAAGATGGCGAATGTGCCAAGGAGCCCGGGGCCGGCGGCCGTTCCGGCCTTTGGTCCGAACGCCTCACGCCGACGCGCCATCGCCGAGAGCGCGCGCGGCCTGGCGCACCCCCGTCAATCGACCTTCCCGACGATCCGCCGTCGGTCGGGGGGGCCGTGGGCCCGGGTAGTGGCGGGCCCGTTTGGGGCGGCGCTGCGGCCATCTGCACGACCCTCACCTGGCGCTATCGCCGCGTTGGATTCTGCTGGGACAGCGACTTCCTTGACTTCATCCTGGAGTGGACGCCGTGGTACCAGCTCCTGCGTCGGCTCAGCTTCGAGCCGGGACATGGGACGGCGACCGCGGGCTTGGGCCTGGTCTCATCGGTCGAGGCGACCATCGCCCGCTATTGGCCGTCCCTGGCGGAATCCGGCTCCTCTGTCGATGCAGAGGCCTTGCTCGGGTGCTACAACCTGCCGCGTGGGGGGTGGGATTTTCTCCAGCGCTACCTGTTCTGGCCATTCGGAAAGGGGGCGCCCTACGAGGTTCATCGGTGGACCGCGAACCTGCTGTACCAGCACACCAGCTTTCTCGACTACGAGACCGGCACCCTCTTCGGGGAGGCCAGCGACGCGTTCATCTTTCCCGGGGCCGACGAGTGTATCGGAATGGAAGGCTTTGTGCGTCGCCTCTTGCGCGGGGGCAGGCCCCTTCGAAGGGCTGGGGATGAGCGCTGCCACCTGACCATCGAGTACCGCAGCACGGACTTGCGGATGCCTGGGCCGCTCTCGGATACCTGCGCCTACAGACTCGAGGACCCGGACTCTACTGACTGCACACGCGGGTTTCCGTATCCTGGCGACGACGGTTGGAGCTACGGCCTCCCCTGGGATGGTTGGTCTTCCTGGTGGAACCAGCAGCACCATTGCTTCAACGCCGATGTGGACTTTGATGGATGTACCGCGCCTTCCCTCGGGACAATCAGTTTCAGGGCGCGCCATCGGTGGTGGGCGGTGGAGATGCATGCCAGCGAGCTGGCCTTTCAGGGCGTCACCTGCGACTACCTGATGCACTGGGCGCGGATGCTTGCCGATTATTCGGATTGGCTGCGGGCGCGAGGGGGCGTCGACGATGCGGACAAGGCCGAAGAGATGGACGAGGTTGGCTCGCAGGTCGCACGCTATGCGCTGGGTGTGATTGCAACCAATGCGGGCACCTGGATTCACGAGATCGGGCATGCGTGGTTGAGTGGCTCGCAGGGATCTTTGGGCCTGGAAAGGTATCGCGATTATCGTGGCCATTGCGATTACAATTGCTGCATGGACATCGCGAAGGGCTTGTGGTGGTGCCGGGTACGCGCGCTGTTGGGGTTGCCTGACGGGCAATACCAGAGCACCGGACGTGACTATTCGGGCTCGACACAGGCTGCCGGACCAGTGGCGCATTGGTGCAGCACCGAACCGGGGGTTGACATCGTGACGAATTGCAGAATCGAACAGGGCGGCACCGCAGGGTCCAGGTCCTGGTTCTGTTCTTCTGGATGCATGATAAACTGGGGGCCGTTGCATGGGTTCGGTGACTATCTGGTTTCCTTCGATCCGGATCGGTTGCTGACCACGACTCAGTTCGACAGCATCTGTAGCAGCTCGTGGGCGCCGTTCTGATGACGGCGAACCTTGCCCGCCTCGCCCAGTTGATTGCGGTGCTGTTGTCGGCGTGCGACATCGTGCAGCCTCCCCCAGTGGACACGGACCCTGCGATTTCAGAGAAGCAGATCGCATCTTGTGACCTGGTGTGCCAGCCCTGCCCTCCAGGGTATGTGGATCATTTCGTCTGTTCGGATGGAGTGCCGTGGGGATGCGCACGGTGGTTGAGTGCCTGTGGGACCACCGGAGCTGGTGGGCCGGTGTGGTTTACGGATCCGCTGGTCCTCTATGATTGTGCGTGCATCGGTGACGAGGGGCAATGGACCTGTGAGATCGAGGCTGAACGTCGGAGGCCTGCGCAATGACCCGAACAACACCGATGTGGATCTGCGTCTTTTGGAGCGCCTGCATGCAACACGGTGCGCAGGACGGTGCCCCTACCGATGCTCTGTTGGAGCGGTCATCGATCAAGGCGAAAGCGGTTGCCACTGCGGGGGATGACTGCACAATGCAGTGTATGCCTTGCCCGGATGGGTACTACGGAAGGTATATGTGCGCTGACGACGTTGCATTTGGTTGTTGGGACGTTGAGACGGAGTGTTCGGATGCGGTTGCCTATCCCGCCAATGCGTGGGTGGGAATTGGTTGGCGTTGCGAGTGCATCGACGATCGAGGGCGTCTTGACATTCTCCGCGACGGCTGCATTCCGGAGAGTGCTGAATGACTCGAATCGTTTCGATCTCCCGCTCCGGGTTGGCCCCAACCCTCGCCGCCCTGCTGGCCCTCGCCGCCTGCGGCGGCAAGGCCGACGGACCAACCGGCAACGCCGACCCCACCGGAGACGCCGACGAGGGCTGCACCCTGGAGTGCCTGGACTGCCCCGAACCCTGGCTCGACCGGCGCTTCTGTGACCCCGACGGCACGGTGTGGCGCTGCCGCCTGGACAGCGCGGACTGCGGCTCCGGGGCGCGGTGGGTCCGCAACGACGTGCCCTGCGAGTGCGTCAACAACTACACGGGCTATGTCGAGGAGATCGAAGGCTGCCCGGGTGCCCGGTGACAGATTCCGAGTTCGACAGCATCTGTGATAGTTCATGGGCTCCGTTCTGATGTCTATTCAGGGCACGCGCTCCGTGTTGTCGGTTGCAGCATTGCTGTTGTCGTGTGGCGGCACGCAGTCTGTGCCCCAGGATACGGCCACCGTGGCCGCAGTTGACATGCGGATCGCGTCCTGTGATTTGCAGTGCCAGCCATGCCCGGTCGGATACGACGGTCGCTTTGTTTGTTCGGACGGCGTGGTGTGGCTTTGTTCCGAGTGGCGCAGCGCATGTGGTAGCACCGGCTCTGGCGGGAATGTGTGGCTCAACTTCTACCCTGAGTTCAGTGATTGTGGGTGCATCGGTGATCTGGGGCACTGGACCTGTCATTCCGACGACGAAGGTCTCCGGAGGCCTGCGCCATGACATCTTCGGTGTCGTTGTTGACTTGCTTTCTGGGGAGCGCGTGCGCGCAGCGGGATGGGGCAAGCGTTGGCTCCATTTCACACCATTTGATGCAGGCGGTGTCTAAGGTTGCCGACGCTGATACGGCGTCGGCGGAGTGCAGTTTGGATGGTCAGTGGTGTCCGTGCGGCTACTCTGGTCGGGCAATATGTTCGCAAGACGTGGTGTATATCTGCCAAGTGGAAGAAGAATATTGCCGGGATGTCGGGGATGGTGACCCTCCGGTCTGGGTGCTTACGGGCTATCCTTGTAGTTGTGTCGATGAACACGGCTTCCTATTGTTGCCTGGAGAGGAGGGCTGCTTGCCCCAAGGTGCTGAATGACTCGAATCGTTTCGATCTCCCGCTCCGGGTTGGCCCCAACCCTCGCCGCCCTGCTGGCCCTCGCCGCCTGCGGCGGCAAGGCCGACGGACCAACCGGCAACGCCGACCCCACCGGAGACGCTGACGAGGGCTGCGATTACTGGACTGCCCCAGACCACAACCGACCGGCGCTTCTGTGACCCCGACGGCACGGTGTGGCGCTGCCGCCTGGACAGCGCGGACTGCGGCTCCGGGGCGCGGTGGGTCCGCAACGACGTGCCCTGCGAGTGCGTCAACAACTACACGGGCTATGTCGAGGAGATCGAAGGCTGCCCGGGTGCCCGGTGACCTGCTGCACTCCTGAGGTATCCCCGCGATCGCGGTTGCCGAAAGGGGGCGGGGTAGGGCTGCGGTGGGTGGTTGGTGGGCGATAGCGGGTGGAGGTCCCGTGCCGTCGCCGCGGACTGCGCAATACGGGCCCAAGGGTCCCACCGTCGATTCAGGGCAGCAGATCCGCGGGGAAGTCGCCCTTCTGGTAGGTGGGCAAGCCGCCGCCGCCGCCGCCGCCGCCGCCGCCGCCGCCGCCAATGAGGCTGGTGGTGGTGGCCAGCGCCGCAAGCCGCTGGCGAAGGCGCTCACGCCCGCTGCTGGCTTGCATCTGCAGCCGGGTCATGCGGCTGGTCTCGGTGGCGTAGTCGGTGTCCCGGATGATGCTGGCGGCGGCCGCGAAAGAGACGCTGCGGCTCTCGGCCAGGCCCAAGGAGGCTTCGAGTCGGGACCACACGGCCCCCAGCTCGGCGCGGTTCTGGTTGACCAGGTCCACGGCGCCGTCGATGGGGGACAAGGCGGAGAGGGCATTCGTCACCGTGTCCACCCGGGCGGTGTCCACGCCCAGGTTGGTGGCGGTGAGGTCCATGAAGGAGAGCTGGATGCGGTTGGCGCCATTGCCATGGGTGCCCACCTGCACCTGGGCGGTCGCGGTGCTGCCATCGGCCAACCGGGTGCCATTGAACTCCGAGACGCCCGCCACCCGGTCCAGCTCGAAGATGAGCTGCCCGAACTCTTCTTGCAACACACCGCGCCCGATATCGTCCAAGGTCTCGGAGGCGGCCTGGATGGCCAGATCGCGCATGCGCTGCAGCAAATCCACGGCCTGGCCCGCCGCGCTCTCGGAGACCTGAAGCATCGACATGCCGTCGTTGATGTTGCGCACCGCCTGGCGGGCAGACACCGACGTCGATTCGAGGTTCACGGCCACCGCGAGGCCGGCGGCGTCATCGGAGGCTCGGTTCACCCGCTGGCCGGTGGCCACATGGCTGATGGAGCGGCCCAGCTGAAGCTGGGTGCGGCTGAGGGCCTGTCCGCTGCGCAGCAGCGCGGTGTTGAGGGTCATCTGCAAGGGGCCACCTCCCAGGTCCAAGCAACCCGGACCTATCCCTTCAAGGCTATCATGGCGGGCAGCAGGCTGGGCAGCCTGCCGGCGAAGTTGGACCTTGGACACCGAACAGGCGTTCAGGTATGCTGCGCCCATGGCGCCCACCGCTCCCCCCCACGCCGAGCTGCTCTGCCGCTCGGCCTTCTCCTTCCACGAGGGGGCCAGCAGCCCCGAAGAGCTGGTCGATCGGGCAATCGACCTCGGCTTGTCCGCCTTGGCCCTCACCGATCGCGACGGGGTCTATGGCCTGCCGCGGGCCTGGCGCCGGGTCAAGGAGCACCGGCGCGAGGGGCGGGACCTGCAGCTGGTGGCGGGGGCGCGGCTGACGGTGGAGGGTGGCCCCGGGCTGGTCCTTCTGGCGCGTTGCCCCGAAGGCTGGTCGAACCTGTGCCAGATCATCACCCAGGCCCGCTGCGACGGAGAGCTGGACCCGGATCACGATGGCGCGAGCCCCCATGGGCGCCCCCGGCTGCGAAAGGGCCGGGCCCGGGTGGCCCTGGACGACGTGCTGGTGCGATCCGGCGGGTTGGACGCCATCGCCGTGGGCGACTGGTCGCCGGGCCGCCTGTGCGCCGCCCGGCAGGCCCTGGGAGATGGCCTGTCCCTGGCCATTTCGCGGCGCCTGGACAGTCGGGACGAGGAGCGGGTCGCCGCCCTGTCGGCTCTTTCTCGCGCGGCGGCCGTGCCCTTGCTGGCCACCGCCGATGGGGTCATGCATGTGCGCGCCCGAAAGCGCCTCGCCGATGTGCTGACCTGCATTCGCTTGGGTTGCACCGTGGACGATGCCGGGCGCCGACTCGACGCCAACGCCGAGCGCTTCTTGCGGGGCAGCGACGAGATGGCGGCGCTCTTCCACGATCTGCCCGAGGCCCTGGTACGGGCGCGGCAGGTGGCGGCCCGCTGCGCCTTCACCCTCGACGATCTGCGCTACCGCTACCCCCGCGAGGTGGTGCCCGAGGGCTGGACCGCCATCGGCTGGCTGCGCGAGTTGACCGCCCGGGGCCTGGCCTGGCGCTACCCCGCGGGCCCCCCGCCCCGCATTCGCGCTATGGCCGATCACGAGCTTGATCTCATCGAAAAGCTCGACTTCCCCGCCTACTTCCTGACCGTCTATGACGCGGTTCGCTATGCGCGGTCGGTGGACATCCTCTGCCAGGGCCGGGGCAGCGCCGCCAACTCGGTGGTCTGTTTTGCCTTGGGGGTCACAGCGGTCGATCCCACCTCCACCCAGCTGCTCTTCGAGCGCTTCATCTCCGAGGAGCGGGGCGAGCCTCCCGACATCGACGTGGACTTCGAACACGAGCGTCGCGAGGAGGTCATCCAATATATCTTCCAACGCTACGGTCGGCACCGGGCGGCCATGGTCTGCAACATCATCACCTATCGGCGGCGGTCGGCCCTGCGCGACACCGGCAAGGCCCTGGGCCTGTCCCAGGACCAGGTGGACCGCCTCGCCAAGGAGTTCTCGTGGTGGGACAAGGGCAAGGAGGTGGCCGAGGCCCGGCTGCGCGAGGCCGGGCTGGACCCCACCGACCCCCGCGTCCTGCTCACGGCAGAGCTGGCCGGCGAGCTGACCGGCATGCCCCGTCACCTGGGCGTACACAGCGGCGGCTTCGCCATCTCGGACCAGCCCATGGTGGGCCTCTGCCCCATCGAGCCGGCCACCATGCTGGACCGCACCGTGCTGCAATGGGACAAGGACGACATCGACGTGGTCGGCTTTGTCAAGGTGGACGTGCTGGCGCTGGGCATGCTCACCGCGATTCGCCGCTGCTTTGACCTGGTGGCGGGCTGGACCGGTCAAGAGCTGGGCCTGGCCGATGTGCCCGCCGATGACGTGCCGGTCTACGACATGCTCTGCAAGGCCGACAGCGTGGGGGTCTTCCAAATCGAGAGCCGGGCGCAGATGTCCATGTTGCCCCGGCTCAAGCCGCGCAATTGGTATGACCTCGTCGTAGAGGTGTCCCTGGTGCGGCCAGGGCCCATTCAAGGCGGCATGGTGCACCCCTATCTTGCGGCCCGCCGCAACCCCGAGGCCGTCCAGTACGCCCACCCCGCCCTGGAACCCATCTTGGAGCGCACCTTTGGCGTGCCCATCTTTCAAGAGCAGGTGATGGCCATGGCCGTCGCCGTGGGCGGCTTCACCCCCGGCCAGGCCGACGCCCTCCGGCGGGCCATGGGCGCCTGGCGCAAGCGCGGCGGCCTGGAACCGCTGGTGGAGCGCTTGATGGACGGCATGATGCGCAATGGCATCACCGGCGACTATGCGGCCCGCATCGCCAAGCAGATCGAAGGCTTCGGAGAATATGGATTCCCCGAGAGCCACGCCGCCAGCTTCGCCCACCTGGTCTATGTCTCGAGCTGGCTGAAGTGCCATTGGCCCGGCGCATTCACCTGCGCCCTGCTCAACAGCCAGCCCATGGGCTTCTACTCTCCCCGCTCCCTGGTGGCGGATGCCCGCCGACACGGGGTGCGGGTCTTGCCCGTGCAGGTGCAGAAGAGCGACTGGGACAGCCGGCTGGAGCCCACCGGCGGCCGCGTGACCGTGCTGGGGCACGATCTGCCAGAGATGGCGCTGCGTCTTGGCTTTCGGCTGATCAAGGGGCTGCCCGAAGCCGCCGGCAGGGCCATCGTAACGGCCCGGGAACAGGGGGGGGAGTTCCAAGGCATCGGCGATCTGGCCCGACGGGCCGGGCTGCGCCGCGACCTGCTGGCACGGCTGGCCCGCGCCGACGCCCTGGCGCCCTTTGGCCTGGATCGCCGAAAGGCCCTCTGGGCGGTGGAGGGCCTCTATGACATGCCGCTCTTCGCCGGCCTGATGCGGGACGAGGGACCGCCACCCTTGCGTGCGCCCAGCCCCGAAGACGAGCTCGCCGAGGACTTCGGGTCGGTGGGACTCAGCCTGCTGCGCGACCCCGCGGGCCTGGTGCGCGAAGAGCTGGGCGCCATGGGCTACGAGACGGCGGCCGACATCCTGCAGCAGCCCGACGGCGCCGTGGTGAAGGCGGCGGGCATCGTCAGCAACCGCCAGCGGCCCGGCACGGCCAGCGGCATCGTCTTCATGACCCTGGAGGACGAGACCGGGATGCTGAACCTGGTCATCAAACCCAAGCTATTGGATGCCCAACGCAAGCTCATCCTGGGCAGCAACCTGTTGCGGGTCACGGCGCGGGTGCAGCGGGAAGGCGACTCGATCAGCCTGTTGGCCCTGCGCTTTCGTCCTTTCGACATTGCCGCCCAGGTGGGTGTGACCAGCCGGGACTTCCGGTAGGCGGGGCCCTTGAGTGGGGTGAGTGCCGGACGCCGACCGGACCCCGGGGCGGTCCCAACAACGGGACCTGGGGTGCGGCGATCGGTAGGTGAAACCCGAGGTTTCGGTCAGCGCCCGGCACAGGATCAACAGGGGCGAGGCGGGGGGAGTTCCAGGAGGCCATCCAAGGCCGCGTCGGTGACCCCACAATGGGGTCGGGGTGCGGCGATCAGGTTGATCCGACGCGACTCTGGCTGGCTTGTCTTGGGTCCGTTGCCTTGGTGGCTTCGGCTCCGTCCCGCCTACATTCACCGATACGGAGGCGCCGGCCGGGAACATGAGGCCCCCCCAATCGAATTCCTCAAAAGGGGCGAGATCTCGGCCGATCGGCCCGACCCGACCACCGGGGGGCTGTCCCCCGGGCGCCCCATCCAGTAGCATGGGTCCTGGAGGTCCCGATGCCGACCGCGCTGCCCCCCGATCCCCCCCCTGTGGCTGAGAGCGCCGGGTCCGCACCGGCCGCCAACTGGCGCCTGCGGCTGCTGCTGGTGGCAGCCATCGCGGCGACCATCGGGCTGACGGTGGGCGTGATGCGCGGCCCCACCGACGGCCTGGTGGTCGCGCTGGCCACCGCCTTGGCTGGTGCCAGCTTCTTTGTGCTCTTTCAGCCGCCCACCGAATCCAGCGGCCGCCAGGGCAGCGGGGCATCGGTGGATTTCGGCCGCAGCGGGGCAGGGGAGCCCGAAGAGGAGCGGGTGTTGAACCGCGCGCAGCGCCGCGCCGCGGCCAAGGCCGCCCGACGCGAGGCAGGCCGGGCGCCCAAGGACGCCTGAATCCCGGCCGCCACCCGACCCGGGGCGATAGGCTGCCCACCGCACCGGAGTTCGCATGCGCAGCGCTGAGTCCCTCTCCCTCTGGCTCGATCCCCCCGCCGCCCTCGCAGGTCCCCTGCACGGTGACGTCGAGGCCGATGTGCTGGTGATCGGCGCGGGCATCGCCGGCACCGCCGCCGCCCGCCACCTCGCCCGATCCGGCGCATCGGTGGTCTGGCTGGAAGACAGCCGGGTGGGCATGCGGGCGACCGGCCGAAATGCCGGCTTCATCCTGCAAGGTACCGCAGAGCGTTACGACCGTGCCGTGGGCCTGATGGGCCGCGCGCGGGCCCGCCGCATTCACGCCTGGTCCTTGGAGAACCACGACCGCATCGCCGCGGTCATCGCCCAGGACGCCATCTCGTGCGGCTATCGGCGGGGGGGCAGCCTGCAGCTGGCGGGCTCTGCCGCCGAAGAGGCCGAGCTGGTGGCCAGCGCCGCCCTGTTGCGCGAGGACGGCTTCGAGGCCGAGCTGCTGACCGGTGATGCGGTGCCCGAGATCCACCGGCAGGCCGGCTATACGCTGGCCGTGCTGCTGGCCCGCGACGGCGAGCTGGATCCGGTGGCCTTTGTCCGGGGCGCCGCCCGCCAGGCCGTGGCTGCGGGGGCGCGGCTCTACGAGGACAGCCCGGTGTTGCGCCTGGACGCCGACGCCCCCGGCGATGTCCGCGCCTTCACCCCCTCGGGCACGGTCAAGGCCCAGGTGGCGGTGGTCTGCACCAACGCCCGAGTCGGACAGCTGCTGCCCTGGTTCCAGGACAAGGTGGACCCCGTTCGCGGCCAGATGCTGGCCACCGCCCCCTTGCCCCGGGTCTTTGACCACCCCGTCTATGCCGACCACGGCTATGACTACTGGCGGCAGGACCACCTGGGGCGGGTGGTGCTGGGCGGCTGGCGCAACCTCGATCCCAAGGCCGAAGTGGGCCACGACGAGGTGCTCCATGCCGGCATCCAGGCCCGCATGGAGGCCTTCTTGCGGCGCTACCCGCCCCTGGCCGAGGTGGCCATCACCCACCGCTGGGCCGGCATCATGGGCTTCTCGCGGGATGGCCTGCCCCTGGTGGGGCCTGCGCCCGGAGCGCCGGGCGCGGTGGTGGCGAGCGGCTTCACCGGCCACGGCTTCGGCTTCGCCTGGCTGGCCGGCGAGGCCCTGGGCGCGCTGGTGCTGGACGGACAGCACCCCTTGATCGAGGACTTCGGTCCCCGGCGCCTGGCCTGATCCCCAGCGCGCGGGACGCGACCCCGGCCTCGGGATAGCCCTTCAATGTGCATTGAAATGGAGGGCCCATGGGCCTGGACTACCGCGTGCGCTGCTGTCCCGATGGCCTTTACAGGAACATCCGCATCAAGGTGCTGGACTGCACCATCCGCGACGGCGGGCTCTGCAACGCATGGCGCTTCGATCACGCGCTGGTGGGGCGGGTCTTCAACGCCCTGGTGAACGCGGGCATCGACTATATGGAGGTGGGCTACCGCTCCGCCGCCGATGAGTATGACCGCGACAAGGTCGGCCCCTGGCGCTTCTGCGACGAGGAGGATCTGGCCCGCGCGGTCGAGCCCGGCCGCATCCGCCTCTCCACCATGGTGGACGTGGGGCGCATCCAGCCCGCCGACATCCCCAAGCGTGCAGACACGGTGATCGATGTGGTGCGCATCGCCACCTATGCCCACCAGATGGATGAGGCCCTGCGTCTCCTCGATCACTGCCTGAATGCCGGCTATGAGACCTTCATCAACGTGATGGCCATCTCGACGCTGCCGCCCGATGATGTGGACCGCTTCCTGCTTCGATTGGCTCCGTCGGGGGTGCACAATGTGGCCATCGTGGACTCCTTCGGCGCCCTCTTCCCCTACCATGTTCGCTACCTCGTTCACAAATATATGAACTACCTGGGAGAGGGCATCAAGGTGGGGGCCCACTTCCACAACAACCAGCAGCAGGCCTTCGCCAACAGCATCGCCGCCATCGACGAGGGCGTGGACTTTGTCGATGCGACGGTCTTTGGCATGGGGCGGGGCGCGGGCAACTGCCCCCTGGAGCTGCTGCTCTTCTACCTCGACAACCCCCGCTACGATGTGGCCCCGCTGCTGGATCTGGTCGAGCAGTTCGCCGGCATGCGCGAGGAGCTGCGTTGGGGCTACCAGCTCCCTTATGCCATCACCGGCTACTACAATATGCACCCCCGTCAGGGCATCGAGCGCATGCTGCGCGACGACCGCTACCAGGTGCGGGAGATGTATGAGGGCCTCGCCGGGCGCCTGTCGGATCGCCAGGACGGGCAAGGCGACGTCCGGCTGAAGATCACGGGCTGACCGATGCTCTCCGTGCCTCGCACCCTGTGGGCCCTGGCCCACGAACACCGCCCGTCGCCCCAGCAGCCCGTGGCGGTGGAGGGCTGGCGCCCGGCCCGGCCCCTGCGGGCCGGCGTGCCCTTCTCGGTGCTGTCCTGGAATCTGCAGTTCTGCGGGTCCCGCCAGCACCACTTCTTCTATGACGGGGGCGACGCGGTCATCGTGCCGGCGGCCGACGTGGCCACCACCCTGGCCGGCGTGGGGGCCCTGCTGGACACCGAGGCCCCCGATCTGGCCTTGCTGCAAGAGCTGGACCGGTGTTCGGACCGCACCGGGCGGGTGGACCAGCTGCCGGCGCTGGTTCGGGCGATGGGCGCCGCGACCTCGGCGACGGCGACCTACCACCGCAGCTTCTATGTGCCCAAGCCGGCTCGGCGGCCCATGGGCCGGGTGGATGTGCACCTCGCCCTGCTCAGCACGGCGCCCATGCGCGGCGCCCAACGCACCCAGCTCTCCTTGAAGGGCGACAACCGGCTGGTGCAGGCCTTTGACCTCAAGCGCGCCCTGCTCACCGCCGACGTGGCCGTGGTCGATTCGCCGCCTCTGGCCGTGGCGGTCACCCACCTGTCGGCCTTCTCTTATGGGGACGGCACCCTGGACAAGCAGGTGGCGACGCTGGAGGCTTGGATGGCCAGCCAGCCGGCCGACCGACCCTGGATCCTCGCCGGCGACTTCAACCTGCTGCCCCCGGGGGACGACCCGACGCGGCTTGCGGTCGAGGCGGATCTCTATGGGGACCGCAGCAACCCGATGCAACGCCTGATTCCGCGCTTTCGCGAGGTGAGTGCAGAGTCGGGGCTGTTGGAGGCAAAGAACCGATCCTACCTGCCCTTTGGGGCTACGGTCCCCGACCGTCGCATCGACTACTTCTTTGTGGGCGGCCCCATCGATGTGCTGGATGCCGGCGTCTTGCCCGAGACCGGCCTGAGCGACCACATGCCCCTGTGGGCGCGCTTGCGCATCCGGCGCCCCGGGGCCTGAGGGCCCTCACATCCGGTCTTCCAGCTTGCGGGTGGTGGTCTCGACCTCCTTGAGCCGCTCTTCGAGGGCCTCCAGGCGGGCCTCCATGGCATTGGGCGACTCGGTCTCGGGGCCGTCGCGCAGGCGCTTGCGGATGGCGTCCACCGCGAGGCGGGCGGCGGCTTGCTGGCCGGGCTCGGTCTCCAGGCGGCGGTAACGCTCCAGACGGTCGATGCTGTGGCGGTCGCCCACCTGCCCAAGCAGGGGGATGGCGGCCTCGCGGGTGCGCAGATCCCGGTCGGCCAGCAGGGTCTCGGCATAGCGGGCGCAGCGCTCGGCCATGCGGTCGCGGGCCTTGCCGGGCTCCTGGCGCACCACCAGGGCCACCGCCGCTTGCAGGGCGCTGCGGCCCAGGCGGGCGGGGGCCTTGGGGTCCAGCAGCAGGTCGAGATCGCTGGGCAGGCCATGGGCGCCCACCACGGCCTGGGCGGCCGCCCGCAGGTCCTGCTCTTCGGTGTCGGTCAGGCCCAAGAGGCGGCGCGCCTCGACCAGGGCGGCAGCGGGGCGCTGGCGGGCCAGGGCGTTGAGCAGGGCGGTCTTGACGTCGGGGTTGGGGTCCTTGCGGAGGTGGCGGGTCAGGGTGGCCACCGCCTCGGGATGAAGCGACCGGCCCAGCGCCTGGGCGGCGGCGGCGCGCACGGGGCCGTGGGCATCGTCGAGCAGCGCCACCACGGGATCCGTGACGCGCTGCTGGCCCAAGGCCTCGATGGCGGCGACCCGCAGCATCAGCGGAGCCCCGGTGCGGGTGGCGACCGCGGCCAGGGCCTCGGAGCGGTCGGTCTCCCCCAAGGCGGCCACGGCGTCGCGTTGGGCGAAGGCGCTCGGGCTGTTGGCCAGCTGGGCCGCCCAGGCCTCGGGGCTCTGCTCTTGGTCGACATCGGCCAGGATGCCCCGGCGGGGATCGAAGGCCACATAGGTGGGGGGCTCGGCCAGGTCGAGCACCATCTCCGTGTCTTCATCGTCCAGCCAACCTTGCAGCATGCGGGTGCTGCCATCCTTCAGGCCCACCTCGATCTCGAGGGGCACGCTGTAGAGGGGCTGGTCGCCGGGCTTGTCCTGGTGGACGGACACGGTCAGGCGCCCCTCGCCATAGCTGCGCCGGACCCGCAGCGAGGGGTGGTGGCTGAGCTCCACCCACTGCTGGAAGAACCACTGCAGATCGCGGCCGGACACCGCCTCGAAGGCGCGACGCAGGTCGTCGGTCTCCACCAGGCCCGGTCCGTTGCGGGCGACATAGCGCTGCACCCCGGCCCAGAAGCGCTCCTCGCCCAGCATCACGCGCAGCATGTGCAGGGTGGAGGCCCCGCGCACATAGACCCGCCCGCTGTCGGGTCCGTCGCTGCCTTGGTGAAAGCGCCGGGCCATGGCCGGCCCACCCTTGGCCCCGGCCATATTGCCCAGGATGCTGTGTGCATACACGTCGTCGCCGTGAGCCGTGCCCATCCAGTCCGCGGCCATGAATGTCGCAAAACCCTCGTTCAACCAAAGCTCACGCCAGTTGCGACAGGTGAGGTGATCGCCGAACCACTGGTGGGCCAGCTCGTGGGCGACGATGCTCTCGACATAGGGCCGGGTGTCGCCGACCCGATCATCCACCAGGAAGCGCTCGCCCAGGATGGTGGCCGAGGTGTTCTCCATGGCGCCATAGATGAAGCGCTGCACAAAGACCTGTCGATAGGGCCCGAAGGGGTAGGCCAGCCCGGTGCGGGCGGCGAAGTGGGACATCATGCCGGGAAGCGGGTCCATCACCCGGTTCACGGCCGCCTGGGGCGTGTCGGGCGGCACATAGGCGATGAGGTCGGGATGCGCGGGGTGGCGGTATTCGGCGTAGGGGCCGGCCGCCACCATGACCAGGTAGTTGACCAGCTCCTGTCCGCTGTTGGTGATCACCGTGAGTCCGCTGGGCGCGCGGATCTTCCCCTCGTAGAGGAAGCGGTCGCTGGGGTGGTCCCAGGAGGGGTACCAGTAGCGGTTGTCTTCGGCCTCGCCTTGGCTCCACACCTCGTCATAGCGGTCGGGGCCGCCCTTCTCGGCCCGTCGAAAGTGCAGGCCCAGCCGCGGCGTGCCCCGGTAGCGCACGCTCACGGTGCCGCCCTCTCCCGGAAGCTCCACCAGCAGCCGATCGCCGTCCAGGCGCCAGGGTACGGGCCCCCCATCCAAGCTGACGTCGGCGATCTCCAGGGCCACCTGGTTCAGCTCCAGGGGGCCCGGCCACAGGCGCTGCACGGTCAGGCGGGCGGTGCCTTGCACCGTGCCCGCCGGATCCACATCCAGGTCCAGCTCCAGCTTCTGCAGGTCGAAATTGCGCTCCGGGCTGGCGGCGCCGCGCCGGTCCGGCTGAAGGGGGGCGGCCGGCTTGGCCGCCAGCAGCAGCAGGGCGCTCAGGGCGAGCAGGGCGGTTTGGAGGCGTCGCATGGGCACCCGTCGCGAGGGGGCGACACCATAGCGCAGGCGGCCCGGCCTCAGCCGCGGGTGGGCGACAGACGGGCGGCGGCCTCGGCTAGCAGGGTGTCCAGGGGGGCTTCGCCGCTGAAGAGGCAGGTGCGCGAGCCGGCGGTCCAGGCCACCACCGACGCCCCCTCCTGCTGAAATCCGCGCAGGGTCACCCCGCGCACCCTGCGAACGCGGTCGGGCCGGCTGTGGCTGACCTCGGCGGCGTAGATCTGGCAGACAAAGCGCTTGCCGTCCTTTTCGTAGACGACCGCCACCCCGTTGCGCTGGGCGTTGACCATGCCGCCCAGCAGGCGGTAGCCCTGCCCCGACAGATCCGGCGCCATAGCGTGGCTGGGGGAGACGCCCGCCGCCCGGAAGGCCGCGCTCAGCCGGGCCCCATCCGTGGCTTCGATGAAGGCCGGCCCCGCCGCGACGGCGCTGCGGTGCACCGCGAGCAAGCGCAGCTCCTCGGGCTGGGGCGGCGCCCCGGCAAAGGTGGCCATCAGCAAGATCGCCGCCGCCACTGCTGCCAACAGGCCGGGCCAGGCGGCGCCCCCCGGGTCGGACTGCGGCGGGAGGTTCGGGCTTGGAAGGCCCGCATCGCCCAGCTCGGGCAGGGCCCCGGCCGCGGCTTGCAAGGCCGCCCGGCAGGCTTCGCGCCCATCGCCCAGGGTGTGCAAGCGCATGCGCAGGTCGGGATCGGCCGCGATTGCGGCCCCCACATCGGCCAGCAGCTCCTCGGGCAGATCGCCGCACAGATAGCAGGGCAACAGAAGCTCGACGGTCTCGCGAGGCAGCGTCATGGCGCCGCCTTCTGGATCAAGGTCCAAGCGGCCTGGGCGCGGGCGTTGCGCAGGTGGTTGGGGTCCACGTCGAGCAGCGCCGCCAGCAGCGGCGCCGGGCAGGAGAAATACAGATCGACGAGGTAGGTCAGGCGCACGACGGGGTCCAGACGATCGAGGATGTCGCGGATGCGGTCGGCGGTGGGCACCTGCACCGCGACAGGGATCGCCACGTCGATGCCAGCGGGGGCGGGCAGTTCCAGCTCCCGCGACAGACCGGCAAAGGCCGCAGCACCCACCTGGCAACAGAGCGGGAGGTCTGGGGTGAAGCCCCGCGCCAGGGCCGGGAGGTCGGCGTAGAGCCCGGCGAGCAGGGCCACGGCCTGGTCGCGGTCCGCCGCCATGGCACCGCAGATCGTCCACAGCGGCCCCTTCCAGCGCGCCCAGAGGCTTGCCCAGGCGGCCGGGTCGCCGTGGCGCAGGGCCGAAACCAGCTGCAGGTCGGCGATGGTCAGGACAGCGGCGGGGCCGGCCACACAGGCTCCCAGGGGCAGGGACGCCGCTCAGTCTATCCCACCCTCGCGCCCAGGCCCCTGGAGATGCTGTCTCCGCCTGCGGTAGAGTCGGCGGAGCCCCGGGAGTCCCTCATGTTTCGTTGCGCCAGCCTCCTCGTCCTCCTGCTGTGCTCTTGCACCAAGCCCGCAGAGCCCCTGGTGGGCCTCAACGCCCGCTACACCACCCTGATGCGGGATCTCGCGGTGGCCGATCGGGACACGGCCCGCAATGTGCGCAACAAGGAGGCCCGCAGCCGCAAGGTGGCGGCCGAAAAGGCCCGCATCGCCTTCTTCAAGGACCCGCAGGTGCTCGCCGACGTCGAGGCCGCGCGGCAGGCCGAGAAGGGCACGGCCCTGCGGGCCTTGGGCGAGGCCTGGTGGCGCGAGGCCCTCAGCGCCCGGTCCTGGACCGCCGAAGAGAAGGCCGAAGAGACGCGACTGCTGGGCAAGCTCGAAGAGGCCCGCAGCGAGCAGGCCACCTGGACCAGCGCCGACGGGCAGGTGCAGATCTCGCTCGACGATGGCTGGATGGAGGCCAGCCGCGGGGCCGATGGCTTGGACAGCGACCAGCGCGCCAGCCTCGCCCAGGAATATGTGAACCACACCATGCAATCCATCGGCCCCGCCCTGCAGGACCTGGTGCGTCTGCGCAACGACGTCGCCCGGCGCGAAGGCTTCGCAAACTACTGGGAGCTGGCCCTGGCCGCCCAGGGCCTGACGCCGGCCGATGTGGACCAGGTGGTCACCGAGCTGAGCGCGGTGGTGGCCCCGGTCAACCTCAGCCTGCACCAGCGCCTGGAGCTGGAGGCCAAGGCCGCGGGGCTCAAGGACAGCTGGGCCAACGAGCCCGCCTTGCTGCGTCGCATGGGCTTGGAGGCCGGCCGCGACGAGGCCGACGCCTGGTTCGACACCGACCTCGCCGAAGGGCGCGTGATGACGGCCTTCCAGGACATGGGCCTCAAGACGGAGGGTTGGCAGGTCTATACGGGGCCGCGCCGCTATGTTCGCCCTGGCGTCTATGGCTTCCCCATTCAGCCCCCCGAGTATGTGGGCATCGTGATGAGCCAGGACAACCGCTGGTCGGTCTGGCAATACGAGGCGCTGGCCCACGAGGGCGGGCACGCCGTGTGGTGGAATAACCTGGACGCGGCCCACGCCGAGAGCCCCGCCCTGTGGCAGCCCCCGGCCCCCTGGTTCGAAGGCTTCGCCCAGTTCTTCGAGCGGCAGGTCTACACCGAGGCCTATACCGAGCGCTATGTGCCCGAGCTGCCCCAAGACAAGCGCAAGGCCCTGGCCGACTGGCGTGGCCAGCACCTCGCGGGATGGATCACCGACAGCATCGTCAAGACGCAGGTGGAGCGCCGACTCTACGAGGATCCGAATAGCCTCGAAGCCGTCAGCCGCGCGGGGGCGGAGATCTCGGCGGCCTTGACCGGGCGACCGGGCGCCCCCGTCGCCGATGGCGGGCTGCACTTCAGCGAGGCGCTGGTCTCGCCCATCCTCTTCAACTACCCCGCCTATAGCCAGAACTTCCTCTTTGCCTATATGACCGAGGCGGTGCTGGATCACGCCGTCACGGCGCGGGTGGGGGCGCCGGTGGGCAATGACAAGGTGGGCCCCCTGCTGGTGGACACCCTGGTGCACGCGCCGGTCACCGCGAGCTTCCGCGAGCGCCTGGTCGAGCTGCTGGGCAGCGACGACCTGGTGAGCCCCCTCAAGGACGACCTGCTGCCCATGCCGCCCGCGCCCTCCACCCCTGCCGCCGCTGCGGAATAGGCGCCAGG
Source organism: Deltaproteobacteria bacterium (assembly GCA_018401435.1). Taxonomy (GTDB): domain Bacteria; phylum Myxococcota_A; class UBA796; order UBA796; family UBA2385; genus M30B51. Next base: position 63,860 of record JAGYJW010000019.1, on the reverse strand, counting down.
TGCAGCTTCTGGACGAGCTGATGTAGGCGCCGGGCGTGCAGGCCTTTCTGGACGCGGTGGATCAGCGGCTGAATGGCAACAGCCTGCTGCTGGCCCACCGCCTGACCCCCGATCTGGCCCAGGCCGGGGTCAGCCATGCCCTCGCGACGATGCTGCACCAGCCCGGCTTCTGGCCGGCGATGCTGGCTGCGGACCGCCTGCGCGGCAGCAATCTGGGCTGGAGCCCGCAATCCGGGCTGGGGCCCGGGGCCTTGCTGCGGCCGGGGGCGCGCCTGGACCTGACCGTGCTGCCGACGCCCCGCCTGAAGGACCGCCTGGCCTGGATGCTGGCCGTGGGCGGCGACTGGTATGGGCTCTGCCCTCGCTTGAACGATCAGCAGGTGGCCGAATACTTGGAGGGCCTCATTTCGGCCCTCGCACCCTATGCAAGCGACTGGTCCTGGGTGCAGGCGCGCCCGAATTTCCTGCACAGCACCGGCTATTTCGACTACCAGGCCGACGGGCCTCCTCCAGATACCGCGCCCTATTTTGACGGGGGCAATTGCGATGGGGCGCTGGCGGGCCTGGGCGGAGATGTGCTGGTGCTGCTGCTCAGCAATGGCAGCCCCTGAGCACGCCAGTCCGGCTCAGAAGCTGCGCCAGGCGCCGTCCGCCCGGCTGCCCTCGGGCAATAGCCCGATGGAGACCAGCGCGTCGGCGGTCTCTTGCCAACGGGCGGCGTCCATCTTGCCCAGGCCGGCGTCGCCGGTGAGGAAGGGGGCCTGGGCCTCGGTGATGCAGGCCAGCAGGTTGGCGTCCAGCTGGTCGTTTCTGCGCCCGATCTCGGCGTTGGCCCGGCTGGGATCGGCCAGGTAGGCCTCCCAGGCCTTCTGGGTGGCCGCGACAAAGCGGCCGGCCCACTCCGGCGGCGGGTCCGAGAAGGCCACCAGGGTGCCATAGGGGTTCCAGCCCGCGGTCGATCCGCCCAAGAAGCTGATTTCGGCCCCCTTTCCACGGGCCACGCAGGGCTCCGAGGTGATGTAGGCCTGCTGGATCAGCTTGGCATCGGCCAGGAAGGGGCCGACCGAGCCGCCATAGGGAACAGGCTCCACCTTGCCTTGCCAATCGAAGCGCTTCCACAGATACTGTTGAAAGGGTGCGCCCTGTTCGATGGCGATGCGGGAGCCCGCTGGAATGCCGTCATAGCCGCGAATCCCGCTGGCGGCGTGCACCATCAGCCCCTGGGGGTTGAGCTGAAAGGCCGGCCAGGCGCCGATGGCGGCGATGCCCTTGCTGCGCTTGACCAGCAGGTCGTCGGCGGCGGAGATGGCGACCTCGACCCGGCCGCTGCTCAGCAGCTCCAGGGTGGGGGCCCCCGAACCGCCGGGGATGATCTCGACAGCAAAGCCGGCGTCGGCGTAGTGGCCGCCCAGCAGGCCCTCGTAGAAGCCGCCGAACTCGGGCTCGGGATACCAATTCAAGGCCAGGCGCACAGGGATGGGCGCGGCGACTTGCGGGGCGGCTGGGGCCACCTCGGGCTGGTCCCCCGTGCAGGCCGTCAGGGCGAGGATGAAGGCGAGGACTTTGTTCACGCGGAGGCTCCGGCATGCCACGCGCCCGTGAAGCGGAGCTGCAAGGCGCGGGTGAGGGCGAAGAAGAGCAGGGCCAGCAGGGCCGAGCAGCCGATGGCGGCAAAGGTCTGCGCTGTATCGGCCGCGCGGGCGCTGCGCAGCACGAGGTAGCCCAGAGAGGGCGGCAGGCCGTTGCTGCCCACGAATTCTCCCACGATGGCGCCAATCACCGAGAGGCCGCCCGCGGTGCGCAGCCCGCCAAAGAACCAGGGCAAGGCCGAGGGCAGGCGCAGCTTGAGCAGCTCTTGGGTCCAGCTGGCGCCGTAGAGCCGCATCAGCTCGACCTGGGCGGGATCGGCGCTGCGCAGCCCCAGGTGGGCGGCGGTGAGCAGCGGGAAGAAGGCGACCAGGGTGGCGGCGGCCACCGCCACCGGCAGGCCGTAGCCCAGCCACACCAATAGCAAGGGCGCGACCGCGACCACCGGCAGGGTCTGCACCACGAGGGCATAGGGCTGCAAAGCCAGCTCCAAGGCGCGGCTTCGCTGAAAGAGCACCCCGACCGACAAGCCCGCGATCGCCGCCAGCACCAGCCCCAGCAGCGACGCCAGCCCCGTCTGCAGGGTGGCCTGCAGCAGGTTGTCGCGGTGGGTGAAGGCCGACTGTGCCACCGCGAGGGGGGAGGGCAGCAGCACCGGGGACAGGCCGCGGGCGAGGGCCGTCCACAGCAGGAGGGCGAGGCCAGCGGCGCCCAGGGGCAGCAAGATCTCGGCGGGTGGGCGGCTGGTCGCGGGTCCGGTCACAGCAGGGCCTCGACGTCGGCGACCGCCTGTGCGATCTGGGGGGAGAAGCGATCCTGGGCCTGCCGGGGACGCGGGCGAAGCACCGGCACCGCGCCCCCGATGCGCGCGGGCCCACCGGGGGCGCGGCCCAGCACCACCACCCGGTCGGCCAGCAGCACGGCCTCGTCGATGTCGTGGGTGACCAGCAGCACCGTCGCCCCTGCCGCGGCCCAGACCTGCTGAACCACCGCCCAGGCCTCGCGCCGGGTGAGGGCGTCCAAGGCGCCAAAGGGCTCGTCCATGAGCAGCAGCGCGGGCTGGGTGACCAGGGCGCGGGCCAGGCTCACCCGCATCTGCATGCCGCCGGACAGGGCGCCCGGCAGCCGGTCGGCGTCCCCGGCCAGGCCCCACGCTGGCCCGGGCGGCGGCCACCTGGGGGCCGGCCTGGGTGCCGCGGCCCGACAGCTCCAGGGGCAGGGCCACATTGGCGGCCACGCTGCGCCATGGCAGCAGGGTGGGCGCCTGGAAGACAAAGCCGGTGTCGCCCTTCTCACCCGGTTTGCGGCCATCTTCTACGGCGCCGCCTTCGGCCTTCAGCAGCCCCGCGGCGAGGCGCAGCAGCGTGCTCTTGCCGCAGCCCGACCGGCCCACCAGGGCGGTCACCGACCCCGCGGGCACCCGCAGATCGATGCGGTCGAAGATCCACGGCTGCTTCGGGCCGAAGCGAAAGCGCAGGTCGCAGAGGTGGAGATCGGCAGCCACGGCGCGGACCTAACGCAGCGGTGCCCTCAGCGATCGTAGTGGTCAATCGCTTGGGGGGGCCCCTGGGGGAACTCCATCAGCTCCCAGGTCACGAAGAGCCGGGGCCGACGGCCCAGGGTGGGCTCCAGGGCGACCCCGATGGCGGCGTGGGTGCAGGCCTCGCAGAGCAGGTTGCGCAGATGGCCCGGCGAGTCGGCGACCAGGGCCAAGGCGTCTTCGGCGGTGGTGGCCACGGCCACATTCTCGTAGTGGCGGGCGCCCGGATGCGACATCTCCGTGGCGCGGGCAGGGACCCCCGCCGTCACCCCGGGCAAGGCGTGGGCCACCACCCCCAGGTTGGCCATCCACGCGCTGTGTTCCCGCACCAGGGGCACAAAGAGGGGGAAGTTGCGCACCGGCTGCAGCCCATGCTGCACCCGCAGCTGATTCAGGGCGGTGAACAGGGTGGTCTCGGCGGCGATGGGGTCGGGCCCGCCCTCGGGCATGGGCGGCGGGGGGACCATGGCCGGCGGCTCCGATTCGACAAAAACGCTGAAGAGCAGAACCACCTCGGTCTGACCGGCGCGCTCGGCCACCACCTCCAGGCGGTAGGCGCCGGGCTCGTGGAAGCGATCCACCCAGCGCGGCGTGCCCGAGCTGAGGCTCAGCTCCTCCACCGGGCCGGTGGGGCCGGCCACAAAGAGCCGGGCGTCGGTATTGCCCGGCGGCAGGTCGGCCCGGACGGCCAGGGTGCCGTCCAGGGGCAGGTCTCGGGGCAGGGGATCGAGTCCGGCCCGGTGCGGGGCCCAGCCCACCAGCCACAAGGTGGTGCCATCGGCCCAACTGCGGCGGCTGAGGGCCACGTCCACCGGCTCTCCTGCGGCCGCGGTGGCGATCTCGGCGACGAGGGCGTCGGGGGGCGCGCCCCCGTTGAGCAGCCGCGTGAAGCGGGCCTGGCCCGGGTAGCCGGCCCGGGCGGTGGCCAGGGACAGGGTGCTGGGGGTCAGCCGCGGCGTCTTGCCCGGCAGGTGCAGGATCAGCTCGTCCACCGCCCGGGCCAGCTGGGCGTCCCAGGTGGCCTGGTCCAAGGAGGCCAGCAGCCAGCGCGCGTCGTCATGGGGCGGCGGCGCCGGGAGATAGCGGACTTCGGGCGGGCGATCCCGGCTGGACGGCGTGGGCAGCCCGTCGGGCAAGGCGGCGGGGCGGATGGTGCAGCCCGCCAGCAGGAGCGGCAGCAGCACCGGCTACTCAGCGGCGAGGTTGATGGCGAGCAGCAACCCGTCGGTGCGCACCTGGGCGGCCACCCCGCCCAGGCGCACCTGGGGCTGCAAGAGCACGGCGCGGCCCTCGGTGCTGGCCAGCAGCTGGTCCAGGCAGATCTCCACCGTGGCCGCCTTGCAGGTGATCTGGGCGATGGGCCCCCCCACGAAGCCGGCGCCGCGCAGGCGGCTCTCCCCCGCAGACCGGGTCCAGGTGCCCGCCGCGAGCTGCTCCAGGGGGTGCTGGGCGAGGGTCTGCAGCGTCTCGTCCAAGACCACCGGCGACCGGGCGAAGGCCTCGCGAACCTCGTTCACCAGCTCAAAGGCGAGGGCGGCGGATTCTGAGGGGCCGGTCGGGGGGAGGCCGGGCAGGTCGAAGATCGACCCCGGCGGCGGCTCCATGCCCACGGCGACGGGCACACCCAGGATGCGCCGGCCATCGGCGGCGTCGAGCTGAATCCACCACTCGCCGGGCTCGTCCAAGCGCAGGTCGGCGGGCAGGGGGCCGCCGCGGGTGCCGCCCGAGGGGGTCACCGCGCTGAAGTTGCCCGCGCGGTCGGCAGAGAGGTGCAGCCGCGCGCCCTCGGCGGTCGCCCGGGGCAGCGCTTCGGCCACGCCGGCGCTGCGGCCGATCAGGGCCACCCAGCGGTCCGAAGGACCCACCCGGGCCCGCACCACACCCACATGATCCCCCGCCTTCAAGGCGCGTTGTACGGCTGTGACCAGGCCGGCGGGATAGACGCCGGCGGTCTCGTCGCCAGTGACGATCTGCACCACCGGGTAGGGGTAGCCGGAGCGCCAGGCGGCGTGGCGGGCAAGGCTGAGGTCAAGGGGCCCCTTGTGGTCCAGCACGAGGGTGGTCGCAGCGCCTGCGAGGCTCTCTTGCCAGGGCAGCAGGCCGAATTCCACCACCTGCGCCACCAGCACATCCCGGGGCAACGAGCTGCCCGTCGCGTAGAGGGTGGCGTCGGGCGAGGGCAGGATGGGGGAGTCCGTGGCCGGTACGCCCAAGGCGGCCACAGGCACCTTCTTGGGGCCGCAAGCCAGGCCCAGGGCGAGCAGGCCCACGGCGATCGGGGAGGGGAGGGGGCTGCCGGACATGCATCGGCTCCTTGCGCGGGGCGGTGGACCGGGTATTCCGGCCCCCCGGGTCGTCAACCACGCCCGAGCTGAAGGGCCTGGCGCAGGCTGGTCTTCCCTCGGTGACGAAAGGTGACAGCCCATTCCCCGAAGCGCCCTTGCCCTCTGGTGAGGGGTGCCTAAGATAGGTCGCATGAAGCTCGAAGCCCATCCCCTGATTGTTGCCGCCGCCCTGGGCTTCCTGGGTCCCGCGGCGCTGGCCGACGACGACGACGGCCAGAGCGGCCTCGCGGGCATCTGGTCACGGGTCAGCCAGGCCCGCAGCGGCGCCGCCTCCACCTCCCTGGCGGTCGGCCTGGGCGCAGAGCTCGAGGTCATCCCCATGGAAGACCGCCTGATCCTGGACGATGGCGGCGATGCCGGCGCGGGTCAGACCTGGTCCCTGGCCGATGACGGCGGCGCCCGGCTGGAGCTGGATGTGGGCGGTGCCCGCGTCGTGCGCGAGCTCAAGCAGGACGGCGACGCCTTGCAGGTGCGCACCGTCATCGACGACGCCGGTGAACGCACGGTGCTGTTGGACTGCTACACCCGCTCTGTCTACGGCTGACGCCGCCGACCGCTGAGCCCCCTCAAGGCGCCGCCACCGGCGGGCGGGCGGTGGCCTCGTCGGCGGGGTCGTAGCCATGGGGATTCTGGCTGCAGTGGGCGCAACAGGCCATCGGCTCGCCCGCGATGAAGGCCTGGCGCATGGCGCTCAGCACCGGGCCATTCCAGATCTCGGTGAAGCTCTGCTGGTGCAGGTTGCCGGCGATGGGGCGCCCCGGCATGGGGCAGGGGGCCACATCGCCGCCAATGGTGATGAAGACGCCGCCTTGCAAGAAATGACAGGGCACCCGCCCGCCGGCCCGCAGCTCCCAGGCGGCCAGGCGCAGGCGGTGCAGGCCCCGCCGGCCGATGCGCCCAGGCGCCGGGGACGCGCCTGCCGAAGCTCGCGCAGCGCCAGGCGCAGCCGCGCGGATGGCCGGGGTGCCACAGGTCGGCCCTGCATGGGCGGCGGCAGGACCAGCCGCAGGCCCAGCTGGTCGGCCCGGACCCGTGCGGCGCGCAGCATCGCGTCGCAGCGGTCGGGGTCATGGCGCAGGCTCTCGCCATCCATCTCCGGCGTGAGCACGGTCAGGTGGGCCACCTCCAGCTGGTCCACGCCCAGGTCCCGGGCCATCTCCACCATCTCCACCAGCTCGTCCACATTGCGGCGCATCAGCACCATGCACAGCGCGAGGCGGGGCCGCTGGTCTGGGGGCAGCTCGGCCCGGACGCGCACCGCCATGGCGATATTGGCCTGCACGGTGGCCAGGGCGTCCTGGCCGCGGATGGCCGCATAGGTCTCGGGGCGGGCCCCATCCACCGAGAACCGAATCGACCCAGACTGGGCGAGAATGCGCCGCAGCAGCTTGCTATCTTTGAGCAAGGTGGCGTTGCTGTTGAGCTGAAGCCAGTGGCCTCCCCGCTCTGCCACGGCCACGAAGTCCCCGAGCTTGGGGGTCATGAAGGGCTCGCCGGCCACGGTCAAGGACAGGTCGACCACCCCGGGCAGGACCTCTTCCTCGATCCGGGCGAGCAGGGCCGGCGCCATGCTGCGGCGCAGGCGGGTGACCCCGCTGAGATGGCTGCCGCACATCACGCATTCGAGGTTGCAGCCCAGCGTGCTCTCGATGTTGACGAGCACGGGCGGGGGCAGTGGTGGCAGCGGATCCGAGGGGGCCATGCGGCAGCGTAGCAGCGCCGGGTCAGAGCAGGTTGGCCAGGGTCTCGGCGGTATTGGTGAAGAACTCGTTGAGGCCGCCGGTCAGGACCAGCAGGCCCGCGATCAGGGCCGTGCCGGTGCCCACGGCGATCAGCGCGTATTCCAGGTGGCTGGCCGCGCGCTCTTCGGTGACCAGGCGCCGGGCCAGGGCGGTGAGCTGCGTGCTCATGGCTGTCCTCGGGCCAGGGTGGGCGGTTATCGGCTTGTGCCGCATCCTCTTCTCTCTCTCTAATTTCTACGTGACAGTCAAGTGCATGTAAAGCAGATAGCGGCTGGCCGCTGCGGCCGGTCCGAGCTGCCCTTCGGTCAGGGTCCGCGGAAAGTTCAACGAGATTGGGCTGTGCGCGGAGGCTGGCGGGCCGCAGCCGGGTTCCCTGCCCCCCCCCTTTATCGCTGAAAAATTTTCTCCCGGAGCGCCCATGCGACTGATGATCCTCTGCACGCTGCTGCTTGGTTGGGCCGCACCCGCTCCGGCCCTGGCCGCGGGGGCGCCCACCGCCGCAAAGACCGCCCCCACCGGGGCCAAGGCCATGCTGGGGGAGTGGATGGTGCTGGGGCCGGCCTCGGTGGCCCACCTGCCGCTGATGATGGAGTTCACCCTGCGAGACCTGGCTCCCAGCGCCGACGAGATGAGCCGGGCCCACCTCAGCCCCCAGCAGCAGCAGCAGGTGCGCGACGGACGCGAGCGGGCCGCCGCCAATCCCAACGATCCCGAGCTGATCAGCATGCAAGCCGCCTGGATCGGCCTGCAGCAGTCGCGCATCCTGATCGGCCCCACCACCCTGACCACCCGCGGTGTGGGAGATGACACCGTCATGCCCTACCGGGTGATCTCCGATGAGGGCATCCAGGTCAAGGTCAAGGTGGAGGGCTCCGGCGCGGTGGCGGGCGACCTGCACTTCGTCCTGCCGGGGGAGGGTATGCTGATGATGGGCCCGCCCGGCGAAGAGCCGCTGGTGCTGCGCCGCATGGACCCGACCCCAAGCAGCCCCTGAGGGTGGCTGCGCTCAGGGCCCCGGAGCGCGCGCCAGGGCCCCAAAGAGGCCCCGGTAGGCGTCGAGCCCCGGCACCCGCCGCTGCGGGTCCTTGGCCGCGTCGTCGAAGCCGCGCAAGGCCAGGGCCGCCTGCGCGCCCGGCCGGGCGAGAAAGGCCGCCGCCTGGGCATCGTCAAAGGGCCCGCCTTGGGCAGCCAAGGAGCGGGTGGATTCTGCAGAGAGGGTCAACCGGTAGCTTGGGTCCCGAGCCAACAGGCGCTTTGCGGCCACATGTTGGGCGATGGGGCCCAGGACGGCGGCGGGCAACCAGCGCGCCAGGTAGCGCGCGCCCAGGGCCTCGTGTCGCAGGTCCAGCCCTTGGGCGGTTGCGGCCTCGCCCGCCCCGGGATCGAGCAGGTGGCCGACATCGTGAAGCAGCGCGGCCAGGACCAGGGCGTCGTCGGCCCCTGCCGCGCGGGCCAGGTGCGCCGCTTGCAAGGCGTGCGCGAGCTGGGTGATCGGCTCGCCGGCATAGGCCGCTTGCCCCCGGTCCTGCAGCAGGTCCAGGGGCGGGGCGCTCACGGGCGCTCGCCGCGGGCCACCCGCTCGGCCAGGCCTTCGAGCACCGGCAGCAGATCCGCCACCGAGTCGATGACCGCGTGGGCCCCGGCATCCAGCAACACCGCGCGGTTCCGGGCCCGCAGGGCCACCCGATCGGCCAGGGGCAAGGCGCCAAGCTGCCGGGCGTCCAGGCCGCTGAGGTTGCCCGACAAGGCGAGGCCCACGGACCAGAAGCCGGCATTGCGCCCGGCCTCGACATCCACCGGCGTGTCGCCCACCTTGACGCAGCGCCAGGCCGCAGGAGCACCCAGGGCCATTGCCGCGGTCCAGCAGAGGTCGGGGGCCGGGCGCCCGCGGGCCACGGCGCTGGCGGGCACCGCCACCTCGGGGTCTACCCCGTGCCTGCGGGCGTGGGTGCGCAGCACCTCCAGCATCTCGGCGTTGTAGCCGGTGGTGGAGCCTACCCGGATGCCGGCCGCCGCCAGGGCCACCAGCAGCTCGGGCGCGCCGGGGATGGGCTCGGCGTGATCGGGCAGCACGGCCACCTGCAGGTCGGTGGCCCGCGCATAGAGGGCGTCCAGATCGGCCTCGGTAGGCGGGCCCCCCTGGGCGGCGCGCCACTGTGCGGCCAGGGGCGCCATGGCCAGCATGCGGCGCAGGTGCTCGCGCTTGTGGGTGCCCATGGGCTCGCGGGCCTGGGCCGCGCTGGCCTGCACACCGCGCTCGGCGAGCACCCGCAAGAACACGCCGACTGGGGCCTGGCAGCCATGGTCCACCAGGGTGCCAGCCCAGTCGAAGATGACGACAGCGATTCCATTCTCGCGGTAGGGCTTCATGGGGCGGCTCCAATGGAAGGCGAGGGGGCGCCGTCGGGCAGCCCCAGCTGGAGGAGGACGTCCTGGGTCGCAGCGACGAAGCGCCGCAGGTCGTCGGGGAAGACCTGGCCGATGCAGCCCACCCGAAAGCTGGGGCGCTCGGTGAGCTTGCCGGGGTAGATCAAGAAGCCGCGGGCCGCCAGGGCGTTGTAGAAGGCGTCGAAGTCCCAGCCGGGGTGGCCGGGCTCCAAGAAGGTGACGATGATGGGCGCCTGCAGGGCGTCGGGCAGCAGGGTCTGAAAGCCCAGGCCCCGCAGGCCGTCCACCAGCACGCGGCAGTTTTCGGCATATCGGGCGCCGCGCCCGGCCACGCCGCCTTCTTCGGCGTGCAAACGCAAGGCCACATCCAATGCAGCCAACACATGGGTGGGCGGCGTGAAGCGCCACTGCCCATCCTGGTTGAAGCGGGCCCATTGGGCGCTGAGGTCCAGGCTCAAGGAGCGGGCCTGCCCCGCGGCCTCGCGCAGCGCGGTCACCCGGGTGATGCAGAAGGCCACGCCGGGCGCACCCTCCAAGCACTTGTTGGAGGAGGCCACCACGGCCTCCAGCGCCGGGGTGTCAGCCGCCAGCAGGGGCAAGGCGCCCAGGGCGCTCATGGCGTCTACGATCAGGCGGCGCCCATGGCGGGCGACCACCGCGGCGATGGCGCCCACCGGGTTGAGCAGGCCGGTGGTGGTCTCGCAGTGCACCACCGCGACATGGGTGATGCCGCCGTTGCGGCCCAGCACCCGCGCCACCTCGTTGGGGTCGGGGGGCTCGTCTTCGGGGGCCTTGACCACCCGCACCGGAATCTCCAGCCGCCGGGCGATCTCCACGAGGCGGCGCCCGTAGGCCCCATTGCTCACCACCAGCAACTCGCCGTTGAGAGGCACCAGGCTGCCCAGCGCGGCCTCGACCCCAAAGGTGCCGCTGCCTTGTACCGGCACGCAGGTCCAGGTCGGATCGCCGGGGGCCACCAGGGCCACCAGCTGGTCGCGAATGCGCTGGTTCATGGCGGTGAAGGCAGGGTCCCGCGACCCGTGGTCCCGCAGCATCGCCTCGCGCACGGCCGGATGGGTGCTGAGGGGGCCGGGCGTGAGCAGGAGGGGGGCGGCTGCGAGCTGGGTCAAGGCGACCTCCGTGGCCGGGTGATTAGCACGGCGATCCCGGGTGCACGACTCAGGGCTCCGTGGCCTGCAGGCCGCTGGCAAGGGTGGCGAAGAGATCCTGTTGCATGGCGGGGCTGATCTGGTGGCCCAGCCCGGGATAAGGCACCAGGCGCACATCCCAGCCCAGGGCCTGCAGCTGCGTCACCGCCGCTTGGGCCGCCGCAAAGGGCACCCGGTCGTCGGCCTCTCCGTGAAAGGCGACGATGGGCGCGGCCCCGGCGGGCGGCGGGCCATCGGGCAAGCAGGGGGTCGGAACAAAGCCGGAGATGGGCAGGGCGAGGTCAAAGAGGTCGGGGTGATCCAAGGCCAGCTGGAAGGCCAGCATGCCGCCCTGGCTGAAGCCCGTCACCGCCGTCTTGCGCCCCCGGCCCTGCCCGTCCGCCCGCAGATCGGCGGCGATGCGGTCCGAAGCGGCGCGGATCTCGGCGCAGAATCGCACAGGGTCCTGTCCCGCGGCAGGGGACGAGAACCAGGTCCAGCCCTGTCCAAAGGCGCTGGGGGCCCGTGGGGCTGTGGCCTGCATTGGGGACGGGTAGCCCCGCAACAGCGGCAGGATGCCCTCGGGCCGGTCGCCCAGGCCGTGAAGCACCACCACCAGCGGGGCTGGCGGGGAGGCCGCGGGGCCGTCGGTCCACACCAGGCTGCGCTGGGGGTGGGGTGGGTGGGGGCAAGGCCGGCGTCGCCGGCTCGGGGCTGCGCGAGCCGCAGGCCAGGGCGAGGAGCACGGTGGCGAAGCAGCGCATGCGCGGGTTGGCTCCAGGCGGGGGCGGGCAGCCTATAGCCGGTCCCCTCGTCCCCGGGGCGTCCGGGTGCCGGCCCCTCAGCCCAGCAGGCTCTTGACCGCGTCCAGCGACAGGCGCCGGGCCTGGGAGCGGGCGGCCATGGCGGCATCCGCGACGATCTCTGCCTGGGTCAGCTCCGAGATGGCCTCGGCGAGGTCAGCGTCGCGAATGGTGGACTCGGCCGCCCCGAGGGCCTGCCCGAGATCGGCGTGCAGCTGCTCCACAGCATCCAGCCGCCGGCTGCTGGCCCCCAACACCGACCGCCCCTGGTTGAGCCGGTCCAGGGCGCGGTCGATGGAGTCGAGGGCGGCCCGCGCCCCATCCACCGTGGAAATATCCAGGTTCGAGACACCCAACCCGCTGCTGGTGGCGTTGATGGGCAGCCCCAGGGTGATGCGGCTGTTGGCGTCGCTGCCCACGCCCACCTGCACCTCGATGGGCTCGCTCTCCCCCACCCGATCGGTGATGACGGCGGCGATGTCGTCCAAGGCCGCGTCGATGAACTGGCCGAAGTTGCCGGCGTCGTATTGGCTGCCACCGGTGGCGGCCACGATGGGGCTGAAGGTGGAATCGACCGCGGGCGCGTTGATGGCGTGCACGATGAAGCCCGCGTCGGCCAGGGCCTGCCCCACCGATGCTGCCGTCTCTGCGCCGGGAAGCAAGTCAAGCTCGCGCGGATCGTCGCTCAGGACGATGAGGTGGCGCTCCAAAGAGCCCACCCGAAAGGACACGGCGTCGGGATCCTGGGTGCCTGTCACCGACGCCAGCCCGGCCACCTCCATCAGGGCAGTATAGGGATCCTGCAGACCGAAGGTGGTGGTCAAGCCGGATAGCGCGCTTTGAAAGCGCCCATCGCCAAGGTCAGCCAGCTGCCGGGACCCATCGAGGGGATCCCGCCCCGCGTTGATTTCGGTCAGGGAGAAGCGCACGTCCAGGTTGGCATCGGAGAAATAGGTCTCGAATGCAGAGACGGCCGCCTGCAGCGCGCCGATCTCGAAGACCATCGACAAGGAGCTGTCCACCAGGAAGGCGACGTCCACGCCCGCGCCCTCCAACAGGCCGCGGCCCGAGAAGGAGGTGCTCGCGGCGATGTCGTCGATTCCGTCGAGACGCTCCACCAGCTCGTCGTCCAGGTAGGCCCGCTCGTCATCGGCCAGGGTCTCGGAGGCGGCGGCCATGGCCAGCTCCCGCATACGCTGCAGGTGCTCCTCGATCTCTTGCAGGCCCGATTCGGCGACCCGGACCATCTCCATTGCGGTGCGGGTGTTCTGCAGGGCCGCCACCCGGCTGCCTTCGGTGGTGCGCAGGTTGGTGGCGACCCCAGATCCGGCCGCGTCATCCGCCGCCCGGTTGATGCGCAGCCCGCTGGCCACGCGCTCCAAGGCCAGCTCCCGCCAGCGGGTCACGCGGGCGAAGGAGGCAGCACTCTCTGGCGGGGCGGCTTTCAGGGGGGGGGCCGGGGCAGCGGGCGCTTGTCCTTGTAGCGCGTCCGCGGCCGGCAGGGCGGGGGCGGGGGCATCGGTCCAGCGACCCTCGAACCAGGCGAAGATCCGCGGCCAGATCTCGACGGGGGCCCGGCGCCCTGCGGTGAGGTCGAGGTGCCCATAGTCGGCCCCATAGCCGTGGATGCGCCCGGCAATTTCGAAGGCCTTGTGGTTGCTGCCCGCGTGGTCATAGAAGGGCTTCACCCGGTCGGCGGGTGCGATTCCATCGGCCCGACCGGCAAAAACCAGCAGGGGAGCAGTCAGCTGCGAGAGGTCGCGCAGGTAGTCTCGGCTGCCATCCATGCTGCAGAAACAGCCGCTGCGCACCACCTGGTGCAGCTGCAGCAGCTCTCCGCGGCTCAGGGGGCCCGTCCCATGGGCCACCATGGCGGCCCAGGTGTCGGCGCCCAGATTCTCCATATTGGCCAGCATCGCCTCGGCGTGCAGGGGCAGGCGCGCCGTCCGCGCGGCCATGCCGCCAAAGACCTCGGGGTGCAGACTGGGCAGGGCGGCCCCCGCCAACATGGCCCGGCCGCCGGCCTTCAACAGGGGGTCGGGATCGCCAAAGTCCACTGGAGAGGCCAGGATGACCACGGCGGCGAGGGCGGCGTCCCCATGCCAGGACTGGTAGATGGCCAGGGCCATGCCCCCCATGCTGTGGCCGATATAGCCCACCTGCGCATGGCCGGTGGAGGCTTGAATATGCTGAATCGCCGCGTGTATATCGTAGCGACCATAATCATCCAGGGTCCAGCCCGCCTTCAGGTGGCGGCCATCGGCCCCTTGCTGCAGGCCCCCATGCCCCCGCAGATCCAGCAGCCAGGCGTCGAAGCCCTGCCCTTGCAGCGCGCGGGCAAGGGACTGATCTTCGTTGAGATCGAAGTACTGGCCCCGGCTGCCCAGGCCGTGCACCACCAGGACGGGCGGCCCGGCGGCCGGGTGGTGGTGAAGCTGCACCGCCGCGCCATCCTCGGTGGCCAGCACCACCACCTCAGCGGCCATGGGCGGTGCCGGGGCCATCGGTGCACGCCGGTGCGCGCAGCCCAGCAGGCCCAGCAGCAGCGCGGCAAGGGGCGCCTTCACCGCGGGGCTCCGGCGCTGCTGAGCTGCTTCTGCGCCCAGCCTCCCAGTCGGGCCCCCGGCTGGGGCTGACGCAACAGGTCGGCGCTGTCCAGATCCCGGGACAGCAGGCTGGCCCGGCCAAAGCGCTGGAAGTGGTGGTGCGGGCCCAGGGCGGGTCGCATGGATTCGGGGGGGCCGATGTTGTCGGCTGTGCCTGCGCCGGCCCACACCGGCAGCGGGAGATCCGACAGCTCCACGGCCAGGCCCTCCACCCCCCAGGACAGCAGCCGGTCGGCCATGGCGGGGCTCAGCCGGCTGAGGGGTGGCGGCGCAGATCCCAGCAGAATCTCCAGCACGGGCGGATCCTCGGGAGATGGGGGGGCTGCGGCCAGCTGGGCGAGGTCCAGGCCCGCGCCGGCAGAATGGCGCGCGGCCAGCCAGCTGTAGAGTCGGCGGGGCTCCTGCACCAGGGGGGCGCCCAGCAGGCCCAGGGCCTGGGGCCGCTGGGGCGCGGGCAGGGCCAGCACGGCCATCGCCGCCAGGGTGCCCCCCGGCCCATGGCCGATCAAGATGCAGGGGCGATGCGGCATCTCGCGCAGCGCGGCGGGGATGATCTCGGCCACCAGGCGGTCGGGGTCTTCGGCCCAGGTCTGCACCCGCAGCGTCCAGACATCCAGGCCGGCGCTCTCGAGCTGTTCGACCAGCGGCAGCATGGCTTGGGGCGCGAGGCCGGGGGTCTCGACCAGCAGCGCCACCGGGCCCGCGCCGTCGTCCCTGCGCCCCGCGTCCACCCGGGCCCAGCCCGGATCCGCGGCCCAGGCCGGGGCTCTGGTCAGGCAGGCGCAGATCAGCAGGGGGCGCAGGCATCGCATGGTCGCCGCCTATCCGATCGTCTCCCGGGTGAGGGCCAGCGGCGTGCCACCGGCCGCGCGCTGGTAGTCCGCCGAGGCCATGTGAAAGGAGAGATCGGGCAGCCCCGGCGTAAAGGCCAGCTCGGGATGGGCCAGCAGCCCAGGGTCGACAAAGAGCGCCGCGGGCAGCAAGGGGGCGCCAAAGGGGGGCAAGCAGCCCGGCACCAGGCCGGTGAGGGCGAGCAGCTCTTCGGGGCGCGCAAAGCGAATGCGCTGGGCGCCCAGGGCCCGGCGCAGGGGGTTGGGGTGCAGGCGGTGCGCGGCGCTGAAGGCGGCGATGACAAAGCGCTCGTCTGCCATCAGCAGCAAGGCCTTGCCGCCGATGGCGAGATCGGTGCCCCGCAACGCTGCGGCCTGAAGCCCGGCCCCGGGCCCCGCGATGGGCGCGTGGGCCTGCTCTCGCCAGGGCAGGTCGAGGGCGCGCAGCCGCTGGCGAAGCTGGGCGCAGAGGGCCGCCCCCGCGCTCATGGCGAGGGGTCCGGTCCCTCGTCCTCTGCCAGCAGCCCGTCGATGGTGCGCGCAAGCTCCTCCCGCGTCATGGGGAAGGCCTCGTGAGTGCGCTGTCCGTCTTCACTCACGCGCTGTCGCACCAGCTCGGCGCCGCCCTCTGGGTCCAGGTCCACCTGGAAGAAGCGCCCGCCGCGCATGTCCCGGGGGTCGCTGCGCAGCACGGCGCCGCCCAGCGTCACATCGCACTCGACCTGCACCAGGCGCTCGCCCAGGGGCCGCAGGCCGCGTTGAATCCGTGCGCTGCGGCTGGCGAGATCGCCGTCGGGTGGCGCGCTCACGCGGAGACGGTCCACCAGGACCCCGATGCGATCGGCGTCGGCGACCGCGACGTCGGCCCGCGCCGCCCCCCGCTGCCCCGCTGCGGGGCCGGCACCGCCGATGGCTTCGGCCGTGGCCTCGCCCAGGCTGCTGCTGTCGTCCGGATCGCTCATGCCTTCCTCTTGGCCGCCCCCCGCGACTTGAGCCCGTCCGCGGTGAAGTGGTCCCCATCATGGTGCAGCAGGACCTCGGCGTCGTCCACCCGGGTGCGGAGGTGCACGGGGCGCCCCCAGAGTCGGGCGAGGTTGCCCAGGGTGCGCTCGGCCCAATCCACCTGCATGTCGATGCCCTCGTGGGCGTGCAGCAGCTCCAGCTCTCCGCGGTTGCCGTGGTTGGCCTCCACCACCGAGATGCGGGGGTCGCCCCGATTCGACAACATGAAGAGCAGCTGCTGCTTGACCTTCTGGAAGTCCCGGCTCTCAATCACCCAGTGGCCGGCCTTCTTGTCGTAGGCGCTGGTGAAGAGCCCCTGCTCGCGCACGAAGTCCTCGGTGAGGAAGCTGTCGATGAAGGTGATGTCGTTGTGGGTGCGGCGGACCTCGAAGATTTTTTCGCGGCCCAGGCCCGCACCCGTGTCCCAGTCCCGCTTGACCGCGATGTCTTTGTTTTCCAGCCAGTCCTTGCCAAAGCGGCCTTTGTTCCAGCGGTCTTCGATGTGGCGGAAGAGTTCGATGCCGATCTTGTAGGGGTTGATGCGGCCCGGCTGCATGGCCACGGTGCCGGCGTGGTGGTCGGCGTAGTCGATGACCTCGGCGTCGGTGAGCAGGTCCTGGGTCATCATGGTCGTGTGCCAGTAGCTGGCCCACCCCTCGTTCATGATCTTGGTTTGGCCCTGCGGCGCGAAGTAGTAGGCCTCGTCCCGCAGCATCGCGAGGATCTCCTGCTGCCAGCGGGCCATGCGCCCATGGCGCAAGACGAAGCCCATGACATCCCGCACCGGCGCATCGGGGAAGCGGCTCTGCTGGTCCAGGGCCTCCTGGTGCTTCTTGCGTTGGGCGTCCAGCAGCTCGGGCGGGTTGATATATTTGTCCATATAGCTGCGTGCGGGGAGCTTCACCGCGCCGTCGCCCCCATCCCCCTGCTCGATGTCGCCTTCGGTGCGGCTGCGCTCCCGGCGGATATGGGGCGAGTAGGGGTCGATGAGGTTCTCGATGCTCAGGCAGAGATCGATGAAGGTCTCGACCCGGTCTTCGCCTTGAACATCGATGATGCGCCGGATTCGGGCCGCGTGGTTGGCCATCTGGTCGAGCATCTTGCGGTTGGTGGGCGCAAACCACTGGTTGTGGGTGAAGAAGTCCACATGGCCGCAGACATGGGCCATCACCAGCTTCTGGTCCATGAAGGTGTTGTTGTCGAGCAGGTAGGCATAGGATGGGTTGGTATTGATGACCATCTCGTAGATCTTCTGCAGGCCATACTCGTAGCCTTTCTGCATCTGGAGGTATTCCATGCCCCAGCGCCAGTGCGGGTAGCGCGTGGGAAAGCCCCCATAGGAGGCGATCATGTTGATCTCCTCGTAGTCGCAGACCTCGTAGAGGATGTCGCAGAAGTCCAGGCCATGGCCCCTGGCGATGGCCTCGACGCGCTGCTGGGCCTCGGCCAGCTCGGCCGGCAAGCCCCGTCGCGTTCGGAAGAACCAGCCCTGGTCGCCCATTCAGCGCCCCTTCCCGAGGAAGTCCCGGATGGAGTTCATGATGCCCTCGCGGTCGGGGATGCGGGAGCGCACCACCTTGTCTTCTGAACCGAAGCGCTCGCCGAGATCCTTGAAGAACTGGCCCGAGCCGTATTCGGAGTCCACCTGCCCATAGGAGAACTGGTTGCTGGCGGGCAGCAGGTGCTTTTCGACCAGGTCCAGGCTCAATCGGGTGTCGCTGCTGGACCAGTTGTCGCCATCGGAGAAGTGGAAGGGGTAGATATTCCAGAGGTCGGCGGGGTAGTCGGCCTCGATGATCTTCAGGCACAGCGTGTATGCGCTGCTGATGAGGGTGCCGCCGGACTCCTTGGTGCGAAAGAAGATGTCCCGCGGCACCTCGCGGGCGGCGGCGTCGTGGATGATGTAGCGTGTCTCTACATTCTTGTAATTGTGCCGCAGCCAGGCATCGATCCAGAAGGCCTCCAAACGCACGATCTCCTTCTGTTCGTTGCCCATGGACCCCGACACATCCATCATGTAGAGGATGACCGCGGCGGATTGGGGCTGGGACTGGGTGTTCCAGGTGCGGTAGCGGCGGTCGTCCTTGATGGGCACGATGACGGGCTTGTGGGGGTTGTAGGCCCCGCTGGCCACCTGCCGCTTGAGGGCCTCGCGGTAGGTGCGCCGGTTGTGTCGCAAGGCCTCGGGGCCCACGCGGCTGATGCCCGTGTAGCGGTCCCGCTCGCTCGAAATCTCCTTGGCGCCCTTGGGTTCGATGCGGGGGAGCTGCAGCTCATCACCGATGATCTCCGCCAGCTCCTCGATGCTGATCTCGGCCTCCAGCATGTGCTCGCCGGGGTTGTCCCCGGCGTGGCCATGGCCGTCTCCGGGCTCGCCATCGACGGGATCGCCGTCCTCGCCCTCGCCCTGGCCCACCCCCCCCTGGTCGTTCTTGCCATAGCGGAAGCGGGGCAGGCCGATCTGGGGCAGGGGGATGCTCACCACCTTGCCGCCTTGTCTTCCAATCAGCTCGCCATTGGACATGAAGCGCTTCAAGTCCTTGCGCACACGGCCCTTGACGATCTGTTTGAAGCGGTTGAGGTCCGACTCGATGTTGTGGATCATGGGCTCATCCTCGGGCTCGCGGGGCGGACGCTGGACTCAGGCGCTGTCCTTGGCGTCTCCCCGCGCGAAGATGCTGGCGACATAGTTCAACACATCGGTGGCCGACTGGTCGTCATAGCCAAAGTTGTCGATGAGACGCTGCTTGACGATGTCGATGCGGGCCTGGGTGTCCTTGTCCACCACCTGGCTCACCAGGCTGGTGAGCTTGATGGAGTCCTTCTGGTCTTCGAAGAGCTTGAGCTCAAGGGCCTTGTGAAGGCGCTCGTTGGCCTTGTAGTCAAAGACCTTGCCGTCGATGGCCAGGCCGCCGATATAGCTCATCAGCTCGCGGCGGAAGTCATCCTTGCGCGTCTCGGCGATGTTGATCTTCTCCTCGACGGCCCGCAGCAGGCGCTCGTCGGGCTCGTCATAGGACCCGGTGAAGCTGTTCTTCACCCGCTCCTTGAGGCAGTAGGCCTTGAGGTTGTCGATGTAGTTGGAGCAGAGCCGCGCGATGGCGTCTTCATCGGAGGCGATGGCCTTCTGGACCTCGTTCTTGACGATGTCCTCGTACTCCTTCTTCACCACGCCGAGCAGGTCGCGGTAGTGTTTGCGCAGCTCCTCGTCGCTCAGCAGGGAGTGGCTGGACAGCCCGCTCTCCAGCTCGTTGAGCACCATGAAGGGGTTGATGGAGTCCCCCCCGTCCCGCACCAGGGCGTTGCTGATCTTGTCTTGCACATAGCGGGGGGAGATGCCTTCGAGGCCCTCGCGGATTGCGCCCTTGCGCAGCTCTTTGACGTTGTCTTCGGTGTAGCCGGGCAGGGTCTTGCCATCGTAGAGCTTGAGTTTCTGAAGCAAGGTCAGGTTGTGCTTCTTGGGCTCCTCCAGCCGCGTGAGCACGGCCCACATCGCCGCCATCTCCAGCGTGTGGGGGGCGATGTGCTTGCGCACCCGCTTCTTGTTGAAGTCCTTGGCGTAGATGCGGGCTTCTTCATGCCATTTCGTGATGTAGGGCACGTCGATCTTGATGGTTCGATCCCGCAGGGCCTCCATGAACTCGTTGGATTGCAGCTTGCGGTATTCGGGCTCGTTGGTGTGGCCCAGGATGACCTGGTCGATGGCCGTCTGGGCGAACTTCTTGGGCTTGATGACGTGCTCCTGGCTGGCGCCGAGCAGGTCGTAGAGGAAGGCCACATCCAGCTTGAGCACCTCGACGAATTCGATGAGGCCGCGGTTGGCCACGCAGAACTCGCCGTCGAAGTTGAAGGCCCGGGGATCGGAATCCGAACCGTACTCGGCGATCTTGCGGTAGTTGATGTCGCCAGTCAGCTCGGTGCTGTCCTGGTTCTTCTCGTCCTTGGGCTGGAAGGTGCCAATGCCCAGCCGATCCTTCTCGCTCAGGATCAGGCGGCGCACGCGTATCTTGCTGACCACAGCGGTAAAGTCACCGCCTGCGTCCTTCATGGCCTGCTTGAACAGGAAGCGCGACACCGGGTCCAGCTCGCCTTCGAGGCGGATGGGGTAGGGGCTGCGCCCGCTGCCGTTGATGTCGGCCAGCACCTCTTCGCGGAATTCCAGGGGGATGAGCTTGAGGGGGTCCTCGTGCATGGGTGCGGGGGTGATCTCACCCTCGGGCCCCACCCAAGAGAAGGTGTAGAGTCGGCCGTCGGGCTGGCGGCTATACCACTCCAAGCCCTTCTTGAGCAGGCGGGCGATGGTGCTCTTGGCGCTGCCCACCGGCCCGTGCAGCAGGATGACGCGCTTTTCGGGGCCATAGCCCAGGGCGGCGGATTTCAGCACGTTGACGAGCTTCATGAGGTGGACGTCGATGCCGAAGACCGCGTCCTTGCCATCGTCGAAGGGGTCGTCAAAGAACTTGTAGCGGACGATCTGCTTCTTGTATTCGGTGTAGGTGCGGGTACCGAATCGCATGATCATATCGTAGAGACGCTGGTAGGCGTTTCGGGACACCCGCGGGTCGTCGCGTACCAGGTCGAGGTAGTCCTCGAAGCTGCCCTCCCAGTTGAGCTCCTGGTATTGCTGGATGTCCTGGAGCGCGGCGATGCGCTGCATCAGGGGATGTCGCGAGGGTCGGCTGGGCTCGGTCATGGGCGGACTCCGGCGGCGGGGCGCGGAGGGCCGGAGAGGGGCAGGCTGCCGCATCTTCGACCGCTCCACTGATCGGGACACCCTGGGGCCCGGTCAGCGTCCCTCGGCCCCGGTCCGGTCAGATCGTGGCCTCGGCGTCCATGGCGAGGTGCGCGGGGATGACCTGGTCGCGGCCGGACTCCTTGGCGTCGTACATGGCGGCGTCGGCCGCGCGCAGGACGCGGTCGCCCTGGTCGCCGTGGTCGGGGTGGGCCGCCACGCCCATGGACACCGTAAAGGGCGCGGGAGCGTTCCTTCCGGCCTCGCGCAGCAGGGAGCGAATGCGCATGGCGACGGCCAACCCGGCGCGCATGCCGGCGTCGGGCAACACCGCCACGAACTCTTCGCCGCCATGGCGGCAGGGCAGGTCGCTGTTGCGGCAGGCATCCCGCAGCACCTGGGCGAAGATCTGCAGGCAGCGGTCGCCGACCTCGTGGCCATGGCGATCGTTGATGGCCTTGAAGTGGTCGATATCCGCCACGATCAGGCAGTAGTGGCTGCCGTTTCGGTCGAGATCCGCGAGCCGCTCGGTGAAGCGCCGACGGTTGGCCAGGCCGGTGAGGGGATCGGTGGAGGCCTCGCGTTCGGAGGCGGCCAGGCTGCGCACCACCCCCAAGCGGGCCGCGAGGGCCAGCCCCAGGGACTCGAGGTCGTCCAGCCCCGTCTGCGAGGGGATGTAGCCGGCCAGCTGGCTCACCCCATAGGCGTGGCCGTTGAGCAGCACCGGCGCGCAGGTCACGCAGCCCGAGTCGTTGGCGAGGTGGGGGCAGCGCACGATGCCCTGGCCGATGCCATGGTGCAGCGTGCGGCCCTTGCGCACGGCGGGGCAGTGCTGGGCGCCTTCGACGGCGCAAGCGGGCTCGGGCATGGTGTCCACCGGCCGCAGGAGCGCGTCGTCGCCTTCAATCCGGAGCAGCTGGTAGGAGGCGTCGGGGTAGGCCACCCGCGCGGCCCGGCTGGCGGTGCTCACCACCTCGGTCTCGGACTCGGCCATCGCCAAGGCGTCCATCAGGTCCTGGGTGAAGGAGCTGGAGCGGCGGAGGCGGGCCAGGTCCACGCGCAGATCGCCCAGGGCCTCGACGGTGCGGCGGGCGGCCCCGACCAGGCTGTCCACGCCGGCCCCGGCGATGCTCACGATCTCGGGCAGGGGCGCATCCGGGCTGGGGGGCTGGGCGGCGTCGGCGAGGGCGTCGGCCAGCTCGACATTGAGGCTGCGCTGGATGCGCTGCTCGCGCGCGACGTTGGCGCCGTCGTGGCGGCTGGCCAGCACGCCGGTGCCCAGCACCGCCACCAGCATGCCGCCCCAGGCCACCAGCAGACCTTGCAGCGTGAGGTCATAGCGTTCGGTGACCTGGGCCTCGATCCGGGTCTCGATGGCCGTCAAGGAGCCGTCCAGGGCCGAGGTGCCCAGGGCGAGCTGTTCGAGGGCCCCCGCGAGATCGGCGTCGGGTGCGGCCTTCCACAGCAGGCCTGTGGACTCTTCGATCACCTGGAGCGAGGCGCGGGCGCGCTGCAGCTGCTTGGGCGGCAGGGGCGCGAGGTGGCTGAGGGCGAGCAGGTGCGCGTTGAGCTCCGTGACCGCGTCCTGGGTGGCGTCCACATGCACGGCCTCCCCCGTCGCCAGGTAGAGATAGGGGCCCGTCATCAGCGTTCTGGCCGCCTTTCTCGCAGAGTCCAGCGTCAGGCGCGGGGCCCGCACCTCGGCCTCGTAGGTGGCCACGGTCTTCCAGGTCCACATGCCCACCGCCGCCGTCAAGACGACGAGGGCGGTGGCCTGGAGCGAGAGCAGGGGCCGGACGGGACGACGTTGCGCAGACATGGAGCGGGGTGCGGGGTGTTCGCGGAGCGGGGACGATAGCAGCCGCGCGGGCGTCGCGGGGCTGGGCGGGCCAGCACTGTGGGCGGCCCGGCCGCGTTATTCCAGAGGGGCGCCGGTGGCCATGGCCCGGATGGCGCTCCACCCAGGATGGATATGGCCGAAAAGGCGGGCGACCTCCTCACGCTGACCCGGTTGGAAGCCGAGGATCTCGGCCGAATGGCCGATGCTTTGCGGCAGGGCCGACCGGTGGACCTCGACCTTGCGACCTCGGCGCCCCGGGGCCTGCGCCTGGACGAGCTGGCCCCCCTGTTTCGTCGCGCTCGGGCTTGGGATCCGGCGGATCAGCGCGCGCTGGACGCTTTCGCCGCCCCTTCGGGGGGCGCGCTTGGGCCCGGCCCGGGGTCCCCGCGGGTCACCGTCATCATCCCCACCCACCGGCAGGCGCCCCAGGGCTTGAAGGCTCTGCTGGCCCAGGATCTGCCCGTGCGGGTGATCGTGGTCGCCAATGGGCCGGGGGTGCCCGATGAGCTGCCCGGCGCCGAGGTGCTCCGGGTGCCCTGGCGCGGCCACGGCCCCACCCGCCAGCGGGCCCTGGCCCTGGTGGACGACCCCTATGTCTTCTTGACGGTGGATGACGCCATTCCCCTGGGCAGAAGCCTGCTTCGGCGGCTGGTGGAGGCCCTGGAGGCCGGGCCCTGGGACGCCGTGATCCCCCGGCAGATCCCCTGGCCCGACGCCGATCCCGTCACCAAGGAGCGGCTGCGTTCCTGGACGCCGCCGGGCCACCGCGTGGTGGCGGCGGCCCAGGCCGATCACGTCGCCACCTTGCACCGCACCGCCACCCTGCGGGCCCACCCGCTGCCCGATGTGCCCATCGCTGAAGACGCCTGGTGGAGCCGAAAGCGGCAGGTGGGCCTGGTGCCCATGGCGCCGGTCCTGCATTCTCATGCGAGAAGTTTATTGGCGTTATACCAGCGCAATCGCGATATTCACGAGCAGCTGGTTGCCATGGGGCGGGCGCCGGTCGTGGGCGAGGCGCGGGAGCTGGTGGGCGCCTTGCCCGGCCTGCTGCGCCCCTAGTGGCCGCTGGCGCCGCCGAGCTACCCAACCAGCTCGCCGAGCTGCTCGGCCAATGGCGGGGCGCCCGCCGCGCCCGCCGCACCCGCACCCCCGAGGATCGATGACCCCGCACCCTGGCGCCGTACGCCCCGAGCACACCCGCACCGAGATGACCCAGCTGGTGCTCCCGGGCTTCACCAACGCGCTGGGCACGGCCTTTGGCGGGCAGATCGCGGCCTGGTGCGACATCTGCGCGGCGGTGGCGGCCCAACGCTTCGTGCGGGGGCCGGTGGTGACCGCGTCGATGGACCAGCTGCACTTCTTGCGCCCGATTCGCCAGGGAATGGTGGTGGTCTTGCAAGCCCAGGTCAACCGGGCCTGGGGGAGCAGCATGGAGGTGGGCGTGCGGGTGGACGCCGAGGATGTGCGCGAGGGCCTGCGCGAACATTGCTGCTCGGCCTACCTGACCTTCGTGGCCCTGGGCCCGGATGGCAAGCCGGTGCCAGCACCGATCCTGGACAGCTCGGGGGACCCGGTGGCCCAGCGCCGCGAAAAAGACGCGGACATCCGGCGCAACAACCGGCTGCGGGTGCGGGAGGAGCGGCGAGACAACCAGTAGGGCAGCGGCCGCTCCAACCACAGCGACTCAGCGCCAGCGGCTCAGCGCCAGCGGCTCAGCGACAGAGCGCTTCGGCCAGGGCCAGGAAGCGGGGATCGGCCGGCTCGTGGTCGGCGCGTCCATCGCGAAGAACGACGGTGGCGTCCCCATTGTCATCGAGCAACTCAAGGGCGCTGCGCAGGCCGTGGGCGCTGGGACGCTGCACCAGCCAGAGCTCGCGGGCCTGGGCGAGGTCCAACTCCAACCGAAGCCCGGGGTCCAAGACACAGAGGGCGTTGCCGGCCCGACAGACGCGTTCGACGATGCCCCGGTGCACCAGGACGGCGCCGCGGCTGGCCAGGCTGAGGGCGGCGGGCACCTCTTCGTGGGCCAGCCCCTCGAAGAGCGCGCCCACATGCTTGGGCCCGACCCGCCAGGCCCAGACTCCCTCGACCTGGCGATAGGCCTGGGGCCGGGTGAGCCCGCGCTGGCGCAGCAAGGCGAAGAAGTCGCTGTGGCTGCGCAGCTGGGCCCAGTCATCGGCGATGCCCGCGTCGCCGATGGCGGGCTGGCGCGACGCCGCCGGCGCCCGCGGGGCCTCCAGCTTCATGGTCCAGGAGAGGTCGGGGTTGCGGAAGGCGGCCAACATGCGCGCATAGGGCAGGTATTCGCTGTCCGCACGCAGATCGGCGCGCAGCAGGGCCTCGCCCTGGGCATCAAAGAAGCGCAGGCTGGAGCGCAGCCCGCGGTGCGGTTCGACGTCCACGGCGTAGCCATAGGCCCAGCGGCTGAGCAGCAGGCGCAGCTCCAAGCCGGGCCCGCGACCGATGGCGGTGCGATCGGTGGCGTCCACCTCGTCCAAGCCGCCCGCGACTTCGAGTCGGCCAGCGCGGTTGCTGACGGACCAGCGCAGGCGGCCGACCTCGGGCAGCACCTGCAGCATCGACGCGAAGCGCCCACCCAAGGGGGTGGCACCCTCGCCCCAACGCATGGCGAGGCGCTCAATCTCGGTCAGGCCAGCGGCCGGGCTGCGGGCCTCGGCGCTGAAGCGCTGCCACTGTTGCCAGACATTCATGGGCGGCCTCCTCGGGGATCGGCTCTCGCCGCCCCCAAAGAGTATTGTCACGTCAACCCTGCGCGCAAGGTGTTCCCTCAGGAAAAGGGTCCGATCGGCCCATCCAGCGGTCGCAAGGGCAGGGGGTCGGCCAAGGTGCGCAGGCAGCCCATTCCATAGGTCACCGCGCGTCGAAAGCTGATGCTCTGCACCCCGTCGTCGTAGCGGGCCTCGACCGGCCGCTCGACAAAGCTGAAGTTGGCAGCCAACAATGCCGACAATGTCTGCTGGTCGAAGACATAGTCGTCCGACATCTGGTCCAGGGGCAGGCGGCGCAAGGCGTCGGCGGAGAAGGCCCGCGCGCCGGTGTGCAGCTCGCTCAAGGCGCAGCCGTAGCGTCGGTTGGCGACGGCGGTGAGGGCGCGGTTGCCCCAGCGTCGCCACAGGGGAATGGCGCGGCCGTGGTGGTGCAAGAAGCGGCTGCCCAGGGCCACCGCCGCCCCGCTCTCCACTAGGGCCCAGGCCAGGTCCAGGGTGGGCAAGGTGGGGTATTGCGCGTCCCCATGCAAGAGCACGACGCGTTGCGCACCCCGGAGCAGCGCGGCGGTGTAGCCGGTCTTCTGCGCGCCCCCATAGCCGCGATTCTGCGGGTGGCGCAGCACCGTCAACCCCGGCAAGTCCAAGGGCGGCTGGCTGCCATCGTCCACAAAGAGCGTGTGGGGCAGGCAGTCTGGGGGAAGCTCGGCCGCCACCCGACGGGCCCCGGCGAGGTTGCCATAGCAGGGGACCACCACCACGGTGCCGACCGGCAGCGTGGCGCTCATGCCCGCCCCCACAGATCGGCTGCCCGGGCCCGCTGCTGCCACAGCAGCGCCCACATCGCGGCTTCGCCCCGAGTCCAGCCGGGCCGATCCGCACGGCGCTTGCGCAGGGCCGTGGGCACCGCCGCGAGGCCCGCCAGCCCTCCGGTCAGGGCCGCGAAGGCGCCGGCGGGCCCACCCGCCCCCATTCCGCGGCCCCCAGCGCGGCGGCCGCCGTCGCGGCAAGCCGCAGGCCGCTCCAGAGGGGGGCGGTGGCCAGGGCGCTCAGGGGCAGGCTGCGAACGGCGGCCTGCACGCGGTTCCGCTCGACCCGGTGGACCTTGCTGGGGCCGGTGCGGCCATAAGACGCGCCCAGGCGGTGGTAGACGATGGCCTGGGGCACGGCCTGGATGTCGAAACCCCGGCGATGGGCCCGCAGGCTGAGGTCCAGGTCCTCGCCAAAGGCCTCGAAGTCCTCGTCAAAGAGCCCGACGCGACTCAGCACTTCGGGGTGGAAGAGGGCGGCTGCCCCCGAGAAGGCGCCCACCCTGCAGCTGTGCGCGGCAGGCGGCGGTGTCCCCCGGCCCCGGGCCACGTTGAAGCCGTCGAAGAAGAGCCGGTGGCCCAGGTTGTCCATGCGCCCGCTGCCGTCATCCAGCAAGATGCAGGGCTGGTAGATTGCGGGCGCGTCACTTCGATAGGCTTCGCAGAGACGGGCGAGGGCGCCCGGCGCCAGCCAGGTGTCGTCGTTGAGCAGCAGGACGGGCCGGCCGCGCAGGGCCCGCAGCGCCCGGTTGGCGGCTGCGGCAAAGTGCAGGGCCTGGCCGGGGTGGTCCACGTCTACGCCCCCGGGCACCACGGCGCCATCGGGGTTGGATACCACAACGACAATCTGCGCGGGCGGCGGATCCTGGGCCTGCAGCGAGGCCACGCAGCGCGCCAGCAGATCCCCGCCATGCCAGGTGGGAATGGCGACAGCCACCCGCTCCATCTGCTCAGTCCGGCAGGACCGGGATGCGGCCCCCAGGGAAGGCAAAGGCGAAGGCGTCTTCGAGGGCGCCCCCGGCGTCTTCGGTGACCAGGCGCCCGTGGGCCAGGACGATGCGTTGCACCGGCCAATCCAAGATGCGCCGGGCCGAGGCCTGGAAGGCCGGCAGGTCTTGGAGGGTGAGCTTCATGTCGGTGGGCAGCGTGGGGCGGGCCGACATGCCAACCAGGCGCAGACCCGCCCGGGTGAGGGGGCGGGTTTCGGGGGCGTGGCCGATGTTCTGGAGGAGGTCGGCGACCAGCAGCGTGCCGGTCTTGCGGTGGAAGAGGGCGACCTCGACGTGCACCTTGTGGCCGCGCACGACCTCGGTGCCAATCTCGCCTTCGGGCCAGGGGGCGTCCTCGCCCTTGTGCAACACGCCGTCGTGTCGCAGATCGGGGCGCCGTTCAGGCAGGTTGGGCGCAACCCGCACCGACGCGCCGGGAAAGGCCTGCGCCCAGTCCGCCACCCACAGGTTGTGCAGCAGGTTGGGCGCGACGATCCAGCGCACTTCGCCCAGCAGGCGCACGGCCTCGGTCAGGGCGAAGCTGGCCTCGATGGGGGAGTAGATCAGCAGGCCCTGGGGGGTGCGGATGACCGCCATGCGGGCGCCGACCTCCATGCCCAGCCAGTTGAGGGGCTGCTGGGCCAGCCACAGGTCGTCGCCGTAGGGCACGAGGCCGGTGCGGCGGTGGAAGGGGAAGAAGGGGTCGGCCCAGGGGTCGCCGTCGTCGCAACGCATGGGGGAGGGGCGGGTGGAGGCCACGGCCGCGCCCATGACGGCCCCCACCCCCGCGCCGGCCAGCACGGCGGCGCCCGCGAGGGTGAGGGGGCGGCTCTTGCGGTGCAGGCCAGCCCACAGCGCCCAGACCAGCCGCGGCGGCGCCGAGCAGGGGCCAGCGCCAGGCGGGGTCCAGGGGCTGGCGCGTGGGATCCTTGACCCAGGCGGCGGCGCCCGACAGGGTGCCCCAGAGCAGCTTCAGGGCGTGGGCCGGCAGCAGCGCGCCGGTGCCGGCTTCGTCGGGGCTTTGGACAGGGGCTTGGGTGGACATGCGCTTCCTCCAGCAGGGCTGTAGCCCGGAAGCCCCGCGCTTGGAGGGCCCCGTTAGGCTGGCCATGGAGGCGCCGTGGGATCCAGCACCGGACAGATCTTCTGCATCACCACCTTTGGCGAGAGCCATGGCGGCGGCCTGGGCGTGGTCATCGACGGCTGCCCGCCGGGCCTGCCCCTGGACCTGGAGGCGGTGCAGGCCGAGCTGGACCGGCGCCGCCCGGGCCAGAGTGACCTCACCAGCGCCCGCAAGGAGGCGGACCGCGTGGAGCTGCTCAGCGGGATCTTCGAGGGACGGACGCTGGGCAGCCCCATCGCCATGCTGGTGCGCAACACCGATGCAGATCCGCGGGCCTATGCCAGCTTCAAGGACCTCTACCGGCCCAGCCACGCCGACTACAGCACCGAGGCCCGCTATGGCCTTCGGACCTGGATGGGGGGCGGCCGCGCCTCGGCCCGGGAGACGCTGGGGCGGGTGGCCGCGGGCGCGGTGGCCCGGCAGGTGCTCACCAGCCTCACCGACATCGAGATCGTGGCCTGGGTGGACCGCGTGGCCGACCTGTCGGCCCAGGTGGATGCAGAGACGGTGAACCGCGCCGCGGTGGACGCCCACCCCACCCGCTGCCCTGATCCCGCGGCGGCGGCGGCGATGGATGCCTGCATCCGTGCGGCGCGCAAGGACGGCGACAGCGTCGGCGGGGTGGTGCGGGCGGTGGCCCGGGGGGTGCCCGCCGGCCTGGGGGACCCCGTCTTTGATAAGTTGGAGGCCGATCTTGCGGGAGCCATGCTCAGCCTGCCCGCGGCCAAGGGCTTCGAGTCGGGCAGCGGCTATGCCGGCACCTTCATGCGGGGTTCAGCCCACAACGATCCATTCATCCCCGGGCCCACGCCGGGATCGGTGCGCACGGCCACCAACCACAGCGGCGGCATTCAAGGGGGCATCTCCAACGGCATGCCCATCACCCTGAGCGTGGC
This sequence comes from Deltaproteobacteria bacterium, assembly GCA_018401435.1. Classification (GTDB taxonomy): domain Bacteria; phylum Myxococcota_A; class UBA796; order UBA796; family UBA2385; genus M30B51. The sequence goes on along the minus strand of JAGYJW010000019.1, from coordinate 34,754 downwards.
CTTCAAGCCCGTGGCCACCCTCTTCCAGCCGCAGCAGACCGTGGATGTGAAGGGCCAGCCCGCCATCCTTCGGGCCAAGGGGCGGCATGACCCCTGCGTGTTGCCGCGGGCCGTGCCCCTGGTGGAGGCCATGATGGCCCTGGTGCTCTGCGACCACCTGCTGCGCCTGCGCGCCCTGCGCGGAGACGCCGCCCTGACCCACCGCTGAGGGCGGGCCAGGGCCGTCCGCTATCGGCTATCGCGCCTTCTTCTCGGTCTTGTCGGCCCGCTCGCCGCGAATCACCGAGCGCTTGTTGCCCTCCAGCGTGCGCTTGCGCAGGCGGATGAAGTTGGGCGTGACCTCGATCAGCTCGTCGTCGGCGATGAATTCCAGGGCCTTTTCGAGGGTGAGCTGCACCGGCGGGGCCAGGGTGAGCTTCTCGTCGGCGCCGGCGGTGCGCACATTGTTCAGCGCCTTGCCGCGGGCGACGTTGACGTTCATGTCGTTTTCGCGGCTGTTCTCACCCACGATCATGCCCTCGTAGCACTCGACGCCATGGCCGATGAAGAGCTTGCCCCGGGGCTGCAGGTGGAAGAGGGCATAGGCCGTGCTGGGCCCGCGCCGGTCGGCCACCAAAGAGCCGTTGTTCCGGAAGGGGATGTAGCCGGCGTAGGCGTCGAAGCAGTCAAAGAGCGTGTTCATGATGCCCTGACCGCGGGTGTCGCTGAGGTACTCGCCCCGGAAGCCGATGAGGCCGCGGCTGGGCACCCGGAATTCGGCGCGCACCCGACCTGAACCCGCCATGCGCATATTGGTCATGCGGCCCTTGCGCAGGCTCATCTTCTCGGTCACGACGCCCATATACTCCTGCGGGAAGTCCATCAGGGCGGTCTCGTAGGGCTCGAGCTTGTTGCCGGCCTCGTCCTCGCGAATGACCACCTGGGGCTTGCTCACGCAGATTTCCCAGCCTTCGCGGCGCATCTGCTCGATCAGGATGGCGAGCTGCAGCTCACCGCGGCCATAGAGCCGGATGCCGTCCACCGCGCTGTCGGGGTCGATGCGGATGGCCACATTGGTCTGGCACTCTTTCTCCAGACGGAGGCGGATCTGCCGGGCCGTCATGTAGTTGCCGTCCTGGCCGGCCAGGGGGCCGGTATTGGCCAGGAAGGTCACGCCGATCGTGGGCTCTTCCACCTTGACCCGGGGCAAGGGGCGCGGGTTTTCGATGTCGGTGAGGGTGTCACCGATGTCCAGCTCGTCGATGCCCGCGATGGCGAGGATCTCGCCGGCCGAGACGGAGCTGGTCTCGACCCGCTTGAGGCCGTCGTAGGTGTAGAGCTGGGTGATGCGGATGTTGCTGGTCGAGTCCTTGCCGATGAGGGCCAAGGAGTCGCCGCGCTTGATGGTGCCGTTGACGATGCGGCCGATGGCCAGGCGCCCGACGTAGTTGTCGTAGTCGAGCTGGGTGACGATCACCTGGGGGATGGCATCGGCGCTGCCCGTGGGGGCCGGCACAAAGGACAGGATCGTGTCGAAGAGGGGCTTGAGGGTGCCCGGCTCGAGCTTGGCCTCGGTGTGGGCGTAGCCCTCCCGCGCGCAGGCATAGAGGATGGGGAACTCCAGCTGCTTCTCGTCGGCGTCCAGGTCGATGAAGAGGTCATAGACCTCGTTCTCGACCTCTTGGATGCGGGCGTCGGGCCGGTCGATCTTGTTGATGACCACCATCACGTGAAGGTTGGCTTCCAGCGCCTTGCCCAGCACGAAGCGGGTCTGGGGCAGGGGGCCTTCGCTGGCGTCCACCAGCAGGATGGCGCCGTCCACCATCTTGAGCACCCGCTCGACCTCGCCGCCAAAGTCGGCGTGTCCGGGGGTGTCCACGATGTTGATCTTGGTGTCGCCGTAGCGGACTGCGGTGTTCTTCGAGAGGATCGTGATCCCACGCTCCCGCTCGAGATCCATCGAGTCCATCACCCGCTCCTTCAGCTCCTCGTTGGCGCGGAAGGTGCCGGACTGGCGCAGCATGTGGTCGACCAGCGTGGTCTTGCCGTGGTCGACGTGGGCGATGATGGCGACGTTGCGGAGCGCGATGGGGGCGCTATCGGAGGTGCTCATGGGGGGTCCTGGTTGCGGAGGCGCCCCCGGTATCCGCAAAAGGCCTCTACAGCACGAACGGGTAGGTCAAGGTCTGCGCATCGCCGTCAAAGGGCGGGAAGCTGATGCTGCGGAAGGCGCTGCCCAGGCAGACGTCGAAGTCCGTGCCCTTGTACTGGTCGGTGGTGACCCGGGCCGAGCTGACGCTGCCGGCGTTTTCAACCGTGAAGCGCACATCGACCCGCGAGGGCAGGCTGCCGGTCTCTTGCTTGTAGTTGTAGAAGCAGCGCTTGATATTCTTGTTGTTGCGCACCATGGTCTCGACCACCGAGGTCTGCAGGGTGCGCTTGGGCGCGCTGCTGACGGTGGTGGCGGGGGCCGGCTCGGGCGGCGGAGCGGGGCGTTCCGTGCGGGTGGGCGCGGGTGCGGGGCGTGCTGCGGGCGGCGGCTGCGCTGGGCGCTGGGTCCCGGGGGCTGGGGCCGGGCGCGGCGCAGCAGCCGGTGCGGCCGCAGCGACCACCCGGGCGGGGCTTCGGCGCCGGGGCGCGACCTCCTCCTCCTCCTCTGCCAGGAAGGCCGCCGCGTCTTCATCTTCGGGCTGGGGTTCCACGTCGACCGGGGGCGTGGGCTCCAGTCGCGGCGGCGGCGGCCGGGCGGCCACGGTGGGCATGGACTCCATGCTGTCGAGGCCCACATAGACCGCCTCGATCAGGCCCGCGCTCAAGAAGGCCATCACCGTGGCCAGGCCGACGCTGATGCCCACGCTGGCCTTGCGACGGCCGCGGCCACCGGTGAGCAGCACGAGCATCACCAGCAGGGTGCCCCACAAGGCCGCGAGCAGGCCGGCAAAGCGGAAGGCCGAGGAGTCGCTGAGGTTGACCGCCAGGGCCAGCGCGCCGCCGGTCATGCGCCGGCCAGGGCCCAGCCCAGGTCGCCGGAGGGATCAAAGGCCGGCGGGGCGGCGGCCCGAGGGGCCGCGGCCACGGGCGCGGGCTGGGCGCAGGGCCACGGGCGCCGGGCGGCTGTCGAGCGGGCGCGGCTCACGGGACTGCGGCCGGAGCCAGCGCAGGAGCCGGCGTGGAGCCGGCGCGGGAGCCAGCTGCCGCAGGGGTGGGTGTGGCCGGCAGGGGGCGGCGGAAGGGCGTGCTGACCGAGTGGGCCGAGGCGGTCGCGGGCACCGGCGGGGGCGGCGCGTCCAGCGCGACGGTGGGCGCTCATCGACCGCTTCGCGGGGGCGCGGCTGGGGGCGATTCGGGTGGGGCTCTCCTCGGCCCAGCCCGAGGCCGCGGCCTGGTGGGCCTCGGCCGAAGCCTGGTCTTGCAGCGGGCTGCGCGTCAGGCGGGTCTCTTCGTCGTTGCTGCCGGCGGCCACAGGGGGGGCGCTGGGCGAGGGCCGCGCCGCCGACGGGCGTCGGATCAGCATGCGATGCCCGCACTTGCGGCAGGTGGCCTTGTTGACCTCCTTCTGCAGCTTGTGCTCAGGGATCTTGTATGTAGCACCGCAGTTGTCGCAAACGACCCGCATTGGAGCCCCTTCTTGGCAAGCAGCAGGTGTAGTGCTCGCCCGTCGCCCTGTCAATTGCAGCGAGGTTGCCCTTAGGGGGCGGCGTCCGCTGGGGCCGGACAGCCAGCGGCAGGCGCTTGAGCCAGGTCAAAGACCCACACGGTGTCGCTTTGTTCCAGGGGGGCGCCGAAACAGGCGCTCAGCCGAGCCTGGGCGGCCGGCGGCAAGGCCCGGTAGGCCGGGTAGATCGCCAGCCACCGGAAGCCATCGGCCCGGGTGCGGTCCAAGGCGCCCGCTGCCAGGCTGCCTTCGCGCAGCAGGGTCTCCACCGCCGCCTGCCCGCGCCGGGCCGCAGGGGACACGCCGAGGTTCATCAGGCTGCCGCCCACCGGACGGCCAGTCTGGGGCTGGACGAGGCCGAGCAGATCGCGCCACTGCCCCGGTGGCGGCGTGGCGGTGGTCACCGGGGGCAGCTCAAGGAGGGCGCCCGGGCCCGGGAGGTTGGCGAGGCCGCCGATGTCGGGCAGGGGGCTGTGGTGCAGGGGCCAGGCCAGGGGAGCGAGCAAGAGGGCGTCGGCACAACGCAGTGCTGGAAGTGCTGCAACGCAACGCCCCGACCGACCAGGTCGCGCGGCGCCTGGGTCTTTGGCCGGAGAGACGGTCGTGGTTGAAGGGAGGCCGTGCTGGAGGGCATGACGGCGGCGCTTCAGCGTGGCCCTCGATCTCGGCGTTGGACAGCTGGGGCACAACCTTCCGCGGCGCAGGCACTTCGACCTCCAGGTCGGATCGCTGCGGAACACCCGCCGGGGGGCTCGCGCAAGGGCGCTCGGTGCCGGGCCCCAGCAGCCGAGGGGCGGCGACCGGGGCGGCCAGGTTGGGGAGACCAGGGCCCGGGTCACCCGGCCCACCCGACGGACCCCCTCCACCTTCAAGCCATCCGCCCCTTGGACAGCGCCTCGAATCCGGAGATCACGTCAAAGAGCTCCTCGTCGATCCCGCTCTGGCGCATCCGATGAAAGGTCCCGTCAAGGCTCTGCAGCTGCTCGTCGATATTCTTCTCGGCCCGTTGCATCGCCGCCAGGCGACTGGCGTTTTCGCTGGCGAGGGACTCGGCGCAGGCGCGAAAGAGCGAGACGAATAGATACTCGTGGAGCAGCGCCTGAAGCGTCTGTGTGCCAGCCCCACGCACCTCGGGCAGGTTCGGGGCCGGCCAGGGGCGCGCCGCCAGCTCGGCTCGCCACCTGTCGTCGAGGGGCAGCAGGCGCTGCCTCGCGACTGCGTAGCTGGCGCCCGTCGTCGGCCGGTTGTAGAACAGGTGAAGCTCACCCGGGTCACCCTTGCCCAGACCGGCATCGCTCTGCAGCAGCAGCTGGCCCACCAGCGGCGTGATGGCCGTCACGGAGCTCGGCACGGCAAAGAGTCCCTCCACCGGGATTCCGGCCTCCTCCAGGCGCGTGTGTACGCGCTCCCCCACCGCCCAGACCCTGTGATCGCCAGGCCGCTCCGCAAGGGCCGCGATCGCCTCGTTGGCCACCACCTCGTTGAACTGACCCACAAGGCCCTGATCGGAGCCAAATACAATCGCACCCACCAGACCCCCAGCAGCGCCCGGCCGCCCCAGCGGCGCCGTCGTGGGTCCGGCGGCGCGGAAGCAGAGGCTGAGTCCCAGCTCAACCGTTCTTGAATAGTCGGCCAAGGCCAGCACCGAACGACGGTACTGCTCGATGCTGGAGGCCGCCAGCCCATTCATCGCATGCACAACCACCCGCAGATCGCTGGCCATGTCGATCTTCCGGCGCAGGTTGGCGACCGTGTCGCTCACGCTGCCCCCTCCGATACCGGCTGGAAGGGGGCCAGGGCCGCGCGCACAATCTGAAGGATCGCCTCGCGGTCGTCGGCTGAGGACCCATCGGCAGCCTCGAAGCGCGACTGCACGTCCGCAGGAATATTCGCTGCAGACTCGTGCACCGCCCGCTCCGCCGCGGGCATCCGGTCCAAGGGGATGGGGTCGAACAGGTGGTGGTTCAGCGCAACCAGGCCGGCGATCTGCGCCGGGACCGACACCGGTGACAGATTCGCCTGCCCGAGACAGGCCCGGATCCGCTGTCCATGTGTGATGATCTTGCGCGTGTTCTCGTCGAGATGAGCGCCGAAACGGGCGAAGGTCTCCAGCTCCTCGAACTGCGCATAGGCCAGCTTGAGGTCGCCGGTGACCGCGCGGTAGGCCGCCCGCTGCGCCTTGCCCCCCACCCGAGAGACCGACTTCCCGACGTCCACCGCCGGCAAGACACCCAACTCAAAGAGCGACGGCGACAGGTAGATCTGCCCGTCGGTGATGGAGATCAGGTTGGTCGGTATATAGGCTGAGATATTCTGGGCCTCGGTCTCGATGATTGGCAGCGCCGTGAGCGAGCCGCCCCCCAGGTCCGGGCGCAGGTGCGTGGCGCGTTCGAGCATGCGGGAGTGAATGTAGAAGATGTCGCCGGGGAAGGCCTCGCGACCAGGAGGGCGCCGCAGAAGCAGGGAGATCTCCCGGTAGGCGCGGGCGTGCTGCGTGAGGTCGTCGTAGACAATCAGCACGTCCTCGCCCTCCTCCATGAAGTGCTCGGCGATGCTCGTGGCGGCATAGGGCGCGATATAGGCCAGGCCGGGCGGGTCGTTGCCCTCGGTCACGACGACGACGGTGTAGCTGAGTGCGCCCTTCTCGCGCAGGGTCGCCACAACCTTTGCAACCGCCGAGGCCCGCTGCCCAATCGCGCAATACACGCAGAGCACACCGCGGCCCCGCTGGTTGAGGATGGTATCGATGGCGATCGCCGTCTTGCCGGTCTGCCGGTCACCCAGGATCAGCTCGCGTTGCCCGCGCCCGATGGGAATGAGCGCGTCGACGACCTTCAGGCCGGTCTGGAGGGGCACGGCGACCGGAGCGCGGTCCATGATGTGCGCGGCGGTGCGCTCAATGGGCAGCCGCGCGGTGGTCGCGACCTCACCCTCGCCATCCAGCGGCCGCCCGAGGGGGTCAATGACGCGCCCAAGCAGCCCCCGGCCTACCCCCACATCCATGACCCGGCCGGTGCGTCGCACCTCGTCTCCAGCACAGAGCAAGACATGGTCGCCAAGCAGCACGACCCCGATCTCGTCGGCGTCCACGTTGAATGCGATCCCGTAGACGCCCCCTGAAAACTCAACCAGCTCTTCAAAGCCAACCCCAGGCAGCCCGGTGACCATTGCGATCCCGGTCGAGACCCGCGAGACAGCCCCGATCTCGCGCGACGACAGCTTTGGAGCGAATGTGGCGAGGGCCTGGTCGATCTGGGCGAAGGCGCGACCGATCACCCGCTCCAAGCGCTCGGGGGGCGTGCTCATGCCGCACCCTCCCCCGACGCGAGTCGATCGCTGGGCTGGACCAACGAAGCGACCCGTGCCTCCAGCGCGGAGAGATACTCCCCGATGCTCCAGGCCACCTTATGGCCCTGAACCACCAGCTCAATGCCACCGACCAGCTCTGGCGCCCTACGAAAGCCAAGGCGGACATCGGCCGAGAAGGCATCATTCAAAGCCTTCTGAATCACCGCCCGCTGCTCGGACCCAAGCTCGAAGGCGCTCTTGACGACGGCTGGCTCGGCCCCTGTCACAAAGGCCTGGGCCAGCTGCGCCTTCGTCTCTTCATCAAGCTCCCGCAGCCGGCGGGCGAAGACCTCCGCAATCCGCTCCTCCAGGCCGGTCGTGGCAAGGTCGGCGAGCGCCTTGCGGGCGATGGCAAAGACCTGGCTCTGGGTGGTCTGCAACAGCAACCCGTTGAGGTGCTCGGCGTCGCTCCGCAGCGCCTCCTGTTGCCGGGTGCGAAGGGCGTCCGCGGCACTCCGGGCCTCCTCCAACAGCCGCCCTCCTTCGGCCTGGGCGCCATCGGTCGCCTCCTTCAACAGGCACGCACGCTGCTGATCGAAGTCTTCGTTCTTGCTGCGAAATCGGTCCCGCTCCTCTTGGGCCTCAGCGCGCACGGCTTCGGCGCCTTCGAGTTCGGCCGCGACCTTCTTCTCACGGGCGTCGATGGCGTTGAGGATGGGCCCATAGAGGTAGCGTTTCAGCAGAAATACCAGGACGACGAAGTTCAGCGCCTGCGCCAAGACGGTAAACCAGTCGATTACCATCAGTTGGCCGACGCGGTGGCGTGATTCCAATAGGGATTGGCGAAGATGAGGATCATCGATACGACGAAGGCGTAGATGGCTGTCGATTCGATCATCGCCAGACCCACGAAGAGGGTGCGGGTGATGGTGGCTGAGGCGTCGGGCTGCTGCGCCAGGGAGACGAGGGCCGTGGCGACGGCGCGCCCCTCAGCCAACGCCGGCATCATGCAGCCGATGCTGGTTGCAAAGCTGGCCGCGCAGATCGAGACGACGGCGATGGTGGTCATGCTGTCCATGAATGGAACCTCTGGGAGAGATGACTCAAGCTGGAGCGTCGGGCTTCGGCTTGCGGGTCCGAATGGCGGCGGCGATGTAGACCGCGGCCAGGATGCTGAAGATATAGGCCTGCACCATGCCGGTGAGCAGTCCGAGGGCGGTCATGACGATCGGGAAGAGGAAGGGGACGATGGTGAGGAGGATGGCGATGACCAACCCTCCGCTCATCATATTTCCGAAGAGACGCACCGCGAGCGCCAAGGTTCGGGATGCCTCGCTGATCAGGTTGAAGGGCAACATGATGACCGTCGGCTCGGTATAGGACTTCAGATAGCCGCCCAGACCGCGATCCTGGATTCCGAAGAGAGGGACCGCCACAAAGACGCAGAGCGCGAGGGCTACAGTTGTGGACAGCGACGCGGTCGGCGGCTCGTAGCCCGGTATGATCGTGAAAATGTTGGCCACGGCTACGAAGAGGAAGAGGGTGCCCAGAAAGCCGATGTACTTCTTCGGTTCTGTGAGCCCAACCTCCTCGATCTGACCCAGAATCGCTGTGACGACGATCTCCAAGAGGTTCTGCCACCGGCTTCTCTCGATGCCTGTCGATAGCTTCCGTGTGACCAGCTTCGAGCCAACCACCAGCACCAGCATCAGCAGCCAGGTAAAGACGAGGGTGCCGTTGAGGGTGACGAACCCGTACTGCCAGAAGATCAGCTCGTCAGGACTGAGGCGCATCGCGATGCTCCACAGGCGATGCCGGCGCGGTCATTCGCACCACCAGCAGCTTCGCCAAAAAGAAGCCCAGCATGCACAAGCCCCAGCGCTCCCAGTGGCTCTGCCCGACCGCGTAGAAGCCGGCGAGCACCACCGACGTCCTCAGCACCATGCTCCCCACGAAGCACAGCGCGGCATGTTGCGAGGACAGCGCCCGACCCACGGCCCAACGCAACGAGACGAAGTAGAAGAGCCCCAGCGCGCCGCCTGCGAAGAGCGCCGCTATCCATGCCACATGATCAGTCATGAGATCCTGACCTGACCGATGGCGCGGCGTTCTCAACGCGCAGACAGCGCGAGCGGTCACTTCCGTCGCTGCATGACAGCTGAGCCGGGGTGGAGAAGTGGAGTCCTCCCTGGAGTGGCGGATGGATGACATCGCCACTGCCACCAGAGAGGCCCGTGCATCCAGACTACCCGCCCACTGAACTTGCCCGCTCCACCTCGCCACCGCGTTGCGTCAGCTGGGGCGGCTGGCCGAGGTGACTCGACCGCCGGAGGAGGTCGACCTGCTCAACGTCGAGGGTCAGGTCCGGGAAGCTGGTGGCGGCCGTGGGAGCGCCTCATCCAGATGGTGCTTACACCCGACGTCGACGCGCCGCAGGTCAGATCGACGGCGTTCGGCACCGCCGTGTCGGTCGCCACGAGGCCACCTACCTGACGGGGCGGCGAGGTCCGGGTGGAGCGGAGCCTGTACCGGTCGGGCGAGGGCCAAGCAGTGACGACTGTGGACGTGCTCGGGGGCATCGTCGATGGCTGGGTGACGCCGCGTGCGGCCATGGTGGCCTGCTTCCTCGTGGGCGAGACGACGCCGGGCATGGCGAGGAGATGCTCGTCCGGGTCGGCGGATGACCTCGTCCCAGAAAGAGCCCTGACCGCCTGCCCAAGGTGGTGAGCGAGGACTGGAGACGCACCGTCTTCGCCACGATGGGCGCTGGACGCCGCCGTGGAGCTCCTGACGAGGCGGCGTCGGTGGCCATCTCCCCGATGGGGTCATGTCCTGATGAAGGACGGTGGCCGAGCTGCCAAGCGGGCGGCGACCCGGCACGAAGGGGCGTCCGCCCAGCGGACCTGCGGGCTTTCGAGAGGTCGGCTGTGGACCCTGACGCTGTATGACGCTGGGGGCGAGCGTCTCGCCACCCGCCGGTTCGCCCGATGCCCGAGCGCGCGGGAAGGCGAGCCTGAAGCAATCGCTGAAGAATGGGCTGAACGCCATCCTGAGAAGCGGCCCGACCTGCGCCTGGTGAAGGTGGCTGACGGCGCCCTCGACAACTGGACCTCTTCCTGTCGCAAGCTCCTCCCGAAGGGGGGTGGAGGTCCTCGACTACTTCCACGCTGGAGCACTTCTGCGGGCGTTGTCCAGGCCTACGGCGAGTCTTCGCGTGAGTTCCACCGCATCCACAAGCGGCCGCGTCATGTTTAGACAACGACGACGGCGTCGAGCAGGTCATCCGGTCCCCTCCGCCACTCAAGCCCGCAAGCACCCCGGGAGCAAGGCCCTCCGCACAGAGGCGCCGCTTCGGCTACTCCGCAAGAACCGAGCACGGATGCGGTACGCCGCGGTCGCTGCTGAGGGGCCTCATCGGGTCCGGGGTCGTCGAGGCCTCGCCTGCAAGACCCTCGCGTCGACACGCATGAAGCGCAGCGGGATGCGTTGGGGCCACGAGGGCGGTCAAGCCATCCTCACCCTGCGCAGCCGGCAGCAGTCGGGCGAGTTCGACGTGACCTGGGACCGGCTCCACCGAGACCGGGTCGGCCGCGTCGAGATGCTGCGGGAAGCGGCTTGAGGGCGTCGTTTACAGGGAATGGATGAGGTCAGAGTCAGATCTACACCCATCAGTCATTGTCAGGGTCATCCCGCATGGCCGAGTCCTCCTTGGCGACCCAGCGCCAGGCGTTGATGCAGCCGATCACCAGTCCGACGACCAGCAGGGCCAGGGTCCAGGAGTGCGCTCCCGGATGCCGGCGGTCCAACCAGCCCCCCAGGGCGGCGCCCAGGAGCGTGGGCGCCACCACGGACCAGCCGATGAGGCCCATCATGCCCAGGCCAAACCAGACGCTGCCGCCGGGGTTGCGCCGGGCGCGCAGCTTGCGCTCCGCCTGCCGTCCCACCCGATCAGCAAAGGAGGGGTCTCCACCGGTGGGCGTCGGGTCGTCAACCATGTTGAAGCCGGGCGAAGCGGCGCAGAAAGCCGGACTCCAGCTTTGCCATCACCGAACGCACCGCCCGCTCGCGGTCGTCAAGGGTCAGGAACTCCTCCTCGACGGCCGCCCGCAACGTGGCGAGATCCGCGCCGGCAAGCGCCCGGCGCACCGAGATCAGCACATCCTGGCCCGCCTTGACCATCACCCCCTCGTCCACGGCCACAAAGGTCTCGCCCTCCGCCTCTGTCTCGTAGACCAGGATGCCTGGCACCAGCGCGGCGACGCAGTCCAGACGACGCGGCAGGATCCCAAAGGACCCCTGGTGCGTCTCGGCGACGATGCGCGACACCCCGCTGGTATCGGCAAACACTTGAAAGGGCAGGAGAATCTTGAGATTCACGGCGCCGCCCCGTCGGCGGCAGCGCCGGCTTCGTCGATTGACCCGATCATGTAGAGGGCGCTCTCCGGGTGGTCCGCGAACTCGTCCTTCAGGATGCGTTCGCAGCCATCCAAACTATCGGCGAGGGAGACGCTCTTGCCATCAAGGCCGGTGAACTGCTGAGTGGTGAAGAATGGCTGCGTGAGAAAGCGCTCCAATCGCCGAGCCCGCGCCACGACCTTGCGGTCCATGGAGGCGAGCTGCTCAAGGCCGAGCATGGCGATGATGTCCTTGAGTTCTGCGTACTGCGCAAGCGTACGGCGGACCTCCTGCGCCAGAAGGTAGTGGCGTTGCCCGACGATCCCCGGAGTGGCCATCTTCGAGTTGGACTGGAGCGGATCGATGGCCGGATAGAGACCTTCTGCTGCGCGTTTGCGCGACAGCACGATGGACGCGGAGAGATGCGAAAAGGTGTGTACTGCCGCCGGATCCGTGAAGTCGTCGGCCGGGACATACACGGCCTGTATCGACGTGATGGCGCCGCTCTCTGTATTGGCGATTCGCTCCTCCAGAGCGGAAAGCTCTGTTCCCATCGTCGGCTGGTATCCCAGACGCGACGGCATCTGCCCCATCAGCCCCGACACCTCGGCGCCCGCCTGGATGAAGCGGAAGATGTTGTCGATCAGCAACAACACGTCTTTGTGCTGGTCGTCGCGGAAGTACTCTGCCATCGTGAGGGCGGCGTGCCCCACGCGAAAGCGGCTGCCTGGCGGCTAGTTCATCTGACCGAAGATCATCACCATATCCGACAGCACGCCCGCGGCCTTCATCTCCCGGTAGAGCTCTTCGCCCTCGCGGCATCGCTCGCCGATCCCACAGAAGATGCTCACGCCTTGTCGGCGGCCGATCATATTGTGGATCATCTCGGTGAGGAGCACCGTCTTGCCCACGCCCGCCCCACCAAAGAGCCCTGCCTTGCCCCCAAGCTCCAGCGGCATCAACACATCGATGACCTTGATGCCGGTCTCAAAGACCTCCGATTGGGTGGACCGCTGGGAGAGGGGGGGGTGGGGCCCGGTGAACCGAGCGCCAGGTGACCTCGCCAAGCGCGCCCTCGCGGTCGATGGTATTGCCGAATACGTCGAACATTCGCGACAGGATGCCCTCACCCACCGGGGCCTGAAGCGGCCCACCGCTGTCGGTCACCGCCATGCCACGGGCCAGCCCCTGGGTGGGCGTGAGGGCGATACCGCGGACGTGTCGCGCGTCGGTCTGCGCCAGCACCTCGATCTTGACCCGGTCACCCTCCCCGACGTGCAAGACGGTAAAGATTGCGGGCAAGGGGCCGTCAAAGCGAATGTCTACGACACTTCCGCGTACGGCCGTCACCGCGCCTTTGTTGGGAGTCATGGGGCGATTCCCCCAATGCCCGGGCGGATCTCGAGCCGCCGCAGCTGACCGGAGAGCGCCGCGGGCGAGGCCCTATCGGGGCTGGTGCTGGCCCACGCCGCAGGGCGGCCGCGCCGGGGTGCCGACCCATCAACCCCGTTCAGTTCATGCTCCTCGAAGGTGTTCAAGCTCGTCCTCGGTCGAAGTTGCGGGGCGCGGGGTGGGGACTGCCCGAAGGGGCACTCATCCAGCGCCCGATCGTGCCCAGGATGCCCATCGCCCTCGTCCCTGACGATGGCCCGCAAATCGTCGTGTCGGTCGGCGGGCGAAGGTCGATTCCGAGGCTCGCTGCATGCCCTGATCGGACCGATGGTTCATCGTAGTCGGGTCGGCGGGAATGTCCAGGCTAAAGGGGCTTCGTTCGGCAAATATTACTTTATTGGTTAAAAGCACATCTTCGCCGATGTGCGGCAAGGTGACCCCTTGACCCCACTGGATCCGCGCCTACTGTCCTTGCTGATCCAACCTGCTTCCTACCACTTCGGCCCGATGTGGGTGTTGGGTATTCCGTTTCAATGGACCCAACTTTGACCACGATCCGGCCCCTGGGCCCATTGCCCTTGCGCGCGAGGGGCAGCGCGAACCCATTGGCGGCCGCATGACCGCTCCCCCCTCCTGGCCGTGGTCCCGCCCTCGGCCCACCGGTTCGGACAACGAGAGCCCGGTGCCCTGGCAGCTCTTGAGCCTCGAACAGTTGGAAGAGCACGCCCGCCGCGCCGCGGCCACATCGGCGGTCGAGACCGGGCCGGGACGCGACCTGCTCCTGCCTCGGCTGACCGAAAACGAGCGGAGGCTGGGCGCCACCATCCGGCGCTGCGCCGCCATGATCACCGCCCGACAGGCGATAACGCCTGCCGCGGAGTGGCTGCTGGACAACCAGCACCTCATCGAACAGCAGATCAGCGTGGCGCGGCGCCACCTGCCCCGGGGCTTCAGCCGCGCGCTGCCTCGGCTCCTGCAGGGGCCCCTCGCGGGCTATCCCCGCGTCTACCAGCTCGCCCTCGAGGTCATCGCCCACGTGGATGGGCGCGTGGACGTCGAGAACCTCACCCGCTTCGTCCGGGCCTGGCAACAGACCACCCCGCTGACCCTCGGAGAGCTGTGGGCGGTGCCCATCATGCTCCGCCTGGCCCTGATCGAGAACCTGCGTCGCGTGGCCAGCCGGACGGACCGGGCCATGGGCGACCGCGAACAGGCGCGCGTCTGGGCCGATCGGATCGTGGCCGCCGAGCGCGATCCCCGCGCCCTGCTGCTCGCAGCCGCGGATATGGCCCGCGACAACCCGCCGCTCACCAACGCTTTCGTCGCCGAGCTGGTCAAGCGCCTGCAAGAGAAGGGCGGCCTCGTCGACATCCCGCTGACATGGATCGAGCACCAGCTCGCTGCATCCGGCAGCTCACTGCACAACCGCGTGCAGGCAGAATCGGGGGATCAGGCCGGCAATCAAATTGGCGTGAGCGCGAGCGTCGGCAGCTTGCGCTTCCTGGGCACGATGGTGTGGCGCGACTTTGTCGAGTCGATGAGCCATGTAGAGACGATTCTGCGCACCGATCCCGCGGGGGTCTACGGAGCGATGGACTTCGGGACCCGCGACCGATACCGGCACATGGTCGAGGATCTCGCCCGCGAGGCGGGGGTGGCCGAGATGGAGGTCGCCAACGCCGCCATCGCCTTGGCGAATGCCGACGTCTCTGCAGAGGAGGAGGACGGGCGCACCCGCCATGTCGGCTACTACCTGGTTGACGCCGGCCTCAACGCGCTCCTGGACGCGCTGCCCACCCTCCCGCTCCGGTTCCGCCTCAGACGCCTCTGGGGTCCGACAGCCTGGAGACTGGCCTATTTCAGCTCGATTCTTGCCGTCACGGCAGGCTCTGTGGCGGCGCTTCTGCTGATGCTGCCGGGGCTGGGTCTCCTTGGGTCCATCGCGGTCGCCGCCGCGGTGGTGATCGCGGCCAGCCCGCTGGGTGTGGCCGCCGCAAACTGGATGGCCACCACCTGGCACCCACCGGTCGTCCTCCCGCGGCTGGATCTCTCGGAGGGAATCCCGGACAGGTGGCGCACCATCGTCGTTGTCCCGACGATGCTCACTTCGCTGGCCGGCGTCGAATCGATATTGGCCGGGCTCGAGATGCGCTACCTCGGCAACCGATCTCCCAACCTCCATTTCGCGCTTCTGACCGACTTCGCCGACGCACCGACGGCCACCACCAAGGACGACGACGCGCTCCTGGACGCGCTGTGCGCAGGCATGACAGCCCTCATTGTGCGCCATGGCGACTCCAGCCGATTCTTCCTCTTCCATCGGGCACGCGAGTGGAACCCGATCGACGCCGTCTGGATGGGCTACGAGCGCAAGCGGGGCAAGCTGGAGGCCCTCAATCGGGTCCTTCGAGGCCGGGACCGTCGGCCTGGCGGTGCCGAGCCCGACTTCTCGCGCGTCGTGGGAGAGGTCGAGGCGCTTCGCGGCGTCGCTTTCGTGATCACGCTCGACACCGACACCCGACTGCCTCGGGACGCCGCGCACAAGCTCATCGGTTCGCTGGCACATCCACTCAACCGCCCCTGCTACGATGCCACTCTTCAGCGCATCGTCGCTGGCTACGCAATCCTGCAGCCCCGGGTGGCGATTGACCTGCCCTCGACCCAGCGGTCCGACTATGTCCGTCTCTACGCCGGAGAGGCGGGGACTGATCCATATACGCTCGCTGTATCGGATGTGTACCAGGACTTGTTCGGTGAAGGTTCATTTGTGGGCAAAGGCATCTACGACGTTGATGCGTTCATGGGCGCCCTCGAGACGCGTCTGCCCGACAACCTGATCCTCAGCCACGACCTGATCGAAGGCTGCTTCGCGCGAAGCGGGCTCGTCACCGACGTTCTCCTCTACGAGGACCACCCCAGCAGCTTCCTGGTCGACGGCGCACGCCGCCGTCGTTGGACCCGGGGAGACTGGCAGATCGCCTTCTGGGTCCTGCCGTGGGTCCCGCTCCCCAACGGGGGGTGGCAACGCAACCCGCTCACGCCGCTGTCACGTTGGAAGATCGTCGACAACCTGCGGCGCAGCCTGGTGCCGGTGTCGATGCTGGCCACCACGGCCGCGGGCCTCCTGCTGCTCCCTCAGCCGGGCCTCGTGGTTGTCGCTGTCCTTGCCTTCATCTTCGCGCCTGCGGTTCTCGCGTCGCTGTTGTCGGTGCTGCGGCGGCCCTCGGACGCGACCCTGGGCGCCCACCTGCGCTTCGAGGGGCGTGCCGCCGCTGCACGCATCGCCCACGCTGCGGCCGCCCTGGCCTTCCTGCCAGAGGCCTTCCGCAACAGCGTCGATGCGATCGCTCGGGTCGGGGTGAGACTGGGCCTGACCGGTCGCCTCCTCCTCGAATGGCGAGGGGCCAACAGCACACCCCGCCACGGAGCGCGGGCCTTCGTCCAGGCGATGGGCACGGGGCCGCTCCTGGCACTGGGTCTGGTGCTCCTGCGGCGGCTGCTGTGGGGGGGCTTCGACGCGGCATCCCTGATCCTGGAGCTGCCCTGGGCGGCCTCGCCCTTCATCGCCGCGTGGCTGAGCATGGAGCGCGAGGCGCGGCCGCGCCGGCTCCCGGCAGAGGACCAGGCCGCGCTGCGGCGACTCGCCCGGAAGACCTGGGGCTTCTTCGAGACCTTCGCGGGCCCAGAGGATCACTGGTTGCCCCCAGACAACTTCCAGGAGATCCCCGTCCCGGTCACCGCCCACCGCACCTCGCCTACCAATATTGGATTGGGGCTGCTCGCGAGCCTTGCGGCCCATGACTTCGGCTACGTCTCCACCAGGCGGCTGCTCGAACGCACCCAGCAGACCCTGGCCACCCTCCAGAGCCTCGACCGCTTCCGCGGGCACTTCTACAACTGGTACGACACGCAGACCCTCCAGCCGCTGCCCCCCCTCTACGTCTCGACGGTGGACAGCGGCAATCTGATGGGGAATCTGCTCGTGTTGGAGTCGGGCCTGCGCAGCCTCGGCGACGCGCCGGTCGTCTCGCCACGTGCCTGGGAGGCGCTGGCAGACACCCTCGACATCCTCGGCGAGGCTGCACCCGCGCTGGTCTCCCCACTCGCCCCCCTCCGCGCCCGGCTGCTCGCTGCGCCGCCTACGCTGGGGGCGGCCTGGGAGCTGGCCCAGCTCATCGATGAGACGCTGCGCCCGGTCTTTGAACGCCACACCGGCGACGAGGTGGACCGTGCAGCCTGGATCAGCACCCTGCTCGCCCAGGTGGAGGACACTGTGACGGGCCCGCTGGCTGCCTTGGGAAGCTGGGCCCGGGTCGCCACGGACCCATCGGGCGAAGCCCCCGCAGGACTCGGGGCCCAGGCACCGATTCCCACGCTCCGTCTTCTGGCCGATGCGGCCATCGATCAGGTCGCCGCCCACCGCATCCAGGCCGAGGGGCCGGACCGGCTGGCAGCCCTGCGGGAGGCCTCGGAGCGCGCCCGGGCGCTGCTGGCCACCGCCGAGACCCTGGCCCATGACGTCGCGGCACTCAACGCGATGGAGCTGGACTTCCTCTACGAACCCGCCCGCAAGTTGTTTTCGATCGGCTACAGCGTGGTCGACCGCCGTTGCGACGTGGGCTGCTACGATCTGCTTGCTTCCGAGGCACGGCTGATCAGCTTCCTGGCGGTGGCCCAGGGGGCCGTGCCGCAGGAGCACTGGTTCGCGCTCGGTCGGCTCGTGAGCACCTGGGGAGGCGACGCCGTGCTCCTCTCCTGGAGCGGCTCGATGTTCGAGTACCTCATGCCCCAGCTGTTGATGCCTTCGTTTGCGGGAACCTTGCTCGAACAGAGCTGCCGCGCCGCCGTGGGCCGCCAGATCGAGTACGGGCAACAGCTCGGCACCCCCTGGGGTGTGTCGGAGTCTGGTTACAACCTCACCGACGCCCAGTCCAACTACCAATACAAGGCCTTCGGCGTGCCCGGGCTGGGCCTCAAGCGGGGGCTCGGCGAGGATCAGGTGATCGCGCCCTATGCCAGCCTCTTGGCGCTGATGGTCGCACCGACTGCGGCGTGCGCGAACCTGCGTCGGATGCGCGCGGAGGGCTTCGAGGGGCGCTACGGCTTCTTCGAGGCCATCGACTACACGCCACGGCGCCGAGCGCCCGGGGCGGGCTTCGCCGTGGTCCAATCCTATATGGCCCATCACCAGGGGATGGGACTTCTGGCGATGGCCAGCGTGCTGCTCGACCAGCCAATGCAGCGGCGCTTCCGAGCGCACTCCTCGCTGCGGGCATCGGAGCTGCTGCTGCACGAGCGCGTGCCGCGGCAGGCGGTGAGGCTCCCCCATCCCCACGAGACGGCCCACGCGACGTCGGGGGATGCCGAGGCTGCGCCCCAACTTTTCGTCCTGACGACGGCCTCGACTCCGCGACCGGCGGTCCACCTGCTCTCCAACGGCCGCTACCACGTGATGATCACCAATGCCGGTGGAGGCCAGAGCCGGTGGAAGGACCTCGCCCTCACCCGCTGGCGCGAGGATCCGACTCGGGATGACTGGGGCAGCTTCCTCTATGTCCGCGACGTGGACGGGGGGCACCGCTGGTCGGCAACGCACCAGCCCACTGGCGCAACGGCCCAACACTACGAGGCGATCTTCGCCCAGTCCCGCGCCGAGTTTCGGCGCCGTGATCGCGGGATCGACCTGCACACCGAGATTGCAGTGTCGCCCGAAGACGACGTCGAGCTGCGCCGCACCACGGTCACCAACCTCGGCTCGACGACGCGCACACTCGAACTCACCACCTATGCCGAGGTGGTGCTTGCACCCCAAGCGGCGGATCTCTCTCACCCGGCCTTCAGCAACCTCTTTGTCCAGACCGAGGTGCTGGCTTCGCGAAACGCCATCCTCTGTCACCGCCGGCCACGCACCGACGAGGCGCTCACCCCGGTGCTCTTTCACCTGGTGACGGTCCAGGGGACCACCGAAGGAGCCATGGAATTCGAGACGGACCGCCGGACCTTCATCGGCCGCGGCCGCACCACCGCCAACCCCGCCGGCAAGGTCACGGGCACATCCGGATCGGTGCTGGATCCGATCGTGGCGGTGCGCTGCCGGTTGAGGCTGGCACCCGAGCAGTCCGTGCGCGTTCATGTCGTGACGGGTGTGGCCCCCAGCCGGGACGAGGCGCTCGTCCTGATCGACGCCTACCTCGACCGTCATATGGCCGATCGACTCTTCGAACTCGCTGCGACGCACCGACAGGTCGCCTTGCGACAGTCCGGCATGCTCGAGTCCGAAGCCGAAGACTACCTTCGGATGATGAGCCCCCTCCTCTTCGCCGACCCGGCGCACCGGGCACAGCCCGGCGTCCTCGCCAAGAACCGCCGCACCCAGTCGGGCCTGTGGGCCTATGGGATCTCGGGCGACCTGCCCATTGTGCTGCTGCGGGTCGCCTCGCTGGAATCGATCGGGCTGGTCCGCCGGCTGGTGCAGGCCCACGCCTTGTGGCGCGGCCTTGGGTTGAGTGTGGATCTGGTGATTTGGGACGAGACCGAGGGAGGCTACCAGAACTCCGTGCTGGAGCAGATCCTGTCGGTGATCTCGACGGGGCCGGGCACCCAGCTGCTGGACACCTCCGGGGGCATCTTCCTCCGCCGACTCCAGGACTTCGCCGCCGAGGATCGAATCCTGCTGCAGGCTGTGGCCCGGCTCATTCTCACCGGAGGCGGCGGCACGCTGGCGGAGCAGCTCGCCCCTCGTCGCCGCGGCCCGCCGCTCCCGCCGCTCCTGGGCGCCAGCCCCATGTCCCCCCCAGTGGCATTCGAACAGCAGGCGGGCGAGGAGGAGCCGCCTGGCTTCGTAGACGAGGGACGTGCCTACCGCATCGTCACCAGCCCCGTGCGTCCCACGCCCGCACCCTGGTCCAATATATTGGCCAACCCCCACTTCGGGACCCTGGTCACCGAGAGCGGCAGCGCCTACACATGGTGCGAGAACGCCCACGAGTTCCGGTTGACCCCCTGGGACGACGACCCGGTGAGCGATCGGTGTGGAGAGGCCTTCTATCTGCGCGATGAGGACACCGGAGTGTTCTGGTCGCCCACCCCGCTGCCGGTGCACAGCGCCACCCCCCACACCTGCATTCACGGCTTCGGGGCCAGCACCTTCAGCCACATCAACCAGGGCATCGCCTCCGAGCTGACCGTCTTCGTCGCCATTGATGCGCCAACGAAGATCGTGCTGCTGCGACTCTCCAACCGCACGAAGCGCACGCGCAGGCTCACCGCGACCGGCTATTGCGAGTGGGTGTTGGGCGAGTCGCGGCCGCAATCCCTGATGCATGTCGCAACCGAGCAAGACCCGACCAGCGGCGCCCTGCTGGCACGCAACCGCTACCACGCCGAGTTTGGCGAACGAATTGCCTTCTTCGACGTGAGCGAGCGCCATCGGACCTTCACCGGTGACCGGGCGGAGTTCCTCGGCCGAAACGGGAGCCCGCACGGCCCGCCGCGCTCGGGCGGCAGCGTCTGTCGGGGCGGGTGGGCGCCGGGCTCGACGCCTGCGCGGCCATGATGGCGCCCGTGGTGCTGGCTCCCGGTGCGACCCACGAGCTGGTCTTCGTGCTGGGAGTCGGGCGAGACCTGGGCGATGTCCGCACATTGCTGGGCCGCTTCGGGCGCGTCACCGGGGCGCAGCACGCCCTGGCCGCTGCGCAGCGGCACTGGGAGGACACGCTGGATGCCGTGCACATCACGACGCCGGCACCCGAGCTGGACCAGCTCGTCAACGGTTGGCTCCCCTACCAGGTGATCGCATCTCGCCTGTGGGGACGCACCGGCTACGCCCAATCCGGGGGCGCCTATGGCTTCCGAGATCAGCTCCAGGATGCGATGGCGCTGCTCCACCTGAAGCCATCGATTCTACGCACCCAGATCCTTCGTTGTGCGGGTCGCCAGTATCTCGAAGGGGATGTGCAACATTGGTGGCACCCGCCTTCGGGACGGGGCGTGCGGACCCGCTGCTCCGACGACCTGTTGTGGTTGCCCGCAGCCGTCGCGCGCTATGTGGAGGGCGTGGGCGACACGGGCGTCCTCGACGTGCGCACCCACTACCTCGAAGGGCGACAGGTCAAGCCCGACGAGGAGGGCTATATGGAGCTGCCGCACACATCGGAGGCCTCCGCCACGGTCTACGAGCATTGCGTGCGCGCCATCCGCCACTCCCTGCGTTTCGGCATACACGGCCTGCCGCTCATGGGATCCGGCGATTGGAATGACGGGATGAACCTCGTCGGAGCGGCTGGGCGCGGTGAGAGCGTGTGGCTCGGCTTCTTCCTCCACGACGTGCTCAAGCGCTTCGAGGCGGTGGCGAGAGGCCACGACGATTCGGTCTTCGCGGAGACCTGCAGCAAGGAGGCCAGCGAGCTGGCTGCCCGCATCGAGGCCGCAGGATGGGACGGCGGCTGGTATCGCCGGGCCTGGTTCGACACCGGCGAGCTGCTGGGAACTTCAAGCGGCACCGAGTGCCAGATCACCGTGCTCCCCCAGGCCTGGTCGGTACTCTCGGGTGTCGCATCGCAGGAGCGCGCCCAGATCGCAATGGACGCAGTGGATTCACGCCTGGTGGACCGCGACCTGGGCGTGGTGAAGCTCCTCGCACCGCCATTTGACGTCAGCACTCCAAATCCGGGCTATATCCGCGGTTATGTTCCGGGCGTGCGGGAGAATGGAGGGCAGTACACCCATGGGGCCGTGTGGGCGGCGATGGCCTTCGCCGAGCTTGGCGATTGGAAGCGCGCGTGGGAGCTGGTCCACATCCTCAACCCCCACAGCCACTGCGCCACGCCCGAGGCGCGTGCCCGCTACAGAGTGGAGCCCTATGTGATGGCCGCCGACGTGTATTCGGTTGCACCCCACGCTGGAATGGGCGGTTGGACCTGGCACACGGGCTCGGCGGGGTGGATGTTGCGGCTGGCGCTGGAGTCGCTGCTGGGGCTCCGGATCGAGGTGGATCGCCTGTCGCTTCGGCCTTGCGTGCCACCGTCCTGGAGCGGTTTCACCCTTCGCTATCGTTACCGCCGCACCCGCTACGAGATCGCGGCCCGGCCGGCGCGCGAGGGCGAGGCTGGCGGCGGGCTGAGTCTGGACGGGACCAGGCTCGACACGCCCTACCTCCTCCTGGTCGACGACGAGGCGCCACACCGGGTGGAGGTCGTGTACTGACGGCTGCCCGCGCTGCTCCTGGTCCCGCTGCCCACACCTGCGATCAGGCTCCATCCCGGAGTCCACGATGCCTGTTCCGTTGTCCGAAGATCGGCGACAATCCTTCAGCCGCTGTCGTCAAGGCCGGAGGGTGGGCACGCGGCGGCGCCGCATCTCTGCGCCGAACCTCCATGCCGGCTGCAGCCTGGCCACCTCCCGCAAGCCTGCGGCGGCTTCGACGGCGTGGGGGACCGACTTGATTCGATCACGATTCAGGCGAGGGCCCGGCATCGCCCTGGCGGTCGGGCCGGAGCGCGCCAGCACCGGTCGAAGCGTGCGGGGCGCTTCCACTGTTCCCGAAGCAGGGCTATGACAGGGGGACCGGTCGGGTGTCGGAGGCGTCGCCCCGGCTCCTGCGCCGGCTGTCCCTCACCGCCCGGAGGCCCCGATGGCCGCTGAAGACCAGCCTGTCGAGCCGCCTCTCGCCCAGTACGCCCTGCGCTACGCCAAGGAGGGCCTGCAAAGTGTCGTCCTCACCCGCAAGCCCCTCTTCCTGACGGTCTTTGTGACCGCCCGCTGCGGGCTCAATTGCGGCCACTGCTTCTACCGGGAGGAGCTGGAGAACGGTGACATCAGCACCGAGCTGACCCTGGACGACTACGACCGCATGACCCGGCGCATGCCCCACTTCCCCAAGCTCATCATCACGGGGGGCGAGCCCTTCTTGCGCGGCGACCTCAAGGACATCACCAGGATGTTCTACGAGAACAACTCCCAGGCGCGGCAGATCACCATCCCCACCGCCGGGTCGCACACCCAGCGCATCGTCGAGCTGGTCGAAGAGGTGCTGCTGCCCCGCAAGGACCTCATCCTCGAGATCCAGCTCTCGATTGATGGCGTGGGTGAGAAGCACGACCAGGTGCGGGGCAAGGGCCAGTGGGAGCGCCTGATGCGCACCTACCGGGCGCTCAAGCCCATCCAGGATCGCAACAGCGGCCTGCGCATCCGCTTCAACTACACCTTCTCTCCGGTCACCCAGGACTGGTTCGAAGAGTCTTTTCGCCATGTCACCGAAGACCTGGGCAACCCCTACTTCGACATGGTGCTGGTGCGGCGCACCACCATCGACGACAGCTTCAACGGCCGGGTGGACATCGAAAAATACCGCCACGCCACCGCCCTGATGCAGGGCCAGGAGATGAAGCGCGCCGGGGACTCCCGCTTCAAGCGCCTGCTGGCCCAGCGGGTGCAGGTCGAACGCGACATCATCGCCAGCCACCACGCCGACCAGCGCGTGATGACCGGCTGCACCGCCGGCACCCTGACCGCCATCGTCAGCGAGACCGGTGAGCTTCGCCCCTGCGAGATCCTCGACACCAGCTTCGGGAACCTCAAAGACGCCGACTTCGACTTTGCCGGCTTGTGGAATGGCGGCATCGCCGACGCCCACCGGCGCTTCGTCAAAGAGACGGGCTGCTTCTGCACCTTCGAGACCTGTGTGCGCACCACCATGTCCTTCCAACCCAAGTGGTATGGCCATATGGCGGCCAATTACGCCAAGGATCGGATTCGGCAGCGCCTGGGCGGCTCAACGGATTGAAACGCGGCCTCCTCGGCCTGGTGCTGTGGGCGGCTTGTGCGCCCCCAGGCGGGTCGCGTCCCGGATCCGTGCCAGATTCGGCCCCGCCAGATGTTGAAGACACGGCGGCAGGGATGGATTGGGGCCTGGAGGGTGCGGCGGCCACGGTGTTGACCGGCGGCATGCGGATCTGCGCCCATCCCGGCGCCGGCGGCTTTGAGCCGGTGACGGGCGGTGCCGACTGGCACCGGCAGCCTGCGGGACGAATGGGCGAGTATGGCGGCTGGGGCCTGGTGGTCCGGGATCTGGACGGGGATGGGTTGTTGGACGTCTTTCTGCCGGACTTCGGCGCCAACCGCCTCTTCCTGGGAGATGGGGCCCTGGGCTTCGTCCTGGCCACCGAGCACCTGCCCGACGACGACGCCTACAGCTATGGGGCGGCGGCCGGCGACCTCGACGGAGACGGGGATCTGGACCTGGTCCTGGCCAATGACGGCCCCAACACGGTCTATGTCAACGATGGCCAGGGCCGCTTCAGCCTCCTTGGGGACGCAATCGAGACCTGGGGCGATGCCACCCACCGCCGCACCCAGCAGGTCAGCCTCGCCGATGTGGACGGGGACGGCATCCTGGATGTCCTGGGGGCGACCTTCTGGACCCGCCTGGGCGGAGTGGCCGAGGAGGAACCCGACGCCAACGAGCTGTGGCTGGGGCGGGGAGATGGGCGCTTCATGCCGGCCCACGATCGGCTGCCCGAATTGACCCGCCGCACCGGCGCCAATGCCGCTGGCTTCTTGGATTGGGACCGGGATGGCGACGCCGACCTGGTGCTGATCAACGACAAGCCCGACCGGGGCGTCTACACGCAGTGGGTCGAAAACGTCGATGGCGCGCTGAACTACGACCCGGACGGGCAGCGAGGTCTGGACCGTCCCGTGCAGGGCATGGGCCTGGGTATCGGCGATGTCAACGACGATGGCATCGACGACTATGCAATCTCGGGTTGGAACGAGGTGGTGCTGCTGCAGAGCGAGGGCGACCTCTTCTACGATGCCGCCGTGGCGCGGGGCATCTTCACCGACAGCGGTCGGCGGGTGGGCTGGGGCCTGGACCTCACCGACCTGGACAACGACGGCGACATGGACCTGCTGGTGGCCTATGGCCCCGACTACGCGGCGGATGGCAGCCTGGGCAGGGGCGATGCGAGCAACGCGGTCGAGCAGCGCTGGGGGCTCTACCTGCAGAAGGCCGACGGTCGCTTTGTCGAGTCCTCCATCCGCCAGGGCCTGACCGAGCTGGGCAACCGCCGCGGCTTCGTGCTGGCCGACCTGGACGGGGACGGCACCCGCGACCTGGTGTCGCGCAACCTGTCGGGGCAGGCCGAGGTCTACCGTGGCCTGTGTACCGGCGGCGCCTGGCTGGCCGTGGAGGTGGGCTGGCCGGGGCGGGCCGACCCTGACGCCGTGGGCACCCGCGTGCGCATCGAGGCCGGCGGCCGCAGCAGGGACGCCATGATCTACCCCAGCACCGAGGTGCTCTCGTCCTCGGGGCCGCCCGAGGCCTGGTTCGGCCTGGGCGACATCGGGCAGGTGGACCTGCTGGAGCTGACCTGGCCCGATGGCGCGGGTAATTCCGCCTCGGCCCGCTGGCTACCCGACAGCACCCAGTCGCGGATTGAGGTCCGCCCGCGCCCCGCCCGCTCGCCCGCCCCGCCCGACCGCGAATCGGGGCCGATCGGGCGGCAGGGCGCACCGGGCCGGGCTCCAGCGGGCGGGGTTCACCCGCGACCGAGGTCTGTGGTACGTGATGGTTCGAGGACCCGTAAATGCTCACTCGTCTGATGGGACCGCATGGCCGCGCATTCACGCGGGTGGGCATGAGAACAACATCGCTGTGCGGGCCGAAGTGCCCAGCGTGCTCGACGCTTGGCACCCCTGCCTGCCGGGCCGCAGTTCGCCCGCGCCGTCAACATGCCCAAGGACAAGATCGAGCGGGCCATCGAAAAGGCGCTGGGATCGGGCGGCGAGGACTACCAGGAGGTCATCTACGAGGGCTACGCCCCCCATGGCGTGGCCCTGCTGGTGGTCACCGCCACCGACAACACCACCCGCACCGTCGCCAACCTGCGCTTCCCCTTCAAGAAGATGGGGGGCAACCTGGGCAATACCGGCAGCGTGGCCTTCATGTTCACCCAGATGGGGGTCTTCCGGCTCAATCCCGACGGTGTGGACCGCGATGAGCTGGAGCTGGAGATGATCGATCATGGGCTCGAAGAGATGGGCGATGGCGAGGACGACGACGGCAACCCCCAGCTGGTCCTCCGTTGCGCCTTCAACGACTTCGGCACCCTGCAAGCCGCGCTGGACGCGCGCGGGATCGAGCCCGTCAGCACCGGCGCCGAATGGATCCCCCAGAACCTCATCAGCCTGGGCGACGCCGAGGCCGAGGAGGTGCTCAAGCTGGTAGACGCCCTCGAGCAGGATGAAGACGTACAGCACGTCTTCCACAATCTGGCCTGAAGCGGATCCGGGGCCTGCCCCGCCTCGCGCCGGACCCGATCGCGGGCCGCGCGGCCCCTTGCCCACCCCCTCTCGCTGCTTTGGCCCCACCGCTTGCTTGTGGCTCTCCCAAAGCGGTAGCATCCCCTCCCCTTCCCCGAGGTTTGCCGATGCCCCGAAGCCCCGCCCGCTCCCCCGAAGAAGACTCCGAGACGCCCGAGAGGCCGGGAGAGGCTGAAGAGACCGGCACGGCGGAGGCCGAGACCGCAGTGGCACGCACCTGCAACTGAGGCTTGAGGCTCCCGTGGGGTAGAGGCTCCCGAGGCTTCCCAGAGGCGGCCCCCGCCCTGGTGGAGGCCGAGCCGGCAGCGCCCGCCCCTGCCGCCAAGTCGCCAAGGCCAGCAAGGCCAGCAGCAAGCCAGCAAGGCCAGCAAGGCGGCCCCGTTGTTCCTTCGCCCCGCCCATGGCGCTGCCGCCACCCACGGCGGGTCCTATGGGCCCATGCCGACGACGCGCCTGCCTCTGCATCTTCGGCAGCGCCGGCGGTCTGGCCGAGGCGGCCGGCGACGCCAATATCGACGCCGATGACAGCGCCACCTTGCACGACGGCGGCATCGCGGCCTTCGCCTTGCAGGACCTGTCGGGCAACCGCATGGGCACCGTCCTGAGCTTCCAGCGCCAGCCCGGCGGCGCGCGGCTCTTCGACTTCGACCCCGGCTTTGTCTACTGGCGCTGGGACCGCGACAAGTGGGGCAAGCGCTTCCGCCTGATCCCCCTCGTGGGCACCGTGGGCCTGGGCTTCACCGATCCCCCCCGTTGGGAGATCACGGGCGCCTACCCCTTCAACGGGGGCACCGGCCGCGCCCTGCCCGGTGTGCCCGCCCGGGGCCGCCTGTGGCGGGTCTCGGTGGTGGACGCCAGCGGCAAGGCCACGGCGCAGGACATCTACCTGTGGCGCGTCGATGGTGGGCCCATCCGCCTGCAGCAGTGGTATGGCCGGCCCAGCAGCATCCGCGCTGCTGCCTGGCTGGAGCTGGCCGCGGGTGAGTCCTTGCTCTTCGAAGCCGTCGAAGACGCGGGCGCGGTGGATGCTGCCGCAGACTTCCAGGTGCTGGTGCTGCCTGAAGCCCCCTGAGTCGCAGACTCGCAAGACAGCGACGGCGGAGGAGACTCCAGGGTCGCCTCCGCCGTCTGGCCATTTGGGGGCTTGAGCGCAGCGATCAGGGGTCGTAGACGTCCGCGACCGCAGCCATTCCTGCGGGCATCAGGTCGCGGCTGGGCCAGGCCACGGCCACCAGGGTCTCCGTGCCGTTGCCCAGGGGCGGGCTGGCCTCGCGCCGGTGCCAGCCGGTGATGGAGGCGACCTTGCCGGGCTGGCGCCCATGGAAGAGGCGGTAGCCCGTCACCCGGCCCACCTCGTCCCGCGCCACCTCGTAGACGATGCCGATGTGGAAGACGTCGTCCAGGCCAGCCTGGCCGCCCCCCGGGCGGCCATAGAAGGTGATGGCGCCGGGCACCAGCGCGTCGTCGGCGTCCAGGGGGTCCAGGACCCGGACCAGGCGACCGCGTTCGGAATACCACTGGGCGATGGCGGAGGCGCTGCGGGCCTCGTCCACGTCGGGTCGGATGACGGTGTCGCAGCGGTTGTCCAGCTCTTCAAGCACCCGGAGGGCCATGCCCGAGCAGTCCGAAAGGGGCTGGGTATTGTAGCCGATGCGCCGAGAAGCGAGGTTGGCGGCGACCCTTCGGGCGACCTCCTCCAGCTCTCTCCGGCCGCCATCGCAGGCGGGGGGCGGCAGCATGGGGGCGTTGAAGGCCGGGTTGACGGCGACGGGGGGCAGGCTGGGGGACTCAGCCAGGGGGCGGACGGTGGAGATCAAGGAGCGATCCGAGACCCCCGCCAGCGCCACCGCAGCCGGCGCCATCACGAATAGAAAGGCGAAAAGCGGCGCGACCGCTGACCGACCTGCCATTGGACCTCCCGTGAACCCCGAGAGGGTAGCCCCCCCGTGGAACGCGCAACAGGGCATTTGCCGCCGATCTCCGTCCCAGCTGCCGAGAAGCGCCACCAGCACGTCGTCACAGCATTGTGACAAAGCGCAGGGCGGGGAGGTTCCCCGGCGCTCTGGCGCGCCGGAGCATCCCCGCGCTTCGATCCACCCCTGGCCGATCCCCGCAACCCTGGCGCTGGCGGGGGGATAGGACCCGGCCATGAGCCAAGGCAACCTGCCCGATGATCCCAACCCGGCCGTGGCATCCGACGCCCGCGCCGTGCGCCTGCTCGACGAGCTGATCCGCAGGGCCGCCGACAAGCGCGCCTCGGATATCCACATCGAGCCCCGGCAGGGCCGCTACCGGGTGCGCCTGCGGGTGGATGGCGTGATGGTGGACGACCAGCCCTGGCCCACGGATCTGTCCCGCCTGGTCCTCAACCGGATCAAGGTGCTGGCGCGCATGGACATCACCGAGCGGCGCCTGCCCCAGGACGGCATGTTCTCCACCCGCCTGGCCCTGGGCAAGGTGCTGAGCGTGCGGGCCAGCAGCTTTCCGGCGCTGCATGGCGAGAAGCTGGTGCTGCGGCTGCTCTTGGGCGGCAAGCTCCTGGGTCTGGGCGAGCTTGGGCTGGACGATAGCCAGGTGCAGAGCTTCCGCAGCATGAGCCGGCGGCTGGGCGGCCTGGTGGTGGTGACGGGCCCCACCGGCGCGGGCAAGACCTCCACCCTCTACGCCATGCTGCGCGAGCTCGACACCCGCCGCCGCACGGTGGTGACCCTCGAAGACCCCATCGAGATCGAGATGCAGGGGGTCACCCAGGGCCAGATCAACCCCAAGGTCGGCTTTGACTTTGCCCGGGGCCTGCGTTCCATCCTTCGGCAGGACCCCGACGTGATCCTGGTGGGCGAGATGCGGGATGCCGAGACGGCCCGCATCGCCGTGCAGGCCAGCCTGACCGGCCACCTCGTCCTGTCCACCTTGCACACCTCCTCGGTGCCCGAGACCGTGACCCGGCTCATCGACATGGGCCTGGAGCGCTATGTCGTGGCGGGCGCCCTGCTGGGCGTGGTGGCCCAGCGGCTGGTGCGGCGGGTCTGTGCCGCCTGTCGGGGCCTGGTCGAGCCCGATCGCCTCGCCCGCCTGCGCGCCGAGGTGGGCTTCGCCTTGCCCGACGGCGCGGGCATGACCCAGGGCGCTGGCTGTGAAGCCTGTCTTCAAACTGGCTTTTCTGGCCGAACCGGCATCTTTGAGGTGGTCGAGGTGGACGATGGCTTCCGCGAGATCATCAAGGCCGACGGCGGCGGTCCGGCCGTCCGCCGCCTGCTCAAGGACCGTGGCGTGCCCACCCTGCGGCGGGCGGGGGTCCCCTTGTTGCAGCAAGGCCAGACCTCTCTCGAAGAGCTGCTGCGCATGACCTGAAGGCCCCGCGGGGCCTCCTTGGCGTGGACAGGGGCGCATCCGAGGTTGTATGAAGACCCCACACCAGGAGCGCCGATGTCGACCCCTGCCCGCCCCCTCCTCCTGAGCTTGCTGGCCCTGGGGCCCGGCCTGGCAGCCTGTCGGGACAAGGGCGATGACAGCGCCGCCGACGCCGGCCTGTCGGCCACCTGGGTCGAAGGCTACCGCTTCCATTGGGTGGCGGCCAACCACCGGCTGAGCTTCCTCGAGGTCAACGCCCTCGCCGACAAGGCCCAGCTGTCCTTGATCGGCGGCACCTCCACCACCGGGCAGATCCCCGAGGTGGACTGCGAGGTCAGCTGCCAGGAATTCCCCTTCCTCGATGACAGCGACATCGAGCTGTCCTGGGCCAGGGTGGAGGGGCCGGGCTTTGCCGTCGGCCGCGGCGAGGCCGAGGCCGTGGCCAACGCCGATGGGGTCAGCGTCACCACCGAGATCGAGCTCTTTGGCGAGCCCCAGGGCGATCTCACCGTCATCCTGACCGGCCTGGGCGTCGATGCCGACCACCCGCTATCCGGCGGGCCCAGCTGCTACACCCCGTCCTATGGCTGGCACCCCCGGCACATCGGCGCCGAGATCACCGACGCCGTGCTGGCGGAAGGCAGCAACACCGTCCAGGCTACGGTCCGCTTCCACTTCCGGGCCGGGCTGAGCCTGGAAGAGGTGCGCGAGTGCGTGGACGCGGTCGTGGACCAGGTGGAGGTGCCCATGCGGGCTCACCTGCTGGCCATCGTGTCCACCGGCGCCACCCAGGCCCAGGACCTGTCCAATAGCGCGGCCTATGGGCACCGCGACGCCGGCGGGGACCTCATCCCCCAGCCCGATCCCGACGACGCCAGCCGTCCCCTGGACATCGACCTGAGCAACCCCCTGCTGGGTTGGACGAAGCTGGACTACCGCTTTCACGAGCAGGAGGGCCTGGGGCGCGGCGCCTATCTTCGGGACCTGCAGTGGCGGCTGGACGCCGAGGCCGGGGTGGCATCCGGGCACGCCAGCAACAGCTCCCTGACGCAGCTCTCGGGCTTTGACTACAACTTTGAAGGACGGGCCGTGGGCGTTGAGTTGGGTCTGCCCATCCAGCGCGGCACCTTGCGGGTGAACGGCATGCCCGCCGCCCTGGACGAGGGCGAGCGGCCCGTGGTCAATGAATACACGCTGATTGACGGAGAGGTCGACGCCCGCTGAGGTCCCGCCTGCGGCCTCCCAGCCAGCGCACCCTTGAACCTGGAGACACTGTGATTGAGCACGGCGCGCCCATTCCCGGCCCCAGCCGCATCCGGGCATTGCTGCGCTTTCCGGCGGCAGTGGCCGACCCGCTGGCCCTGGGCGAGGAGATGGTCGCCCGCTGGGGCCGCGTGAGCCGTTTCTCTGCCTTGGGCGAGTCCCTGGTGCTGCTGCAAGACCCGGAGCTGATTCACACGCTGATGCACCGCCACGACGCCGACCTGGTCAAGGACGACGTGACCTTGAAGCTGCGGCGGGCCCTGGGGGATGGGCTGCTGACGGCCGAGGGTGAGAAGTGGCGCCAGCACCGGCGCCTCATCGCCCCCAGCCTCACGCCGCGCCACCTGGACGCCTATGGCGACATCATGGTGGAGCGCGCCCGGGCCCTGGCCGCGGCCCTGCCCCTGGGCCGTCGGGCCGACCTCAGCCAGGACCTGATGGGACTCACCCTGGACATCGTCTGTCGCTGCCTCTTTGGTGGGGATGGGGCCGAGGCGGCCGCCCCCATCGGCGCGGCGATGGATGGCATGCAGCGGCGCTTCTGGCTGGAACAGCACACCTGGCGCCGCCTGCTTCCCGAGCCGGCGCTGGCGGTGCTGCGAGAGAAGGACCGCCACCACGTCGAGCGCCTGGACCGCCTGTTGCTGGCCTTGATCGCCGCCCACCGCGAGCGGGGGGATGATGGCGCCCCCGACCTGCTGGGCCGGCTGCTGGCCGCCCGTGACGAGGACGGCGCGGGCTTTACCGACGCCGAGCTGCGAGACGAGGCGGTGACCCTCTTCGCCGCGGGCGCCGAGACCACCGCCTTGGCCCTGGGCTATACGCTGATGCTGCTGGGCCGGCACCCCGCGGCCCGGGACCGCCTCGAGGCCGAGCTGGACCAGGCGCTCTGCGGCCGGGCCGCGCGCATGGCCGATCTGCCGCAGCTGCCCTTTCTCAAGGCGGTGATCCAGGAGTCCATGCGCCTCTACCCCCCGGCCTGGGCCATCGGCCGCCGGCTGTTGCGGGATCTGCACCTGGGCCCCTGGCAGCTCCGCAAGGGCGACACCGTGCTGATCATGCCCTGGGTGCTGCACCACGACCCGCGCTCCTTTCCAGACCCCCTCGCCTTTCAGCCCCAGCGCTGGATGGACGGCCTCGAGAAGCGGCTGCCCCGCTACGCCTTCATGCCCTTTGGCGCGGGGGCCCGCGTCTGTGTGGGCAACCACTTCGCCATGTTGGAGCTGAGCCTGGTGCTGGCCACCTTGCTGCAGTCTCTTCGTTTCGCCCCCGAGCCCGACCTGGTGCTCAACCTGCAACCTTCGGTCACCTTGCGGCCGGGCGGGCCCTTGCCCATGAAGCTGTCTCTGCGCCCCGTGGATTCCGTCTCACCATGATCGTCTACGGCACCCGTCACGTCGGCACCATCGACGAGATCGAAGGAGTGGGCTGCATCAAGACCCGCTTCGCCCACATCTGGTTCATCCCCCTCGCCCCCCTGGGGTCGATATTCGTGGTGGAGGAGAAGGGCGACAGCTTGCGGGGCTTGAATATGCCCGTGAATGGCCGCAGTGTGTTGGCCGCCTGGGGCCGCACCTGGGTGATCTTGAGCACGGTGGGCCTGCTGGTGGGGGCTGGCGCGGGCCTCTTGGACCTGGGCGATGTCCTGCTGCATGGCAAGGGTTTGAATGACGAGACGGTGGGCCGGGCACTCATGAGCCTGGGCATCGGCGGCGGATCCTGCTTCGGGCTGATCTTCAACATCACGATGTGGTGGGCCATCGGCCGCTTCTGGGGCAAGGCGGCACCGGTCAAATCGGGGACCATCAGCGGACACTTGACCGGCGACCTGACGCTCCAGAGGCGCCAGAGGCGCCGCCGCTCATCAAGCGGCGCAGGAGGAGCCGCATGTTGCGGCCGATATGAAGGACAGCGTCCTCCTCCATCAGAAAAGAAGCGCCGGAGACCGAACGGACAGAATGTCCGGGCGGTTGATCGGTGCCGGCAAGGCCAACCCCGGACGCGAGGCCGAGCTGCGCAAGCGCCTGGGGCTGAGCCCCGCGTCGGCGGCCTGCGGCGACGACGATGTGTTGGATGGCGCCGCCCCCCTCGGCTGAACAGGAGCCCCATGGACTTTGAACTGAGCGACGGTCAGCGGCTGGTGCGCGACACCGTGCGGTCCTTCGTCGAGAGGGAGGTCCGCCCCCTGGCCGCCGAGGTGGACCGCAACGACCGCTTTCCGATGCCGCTGTGGCCCCGGCTGGGGGAGCTGGGCCTGCTGGGGGTGGGCGTGCCCGAGTCCCTGGGCGGCAGCGGCGGCGACCTGTGGGATTCGGTGATCGCCGGCGAAGAGCTGGCCGCCGGGTCCAGCGGCATCGCCCTGTCCATGGGAGCCCACGCCAACCTCTGCGTCTACAACCTCTACCGCAATGGCAGCCCGGACCAGCACGCCCGCTACCTGCCCGACCTCTGCGCGGGCCGGCGGGTGGGGGCCCTGTGCATCACCGAGCCCGATACCGGCTCCGACGCGGTGGGCATGACCACCCGGGCCCGGCGCGAGGGTGACCACTACCGCTTGTCTGGCACCAAGACCTGGATCACCAACGCCCCCATCGCCGATGTCTTCATCGTCTATGCAAAAACCCGTCCCGGCGCGGGCGCGGCGGGCATCTCTGCCTTCATCGTCGAGCGGGGCTTTGAGGGTGTAGAGACGTCCGCGCCCTTCGACAAGATGGGCTGCCGGGGTTCGCCCACCGGCCAGCTGATCCTGCACGAGGCCCGGGTTCCGGCAGAGAACCTGCTGGGTGTCGAAAATGGCGGCGTGGCCGTGCTCATGGGCGGGCTGGACGTGGAGCGCGTGGTCTTTGCCACCCTGCCCCTGGGCCTGGCCCGGCGGGCGATGGAGCTGGCCATCGCCTATGCAAAGGAGCGCCAGCAGTTCGGCCGCCCCATCGCCCAGTTTCAGCTGATCCAGGCCAAGATCGCCGATATGTACCCCCGGATCGAGGCGGCGCGCCTGCTGGTTCACCGGGCCTGCGCCGAGGCGGTGGCCATGTCTCGGGGAGGCAAGGGCACCGCGGTTCACCGGCTGAGCGCGGCGGCCCTGCACTTCACCGCCGAGATGGCCGAGGCCGTCGTCAATGACGCGCTGCAGATCCATGGCGGCAATGGCTACAGCACGGAATTCGAGATCAACCGGCTCTACCGGGATGTGCGCCTGGGCACGATCGGCGCGGGCACCTCAGAGATCCGCCGCCTCATCCTGGCCCGGGAGCTGCTGGGGCTTTGATCGCCTCCAGCCAGCGCCCCAAGCTGGCCCGCAGGGTGGCCAGCCGAAAGGGCTTCTTGAGCATGCGGCTGCTGTGGGCGTCGACGAAGTCGCGGGCCTCGGGGGTGAAGGCGCCGCCCGTCATGAAGACCATGCGTCCCGCCAGGGGCGAGCCTTGGGCGAGCAGGTGGGCGTGCAGGGCGATGCCGGTCATCTGCGGCATCATCAGGTCGCAGAGGATGAGGTCGGGTTGCAGCCCTTGCTGCAGCAAGGCCAGGGCCTCGGCCCCAGACGCGGCCGTCGCGACCTCGGCGTCCAGGGACAATGCGTCGGCAAGCAGCCGCAGCAGCGCGTCTTCGTCGTCCACCACCAGCAAGCGGGCGCGGGCGGGCGCGGCGGGGGCAGGCAGCACAGCGGGGGGCGGCGCCGGCGCCTTGGGAATGCAGAGACGCAAGGTGCTGCCCCCGCCCTCGGGTTGCAGCAGCTCGACCTTGCCCCCCAGGTTCTGGATCAGGCGCCAGGCCGACCACAGCCGCAAGGGCACCCCATCGGCGTCCTTGCGGGCGTCAAAGGCCACCTGCAGCTCGGCGTTGGAGAGGGCCGGGCCGCTGTCTTGGAGGCGCAGCTCCACCTCCTCGCCCCGCACCTGGGCGCTGGCGTGCACCACGCCGGGTCTACCGTCGGCCCCCCCCAAGGAGCGCTCCATGGCCCGTTGCACCAGCAGGGTCAGGACCGCGGTGAGCAGGCCCTCGTCGGTCCAGGCCGGCGCCAGATCGGCGGGCAGGTCGAGCTTGAGATCCACCCGGGCCCGCAGGCCCGCGGGCAGGCCCTGGGTGGCCTGGCGCATGGCCTGGGCGACCG